>CAZMZE010000018.1:0-52850 GCA_964570875.1 uncultured Dehalococcoidia bacterium
ATAATCCAATTAATTTTGGAGCGGGTGATGGGATTCGAACCCACGACATCCTGCTTGGGAAGCAGACACTCTGCCACTGAGTTACACCCGCATTGCATTACTCTGGGTGGTCAATTGTAACAATCGTTGTATGATTGCTCAACTGATTTGTGAGCAAAGATATATTTGTTCTAATTGAGCCGATGTATCTTGGTTTTTCGTGTATAATTTATAACAGAGTCAAACTAACGATGAGGGCCAGTAGCTCAGTCGGTTAGAGCGCAGTCCTGATAAGACTGAGGTCCGTGGTTCGAGTCCACGCTGGCCCACCATGTTTAAATAAGAAATCAGGCTATTTTCATAAATTACTGTTTGGTATCTTATTATCAAAAACAGCTTTCTTTCAATTGCCATATGAGACAACTGGCATATCTATTTCTTACAGGTGCGATAGTTTTTCACATATGTAGATACTTTAGAACTGGGAGTATATTGAACAGGATCATGATTTATGGATTTTGATGATTGGTTCAAACTTGCAGCTATTTGTTTTCTAGGAGCGATTTCACCTGGGCCAAGCTTTGCTCTGGTTGCAAGCAATGCGTTGGTTAGAGGTAGATCGTACGGTGTTGCTACTGGTGTAGGGCATGGAGTTGGTATAGGCCTGTGGGCTTTTATGACGGCGGCTGGTATAGAAAAAATCATGGTGGATAATTCAAGTACATTGCTGGTATCCCAAACATTGGGAGCATGTCTTATTGGGTATATAGGGTTTCGCACATTGATGGTTGGAGACTGGACTTTAGTACAGCAGAAAAATTTGGATAATACAAATGTTCAATCACTGTTTAGAGGCGTTAGTGAAGGGTTTCTAATATCCTTATTTAATCCCAAAATTGCTTTGTTTTTTCTGGCGATTTTCAGTCATATTGTCAGTTCGGAGTCAGGCCGATCTGAAATAGTGGTAATGGGAGTCACCGCAGCCGTGATCGATGCACTTTGGTATGTCGGGGTGGCTTTGATGTTAACGGGATCTGAAATTATTGGGATTTTTGAAAATAGAGCTAAATTTATAAGCATGATTAGCGGTAGTTTTCTTATCTTGATCGCTGTTTATCTACTTGCGGAAGTGGTACAGAGAATAATTTGATACTAGGGAAACCTAACTCGCCGTATTTTTATTAATCGGGATGTAGTTTGAGCGACTTCAAGACCTGATTTATATACTAAGATTATGTGCTTAATCCCAGAAAATATTTACCAATATTAGGATCATTGAGGATATTTTCCGCAGTATCACTATGTACGACTTTTCCACCGGCAAAAATGTATCCACGATCTGATAGTTCAAGAGATAGTTTCGCATTTTGCTCGACTAATAGCAGAGTGATTCCTTCACTACGTAATGCATCTATATTTGCCAGAATCTCCTGTTGATATTTGGGCGAGAGTGCAGCTGTTGGTTCGTCCAACAGCAAGAAAGTAGGATTTGAAATAAGAGCGCGTGATATCGCCAGCATTTGTCTTTCTCCCCCGGATAAGGAGGCAGCAAGATCGTTCATTCGAGGTTCTAAATCTGGAAACATTTTGCAAGCTCTGTTGATGTGAGTGGTGAGAGTTTTAGGTGTTAATTTGATTCCACCCATCTGCATATTTTCACGAACTGATAAGGAAGGAAACACGTTATCTACTTGAGGTACATACGCTATCCCTCGATCAACCAACCTATCAGTGCGCCATCCAGACACATCTGCACTATTGTGCAAAACAGAACCCTTTTTATATGTGGCTAGACCAAAGAGTACCTTTAGGAAAGTCGATTTCCCGCATCCGTTTGGTCCGATTATTGTAATGAACTCACCTTGGTTAACGTACAGGTCAATTCCGTTCAATATTTGAACATTCGTATAACCACCTTCTAGGTCTCTAACCTCTAGCACTGTATTCATTCTTTCGATTGTCCCGCGTTACCTAAATAGGCTTCAATGACGTCCCTGCTTTGCTTGATTTCTTCTGGACTACCTTCCATCAAAATTCGCCCTGAGTCCATAACTATGATCCTGTCAACGTCCCTGCGGAGAATAAAATCCATATTGTGTTCAATAACCAACATTCCGATCCCTTTGTCCAATGTGAGTCCACGGAGGTTGTGAAAAATTCTCTCTGCAAGGGGTCCTGCAACTCCAGCAACTGGCTCGTCAAGCAACAGGAAGTTCGGGGAACTCATGAGAGCTCGCCCAATGTCTACTAGTTTACTCTGTCCTCCTGAAAGTTCACTGGCAAGATGATGGGCTATATGTGATATTTCAAGTAAATCTAGTACTTTATAAGCTTCTGTAAGTCGCTCGGTTTCCGCTTTTCTTGAACTAGGACGTAGCAACGCAAGCAGTGGACTAGGATCGAACTGATGACGAGGAGGAACAAGAAGATTTTCGATCACGGTCATATCTCGCCATAGCCATGTGTTTTGAAACGTTCGGGTTAATCCCAATCGTTGTATTTGGTCAGGCCGCATACCAGTTGAACATTGTCCAAGGATTTCGACTTCTCCAGAACTCATTTCTAATAGTCCAGAAATACAGTTGAAAGTGGTTGTTTTCCCGCACCCATTAGGACCTATAAGGCCCACAAGTTCTCCCTCTTGGATCTCAAACGAAACTTGATCTACGGCCCTTAGTCCACCGAAATCCTTTGATAGATCTGTTACACGTAGTGCTGGCTGTGTCATAATAATTTGAGAACTTTCTTAATTATCCAAGTTTTTGGACAGACTTGATGGTCGTTTCGGCCGGCCTGGAACTTCGGGGAGCAAACCTTTTGACGACAAAAGCAAGGCTCCGACGATCACAATTCCTACTAGCGCCAATTTCAGATGAGGAAGAGACAATATAACATCGCCCCTCGGGAATATCTCAGTGATTGATCTAGCCGACCAGATAATTCCACCAATATTTACCACCAACCAAGAAAATGCGCTATCTAGATATGCAGTCACACTGTGAAATGGCAAGCTTGTGGCGCCTCTTGATATGACCATGACGTTGAAGACGAATTCCACTATAACTATCAAAAATGCACCTATAATCATTCCCCTATTGTTGCCTCTGCCTCCAACTATAAAAGCAGCCCATATTAAGAATGTGGTGCGGACAGGGTTCATGAAATCGGGCCAAACGTTCGTATTCAGCCATGCCCAAAGAGCTCCAGCAAGTGCTGCTACAGCGGCTCCAAGTGCTAGACTGGCCGCCTTGTGAGTTAGAATGTTGTGACCGTGATGCTGGCTGACTACTTCGTCATCTCTGATTGAACGTAGGATACGTCCCCACGGTGATGCTAGTACGGTATTGAGCAGAAACCAGACTACAATGACAGACAACGTCGCCATAACAGCCAGAAGTGCGACATATGGTGCTGCTACATGGAGACCAAGCAAACTCCCCACAGTATCTGATGGTCCGCTCTTCCACCAATCTTGCAACGGTCTAGAAAATTGAGAAATGCCCATAGCGGATGTGCTGGTACCGGCACGGAGCAATGGTTCAGCCTGGAGAGAAATTCTAAGCATTTCACCAAGTGAAATTGTTACGATTGCGAAATAATCCATGCGTAGCCTTGCGGTCGGGTACGCTAGTAACCAGCCGATTATTGCGGATAGTCCTACAGCAAATATTGTAGCCATCCATGGATTCCAACCATATCCATTCGTTGCTACAGGAGCGGAGAGTAAACCTACAGTCACGGCCCCGATTCCAACGAAGAAAATCACTCCAAAATTGGTCATACCTGTCAATCCTGTATGCAGATTGAGTGAGAAACAAGCCAATCCAAAAATAGCCACTAGGGTAATAATGCGAGATACTTGAAGTACTTTAGTAAGATTGCTAACACTTGGGAGAAGCCAAACCACCACAACCAATACTAGAAAAAGAATCACGAATGCTGTCCACGAGCCGCGCTCTGTTTGTCGATTCACTCTTATCCAATTACTCGGGTGAATACTCAGTTTGGAGAGAAGTGTTGGTCTCTTGGCGATAGGCGAGGTTCCAATTACAGATAGCAAGGATAGATAAGTAGCAGTGAATCCCGATGTTCTTTTGATAAAATTCCTTATCGACTCAGTTGCCATATCTTTAAATTCGTTGCAACCGTAAATAAAATTAGAGCCTGTAGATACAATTTTGGATAGAGTACTGAGTACCAAGGCAACCTTAATTACTTGAAATAGGCCCTTCGACCTTTGTGACAAGCGTCTTTTCCTAATACGTTCGATATTCCAATTCTGAATCGCAGATCCAATTCCTTGAGGGGCTAAAAGTAGTAATCCTATGAGGAATATGAAAGGAGTAACTTCAGCGAAACCGCTAGCAGTAGGCCGATCCAGAGCATTTCCTGCACCTATTAACACTGGCTCTGATACAGCGCGTAAAAGACCCACAATCAATGCTCCAATAATCACACCAGGCATAGAGCCAATTGTGCCGAGAACGATGACTGCAAATGCCGGTAACAGTAATGAGAGACCAAGTTCAGGATTTACCGGTAAGATTGCCGCGAGCAACGCTCCACCGAAGCCAGCGATTCCTGATGAAAGGAAGGCTGTACTACCATGTACACGTTCCACATGAATACCGCTAGATGCGGCAAGATCCGAATTATCAGAGACCGCTCTCATCTGCCTGCCAAGACTGGTTCGATGCAAAAGAAATAACACCAGCATGACTATGCCAAATATACCGGCGACAAGAGCTATTTTTGAGTAAGCGAATCCATACGGGTTGACGTTAGCAGCCAAGTCCATTAGAGGAACGTTAATACGGTCTCCAATATTTAATTCCAATTGCTGTGTAGGAATCTCAACTATTGATGTGGTGAGTCTCCAATCACGGTCTGGTACGAACCTGTGAGTGCTAGCACTAAACCTCAAATACAGTAATGCGCGGAGTACCATTGAGACTCCAAGCGAAGCGATCATCATTATTTGTGGTGTTACCATTCTGTTTCGGAATCGCCTGTAAACTACTCTGTCAATAATTAAACCGACAAGGCCAGTTATCACAAAAGCACTGATAGCTGACCAAATCATCAATTCCCAATTTAGGATTCCGTCTTTGGGAGCATTTGAAATAGGGAAAAACCTATCGGACCACATTAATGTGAGCGCCACGTAAGCTCCAAAGAGCATCATTTCTGCTTGAGCAAAATTGGCAAAACGTTGAACTTTGTATGTGAGTGTTAGGCCTATGGCTATGCTGAGATATACTGCAGCCCAATATAGGCCACTGGCTCCTATAGAAGAGAGATTGAAATTGAATGTTGCTGATCTGCCTAGTCCAGTCAACACGGTGTGGAGTACAACAAAACCAATTAACACTACTAGGATAGGGGTAAATACAATTACAGCGCTTCTCCATCGCGGACTTGCGCGGCCCAGCGCAATGCGGACTAGGATTATGCCACCTGTCATCATTTCGATTGACGAGGCCAGCCACTTTATCTCGCCTTTGAATAAGCCCGAAGAGGCAATTATGCCTGTGTTATGAATCAGCCCTAAATATGCGTCGAACAGTAGGACTACACACAAGATAATCTGGCGTTGCCATGCAGTCATAAGCATCCAGCGTTGCCGTGTAGCGTTCAAAGGCAAATTCGTCTGTTCAAGCTGGACCCTCCGCCCTCCGCATTATGTGCTTTTATCGTTGGTTAACTGAACTGGCCAGCAGCGAGGTTCGTATTAACTGCCAGCCAGTTCTAAGGGCAAAATTTTGATTGTGCTAGGTGTTAGTTATTGTACTGGTTATGGGCCAGATTCTATTCCGAAATCTGCAGTCCAGGTCCTAGGACAAGAGAAGTTAGTCCCATTAAATTCACAGACCTCGTAACCGGTACCGGCAACATCTCCGTTTGAGTCAAACGTATGTGTGCCACTTGCACCAACGTAATTAACACCAGTCTTCATAAGAGAAGCTACTAAGCTACCGTCAGGTTCAGAGACAACAGACGCCGCTAAAATCTTGATTGCATCGTATGTCTCTCCGGTATAAATTGCTCCGTCAGCACCGCCGGCAGCAGTGTACGCGTTCTCGAAGCTGGTTCTCACGCTAGATTCTTCTCCTGGGCGAGGCCTAGTTGCTATCAAGCCGTCTACAGCTGAAACGTCAGTGAACGATTCTGTGAAGGCGGCGTCTGCAAGTCCATCAGCACCAATCATGCTCCCTTTAAATCCCTGCGCAGACAGAGCTTCCATGATAGCCGCTCCATCTGTTGCATAAGACATCAATAGAACAGAATCACATCCTCCGTCGATTACGGATTGAGCCAATGATGAGGAATCATAAGAACCTTCTGTTGGATCGTATCCAACTTGGGTGCATACGCTACCAGACCAGTTAGATGCAAAGTTGTCCCCAAGTCCTGCACCATAGTCATTGGTCATATAAAGTACTGCTGGATTATTGGCACCGGCCGCAGATGCTACTGCTGCTAGAGCAATTGCTTGCTGGGCATCACTTGGAACCACTCTAAAGAGGTATCCATTATCATCTGCTGTAGTAATGCCGGGGGAGGTGCTGGCGTATGACACCATTGGCACTCCCGCCGGAGCAGCAACTGCAATTGCACCGAGGGTTGCACCAGAACAAGCAGCCCCAACTATTGCAGATACTCCGCTGTCAATGAGAGTTTGGGCTGCTGTTCCTGCTTGGGTGCCGTCACATCCAGAATCCCCGACAATCAATTCGAAAACAAAATCTCCTTCATGAGTTTTGTTAAGCTCGTCGATAGCCACATTAGCCGCATCTTCAAAGCCTGGAGCATATTGTGCTATCGGTCCAGTCTGTGGGCTTAATAGACCGATTTTCACCGTTTCGCTACCACCGATACACCCGATGGCGCTAAAGGTTATAACTACTGTTGATAGCAGTAATAACAACGATCTAGATAGTTTCATGATCTTTTCCTTTCTACTCTACATAACCACCAATAAAACGTCCTATCACCGATGAGTGTACACCAAGTAGTCAATACGTCTCCATAATCTATAGAAACATTGGAATTCGTCAAATTTGATCGCGAGCGTTAATTTTCCGTAGTTAAGTTAAGTTTCCCTGGAGTTGATAGGAGAGAGCGATGGTATGTAAAAAGCCGCCATGCAACAGATGGCATGAACCTAAGCATCATAGATTTTATTGTCCAGTGGACAATACCGCTCAGTTTGGAACGCTGAAATGTGAAAACAGGCAACCCTGCACAAGTGACCTGTTCTGACTGAATTTGTAATACTGCGGATTGCACTAGATGTCTGATAACAACGGGATTATAGAGATTAATATGCCCAATACTTGTCCATCAATTTCTACAAATTACTGATGATTAACAAACATATCTTTTAGTCTATATGGTCAATAATATTTAAATCTCAGCATATGATAGAATTCAATAATTAATCCAGCAAATATTATCAATTTAACTAGGATCTGACCGGATCTTAGCTCAGTGGGTTAATTATGATTAGAGTTCTATAGAAAAATGTATGAATTTAGCTTATTTCTACACATAGTTGCATCCTTTGTTGTCTCATATGTAGTTTTGCACGGGTGTTTTGTTCGTGTCATTGGAGTGTCATCAAAGTTATTAAGAATTAATATGATTTTATTGCCAATGATGAGTTTGGTAATGTTGATTACTGGTAATGTGCTAATCAATTCAGTTAACTACAGTCATTCATCTACCTGGATCATACTCACCTACCCTATGCTTATTGCATTAGTCTTGATAAATGAGTTATTCCTGAGAAGAAAGATAAGGAATGCTAAACTTCAGGGTGTTGAAGATATCAATGTTACGATTGAATATGGGGTAATGACATTAATAGTTTTAGGATTGACTTATTTGATGGTATTTAAGCCAACTTGATCTGTTCAATGTACTGACTGGCAATATAGTCAAAAGACCATCTTATCTCAGTAGTTAGTGATCACTTGATACCTGCATATGAATTCTCAATATAAAATCATTCGAGTTACAATTGAGATCGTTATCTAAAATACAGCTATTTAGTAAACTGTGTTTCAGATTGTTAATTTGTCATATAGTCTTTTGATTTTGGCAAAAATCAGCCAGGGAATAATAACTGCTCTATCTTAGGATCATAAATGTTGATCCGAGGTAAGCATTGTTGACAGTTAAGGATCAACTATATGGGTAATGATGTTGCGAAATCAGCTTTTAAGGGTTGGAGTATAGGTGGGATATCCGGGTTTGTTACTAGTTTGGCGTCCTTCGTTCTGATCCTGCTATTTTCTCTCGACGACGTTTTGTCACTAATTGAATTTTTGGTAGTATTTTTAGGAACACCTGCGGTAATTGGATTTATAATGGCTAAGGTATTTTCTCTCAAACGGCTGATGTTGATCACGGTTTGTTATTTGACTTTTTTGGTTCCAGTTTTAGGGCCTTTGTTTGGAGGGCCTGATCCGGACTTGATGTTTGTGTCAATATTAGGTCTGTTAGGTGCAGTGGGTGGTTTATTCTGGAGTATACCTTTTGTTTTGTTCGCATATATTCGAAAGCGTCCATTGAATTGAACACTGGAAATCTTGAAGTGTTCCAGATAAAACACTTGCGTTAAACAACACAAATTCCGATCGTAGAAGACACTGTATTAGTGTGTTATATTTCCAATTATTACATTGTCCGAATAGCTTAAGAGTGTTAACAACCATGGGAGACAGTGATCTTAAATGCAGAAATTATTGTATCTTCAAACTGATAGTTCATCAGTGGATTCAGATGTAATAGGTATGTCTACGGTTGAGAACGGTGAGATAAAATTACCTCCTGAGGATCCGAAGGATTGGCCGTACACTAATGTTTTGGAGGCTATCCAAGATGGTTGGAGGGTGGTCAAATTTCCTGAACTGTGTCTTTTATACCAAGATCCATTCAATATCAGCTTAGGCTGTGAGTTTATCCTAGAAAAATAAGGAGATACGCTTGGACAAGTACGATTGCAAACCCACTTTGGATGATCAGCAGGTAATGGATTTTTGCAGAAATGGTTATATTGCTCTGCCCTCGGTTGTCTCTGAAAAAGTCAACCAACAAACACGTGATTATATGGACGCACATTCTGAATCTCCGGAACCGGTTGAGATTCTAGACGAAGACTGGTTCATTGATGGAGTTATTAAGAACTCATCTGCAGCTGGTGCAGTGAGGTCATTGCTGGGTAGAGATTTCTATCTGCCCAATATGATAAGCAGCCACCGTACAAATGGGCCAACACCGCCTCAGACTTGGCATCCAGATTCAGGATCAATCATCACTCATGAGCTAAACTATCTACAAGTATTTTATTACCCCAGCGGGGCCACTAAGGAAATGGGACCCACGGAGCTTGTGCCGGGAACTCATATGTCTCCAGCAAGAGCAGCTATGCTTGGTAGGATCAAAAGCCTGAAGACCTCCAAGCTAATGGAATCTCCACCAGGATCTATAGTGCTTACAACTTACTCTATAATACATCGCAGGAGTAACAGCACCTACAAAGGAATCCGTGACAATCTTAAATATAACTACTGGAGAACAACTGAACCCAAACGTGACTGGGTTGTGGACAAAGATTTTGGTTTTTCATGGATGCAGCCAGGTGATAGACCAATGTTTGGCGTAGATCAAGCTAAAATGTTTGCCTGGCTTAGTGGAGAATCTTGGGAGCATATAGGTGGGCAAGCATGGCCTTGCGTTACTGCTAGGGTCCATCAGGATGATCAGATGGGATTGCCTCAAGGTTTCCGTAAGAACTAAAAGTCATAACGTGGCGCCATAAGGCGCCACAGTATTGAGTGTTTCTATGGAAAAATGTTTAAGTTAGCACGCTAGATTCGTAGTGATCAAATCTTTGTCGGATCATGTCACAGGCATCATTTACACTTGAAAGAACTTGCTCTGGAGATAAACCGCTGCGGAACGTACCATTAATGCCTTGGTCAGAAAAACTGGCTGTTACGTTCGCTCTCACTAGCCATCTGGCATAACCTTTTATCCAGTCTGCCAATTGTGGAGAAGTGTCTTCTGTGAAAGCAAGTGCGGAAGAATTTTCAGTGCTGGTTGCAGTTATTTTAAATGAGTGCGAATCGTTGCCTGAATCTTTATCTGGTGGCGCACATTCCACTGCGAAGGTTACTCCTGCTTTTGGGAATGCTAGATTTATGTTGATAGATGTTTCTGAACTAGTTGCCAATTACTTCCTCCATGCTACTTGATTAGGTGGCGTATATTAGTAAAAGTCTTTTACAAATATTTCTGGTTCGTGTCTTGGCGATCTGATGGATCGATTTTCACAAACGGTAAGTTCTTGCTAGGGTCTATTGGGCGTCTCTCCAAGAAAGCCAGACGTCTTTCTTCGGCCTCTTCAGATTCGTTGTAATCTGGTATGAACTGTTCTGCTGGCGATCTGTTGCTGGAAGAATAGTCTCCAATTTCGTTGAAAGTCAGTTTTTGGAGTTGTAGTATGACTGGGCTGTTGTTCTTTATCAGAGCGCAGTATCGCTCTACTTCAGCCAAGAGCTGGTCATGGGGTACCACCGAATTGGCTAGGCCGAAATCATAAGCTTGCTGGGCAGTGTACTGCTGGGTTAGCATCCAGATCTCTCTTGCTCTTTTTTGTCCAACAACGTTTGCGAGGTATCCTATTCCCCAACCTGTTGCGGGACTTCCTACCCTTGGCCCTGTTTGTCCAAACCTAGATCTGGTAGAGGCCACCGTAAAATCACACATATAAGCCATTATATGACCTGACCCAATAGCGAAACCGTCTACCATGGCTATGACGGGCTTTGACATACTGCGTATTAGCTCATCGGATCCGATCTCAGCTGTACCGCTGTATGCTGAAGTAGTTCTATCTTCACTTTGATCACGCCCTGCACAGAATGCGTTTGGACCTGTGCCGGAGATGACGACCACTCTGATGTCGTCATCATCAGAGGCGTCTTGGAGAGCTTCTGCCATCTCATCCGTAGTTCTTCCTCTGGTTGCGTTGTATACTTCAGGTCTGTTGATGGCTAGCCATGCAACGTTGTCTTTTTTGGTATATAGGACATCTACAAAGTTCACTTAATAACCCTCCTGGGAACAATATCTATTTGGAAATTAACAGCGTAATAATACTCTATTAGAATGATGATTATCAATTCGGATTTATTGAAAAAAATTTAAACTCGTAGTCTTGAGGGTATTAATTCCCCCTAAGTATAATTGGCATCATGCTTGTCAGAGATATCGGTGAATTTGCTTTGATACGAGAACTGTCGAATGTTCTTCGTACTCCAGCGTCTCCTAGACATGGATTGTTGTTATCAATTGGAGATGACGCTGCAGCTTGGGAATCATCTGCAGGGATTACAACACTGAGTACTGATACCTTGGTTGAAGGAACCCACTTTGAACTGGATTGGATGGGATGGTCTGATATAGGTTGGAAAGCAGTTACAGTTAACTTGAGCGATGTAGCTGCAATGGGCTGTGTTCCTTCATATGCAGTAGTCACTTTGGGATTGAGACAAGATATGCCGGTTGAAGGAGTCAAATCTATATATGAAGGCATATCAAAAGCCTGTATAGAGTTTGATATTCAAATTGTCGGCGGTGATACTGTTGAATCACCCACGTTATTTATAACTATAGCGGTAATGGGGCATATGGACAAAGACTATGCGTTGCTGACAAGGCATAGTGCCTGTATTGGAGATTTGGTTGCAGTAACTGGTAATTTAGGTAGGTCCAGCGCAGGATTGAGGATATTGCAAGGAACAGATGGTACCCACAAGCATTCAGCACATAATATTTTTACGGACTCACAAAAAAGACCGTCACCTAGATTGAAAGAAGGCAGAGAATTAATTAAAGCTGGTGTCTTGGCCGCAATGGATTTAAGCGATGGATTAATAGCTGATGTGAGTAAGATATGTGAAGCGAGCGGAGTTGGAATTTCTATAGACGTTGAATCAATACCAGTTGATTCTCGTCTTCGGACAGTCTTTCCAGAGGATTGGCTTGAGTTAGCAGTGACTGGGGGAGAGGATTATGAGCTGGTTTTCACTGCTCCAAAGGATATAATTGACTTGGTAAATTCAAGGGTAGATATACCAGTCACAGTGGTTGGAAAAGTTGTAGATAACTCGGGAGAGGTAATCGTTAAATCCAGTGAGGGAAAGACGATAGACTTCCAAGCAACTGGATGGAGTCATTTCATACAGGGCTAGAAATGAATAAGGTCACAGTCAACATAACTTCAGAAAATGGGTATCGGGCCAGTGAGACGATTGCGGATTTACGCAATGCCGCTGAGACGTTGTATTTTCCTATGAAACTAGCTGGTTTCTGGGATTCCAGAGACGGTATACATTTGTGCCCCGAAGAAGAGAGGCACAAAGCTTGCAGCCATCTTGGAGAAGAATCTAAAGCTTTGGCAGAATATTCTAATTTGTTGCAAAGGGATCGTCAGGCTAGCCTAGAAGTTTTCTTCACTCATGCAGGCGTCAGAATATTCCTTTGTTAAGGTTAGGGGGAATCAACTATAGATGCTCAAGCAAATAGCGATCAGTGAATGATTTAGATGTTCAAGAATTCACTTACTATTCGTGGGGACAACCAACAGGCGTTAATAAGTTATTTGATTTGGTTCAGGTCCTTTTGTTTTTATGGTCAACTACTGACCATCCAAGGCCAACAATCATTGAGGCAAGCATTAATTTAACAAGGTCTCCGGGGATGAACACATACATTCCGTCCATGAATAATTTTCCTTCAGCAGGCCAACCAAGATCCATGAAATGTAACCAAATTAAAGCTGGTACATAGATTGCTAGGTTTCCGAGCAACATTGGCCATAATACCCTACCTCTGTTCCACCCGTGTTGAGTCAAAAAACCTATCACGGGTGCTGCTAAAACAAAACCTATAAGGTAGCCTGCGGTTGCTCCTGAGGATACGTATGCCCAGCCGTTGCCGCCGTCTTTAAAAACAGGAACACCTATCATACCCAAAATGTAATAAACGAGAATTGCGAACGTGCCCCATCGTAGTCCAAGTACACCACCCATCAGCAGTACACCTGTTGTTTGAAAACTGATTGGCACTGGATTATCCGGAAGATAAAATGTGGCTCTGCCGAAAGCAACGAGCAAACCAACGAACAAAATAGATATTCCTGCTCTTTGCAGGTTGTTTAACGAAGGTATAAGGGCATCCATTAATGACGAAGACCGAGGTCCTATTATAGAAAATGGAGGGAACTGAAATATTGTGGTTCTAGCCTGGATTGCTTTGCTGAGCATTGTCGAATTCCTCGTGATTATTGATATCTAAGCATTTTTTTACGTTTGAATAGTGCAATCAACGATACCCTTGAATTAAGCTTTGTGTCAATGAATATTTATGCGCTCTTAATGGTTGGAACGTTCACAGACATCAGGTGAGATGTGATGAATATTTATGTGAACAATTTCGCTCCAATAAATCAATTATCAACAGGTTGTGTTAAATTAAGTTAACAGTCACCAAGATCAATTCCATACAGAGTTAAGGAGATTCTATTATGGCCAGATTGCCATATATTTCCAGAGAAGATCTAACAGAAGATAAGACTCACATTTATGACAGGATTGCTGAAACAAGAAAGGGCGATATTCAAGCAAAGGGTATGCCTCGGATATTCCAATTACTTTTGAATAATCCGGAGGCCGCTGCCCCTGTAGCAGCGCTTGGAGAATACATAAGATTTTCCTCAAACCTTGATCCGGTTGTCCGTGAAATAGCTATACTAAGTACTGCTAGAGAGATGTCAAGTCAGTATGAATGGGCCCATCATGAACCAATAGCTCGCCAGGTTGGTGTGCGTGACGAAGTTATAGAATCAATCAGGGTTAAGAAGGCTCCGATGGGATTGCCGCCCAAAGAAGGTGTATTTGTCCAATTAGCAAAAGAAATGGCAAATAATGGTGATGTTAACCAGAACACGTTTAATGCTGTGGAGCATTTATTGGGTGCGAACAATACGGTTGATTTGCTTGTGCTCGTTGCCTACTATGCGATGCTTAGTAAGTTGATGCATGCGTTGGATATAGAACTGGAACCAGGAATTGAACCAGGATTTGCTAATAGCTAGACTGCAAATCAATAGAATGCTGTTTTAAAACAACTACTTTGCCTAACTTAATGAACCAAATGGAGTGAAGGAGTAAGTCCATGAGTACTTTACCAAAGGAATTTTTTGATGAATTGACACAATTTGATTCAGCAACAGTATTTAACGCAGTCGTTGAATCAATTTGTAATCAGCAAGGAGGCGTAGATCAAGATGACATGCTCGGAGGAGTTCCAGAAAATTACACAGGCCCTGAATTAAAGTGCTTGTTACCAGAATACGGTGTGGCAGTCGGTTATGCAGTCACCGCTGAAGTAACAACTAATGATCCTGATTCTGTACCAATAAGTTGGGATAAATATCATGACATGTTGGCGGAAACTGACTCCCCCATAGTGACTGTTATGAAAGATATAGATACAAGACCGGGAAGAGGTGCGTCGTTTGGAGATGGAATGGCTAATATGCACAAATTTTTTGGCGTGACCGGTGCGATTATTGATGGTTCAGTTAGGGACATAGCAGGAATCCGCGAAGTTGGGTTACCTGTATGGGGCACTGGATTGGTACCCGGACATGGAGTTTTTAGAGTAATAGATATTGGGTCATCAGTAACTGTAGCGAGCCTTCGTATTCATTCGGGGGAAATACTTATAGCTGACGAAGATGGATGTACTAAGATTCCTAAGGGGCATGATCCAGTGACCGTACTGGAAACAGCGAAAGAAATTCGGAGGAGGGAAAACCAGGGTAAATCTAAGTTCTCAACACCGGGTTTCACAGTAGAAGACTGGAAAAGACAAAGAAAAACAAGTTAATTTCTGAGATTGTCCATTTCGGGATCATACAATGGTTCTTGAGAAACTGTTGCTCGATAGAGTTGCCCAAAGTATTCAATCTCCAGTTGTTGCCCAGGCTTGTTCAAGTTGGTAGGTAAGTACCCGTAAGCTATGCTTTTACCGGTTGTGTAACCAAAATTTGCGCTTGTTACGTACCCTACCCTTTCTCCTGCGTGCAGGATGGGTTCTTTACCCATCACCAAGTCGTTTGGATTATCAAAAACTAGGCACGATAAAGATTGTACGATCCCTTCTGAGATGATTTTTTCTAATGATGATTTACCTATGAAACCACCTTTGTTCATTTTGATTGAGAAATTTAGGCCCGCCTCCAGAGGGTTGTATTCTGTATGGATATCTGTACCCCAGAGGCGATAACCCTTTTCTAGTCTTAGTGATTCGAAGGCCCCGGACCCGGCGGCTATTATGCCGTAATTTTGACCAACTTCCCATAGGCATTCCCACAGCTTAGAACCATATTCGGTCGCGGTATATATTTCCCATCCCAATTCTCCCACATATGAAATGCGGATTCCAAGTACTGGTATTTGGTGTATGTTGAATCGTTGTGCCGTCATGTATGGAAATGAGTTGTTAGAAAGGTCTATGGATGCCAAATTCTGAAGCATGTTTCTGGCTTCAGGTCCCCAAATCCCTATGCAGCATTGACTAGAGGAAATGTCATTGATTTCAACTGATCCGTTGGCAGGTAAATTTTGATTTAACCAATGCATATCTAGTGGACCTGTGGCCCCCCCAGTTAGAACCAAAAACCTATCATTAGCCATGCGAGTTATGGTCAAATCGCACCTGATTCCAGCTCTTTCGTTTAACATAGCTGTGTACACAGTCTTACCTATGGGACGATCCAGTTGGTTTGTTGTAAGGAACTGAAGGTAATTTAATGCTCCATCACCTGAAACCTCCAATTTGGTGAAGGGTGAAAGGTCGTACAATGCCACATTTTCTCGAGTAGCTTTGTGTTCGGCTCCAATTATTGGGGACCATTCTTGAGCTTGCCATTCGGACCTGTTTGGCATTTGCGGTAAGGCAAGTTTCGAGTTCGATTCATACCACTGCGGTCGTTCCCAACCTGAACTTTCGAAAAATACTGCTTGGAGTCTTTTTTGAATGGCGTTAAAAGGTGTTAAGCGAATTTCGCGAGGTTCTTGTATTTGTTGTAGTGGGTGCTTGATATCATAAACTTCTTTGTATTGTTGTGATGACCTAGCACGGACATAAGAATCAGATACTTCGTGAGGGTGGAATCGCGCAATGTCTGCTTCACGCATATCCATTGAAGGATAGCCAGTGTCTATCCATTCAGCCATGGTTTTTGCTACACCGCCTGCATGTGTGATCCATACGGCCTGTGCTGACCAAAATCCTTTAACTGCCGGAGACTCTCCCATTATTGGAAACGCATCAGGTGTGAATGAGAACATGCCATTATATTTATCAGTAATAGTTGCACTGGAAAGAGTGGGGAGGATGTCTCTTGTGACTTCGAGTGCTTTTTCGAAATGCTCAGGTGTCCAAGCAGTAATGGACGGCATTCTTGGAGCTTCATCGTGAGATAAGATATCCTCCGATTGATTAAGCAGTGGTTTGTGCTGGTAAGAGCCTATCGCATATCCTTCTCTTCTCTGTCTGTAATACATTGCTTCATCTTGATGACGTAGGATAGGGTGTGTAGCTTCCGCGGTCTCTCCTTTTAATTCGGGTAAAGGACCAGTCCATGCTAGAAGATGTTCCATTGGAGAGAGAGGAATAGGTACTCCAGCCATTTTCCCGAGAAGTGGTCCCCATATTCCGCCAGAAGCGAGTACCATATTAGTTTCAATTGGTCCTTGGTTAGTCTGTACTGTCTTGACCCTACCATGGTGAACATCAATTCCTGTCACTCTAGTGTGGGAACGGAAATCTACTCCGTTTTTGATAGATGTTCTTGACATAGCCTCGCAAGCTTTAGGGGCTTTAGCTATACCATCGCTAGGAGTCCACATAGCCCCATATGTATTTTCAGAGAGAAAAGGCAGGAGTTTTCTCGCACTATTTGCATTTATTATTTCGGCTTTAATACCCCAAGTTTTGCCTATGCCTGTTTTTCGATGGAGGTCATTTAAACGCTCGTGCGTACAGGCAACTTCTAGGCTTCCAACCGGTGTCCAACATGGTTCTCCATCCAGTTCCAATGAAGAGTACAGAGCTACCGTATCTTTGGCGAATTCGGACATGATTCTAGATGGGTTGATTTGAAAAACCAGGCCAGGGGCATGAGTTGTTGAGCCGCCTGTTTCAAATAGAGGGCCCTGCTCTAAAACTACGATATCCTTCCATCCCCTATTACTCAGGAAATATGCTATACCACACCCCACTATACCTGCGCCTACTATAACTAAGCTGGCTTTATTTCGCATAGAGATCGTGCCCCTCAAGGATTGAGCAAAAATATACCACGACATCGCTGTAATCCCAAATAATTGGCCTGATCTATATTTGAAATAGTACATAGAGGCGTGATAAAACAATGTGCTCGCTTGTTGCCTCAACTATTTCTAAATAGTGAATGAATTATTTGAAGATAACAATGTAGTCGACGGGTTGTGTTGATTAAGAGGTTGGTATAGATTGATTCCGATTAAACAACAGGAGGCCAAAAATGGTTAAAGGAATTCTGGATCGTTTAAATGGCGAGATAGTTTTGGGTGATGGGGGTTACATTGTGGAATTGGAACAAAGAGGATATGTAGAAGCTGGTGCATTCACTCCTGAACTTGCATTAACTCATCCCTATGCAATCGAAGCGCTACATCGAGAGATGAAAAATGCCGGAGCAGAGGTTCTGCAAGTGATGGCGTTTTATGGTAGTCGAGAGAAATTGGCTACAGTAGGATACGAAGATCGAACTATCGATATCAACCAAATTGCTACAAAAATTGCCAAAGATGTAGCAGGTGATGAACTGCTAGTCGCTGGCGATTTAAGTACAACATGGAAGTGGAACAAAGACAACGAACGATCTCACAAATTGGTCTCTGACATGTTTGATGAGCAAATTGAAGCTCAATATGGAGTAGATTTTTTCATCGGCGAACTTTTCTTTAATCTTGGAGAAGCTATGCTATGCCTAGATCGTATTAAAAAGAATACTGGGGTGCCGGCTATGATAACTATGTCTTTTCGGCAGAACAATGTTACAGATGATGGTTTCTCCGCATCAGACTGCGCGAAAATATTATCTTCCGAAGGAGCTGATATTGTGGGTTTGAATTGTATGAATGATCCTGAACATATGTATCCACATATCAAAGAAATGAGGTCTGCTTTTGACGGTTATCTGGCTGCGCAACCAGTCGCATTCAGGTGTACTGACGAAACACCTTGGTTTACAGGTCTTCCATCTTTTCCGGATAAGTTAGAGCCTACTCAGATGAATAGGTACGAACTGGGGGATTTTGCTAAAACAGCCAAAGAACTTGGAGTAAACTACATAGGTGGTTGTTGTGGTTGTAAGGCGACACACATAAGAGAGATGGCCAGGTCTTTAGATAAGCTAACTCAAGATCGACGGTGGATTGCAGATCCTGATTCTCCAATGAGTGAAACAGAACATAATTGGGATAAAAGGAACGCGTAGCATAAGCCATTGGCGCTCAATTGATACCCAAGCAGCAGTGACTTGTTATTTTCTAGACACAAGGGATTACCATCCTTAATTAGGGAGGAGTGCATTATGCCTGGTCAATCAATTCTAGTTCAAATGGATGTCCCGGTGCCGATGAGAGATGGGGTATGTCTTGCTTCCGATATATATAGACCTAATAAAGAAGGTCCGTTCCCTGCCCTAGTTATTAGAACGATATATCACAAGCAGGCTGAGCGTTACACCAAGTGGACTAAGAGGTTTGTTGAACACGGATATGCTGTAGTGATGCAAGACTGTAGAGGACGCCACGATTCTGAAGGAAAGTGGGAACCATATGTTCATGAAGCCGATGATGGATATGATACTCACGAATGGATTGGCGCCCAAGATTGGTGTGACGGTAACATAGGAACATTTGGTGTCTCATACCTTGGGTTTACCCAAACGTTACCGGCTGTGAAATCAAGTTCCTATTTGAAAGCAATTGCTCCTATAGCTTCCCAGCAGGACAATTTTGGCCATTTTTATGTTGACGGAGTGTTTCAATTGCATATCGCAATCAATTTCATGAACATGGCAGGCAAAACAATGAAGCTGGGCTCAACTGCATTCCTGAATTTGGATGAGGTATACAGGCGTTTGCCATTAAAATCCGCCTTGGATGATATAGTGGATTTGCCTTTTTATCGGCAAGCTGTCGAACACTATAAATTTGATGGATTCTGGAACCACTACGGCCTTCGCAACAGATATCGAGATGTTGACGTTCCGGCTTATTTTATTACCGGCTGGTACGACAATCTGGTTCACGAGGGATTCAAACAGTTTACGGGATGGCAATCTCAAGCAAGTACATCTGATGCACGTAAATTGACTAAACTTTTGGTTGGCCCCTGGAGCCACACAAATATTGGTTCTGATAAGCCTTTTGGTGATGTGAGTTTCGGTTCGGAAGCTTCTATAGACTATATTGATGAACAAATCAGATGGTATGATGCTCGGTTGCGAGGAATAGATACAGGAATAGATGATGAGCCGCCAATAAGAATTTTTGTAATGGGCGAAAATTCGTGGAGAACTGCACACAGTTGGCCATTACCCGAAACGGTCTATACGAACTATTATCTGCATGATCACGGAATACTTAGTGAAGATGTTTCGGGTAATGAAAACCCAGATTTATTTCGGTATGACCCTATGAATCCAGTTCCTTCTCATGGAGGGCAATATATGTCTATCAAATGTAGCGGGCCATTTGACAGAACAGATGTAGAAGCAAGGGATGATGTGCTGGTTTACTCTACAGAGCCACTAGAACGAGATATCGAAATTACCGGGCCAATATTGTTAAAACTATATGCTTCTTCTTCAACTAAAGATACTGATTTCACGGGAACCCTTGTGGATGTTTATCCGGATGGGAAATCCATTATTTTGACAGAAGGCATTTTGAGGGCCAGGTTTCGGACTTCGATAGAAAAAGAAGATTTTTTGGTTCCAGGTACAGTATACGAGTTTGATTTAGATTTATGGGAGACGAGTAATCTGTTTATGACGGGACATAAAATCAGGCTGGAAATTTCGAGCAGCAATTTCCCGAGATTTGATCGAAACCTCAATACAGGTAACCGTCCTGGAATTGATTCTGAAGTGTTGATCTCTAATCAAACCATATATCACGATGCAGATAGACCTTCTCATTTGATACTACCTGTAATCCCTAGGTGAAATTTTCTAGTAGAATAAGTGGTCGAGGGATTCGATTGTTACTGGTACAAAAATTCTTTAAGGTGCGAATATTTGGCGAATAAGTCTATAAAAGAAATTCCATTTGCAGCCTCGCACGTTGGTAGTTTACCTAGGCCGATTCGTGTACAGGACATGTTGCCTGCCTTACCAGGGTTATCGGCTGTTAAAGCATCTAGGTCCATTGAAATGGATGAATCAGTTAAATATGCCATAGATTTGCAAGAAGCAGCGGGACTGGATTTGATAAGTGATGGTGAATGGAGGCGTCATGCATATACTCACATCATTGCTGATATAGCATCTGGCTTTTCTCAAGACACTAGACCCGGTCGGTGGGGAATTACTGTTACCGATCGGTTAGAAGTAGTGAGACCAGGCCTCATAGCAGATGAAGCAAAATTCCTAATAGAGTCTACTGATAAATTTACGAAAGTGTGTGTGCCTTCACCATATCTTCTTGGGATTAGACTATGGTCTTCAGACATGTCATCTAAGGCTTATCCCACGAGGGAGTCATTTATTGAAGCAGTGGTGCCTATTCTTCACAATGAGATTGTTGAGCTGGAGAAAACGGGTGTGTCAGTGATCCAAATTGACGAACCACATCTTTGTGTGCTGGTTGATCCAAAAATACGAGAACTATTCCGAGATCCCGAATATGAAATGAACCTAGCTGTATCAAAGATAAACGAGATTCTTTATGGTATCAGAAATCCTGTTACTGCCGTCCATCTTTGCCGTAGAAATTGGGGGCGTTCTGGCTGGGGAGCTGAAGGAGGATATGAGCCAATATTGGATTCTATGAAACGGATTAATGTGGATCAATATGTGATGGAATTCAGCATACCAGCTGCTGGAGATGTAGCTATCATAAAGGAACTGCCTGATGATTCACTAATTGGTCTTGGATGTGTGGAATGTAGATTTGAAAAGATTGACACGGTTGAGGAAATAGTTTCCAGAGTAGAGGTGGCGCTGGAATATGTAGACCCTGACAGGATTAGTTTGAACCCGGACTGTGGGTTTTCCCCAGGCCTGAAATCTCAAGTTCCACTGGATGAGGCGTTCTGGAAATTGAAAAATGAGGCGGATGCAGCAGCACAATTGAGAGACAAATATCACTAGATTGAAATCACTATTTGAGATGTCGAAGAGGACAAGTTACTAGTAAATTTTTAATCAATAACATCTTTGTATTCAATAATTGCTCTCCCTCTAACTGATCCCTTCTCGAGCGCTTCGCAAGCCTGATTAACCTGGTCTAAGCTATATCTGTCGGTAACCAACTTGGACAAAGAGAATTTCCCTTCTTGGTTCCATTTTAGGAATGTATTAAAATCCTTTTCTGGGTAAACTGCACCCAGGCTGCCTCTGTAACGCCTTTGATGATATACGAACAAATCAGGGTCAAGAATCATAGGCTCTCGTGGAATTCCAACTAATATTGCAAGTCCTCCGTGATTATCCGCTCCCGGACCACCGCCTTTGGTTGCAGGGAGTATCTGTTCAGTGGTGATTCTGACTCCGATGGTGTCAAACGCAAAATCTACTCCTCCAGAAGATAAATCTCTCACTGCTTCCACTGGGTCTTGATAATTTGCGTTAATGGTGTGTGTTGCACCAAATTCTCGGGCGAACTCAAGTTTTTCCTCAGTCAAATCAATCGCGATTATCGGATGTGCTCCAGATATTTCAGCGGCTTGTACAGCAGAAAGTCCGACTCCACCTACTCCAAAAATAGCGACAGAATTCCCTGGTTTTACCTTGGCTGTATTGAGTACGGCTCCTGCTCCTGTAAGCACTGCACACCCCACTATAGAGGTCACGTCTGTTGGATGCTCGTGGGACATTTTGACTACCATATCTGAGTTCACAAGGGTATGTTCAGCCCATGTGTAAACTAGTCCTTGTAGGAGTTTGCCTCGGTGATTTGTCCCGGAGGGTATGGGGTCTCTTCTTCCTGATATAGGCTTACGTGGTACCCAGGTGATTATGGCATGATCACCCTCCTGAAGATGCTCTACTTGTGTCCCAACTTTAGTGATGATTCCTGTCCCTTCGTGCCCAAGCCCGAGCGGACGGCCAAGTGTTTTTTGGTGTAAGTGATGTAACTGTGTATGGCATACTCCGCTAGCAAACATTTTCACTGTTACCTGATGAGGTAACGGATCAGGTATGTCTATCTCATCAATTACAGGTTTTTCACCAATATTCAACTGGATTGCGGCTCGTGATTTCATCTAAGAATCCCTGCTATGTGTTGGACTTACACAACTCTTCATGAGCAATACTACGCCGTAGATTTCAGTTGCGTCAAACATTCGCATGCTGACCTCTAGTTTCATTGCAAAACCGAAGATAAGAGTATAGGCTTTGTCGACCAATTACTACAGTTAATAGATGGGAGTATTAAATGCTGATTATAGATGGCGATTACCCAATGGCTAATGGTGCAATACGTTCACAGAGGGAGCTCACTCTTCCTATAGAAGAGGCCAGAAATTTATCTCCAGATTTTTCTGTCACGGAGGGGCGACCAGACACTGGCATTATGGCGACTATTCCAGAGATGCGTAAAGCTGAAGTAGCGGCCGCAATTGTGAAAGTTCTAGGTTGTATAAAGAGAGAAGGACATGATCATGGTGATGTCAGAACGGACGAGCTTTCTTATGCTGCTGCCAGAGGCCAGTTATCCTACTATCGTATATTGGAAGATAGAGGCCATGCCAAAATGTTGAAGACGAAGTCAGAATTCAGTCAGCATATGAGAGCTTGGGCAAGCAGTACAAATAAGGAGAATCTCCCTGTAGGTTTCGTTCTTGGCATGGAGGGAGCTGATCCTATCGTGTGGCCGGATCAAGTTCACGAGTGGTACGACGAAGGTCTTCGCGTGGTAAGTCTCAGCCATTACGGAGTGAGCAGGTACTCCCATGGCACTGGAACAGGTACTGAAGGAGGTCTTCAGGGGGACGCTAAAGATTTGTTAGAGAAAATGGAATCACTAGGAATGATACTTGATATTTCTCACACATCCGATGAGTCAATCAGGCAAGAATTGGATATTTTTTCAGGACCAGTTTTGTCAACACATCAGAACTGTCGAGCTATTACCCCAGGAGAGAGACAATTACCTGACTCACTTCTCAAGGAATTGATTGATAGAGGAGGAGTAATAGGACATTCGATGGACACTTGGATGCTTTATCGTGAGGGAGTAGATTGGGCAAATATTCCGCCAAGGCGTGATGTGTTTCCTCTCTCAGCAGTTACATTGGAGGACTATTGTGATCACATAGATTACGTTTGCCAAATGGCCGGGAATTCTCTTCATTCAGCGATAGGAGGGGATACTGATGGACAGGGCGGTTCCGATGGAGCACCTTATGAAGTGGATACAGTTGATGATTATCAAAAGGTAGCAGACGTATTGGATAAAAGAGGTTACAGCCAATCAGACATAGAGAACATCATGTTCCGTAACTGGCAACGCTTTTTCGACAAATGGTTGCCTGACTAAACACAAAGTTGGTTTGGGCCAAATAGTTCTGGTATTTAACCACCTAACTCGATTCAATTAGGTGGTTAAATACTAGGGTATTCACAGGTTAACTAGACTTTTACTAATTTCTGAAGAGAACGTAGCTCCCTGGGTGGTTCCATCCTGCTTCCATAATCGCTCCAAGAAACTTCAGCTACATATATGTTGCCTTTCGAATCGACCGAAATACCATGGGGGGAGTAGAATCTCCCGGGTTCGTCACCATAACTTTCATTGCCTAGATGGGCTTTGATATTACCCTGCCTATCTAGGATAGTTACTCTAGGACCAAGGTCAGTTCCAAGTACGTTAGAAGGGATTCCTCCATAATATTCTCCGACGTATACCAATCCGCTTCCTCTATGGTCGACATATATTGCTGCTGCTCTTGATAAGTTTGACCACTGAGTTTGGAAATTGCCTTTAGTATCAAACACCTGGACACGGTGGTTTTCCCGATCAGCGATGTAAACCCATCCATCCTCGTCAAGGAAGATGTTGTGTACGATATTAAATTGCCCTTCACCTGTGCCCGATTCTCCCCAGGAATTTACTAGCTTTCCTTCTGGTGTGAAATGATGTACATGAGCATTGCTGTAGCCATCAGCAACAAATAGATCTCCGTTTCTAGGATCAACTGCAAGATGTGTTGGCCTGTTGAATGGTTGGCCACTCATAGCTTCACCTGGTTTTCCGGATGTGCCTATTGTGAATATTAAATTTCCATCGGTCGTCATTTTGCTGACGGTATGATCCGCTACGTCTGTGCAGTAGACTTCGTCATCTGGGCCAATTGTTATACCATGCGGGGTTTTGAAAAATCCATCTCCCCACGTGCGTAATAAATTGCCATTGTTGTCGAATACCACCATAGGGTGTGTACCTCGGTTAAAAACGTACACATTGTCTTTAGAATCAACTCCTACGGATGTCGCTTCCTGGTAAGTCCAATTTTCAGGCAAGTTGCCCCAGTCACTGCCAGATACTTCATAAATATAGCTACCCGAACCTAACCTTACCAATTTGCACCTCCGATAGTTTAATTAATCGATGTTAATATAGACCCACATCATATATATGCTCATATCGTTGTTCAAGGGCACTGATTGTCGAATAGAGGGGTGTTTGGATTTATCTTCAGTTGGACACAAAATGCTGAACGTATTTTCTGGGCATCAGGTTAATTATTAGAAGCTTGTTTAACGTAATCCTTACGTATTTTTACTGCAACTGTTCCTATAAAAAAATAGCCTATGGATATTTCACCCACCTGAGTACATAAACTGTAAGCGTCCCACCTATTGACACCAAAATCTTCTTCCATCCACAAAAACAAATCAGAGTACGCTCGAGCTATTGACCGCTCCATGGGGTTGCCGGTGGCCACACACATAATATGTTCTGGGGACTCTATGCGTGGTCGTTCGATAGCTTTGCCTTTAATCAGATCCACTTTCATGGTTACAGTAGCAGGCATTTCTAGAGCAGTACCACAGACTTCTCCATCACCTTGTGTCGCGTGAACATCTCCAAGGTGTAGTAAAGCACCAGGGACTGAAACGGGAAGATATAATGTGTTTCCCACAGTAACTTCTTTAAGGTCCATATTTCCTCCATATGGCCCTGCGGGATTAGTGGTAGGTGCTCCGATCGCTGGTGCGGTTCCAATAGTTCCGACCATTGGAGCGTAAGGCAACCCTACTTGTGGATTCCACCAAACTTTACCGTCTTTAACAGGGCATATCCTAGTTGCTCTTGGTATATCTTGGCCAAGGAATTCAGCCATTCCATTCCTGCCCCAAGTCATATCATTTGCAGCCTGACCAAGTCGAGCATCGATGTCCAGAATATGCACAGCCAAGGTGTCTCCTTTGTCTGCTTGGTTTATGTATATGGGTCCAGATTGAGGGTTCCCATATGGCTTTTTTGTTAAATCTCTGTGATCTCCTTGTTTCTTGATAAGGCCATTGAATGTGTCTTGTGTTTCCACAGAGATTGTTTCTCCTGGATCCACATGAATTGCTGGTGGATTGTTTCTACTGATTTCGTAATAAAGGGAACCTAATTTTAGTTCTTTCATAATTACCTCCACTGATAAGTATTACCTGTTGAATTCATTCGGGTTTTGCAGAGCTATTGCGGGGGAATCGAGTAGCACTTAATAACAATACAGGTATTATGAGCACTATACCGCCGGACAGAAATGCACTGCGAATACCATACTGATCTGAAATTAAACCTGCCAAATATGGAGCAAATGTACCTATGAAACCTGCACCGTACATTAGAGATACGACAGTTGACTGTGTTGTTCCTTGTGAGTTATCGAGAGCTGCTGCAACTACTATGTGGTGTAGAGAAATTGCAAATGCACCCCTGACTAGTATCGCAATAAAGAGTTGATATCCTGGCTCGGCAACACTCAAAGCAAGTGCTGATGCCATAACTAAAACGGATGCTGATATCAAGACAGGTTTGCGGCCTATTTTGTCCGAAAGAAAGCCCATCACTGGTAAAGAAACTATCCCAGCTATTTGTGATAGGGATATGAATAGAGCTACTTTACCTAGCGAATAATCTAAATCCTCCCTCATGTAAAGTGTAATGAATCCTGCTATGGCACCATCACCAATACTTCTGGTAGCCGTTGTGACCATCAATAACAAAATCACACGATTCTTAAGTACCTTCAACAGAGACGAAAAATATTCACGTGCTGAGGTTATGCTGCTATCGTCAATTCTGTTTCTAGAGGGAACTAAAATCCAGACTGTAGATGCGAGAATTAGAGCGGGTATCACGCTCCCGGCCATTACCTGTCTCCAAACCAAGAATGTCAGTAAAGCTGCTACAATAGGTGCCCCCAGGACTTCCCCAACGTTGGCAGCCATACCGTTTAGAGAAACCAACAAACCGCGTTTTTCTGGATATGTTCTGGCTAATTCTCCTATTGCAGGGGGATGGAATATTGAGGGCCCCACCCCAGCTAAAAACATTACCAGTAGCATGATTTTGTAATTCGGTGCTACTCCTGCTAAGAAAAATGCAATTCCCATCAACCCCATAGACAGTGCAATCATTCTCCCGGCATGGTTGCTAAATCTGTCTCCAAAATAACCTGCGGCCATGGTTGCAATCCACCATCCGACAGAGCTTGATGTAGCTAATGAACCGAATTGAGCGCGGTTGAGGCCAAGTCCTAGTTTTATCTCTGGCATTATCAGAGAAATCTGCCCTGCATGGAATATGTGTTTGACTGCGTGGGCGAAAATAATTGTTATAGCCGCATTCCTGCGGTTACTTGGTGTTTTTGATTCGGTTGGTTTGTTTATCATTCACTCATTTCCATTTTTTATATCCAATGACAGAACACCTTTGGCACAGCCATAGATTTAGACAGGGTTCTACTTGTATGTGGAGGCGTTGTATGGAGGCAAACAACATCCTCCCACATACTGAGCACATGTCAAGATAGTAATTGCCTAATTGTGAACTTGGAAATTCACCCAAAGACTTACCGAGACATTTACGGCAAGTCTTTGAAAGATTGACTTTATTTTTCGGATGTTCACAACTGGAAATTTGTTTGTCGTTGGTGCTATCGTTCGGTTGTCACATTTTCTAAGCGATGAAAGTAGTATGACTGAGATATTTTCTTACAAATTTGTTCGTTCGATTGACGCTAACCGAACTGTGAAAGATGCATTGATCACAGCTATGACTGCATCAAGGCCAAGAACGCGTATATCTGTCACGGATTTAGTCAATCCCATGCAGGCATTTTATAAAAGGGTGCATCCGGAAGTACAACCTTCAATTGATCGTCAGCAAATCATGATGGCAGGTACCGGATTTCACGATATTTTCGGCAAGCTTGTTTCGACAGAAGAATACCTGGAACAACTACTTGAAATGGATGGAATAGTCGGTAAAGTGGATATATTTGAAGACGTGCCAGTTGAGCTTAAAACCACATCATCGATACCAACTGATATATATGCTGGACGTACTTCATATTTCGAACAGTTAGCTATGTACTGTGTGATGGCAGGCAATGATACAGGAAGGTTGATTATATACCAAAAACATGCTGAAAATCGTTCCCCGGAGATAAAAGTTTTTGAGGTTGAATTTAACAATTTGCACAAAGTTGCTGTTGAGATGAAATCAAGAAGTGAAAATTTCAAGTTGGCCTTGGAGCGGAAAACTCCCATAGGACTAATGAAGTGCGAATGGTTACACAGAGGCTGTGATTACTCGCGCATATGTCCTTGCAGAGATGTACAACCATCTGAACCCATGCTAGCTCGTGAAGATGTAGTGATCACGGCCAAGCCTGAAATGGAATCAGATCTAAAGAATATACTTTCTGTGCCCATTGTAGTTGACACAAATATAAAACTGAAGGATCTGGTCCTTCCCCGCAAATTTGCAAAATACCGGAAACCTATATCTGAAAATGGCCCGGGGAATGACTCTTTAAGGCCCATGCAAGATATTGAGAGACAGGGATTTAGATTTGCCCTTCAAAATGCATTGGAAAGTGGTTCAAGTGGCGATTTTACCGCACAGCCAATCTCATTGCCGCCACTAGAAGATAAAGTTAATTTACATAGAGGAATTCCAACAGTACTTAGAACTTCTTTATTCAGAGAAATGGTTGACAGAGATAGACTGGTAAGTACATTCCCGCACTATTTCGACCGTCTCGCATTCGAATGTGCACTCGCCAACATAAGGCAAGGCAGACTAATTCTGTATTATGAGAAAATTCCTAGAGACAAATTTATGGTTTATGATTTGACATTCCACAGTCGTGACTTAATTGTTCAGGAGGCAGCAAGAAGGATAGAGCTTTTGGAACAGGGAGCTGAACAAAAGGAACTGCCAAATTGCCCGTCATGGATGGCAAAATATTGTGAATTTGGGTCCAGTTGTCAATGTGGAGAACAATAATATGTCTTTAGAAATGAAGTGCGAATTGTGTGGTGGTATTGTAGTTTCGGTTAAATGCAAATTGATATGTGAATCATGTGGTTACACAAGGGATTGTTCTGACCCCTAATCTCTGCTAAACATATGTTTAAATTAGGTTCAGTGGGTGTATGATCACTTGATTTCCGAGAATAACAAGGTGGATTGTACAAAGATCTACCAAGGCTACGGTGCAAAGTGTTGACGGTTATGAAAACTGCATGGATTTGATAATTGTTACTCTAGTTACAATATTTTTGATTATTTTGGTAAGCTTGCCACTTCACGTTTTTTACAGGAATATTTCTTTTCAAAGTGTTCTACTGGATTGGAGATTCTGGGTCACAACTATACTGGTGTCTGTTATTGTTTCCATGATAGTAAGATTTGGTGGCTAAAAGTTATCTTGGCGGTAACCGTAGAATGTACTTTCTCCAATCAATATGTTGATTAGTCAAAAATAGAGAGCCGGCTGGATTTTTCCCAACCGACTCTCTATTTGCACTACGGGACCTTGACTAAATATTTAGTCCTTCTTCAAAAGATCCAATCCTATAGTTAGTACCCAAAGAGAATGAACAACATAACATATGCCATTAATGTTACCCATTGTCTGTAGTTGGTCAGAGTCGATTCCGCCAATTACGGTGGCGACAACTGCAACTATTCCGGCAGCGACTGCCGCTAGAGCAAAAATTTTGTTGTAATCGTCTCTTGTAGACACACCCAGAGCAAGAGCCGTGAATCCAAGTCCGGCCAGAATTCCTGAGACGGTACCAACACCTTGTGATGCTCCATAGATTGTTCCGAATGCAGGAGCCTGTTCTGCGGCAGCGCCTGCGATTGCAAGGTTTAGCCCGCTACCAATGGTCCAACCTATAATCCCAAACGTTAACAGCATCATACCGTATCTCGCCAGTGCATCTCCATTACCGTTGTTGCGGAGAGTACCTTGGAAAACAGATATGCCATACAGCAAAATCAATAGTCCTATAGGTATTACAACACTTACGATTTGGCCTAATCCAGAATTGCCTACTATAGCGGCAATGGTAGCAGCAGCATCTGCAGGGTCTGCTGTGTCAATAAATGGGCCTCCAGGCTGTAAGAAGTAGAATACCAAAGCTAGCCATGGCCCAATAATTAATGACAGACCTCCTAGTTTATTCACCGATAGATTTCCCATAAAACGTCCTCCTTTAGTGAACTTGTTTGAATACATCGACACGGCTGAATTTGTTGCTCATATCCAAAATAAGCAGTTAGTGTGTCGAATTCATCATACAAAGTAGGATAGTTTTTGTACTTGTACAATACTTTATCGGATAGATTAATTGGCAATATTACTGCTTATTGATAGATTAGCTACCGACAACTTTAATACAGTTGAATATTTCTGGAAGTGGATTTGAATGCATTGTTCACTCCCCTTCTCATTACGTGATCCGTAAAATATACGAATACTTAGATGTTTACGCATGGTATGAATAACCAATAAGTTAATTTACAAAAGTTATTTGCGAATAAAAATTAAGGATCGGAAAATGCTGAGAATAGGATTTATTGGAGTTGGAAGAATAGCTGATATGCATTACGAAGGATACAAGAACAATTCAAATGCGCATCTCTACGCAATTTGTGATAGTGATACAAATCTTTTGAATGAGAGAGCTAACAAATGGAAAGTTGAGCATGCATATGAAAATTACCGTGATCTGCTCGATGACAAAAATATCGATGGAGTTGAAATAATTACTCCTCACCATCTTCATCATCGGATGGTGCTTGATGCATTGGATTCAGGCAAACATGTTTCTGTCCAGAAACCTATGTCATTAAACATACGCCAAGCAAATGAAATGATTACTCATGCTGAGAAGTGTGGAAAAGTGTTTAGAGTCATAGAAAATTATAGATATCACCCCCCATTTAGTAAGGCCAAGTCCCTTATAGAGCATGGTGCAATCGGTGAACCAATATCAATAAGAATCAAATCACTCACTGGTAATGCTGAGCATGGATGGACTATACCTTCTGGAGCTCAGAACTGGCGTTCAGATCCCGATCAAGCAGGAGATGGATCTATTATTTTTGATCATGGTCAGCACATATGGTCGATCGCTAGATACATGATGGGGGACGTAGATAGTGTATTTGCATTTGTAGGTAATGAGCGCGTCGAGTCTTTCCATGAATTAATCCCAGGTTCATTGATGGACAATCCGGCCATGGTTAGTTGGAAATACAAGGATGCTAATAGATATGGATCTTGGGAATCGATATATTCAGATAAAATGATTGTAAGTTCTAAATACTATCCTATATATGTTTGGGCTGAGGTTACAGGAGCGAGTGGGATTTTATGGATCAATAATTTTATCGGTCAAGATTTGAACAGGCCGGCCTTGGAGCTCTATGCAAATGGAGAAATGACAGAATTCTCAGATATTGAATCTGACTATTCCGCTGGTTTTAGAAAGGCGGGAGAGGATTTTGCACAATCTATAATAAGCGGTAAACAGTCTGAATTAACCGGCATGGAAGGACGCGAAGTTCTCAGATTATCGCTCGCAGTTATCAAGTCGGCAGATGAAAGAAGAGAAGTCTCATTGGATGAAGTGACAGATTAAATTGTATCAAGGAATATAATTTTCACTCTCGAGTTGAAGACCATTGATATCCCAATGCGATGGGTATAATCTTGGGCAAACGACCATGATTGTTACAGATGTATCGGTCAGTCTGAAATTTAGGAGACTTAAATATGAGTATGTCCAATAGACAGGAAAAACTTGTTGGATCTTTGCTTTCACTTCCAACTTTCAATGACGAAAACCACAATCTTTTGCTGGATAGGCAAATTGTTCATATTAATTGGCTTATAGAAAAAGGAATGACAGAAGGTAACGCGGTATTATTGATAGCCGGCGGTTTAGGCGAAGGTGCGTTTTTTAATAATCAAGAGTGGCGCATACAGGCAGAAATGGTTGTGGATGCTGCTGGAGGGAGAGTTCCAACAGCCATTGGAGTAACCGAATTAAGTGCTCGAGAGGCTGCTGAAAAAGCGAAAATAGCATCCGATTTGGGGATTGATTTCTTACAAATGACACCGCCTCATTACATGGCGCCATCCGATGAAGATGTTTTTGGTTTCTACAAATACGTAAATGATACGGCAGATATTGGGATAATCGCATATAACCTACCATGGTGCATACCTAACGGATTTGAATTCCGACACAATTTATTTGAACGATTTGCAGATTTGGACAATATGGATGGTTTGAAATGGGGTTCTTTGTCTGTAAGCCATTGGGCGTCGATGATTCGCCTGTATAAAGACAGGTTCAATTTTATTGAACAGGGAGGCATGCTCAGCCTCGGATATAAGCTTGGGATGGTTGGATTTATTGATACACTTGGGAATGTTGCGCCGAGATGGTCTTTAAAAAAATTGGAACTTATTCGAGAAAAAAAATTTGATGAATTTGATTCCTTGGAACTTGCCAGATTTGATTCAGAAATAAATGCTGCACGGGATATTATTGTTGGCACCAGTGACCAGCCTGCTTCCAGCCCTGTATATTCAGGAATGGGAGAAGGTCCTCCAGCGCGAGAACGGTTGCTTGCGATGGGTATGGACACTGGCCCGTATTTCCCGAGTCAGGAGCCAGTGTCTGAAGAATTCAGACAAGCCTTAAGAAATAGCATAGAATCCAGTGGCTTTATGGAATGGGTAGACTGGAATCAGTCTCTGTTTGACTAAACATACAAATGCCGACAAAAGAAGTTGAATAATTAGATTTGCCAACCGCTAGTAATTGACTAAGGATGAACCAATGTCACTTGGAAAGAATAATATCATTAGTGTCTCGTGGGGCGATCACTTAACAGCTGGTAAAGGTGATGGGTTACTTACCACCGTTGAATTGTTACGTAAGCGTATGAAGATATGGCGTGATGAACTTGGTGTGACAGCGCTTCAATGGAGGCATCAAAGAGATCAGCATACCGAAGGTGTGTTCACTGCTGCACCCGGAGCTGATATGACAGATCAAATCAAAAGCCAATTGCAGATTGAATGGGACGATTTTACTGTTGTTCCTCGAATTGCACATGAACTGGGATTGAAAGCCTTTGTATACGCAACTATATACGACGAAGGACGTCCGTTGATGTCGGAAAAAGAACGTGAGGTGAGTTATCACAACAAGGGCCATGGTCAGCACAGAGCATGGCAGAGTCATATTACAATTGAGAATCCTGAATATTTGTTGACGGACCGTGCTCTGCAGAAAAGGCACTGGGGAGTCATGTCTATGGCATACCCGGAAGTTAGGAATCATCTGCTGGAGCGACTACTCAAGTTGATTAATGGATATGAATTTGATGGATTGTTTATATGCTTTAGATCACAGTCTAGGCCTCCAGATTTTGCTGATGAATTTGGGTTCAATCAACCTATAAGGGACGAATTTTTGTCAAGATATGGACAAGATATATGGGTAGATGAATTTGACAAGGGACTATGGAGAGATCTACAGGGAGAATACCTTAGTCAATTTGTCGAGAGCGTAAGCGAAGGTGTCAGATCCTTGGGAAAAGAGTTTAGTATAGGTTGTGCACGAGGAGATGTTTTAGGTCACCCTCTGGGGAATGTTTCCCTACAGTGGCGTGACTGGGTAAATAAGCGTCTGATTGATCAGTTGGTCATTAACCAGAACTCAGCTGTATGCCCATCAATGTGGATTGACCTCTGGCCGATGCACCGAGGTGGCGGATATGTGCAAGACTACACAAGCGGAGAAGGTATGCAGCAACTAGGAGAACAACTGACCGATGAATACTGGCCAGTAATTAAGGGGAATAGTACTGAATTGTACGTAGCCCGCCAATGGAGTAATCCAGACGTGAACGAAGAGGCTTATATCTCAGGTCACGATGCAGTATCTGGTCTTGTATACAGCTCTTTTAGATATGATAACTCTCATCTTATAGCGGAGCACAAAGGGGACTGGGTGTTTTGACCGTATTGAATCACCACTGGTGACCCAATGGGCGAGGCGAGTGCAGGAAGTTGACCCCGCATGGTTATTGGAATCTGGAATTTTGTAAGAGGGAGTTGATGTTCGATATATTGATCAAAAACGGAACCGTGATTGATGGTACTGGGAAGCCTGGCTATCGCGCTGATTTAGGTATATCAAACGGTTTGATATCGGCAATAGGATTGATAGGCTCCACGCAATGCAAGAAATATCTAGATGCGCAGGATCTAGTGGTTGCTCCAGGTTTCATAGATATGCATAGCCATTCGGATACGACCATGCTTAGTGATCCTGGTGGGGATACCAAGGCTTATCAGGGAGTTACAACTGAAGTTGTTGGTAACTGTAGTTCATCTCCATTTCCGGTTGCTAGAGATCCAGATCTGGCCCAGTATCAACGGTCCACATGGCCTTTTCTAAAGGCTGATTGGGATTGGACTGACCTTGACGGTTGGGCTGAGAGGTTGAATAGAAGTGGGATTAGCTTGAATGTGGTTCCTCAAGTGGGTCAAGGAGAAATAAGAAAAGCAGTTGGTCTTAACGAAAACCGGCCGCCTTCATCTGATGAAATGAAACAAATGAAGCGATTGGCGGTTGAAGCTATTGAGCAAGGGGCATTCTCAATATCAACTGGTCTGACTATTGTTCCTTCAAGTTATGCTTCCACGGATGAATTAGTTGAGCTTGTCAAGGCTATAGCTCCATATGAAGGAGCTTTCTATGTTACTCATGCACGTTGGCGCACAGATGATCATACAGATGCCGCTAGAGAAGCATTGGAGATAGGTAAGCGTTCTGAAGTACCTGTCCAATTTTCTCATATGGCGATAATAGATCCCCGTGCTCACGGAAGAGCTGAGGAGGTGGTTTCAGTATTCCAACAGGCTCGCGCGGCTGGACAAGATGCTACTTATGATATGTATCCGTACAATGCTGCTGGAAGCTCACTTGGCCAACTTATGCCAGAGTGGTCTTTCGAGGGAGGCATCACCTCGACAATTGAAAGATTACGAAAACCAAAAACTCGCCGAAAAATAGCTGAAGAAACTGTCAATGGTCATTTTGGAGGAACACCAATTCCTTGGGATAGTTATGTAATATCTGACTCCTCAACACAATCCAATTCAAAACTTATTGGTTTGACCATTCAAGAAGTAGCTCGTATTAGAGGAACCGAGCCTTTAGACACTATGTTTGAGTTGATGCTTGAAGAAGAAGATGAGATTTCGACGACTGTCTTTAATAGGGACGAAAGGGACATCAAATTTTTCATGTCTCAAGAAATGGCTATGATTGGATCTGACGGCTATGCATTTTCTCCAACGGGGCCTCTAGCAACAGCAAGTGGGGATCATAAAGCATCACACATTTCCGGTAAACCACACCCGAGAAATTATGGGACATACCCAAGGGTATTGGGGCGGTATGTTAGAGAATTAGGAGTGATTTCGATTGAAGATGCCATAAAAAAAATGACAGGTCTGCCGGCTCAGCGTCTAGGTTTGAAAGATCGAGGGATTTTGCGAGAAGGTAATGTAGCAGATATAACTGTATTTGACCCTGAACTAGTGAAAGATATGGCTACATTCGATGTGCCCCAGCAATTTCCTGCGGGCATTCCACATGTATTCGTAGGAGGAACCCCAATTGTTTTAGACGGAGAGCATACAGGGGCTACACCTGGCATGGTTATTAGAAAAAGCTATTGAATACCGTGGGTCAACCCTCCAAATTCCGATTAATTTCAGTTGGCCGTAAAAACCTATATTTGAAAACTAATTAAGATGAATTGATAGGATTTTTGTAGATATTAGTTTATTTGACTGACAATGGAGCAGGCATAATGATAATTTCCAAAAACGTTATGGTAGAGATGCGAGATGGAGTGAGGTTAGCAACTGATATCTATAAGCCTTCCGACAATAATGGCGATCCGATAGATCAAAAGTTTCCGGCGATACTTGCCCGGACTTCTTATGACAAGTCTAACCCTGTGATATGGGTAAAGGCGATCGCAGAAAACTTTGTAGATAGAGGATATGTGGTTGTGCTCCAGGATTTGAGAGGGAGAGGGTTGTCGGAGGGTACAGGCGATTATTTTCACACAGCCAATCAAAAAGAAGGTATTGATGGTTACGATACAGTCGAGTGGGTTGCATCACAAAAATGGTGTACCGGCAAAGTGGGAATGTTGGGTTCTTCTCACGGTGGAATAGTGCAGAATATGGCATCTTTGTATAGGCCACCGCATTTGCATGCATTGTGGGTGGATGTTGCTCCAACCAACGCATTTAAATGGGAGGTAAGGCAGGGGGGAGCGATGGCTTTACATATGTACGGTGCTCTTTATTTACACGGATACGATTCACAAGAAATTGCCGGTGATAAAAAGTCCATTGAATATATAGAGAGAGGGGCCGAGAGATTAAGAGAGGAAATTTGGAAGCAACCCTTTAAGCAAGGTAATACTCCAATATCAGTTGTACCTAACCTTGAAAAGGTATTAATGCACTATTATCAAGATGCAGTTTACAACGATTGGTGGAAACAAGAATCACTAAATCATGCCCAACATTACGATCGAATGGCAGATATCCCAGCGACTTATAGTTCGGGTTGGTACGATCCATTTGCTGCTGAAGCAGCCGAACAATTTGAGCATATGAAGAAAAAAAATACTGCTCCGCAGAGGTTGATATTGGGGCCATGGAATCATAATTCAATGAGAGGTGTAGGTTCGTCCCATATTGGAGAGGTCGAATTTGGAGAATCTGCAAAATGGGGAGATGTTGTTTTAACTAAAGAGAGAATCAGGTGGTTTGATCGTTGGTTGAAAGATATTGAGACAGGGGTTGAACATGATGATCCTGTACGTATATTTGTTATGGGCGGTGGTAGCGGTAATGTAAATTCAGCAAAAAGAATAGTGCACGGTGGATTTTGGAGAATGGAAAGAGAATGGCCATTGAGTCGCACAAAGAATACCCGATTCTATATTCATTCAGATGGTGGGCTATCTCCCTCATCGCCTGATAAGGTCAATACTCACATTTCCTGGGTTCACAATCCTGAAAATCCGGTTCCATCTGTCAGTGCTAATGTAACTGGATTTCTTGAATGGATAACTCTGCCTGAGGGTCTTGATGCTGCCTATGTTCCCCAGAGAGCCAGGATGCGTTCTTTGATACCGGATGGACCGCTTCACCAAAAAGAACGTCATGACACCGTTGGAGCTAGCGATCCACCAATGCTTTTGTCGGATCGTCAAGATGTTAATACATTTCAAACTGAGGTTCTAACAACGGATATAGAAATTACCGGTACAATATTGGTGAATTTGTGGGTTTCTTCAGATGCGGTTGATACTGATTTCACAGCCAAGTTGATAGATGTATATCCTGACAGCCACGAGTACCATAGTGGATTTCATATGCCTCTGGGCGATTCTATTTTGAGGGCGAGATTCAGAGATGGATTCGAAGCGGAGAAATTCATGCGACCTGGGGATGTTTACCATGTTCAAATAGAGTTGGCACCAGTTTCAAATTTGTTCAAGGCAGGACACAGAATTAGAGTTGATATTTCATCCAGCAATTTCCCCAGATTTGACGTGAACCCTAATACAGGGGAGCCTGTCGGCAGGCATACCTACACAAAGTTAGCGACTAACAATTTATTTGTAAGCTCACAATATCCGTCTCATATTGTGCTTCCTATTATTCCAGAAGGTTAAATGGTTATTAGACAAGTTGGGGATTCTCAGTTTTTACGGAAGCCATTTTTCAAAAAATCTCTTCCAGTTTTTGTACATTATATTTTCAATATCGGTTTGTTTATATCCTCTTTTCGCAAGAACATCTGACACTTTTTGGTAGTCAGCCACAGTGTCTATCTCGTAAGGAGCACCTTCAGATCCCCCTTGTCCATCGGTATCACCTCCAATTGCCGAGTGCAGAGAATTCCCGGCCATTTGGCAGACATAGTCAATGTGGTCGCAATAATTTTCCAGGGTTACTGCATCCTCAGGAAATATTTCGCGCCGGTCAGGTATATTAGCCCAGTCGACGCCTGGTGTGTATAGCATCCAAGTGTCCATAGAATGGCCCATAACACCTCCGCGGTCAATTAATTCTCTTAGGAGTTCGTCCGGCAACTGACGTTCGCCTGGGGTTATGGACCTGCAATTTTGATGAGTTGATAAAATCGGTCCATTAAATAATTCTAATTCTTGTCTTATAGACTCGTCCGAGGTATGTGATATATCAAGAATCATGCCAAGAGATTCCATGTTTCTTAGTAATTCGGGCGCTGCATCCATCAATCCACCTTCTGTACCTGTTGCAGTCCCGTGAGAGTATCTACTAACTCCATAATGAGAGAGACTTATAACTCTAAGACCGTCTTCATACCACTCGTCTACCTGCTCTGGCCAGAGAATCGGATCAGCTCCTTCCATACCTAGCACGAAACCCACAGGAAGGTTTTTAAATGACTCAGTATTTTCCCAGACAGTAATGTGTTTCTTGAAATCCTGAGATGTCTTTAATAAATTAATTTCACCTTTTGTTTCTAATATTCTATAGTAGGCCATTTCACCTTGGGCTCTTGCATAGGCGTGTGCGTCAGTCCTTACTTCGCCATGAGGATGGACATCTCTTAAAATGCATGCCCCAACCTTTACAATTGCCGCAGCAATTTCACCTTTTCTTAGCTCAGGTAAACTCGCCATAGTATTTGAATCAGACTGGTCTGGAGGAATATCCATAATAGGGTTAGCTGTTCGGACATTCGTTATGGGCAGAGTAAGGTCCCGTTGTAGTCCGTTTGCGCCTCCAGCCATAGGGTAATCACCGTCGATTATAATCATCTGATCCTCCTCTTAAATATTAACCAGTAGAGCAAAGTTGGATCGACCAAATTATTTGCATACTGTTTCAAGTTGTTAACGATGTCAGTGTACATGTGAATATTTAAATTTGCAGTGACAATCGCAGTTGCCATATCCATTGGCAAAATACCTATATAAAGGCATCAGTTGGATTTTAGTCCTCCATCGATATACGGTGTGTCAACTTCAACTTGTAGCCCATTAGCTAATGCGTTTGTTTGGTTGGCCATCCCTACTACAGACAACAATTCGGTAAGCATTTCTTCGTCCATACCCTTGGTTCTAGCTGATGCCATATGGCTGTTGGTACAGTAGTTGCAACTGTTGGTAACGCTTACAGCAATATATATAAGCTCTTTTGTGAGGGTATCTATTTTCCCTGGTGCCATTACTGATTTGAGTGCTTTCCATGTTCTTTCAAGGACTTCTGGTTGGGGCGCCAATGCTTTCCAGAAGTTATTGACCCAATCGGTGTTTCTAGTAGACATGATATCGTCATAGATTTCCCTCACCCGATTATTTGCTTGTGAATACTCGATAAGTTGTGTTGTAGGCAATTCAAACTCCAATCTGTTTTAATAGATTTAATTGTTAGTCTTGGTTGGATATGATACAACTCTTGAGACTTGAAATACCTGATTGATGTAAAACCTATATTTGGTAATTGGTGGTCATACGGACCATTACAGTACAGAGACTTAAGAGTATTTGGATTTGCCTCGATACTGAGTTCTATTGGGTTAACTGCTGAGCAGGTTGTAATTGGTTGGTATGTACTTGAATTGACTGATTCTGCTTTTATGGTTGGACTAGTGCTCGGAATCAAAATGTTGTCTAACACCATTTTTGGGATTCCTTCAGGCATTGTGGCAGATATGGTAAACAGGCCCAAATTCATTAGATCTTTAAGAGTAGCAACCTCAATTCCAATTTTGTTATTAGGGATACTAATACTTACAGGTAGTGCAGGTGTATGGCATGTATTGGTGTTGACCGTAATTACAGGAGTATTCCAAGTTTTCGAGAATACTGCTTCTAGCAGTTTTGTTTATGATGTGGTGGGTTCTGAAGGAGCGGTCCAAGGGTTAGCACTTTTATCAATGCTTGGAAGGATAGGGAGGGTTATTGGATCAATAAGCGTTGGATTTGTTATTGGATCTCTTGGGTCAGGCTATGCGTTAGTCGGGATTTCTGCTGTATTTTTTATCGCATCTCTGGCAATGATGAGCATCCGTTCGCGTGGTCAGTCTGCACCTTTATCAACAGATTCCCTTGGAGACACCGTAAACCAGTTTTTCAAAGAATTGGTGACAAATCGAACGTTGATAGTAATGTTTTCTGCCACTGCTTTAGTCGAGATTCTAGGGTTTTCCCATAAAGTTCTTTTGCCAAGCCTAGCAAGGGATGTATTGAATGTAGGAGCCGAAGGCTTAGGGATTATGAATGGTATAGGATCGCTTGGGGGAATTATAGGCATTCTTTTGCTTACAATCGGGGGGCGCTATGACAAACGTAAAGGAATATCGTATTTAATAACCCTATTAGTTTTCGGTTGTTCGCTAATGGTACTCTCATTGGCAAGCAACTTTATCTTTGCATTGGTTGTACTTGCAGTAATCAACGCTGTGATGGCACTATCGGATTTGTTTTCTCAGGGAATTATGCAACTTGTGGTGCCCAACAAGCTTAGAGGTAGAGCGATGGGTTCATGGATGTTAGCGCTTGGAGCTGGTCCGATAGGTACCTTTCAAATAGGTGCGATAGCTTCACTATCAGGAGTATCGGTTGCTTTAGCGATTAATGGTTTTGGATTAGTAGTACTAGCCTCTTTGTTTGTGTTGTTACCAATGATTAGGAGGATTTAAATCTAGAGTGGATGACATAAGTCTAAATTACTGAGTATTCTAGTTATTACCAAGAATACCTAGCTTAGGCTCAGGGATATGAATGTTTTGTGATCTAACTATTTGCATTTGATCCTGTTTGGTTAAGGGTTGGAACCTTTTGGCCGCATCTAATATTTTACCGAACAAAGTATGTTCTCCGGTACTTGGGGCTGTATGTACAGGTTGCGAAAGTAACCACCAAATACAATTGTCAATATTAATTTGGTCTCTGTGCGGATCGTACCAAGTTGAACAATCAGGATTGTTATTGCCCCACCCTCCTCTCGCTAGCATCTTTATCGCTTGGATACCAACATTTCTTGCCTCTGCAGTTTCAATCAATTTGTTTGTGGCAATTCGGTACTGCTTGTTTGGCCATATTGCAGCGTTGATTGGAAACATTATGGTGTCAAAATCGAATCTCTTGAGCGCTTCTAATTGAATGTTGGGTGATTCTGGTCCGTGCCCGGTAATTCCTATCCACTTGGTCAATCCTTGGTTTTTTGCTTCAATTAAAGCCTCTAGTGCTCCCCCAACTCTGGTAACTTCATCTAGTGATTCCATACTAGATATCCCATGAAGTTGAAAAAGATCAACATCTTTAACTCCTAGCCTTGTTAGGCAATTGTGAATACTTTCTCTAGCTCCGGCCCTTGTCCGAACCCCGGTTTTGGCACCTAAAAATATCCTGCTGCGGATTTGGGGCATCCATGGTGCCAGACGCTCCATCGCTTCTCCATATGTTGGAGCGACGTCTATGTGATTCACTCCTTGGGAAAGAGCTAGCTCTATTAACTGATCGGCTATTTTTTGTGTGATGTGTTTTTTCCCGACCATGATGGCTCCAAATGTTATTACACTGCTTTGGTGCCCGGTCCTTCCTAGTAATCGCGTCTCCATTTGGTTTCCTTCCGCCCACTGCTACAAAATCATGGATTGTATTTAACGTAGAAATCGGAATTCATGATTTCCATTTTGGTCTTTCCATCGAAAACAGGTTGTTAACTTCAACAAAATCTAAGTAACCCAGTCGACCAATTGGCTGAACTTTATGGTAGTCAATTTTACCGTTTGTGATAACGCTATCATCGATATGAATGCCAACAACTTCTCCAAACACAACGGTAACAGATTCATCAGGAGTGTCGGAGGGCAGAGAAATCGAACGAGTATAGAGACATTCAAGATGGATAGGGCTCTCAGCCACTCGTGGAGATGAAACGAGGACACTGTCTTCTTTTTTGAGTCCACAGTATTCAAATTCATCCACATTGTGAGGTGCTGGTACAGCGGATGTATTCATTTTTGACCCAAGTGCAACGGTTGCAATATTCACAACGAAATCACCTGCACTTTGTGAGTCTGCTACAGCGTCTTTCAAACCTCTGTGCGCGTGGTTGCTTGTTGCCGAAAACATCACTTGAGGTGGGGTGTATGCTACCAAATTGAAAAATGAGTAAGGTGCCAGATTAGCGATACCGGATACGCTTAAAGTAGATATCCATCCTATAGGTCGTGGAATAATTATGGCATTGAGTGGATCATGCTCTAAACCAGAACCATTTTTGGGTTCATAAAACATTGCTATTCTCCATTTTTATTTTCACATTGTTGTTACTAGGGATCACAAGTTGAGTTAACATGAAACCGATAAGTCGAAATTGGCAGTGAGTGTTAAACAAGGACAATTTATATTATTACCATTAAGTGAATGATACTCTATTAATGATGTGACAAAGCCTGATGCGTTAATATGTAGAGCCACAATTATTTTAAAGGAGATTAATTAATTCATGTCATTAACGGTTACAGACCAAGCATTGGGTGAGCTCCAAAGGATCGTGCAAACCAAACGCCTGCCGACCGATAGGTACCTCAAGCTTTCTGTACCTCCAGAGTGGACAGGCCCGGGTGATTTTGGGGTTGTAATTGATATAGAAAAGGGAGGTGAAGTCATGTACGAATTTGAGGGGCAAACCGTGCTGGCGATTGATCCAGGTCTGGAGGAAAATCTGAAAGATGCTGTTTTTGATTTTAAAGAGACCCCTAATGGAATGGGATTCACATTAGATGTGTATTAATCATCCCTTAATCAAAATTCCTGATCAGACGAGGCAGCTTTGAAGGATAAATATTGGTTTAAAGGTAATCTGCATACCCATACCACTAATTCTGATGGAGATGCTGATCCAGAAGTAGTAGTTGAGTGGTATATGAGGCATGGTTATGACTTCCTCGTGCTAAGTGATCATAACCATCGTACGATCCTGGACTATGGTGGAATTGATGGGTCTCCACTAATGATTCCTGGTGAAGAAGTCTCTGCTTGTATTTTGGGAAGGGAGATTCCTATCCATTTGAATGGGATTGGTATATCTCATGTTATAGAACCTGTGGATGCTGAGTCTGCTGTAGAAACGATACAGGCTAATGTAGATCGAATTATTTCAGCAGACGGTATTGCACAACTTAACCATCCTAACGCGTCTTGGGCATTCGGAGCTTCAGAAATCAAGAAAGTACAAGGTGCAACCTTACTGGAGATATACAACGGTTGGCCAGGGTCGAACAATGAAGGCGGTATTGACAGGGATTCTACAGAAGAAATATGGGACGCTGTGCTAAGTAGTGGGCAGACTATATACGGAGTGGCTACCGATGATGCACATAACTATATGGATTTCGATCATACCTTGGCCAATCCCGGACGTGGATGGGTAGTAGTCAGGGCAGATGAGTTATCGGTAGACTCCATTAAAACCTCACTTGCTAGTGGAGAATTTTATTTTTCAACAGGTGTGGAGTTTGTTGGAATCACAAACCAGGATGAAGGTCTAATGTTTGAAATTGTTCAGGAACGCGATTACGTATACCAAACCATGTTTATTGGTGAAAACGGAGTGGTTTTGGACGAAACTTCAGGACTGAATCCTGCCTATAAATTTCAAGGATCTGAATCTTATGTGAGAACAGTTGTTAAATCATCGTATGGTACTCGTGCTTGGACTCAACCTGTATTTTTAAAGTGAATAATATTTTACGCTAGCTAATAGGTATGGGTAACCGATTTAGTGGGTGGTGTTGCCAATATGCTACCAATTAGCGATAGGACTGGCATAAACATGAGCATACTTAGCGCCTTGTCATAAGACCCAGTTTGATCATATATTAAACCAAAAGGTAGAGCACCTAGTGCTGAGAAGGCTACCATTGTTGTTGCAGCAAAACCTCTTATAGTGCCGAGCTGAGATCTTCCGAAATAGTTAGCCCACACTACAATGTTTGTCGCATAAATGGCACTGCCGCCGATTGAAAGCAGAACCACGTAGAATATGACCTGGAAGTTATTCGACGTTGACATTAGCCAAAACATCGTAAAAATCAGACATAAGTTGCCTGAAGCGAGGAGATACCTGTTTGGTATTTTGTCAGAGAGGTACCCCCACAGTAAATGAAATATGAGTGTTAAAGGTCCGAATAACCCTATAGTTATTGCAGCGAATTCTGGAGTGAATCCTTTAGAATCTAGTATAGACACGTGATGAAACATTAGACCAGTCATAATCAAAGGCATAGAAATACTAGAAAGAGTTAACATCCAAAGTGCTTTGGTTTTGAGCGCCTCAGTCATTGAGAAATTCACTTCTGATTTCAGAGATTTCTGATCTCTATCTGCCAATTGGTAATCAGAAGTAGTACCGTCGGGTAATAACCCGATTTCTTCAGGACTACGTCTTACAAGTAAGATGCTGGGTAGTAGCAATATAGACCACACCATCAATCCGAGTATTATCCAACTGGTTCTCCATCCATATTCTCTGATCATTATATGGACTAGCAATGGGAATATTGCCATGCTTAGTGAGCCGCCAATAGATGATATTGCATTTGCCCGGCCCCGTATCTTAATGAACCAAATCGATATGAGTGTTGCTCCTACTAGCCCGAAAGATCCCTGCCCTATTGTTCTTATCCCTGCTAGTCCGATTAATAACTTCCATTCAGAATCGACCGTACTCATCCATATTGTAACCAATCCCATTAAGACGACTAATGTACTAAGAGTACGTCTCGCGCCAAACCTATCTATTGACTTACCTATCAGAATCATGAACACAGCAGCACTCAGAGAAGCTACTGAATACATGGATGAAAACGTTGATCTAGACCAGCCCATGTCTTCTATCATCGGCTGTAGAAATATGGATACGACGTAAGTTTGGCCTGGAGCCGAAGCAAATCCAGCTAATGATGCAACGGCTACGATAACCCAACCATAATAAAACGGTACGGAGTGTATCCAATTGACTTTAGGGTTTTTGATTTGACCGAGGTCTCCTAATAGGATTTTCTAATAGAATGTACCTGATTGGTGGGTCCCCCGTATAGATACTTTGTGGAGTTGGTTGATTAAAAGATCTATCAGAGTGATGTTTGATTACTTGTTGCAGGAATGTATATCTCATTTATATTTTGATCTTAAATTTAACTCACAGATGACACTTCAGAGGTGAGTTCGGAGTAGAGATGGATTTCCGTTGACACACAACATTACGCAACATAGACTTGCGGTCAATGACTGAAAGTTATTTTAAAATCATACAAACATAGGACAGTTTAGTAAGTAGTCCAATAGAAAGGTGTAACGCATATGCATTTGCTGAAAGTTCTTAACCCTGTAGCACCTCAAAGAGCTATGCAATCAGTAAAAATAGTTTCACCAAGATTGACAACGTTGGAAGGCAAAATAATCGGACTAGTATGGAGTGGTACACACGGAGGAGATATCGCGCTTAAACATGTTGGAGGAATGCTAGAACAACGCTTCGAAAATTTGGAGACCAGATTCTACACGGGCGGTAATTATCCCAATCCTCCTCATATACTCAGGCAGGCAGCAGAAGAATGCGATGCTGTAATTGGCGCCACCGGCGACTGAGGGACATGCGCGTCGTGGATGTGCCACGACATGATTCAAATAGAGAGCTTGGGTATCCCTGCGGTCCCAATAATCTCAGGACGGTTTGAAGGTGATGCAGTCGCTAGTAGTAGAGCGTTTGGAATGCCAGGATTGATGTTTGTTGTGGTACCACGAATATACAGAAACTTGTCACCGGCAGAATCAATAGAAAATACGGAACCGGCCTTTGATGATCTGGTAAATATGCTTACCAAGTCATCGGGAGAAAGAGTGGAAGGCGAGTTCCTTGATTTTTCGGCAGAGGAACGATTTGAAGGTGAAGATCGTTTTGACGCAGTTAATCGTATGAATGAGGAATACCTGAGACGTGATTGGGGCGACGGATTTCCACTTATGCCACCAACTGAAGATGTAGTTGACGAGTTGATTGCCGGAACCTCTCTTCCACGTGATGAAGTGGTTTGCGATATTCCGCCTGGTTTCGGTATAGCTACGGTAGAGAAAATAGCTATAAATTCTGCAGCAGCCGGGGCTAAGCCCGAGCACATGCCGTTAATAATAGGAGCTGTTTTAGGGTTGTCTAAAATGGGGTCGGACGGAGGGAAATCGCTATTGATGTCAACAAGCCCACAGGCCCCACTTCTTGTGGTAAACGGACCGATACGTAATGAACTAAGTATCAATTGTGGTTCCGCCTTGGGGCCTGGATTTGATAACAGAGTGAACATTACTGTAGGACGAGCTTTTGGCATGTGCCTTAGGAATATAGGTCATTGGTATCCGAACAAAATGGATATGGATACCATTGGTACTACTCGTAAATTTGTTATGTGCATAGGCGAAAATGAGGAAAATAGCCCATGGGAACCTTATCATGTGGACAAGGGTTTCAATCTGCAAGAAAGTACCGTTTCAGTTTTCATCACTAATGGCGAATTGGATGTTCAAGACCAGGGAAATGATACGGCTGAGGGATTGTTAAAAACAGTGGCTTATGGTGCTACTTTTGGCAACAAAGGCTTGTGGGGTACCCACGGAGAGGAAAGGTTAATACTGCTCCCTCCAGACGTAGCTGGACCAGTTGGAGCACAGGGATTTACTAAGGCAGGTTCAAAAGAGTTTTTGCACATGCACACCAATGGAAGTTTGGGGAAAATGACACAATTCGTTCCTTTGGAAAATGAGGCCAGAGTGGCAGCTCACTGGAAATGGATGAAGGGCTTGTCTGAACGCGAATTGTTGGAATTGAATACCCCCGTGTTGGAAAGTGCAGAAAGGTTTGACATATTGGTAGTCGGTTCGGACAGAGCTAAAACCTTAGTTATGCCGAGTGGCCCCGCATCAGTGACGGTACCAGTGGATCAATTCAGACCTTGATTGTACAAGACAAATACCTGTCTGGATATAAATATACGTTCAGGAAAGGTTTTTGATAAAAATATGGATGAATTAAAAATACTATCAGTCTGTGGTTTCATGGGTTACGGTTTTCCTGAACAATCACTTTTGACTGGTATACAGCAAAACCCTCACGTGATAGGTGCTGACAATGGGTCAACGGACCCAGGCCCTTATTACCTTGGTAGCGGTGAACCTTTAATCAAACGACCACAAATGTTGCGGGATTTGGGACTGGCATTGGCTGCAGCCAGAGAAGTAGGAGTTCCGCTTATCATAGGATCGTCAGGTACTGCAGGAGGCGATCCCCATGTGGATAGTGTGTTAGAAGTTCTGAACTATTTGTCGAAACGTGATAACCATTCGTATCGACTAGCAGTGATACGCTCTGAGTTGGATAAAAAACTAGTAGTTGATGCAATTAAATCAAATAAAGTACGGCCACTCGGTGACCAACCTGATATTTCAGAAAATGATGTGGAGGCATCGGAGCGAATAGTTGGGCAAATGGGAGTAGGACCATTCGTACGTGCCCTTGAAGGGGGAGCAGAAGTCATAATAGCAGGCAGATCTTGTGATACTGCTATTTTTGCCTCAATGGCGGTGATGAAGGGATTTGATTTAGGCCTAGCTTATCATATGGCGAAAATAATTGAATGTGGAGCTCAGTGTGCGATCCCCACCGGTACCAACGATTCTATCATGGCTACGCTTCACGAAGACTATTTTGAGTTGGAACCTATGAACCCACTAAGAACTCTAACTCCTACTTCGGTTGCAGCGCATATGATGTATGAGCAACCAGATCCGTATATTTTTCACGAACCAGAAGGGTTAGTAGATTTACACGGATCGAATATTGAGATGTCTACCGAGCGCAGGGTTCGCGTAGAGGGTAGTAAATTCGAACTTGCTACTAATCCCACCATCAAACTTGAAGCGGCTCGACGGGTAGGATTTAGGACAATAACAGTTGCTGGGATAGCTGATCCAAGCTTGATAGATCATCTAGAAGAAGTATCATGCGGTGTGAGAGAGACAGTGGATTCGATGCTTCGGAGTACTGAAGTAAAATGTTATGAACTTAGGTTCACTGCGTATGGCATAGATGGCGTCTTGATGTCGTCAAACTCTCCAGATAAATCTAAGCCAGAAGAAGTAGGGTTATTGATTGAAGCAATTGGGGATGATCAAGAAACTGCAGATACAGTCTTGTCACTTGCTAGAAGTACTTTTATGCATTTTGGCTTTACAGGTAGAAAAGCAACTGGAGGAAACCTGGCTTTTCCGTTCTCTCCATCTGATTTCAGGGGTGGTCCCGTATATGAATTCAGCATCTATCATACTATGGAAGTCGACGATCCCTCGAAACCTTTTAATGTAGAGTTCGAGGATATAGTATCTTGACGATGCTTTATGATTTGGCGAGTGTGATTCGTAGTAAAAACGCTGGTCCTTTGCTAACTACGATCGATCTATTATTTGAAGACAATAAGACTTTTGAACGTGTAGTGGCTAGCGAGATTTTAACACCAGATTTGATTGCCAACCTTTACGGTATACCTGCAGGCAATGTCAAAATTGTTAGTTTTTTTGCGGCTAATGCAATAAAAATCACTTTTCCTAGAGCAGGTGCGCGTTCAGGTTCTCCGGGTGATAAGGATGTTTACGGTGCTCAACAACATAGACCATTGATCGACGTGGAAATTCCATGATTTCAAATTCGTCACTCGAGGTCATAAATAGAATCAAACAGGATTTTGAAGACGCGCATGTTGGAAGATTAAAAAGGTATTTAACTCAACCCAGCATATCTGCTTTAAATTTAGGTGTTCAGGAAATGGCTGAGCTATTGTCCTCAGACATAGAAGAGCTTGGAGGTGTTTCGCGTGTGGTTCAAACATCTGAGTTACCAGTGGTCTTTGCAAAGTTAGATGAAGGTGCAGATAAAACTCTGCTGTTACATGGATTGTACGATGTAACCCCTGCGGACGAAGAGTCTTGGACTATTCCACCATTTGAACCTGAAATTCGTAATGTGGAAGGTATTGGCAGGTCAATTATTGGTCGTGGTGCTGAAGATATGAAAACCCCAATAGCTTCAGCGATGAACGTGATCGCCTCTTATCGTGAACTCGGTAAAACCTTGCCTGTGAATTTGATAATGGTATTCGAAGCATCTGAATTAGGTAGCGGTGGGATAAGGGATTTTGTCAATAAGCATCAAAAAGAAATGCTGGAATCAGATTTGGTTCTTTGGTTATGTCCAATGGCCCATAGTAATGGAGTACCAATAGTACCTCTTTCAATAAAGGGTAATCTAATGGGGAGATTGATTTGTAAGGGTGGTGATTGGGGAGGACCGGTAGGCAATGAGATGCATGCTCTAAATTCAAATTGGGTAGGCAATCCTGCTACGAGGCTCAGTGAGGCTATAGTTCATATTGAACACAGTCTGGAAAGAGATTATGCACAAGGGCGTGGCTGGTGTCCTAGCGATAGCCAAATTAAACTGGCAAATAATTTAATGAAACGTTTGAATGAACAACAGATTAAAACTCTATTGGGTGTGAGCAAATTTAAATATCATGATTTTGCCGATGCATTAATGGCACACCTTTTCCGTCCACAGTTCACCGTGGTAGGTATACGCTCAGGTTTTGTAGGAGAAGGTAAATCGATCAAAATCAGTATACCTTCGGATGCAGAAGCTGCTGTAAATATGAGATTTCAACCTGGAGAGACTCCAGACCAGGGAATTTCAAGGATTAAAAAAATCCTAGATGATGGAGGGTTTCAAGATATTGTATTCGAAGTGTTCAATGCTTACTCCGGAGGGGGCGCCTCTCCTGACGATAAAGTAGTGCAATGTGTTTTGGATGTACATAATGAAATGGGTGCAAATCCAGAAGTTTGGCCTGTACACCCCATAGGGATACCAGTATCCATATGGACTGATAGGCTGAAGTTGCCATGGATAGGTGGTCTACCGTGTCATGCGGGAAATAAGCATGCAGCTAATGAATATGCGCAAATTTCAGGAATACTTAGCTCAGAGGAATTCTTAGTAAGACTTATGGATAGAATTGCTGTTACAGACCTATAGATGTTTTAATACCACTTGGAATTTAGCGGGCTTTGTGAAATAGTGACATGGAATCATGCATGATGAACGATCTTCGAGGTTGGCAGAATGTCTGGAATAAATCAGGTGAAAAGAACTTTCAGTAAAGCAGTCAGGATTAGTTCTTTCGCAGAAGCATTAGAGAAGCTAATTTACCTGAGTGCAATAGGACTGGGACTGGGTTTTATTATATTTGTTTTGGTAATGATGGTTGCTTTTATGGGGGTTAAATTATTTTTAGCATTTACATCTGCTTTTGTGTTACTGGCAGTGGTTAAGGGAGCTTTTGTACTATTTCTAAAATAGCTGATTGGTGTTATCTACCTGCATAAGTCACCATTCTCCTTGATAAATTGTTTTGACAAAATTCCAGAAGAATATAGTATGTCTTGCTGATGCTTAATCAGTTATTTGCCGTGTCTATCTGGAGTCCTGATTGGTAAATATGGATCACGTTCCGAAGGTTTTCTATATTACTTGAAGCGTCTCCTTTCACTACAAGTATGTCTGCTTGCTTTCCCGGTTCCAAGCTGCCCAATCGATTTTCCTGCATTAATGATTTTGCTGCATCAATTGTTGCAGCAGTGATTGCCTCCATAGGAGACATTCCGGCAGCTACATGACCTTCAATTTCGTAGGAGAATTGCCCCATTTTATAATGTCCCCATGTGGAATCGGATCCGCAGACCATTTGGACTCCGTCAGATCTCATACGTGAGTAAAATTGATAATCAATATCTGTCCAAAAAAGTAGGCCGTCAAGCTCGAGTTGTTCTGACTGTGTAATTATCCTCTTATCTTTTTTAACTTGAAGCGTCTGTGTACGGTGGTTAATTCCACCCATGTTGTAGTTTACGAAAACCTTCTGTTTTACTATGCGTTCGGTTATATCATCACGATAAACTCTAGAACCATTAGGCTCAACGTAACGCCCATGTATAATTGTATCAATTCCAGCCTCTAAGCAGTTCAATATTGATTGTGAGTTCACACAGTGAGCTGCAGCATGCTTGCCGAAATTATGAGCTTCCCCAATAATAGCTTTCAATTCTGCGATAGTGAATGAAGGTCGAAGCGGTAGAGAGGTGCGGGTACTGCCTCCACTGGCAGTTATTTTTACGAAATCAGCTCCATCCTTGAACAATTGACGCACTGCGGCTCTACACTCGTCTATCCCTGTTGCTTCAATACCGAAATAGTTTAAATGACCACCGATAATTGCAGCAGGCCTACCGCTCAACACCAAATTCGGACCATTGTTGATATGTAAACCATAGGCTTTTCTTAACATTAAGGTAGTCATATTCTTTGATCCACAGTCACGAACGGTAGTTACACCTGATATAAGGTGTGCACGTGCATTTTCTGAAGCTTGGAGCGTTAATATTTCATCTGGTAAAGTTGCGAGATTGTCCCCGACCCTACCGTCTCCGACTCCTATTAAGTGGACATGAGTGTCTATTAGGCCGGGTAGGATAGTGCTATTCCCATAATCAACTCGCTCAATGTTTCCAGCATTCTGAGGGATAACAGTTTTCTTGGGGCCAGAGTTTATTATGTGATCATCTTTAAAAAGTACCGCGCCATTCCGTATAGGCTGATTACCGATCCCGGTTATTAGGGTTTCTGATGTTATGAGTTTATAAACAGGTCGGATTTTTGCTGCCAATTGGGTATTCCTTCAGCTTGGTCACAAGTTTTCTTTCAGGATTAATTATATATATCACAAATTTGAGTATTGACGGTTTTGGATCAGTTGCGGTTGTAACCTTCGAGCTTGGTAGTCAATTAAAGAAAGATGAATCAATTTCCGTCATGAATTTGCAATTATTGATTAATTGAGTATTGCATTCATTCATAAATAATTGTAATAATTCAGCTCGAAATGCCAAATAAAAATATTAGAGTTGGTATAGTCGGAGCCGGACCGGTAGCAGGACTGGGAAAATCTTCCAATTCGCACGCTGGTGGCTACGCACGTACTGAAGGTTGCGAGCTTGTAGCTGTATGCGACACTGATGCAGATAGATTACATCAATTTGGAAAAGAGTGGGGAATTCCAAATGGGCAGCGGTACAAATCAGCTATAGAAATGTACAGAGAAGCTATGCTTGATGTGGTGAGTGTGACCACTAACAATCTCAATCACCATCAGCCAGTCATTGAAGCAGCTGGTGCAGGTGTAAAAGTAATTCTGGTTGAAAAACCAATTGCAATCAGTGTCGATTTGGCGAATAAGATGATTGAGGCATGTGAGAGGTCCGGATCAAGGTTGATAGTTGATCACACTAGGCGTTTCACTCCACATCACCAAAAGATTAAAGAGATGATTGATTCTGGAATGATAGGACAACTTCGGACTGTAGAGATAACAGGTTCTAGGCCTTTATTGCATAACGGGACTCATACTGTTGATTTGGCTTTGTTTTGGGTAAACGATAAGCCAATTAAAGTAAGTGGATTTATCTGTGAGGAGCCAGTTGATGATCCAGGTGGTAGTGGGATGGTAGTGTGTGAGAATGGTTCAGTAATTTTCATCAACTGTATCGCCACGAGGAAACAATACGAGTCCAATACAACAATTGCAGGAACGGAAGGTAGAATTTATTTTAGCGAATCAAAGGAAATATGGAAGTATGCTCCATTGGTTGAAATATCCTCGGGTTATGGATCAACTTATCAGTGGCAGGATATTACAGATATGCCTGATT
>CAZMZE010000019.1:0-40387 GCA_964570875.1 uncultured Dehalococcoidia bacterium
TTTTATACTGGCCAAATGAAAATTGGCGGAGTTTAAATTAATGGACTGTAAATCATGTGGTGATACGAATCAAAAAGGCTCAAAATTCTGCAAAACATGCGGTTATTTACTTGGGTTTTCGTGCCCTGAATGCAAAAAAGAGATTAATCCGGACTCCAAATTTTGTATATTGTGCGGAGCATCCATATCTCGCGAGGAACTAGATAGTACTAGTCAAGTTGAACCTTCGGAATCAGTAACACAACATTCAACAACTTCTGATGTTTCAGGGCCTAAAAAATCATATTGGTCCTTATTCGGAAAAATCATGCTGGGATTCCTCGTGGTATTTGTAGTGCTTTTGGTAATTGGTATTATTGCTGGTGAAGAAGAGTCGGCAAATCACGTGGAAGAAACCATACTTGCACCTCCTATATCTGCAGAGACATCACGTGAAGCAAGACTAATTCGTAAAGACTATACTGAAGTCCCCATTGATTCAGTGATTTTGACTGAGACGTATACGGACGAAATTGCTGGGTTTTCTATAGACTATGATGAGAATTGGAAAGTTCAGCAGGACATGCGAGCCAATCTCCCTCCGGGAAACATGCCAGACGTAGATTTCTTTTCTCCTGAATCTCCTCATGGGCCACCTTTGATAAAGATAGAAATTCAACGTGTGCTAGAACATTTAACAGTTGATATGCTTTTGAGTGAAAAGATAGGGAATCCAACATGGGGAACACGGAATTTTGAAGAGCTTAGCAGGGAACATTTGGAAGTCGAGAAAGAAGTAGGGACGCAATCAGTAGTTACTAAAATAGAACTTCACGATGGATATTTGAGCAAAGGTGTTGATCGAGACGCTAATAATGGTAACCAAATAGATATATTGACCTTAATTAATGCTCAATGGGCTATTTCTGTCATATTTGTTACAGAACCAGGATTTTCGGAAATCAACCAGCCTTTATTTAGGGAGATGATTGCTTCCTTCAAAATTTTTGAGCCGGCTAAAGGCGACTATAAATGATGACTTGTGCCGGTTGTTAAGAGGTATAAGAATGCCCTTTGATACAATTATTAATAGGGGCACCGTCATAGATGGTACTGGACAAATAAGATACCAAGCTGACGTTGGAATAAGTAGTGGTAAGATTGAGGCTATAGGGAAACTTGATGCTTCAGAAGCGTCTAAGGTAATAGATGCTTATGGATTGATAGTTGCCCCTGGATTTATAGACATACATTCGCATTCTGACATGTCTATGTTCGGTGATTTTGGAGGTGAGAGCAAGGCATTTCAGGGAGTTACCACAGAAGTTACCGGTAACTGCGGTTTTTCGCCTTTTCCTATTCGGCCAAATGGTAAAGTTGATATAGGACTGGGAAGTTTTGACTGGCCAGTTCAGTGGGAATGGAGAGATCTGGATGGATGGGCTTCCGCTCTCGAATCTCAAGGTATTAGCCTCAACGTAGCGCCTCAACTTGGACAAATGGCACTTCAATTCGCTGTAGGTGCAATTGAAGATCGGCCGGTTACTGCAGATGAAATGCGATCAATGCAACTGCTTGCTAATGAAGCTGTTGAACAAGGCGCCTTTGCTTTATCTACTGGACTGTCCCTTGCGCCCTCTGCTTACATGTCTACCGATGAAGTAGTGGCGCTTATGGAATCGATTGCTCACTATGATGGAGCTTTCTACGTCACACACTCTAGATTTGGAGCAGGAAAACATGTAACTGCTATTGAAGAGGCTGTGGAAATTGGGCGTAGGGCAGATGTCGCAGTTCAGTATTCTCATCTTGCTATTTTATCTCGTCCGGATTTCGGAGGCTGGAGGAAGGAAATAAGCCGATGGGGGCATGCTCCTGAGATGATAGAGGTATTTGAAAAAGCACATTCTGACGGTCTAGACATATCATATGATTGCCACCCATATAACGCAGCAGGTGGAGGGGTAGATCAATTAGTTCCGACATGGGCACAAGCCGGTGGAATTGAAGCCTACGTGGATCGATTGAAACATCCGGAAACACGAAATTTAATTAGAGATGAGATCAGGTCAGGATTCGGTAAAGTGCCACCTAGATTTGACACGTGGGTAATTTCTGACGTTCAGTCTGAGGCTAACCAGAGGTTAGTCGGACGTTCTATTGCTGACATAGCGGACGAGCGTGATGTTGAACCGGCAGAAGCGACTATGCAGATTGAAGAGGAAGAAAAAGGAGCAGTTTCTGCAGTCATACATGGACGTGTTGAAAGAGACACGAGTTATTTTCTTTCTCACCCAATAGGTATGATAAGTTCCGATGGCAATGCGATATCTCCCAATGGGAGCCAATCTCACAAAAAGATTCATCCCAGATTTTATGGGACTTATCCAAGAATCCTCGGCCGTAATGTTCGTCAACAGTCACTGATGTCTCTTGAAACGGCTATTTTCAAAATGACATGCATGCCGGCCAAAAGACTGAATTTGAAGGATCGAGGCCAAATTAAAAAGGGGTATGTTGCTGATCTAACAATATTTAACCCAGGCACAATTATCGATCATTCAACATTCGAGCAACCACATCAACTTGCAACTGGGGTTGAACACCTGATCATAGCCGGAGAATTTGTCATTAGTGCAGGTGAACATACTAAAACTCGACCTGGAAGAGTGCTCAGGCGAGGGGCGTAATTCAAGTGTCAAAATGTTGTTATGAATGGCATATAAATAATTTGGCAAAAAGAATGAATAGAAGAACTACTTGATCGGGATTAAAAATCATCAATAATCACTAAGGAAAATAGATAAATGATTAACCGTCCCACAATTGATAAATATAGACCGGCGATGAGCAGAGTTATAGTTGGACTATCCATGAGAGACATCACACCAGAAGTAGGTATCCAGTCGAATCCTTGGGGAATGAGTCAGAATACTCAATCAAAAGGGATACATCGAAAACTTACCGCGTCTGCAATGGTGATTAAATCACCAGCCGGAACTGAGTTATTCCTGGTTGCCTTAGATTTGGGATGGCTTTGTTGTTACGAATGTGATGTGGTCAATTTTAGGTCGAGAGTGGTCAAAGAATTGGGTATCGAACTTGATGATCTGCTCGTCAATCTCAGCCAAACACATAAAGGTCCTCCATTTTGTATTCACGAGGCAAATAAAGAAGGTGCAGAGTTAGTTCCAGATCATATTGAAAATGTCATTTCAACAGTTATTGAATTGTGTGTTATTGCCCGAAACAATACCCAAGAAGCCGATATAACTTGGACATATGGCTCTTGTGATTTAGCCGTAGTACGTGATTTACCAATTGGAGATAATGATTATGTTGGATTTAATCCCGAGTTGAAGGCCGACCAGACACTTACAGTTGCACGTGTAACTGATCTTTCTGGCAAAATTTTAGCTACACTTGCAAATTATGGATGCCATCCGACCACAATTGGATGGGATTGCGACCTTGTTTCGCCAGATTTTATTGGTCGGGCTCGGGAGTTAGTGGAGTGCAGCACCGGAGCTCAATTTTTTTACCTCCAAGGAGCGTGCGGCAACTTGTCGCCAAGGATACAGTACGTAGCAGACCCAGAAGTGGCAGACAAAAACGGAGAAATTCTTGGATACGCAACACTGTCTACATTGTCAAGTATGTTAGCGCCGGCTACGGAGTTAAGATTCACAGAAATTATAAAATCAAACGCGAACCTGGCAATATGGGAACCGGTTAAAATTGACCCTCCAAGAATTGTGAAATGTGAGCGAATAATAGTTCGATTAAAACGTAAAGAATTGATGAGCGAAAAGCAGATGCGGCTCAAGTGGTCAGATGTAAATCCCAAAATTGTTGATTCCCGGGTACGGAAACAAATTGGGATGAGGATTGACTATGTCGATGGGGATAGCGCCAATCACCCAGTTTGGTTATGGCAACTAGGCAATGCACTAATGATTGCCCACCCAGGTGAAGCTTATTTTGAAATGCAGCAGGAGCTTCGTAATCGCCATTCAGATAAAGTGATCATGTTCTTAGATATGACCAATGGCCCTGGGTATGTATATATTCCTACTCGCTCAGCCTACGAACGTAACGCATATCAGTCTTGGCAGACCCTGCTAGCACCAGGTGCATTTGAAGACATGATTGAAAAATTGGATAATGCAATCACTCAATTTTTTGAAACTGTTTGACCAATGCTTGAAGAGGATTTAGAACGGTACAACAAACTCAAAATCGCTGATACTCACGCAGATACGTTATTCCTAAAAGTGAATCAGGTTCGCAACGATCAACATTTGGATAAACAAAGATGACCCACAAATATATGCAATTATGAACTCAAAGTTAATGATATATGGAACACAATGGTGCGGTGACTGTAGCCGTTCAAAAGATTTTCTTGATTCAATTCAGGTTGAATACCAATGGATAGATGTGGATGATGAACCCGATGGTAGAGAGTTTGTACTAAACGTAAACAATGGCAAACTTATAGTACCTACCATTGTTTTCGAAGATCGTTCAATTCTTGTGGAACCAACAAATGATGAACTGGAACTCAAGTTACAAGAGCAGGCTTGAAAGTTTTCATAGGGGGCTTTTAATGCTGCTTTGGTGAGTCGAGTTTTGATGAGGAATATGGCTGTAGAGTACAATCATTTCTCCCTCAAATTTTATGTGGAGACAATTAAATTTACAGGAGAATATTAAGATGAATTGCTTGGTAGGAGGGAGAGTTTTTTACAAAAGTCTTCATGGCTTGGGTCTGGTTGCAATTTTAGCCTCTTGTAAGGGAGTGTCTCAGGAGGAGTTCGAGACCGTCAGCTTGGATTTAACTGAAACTCAAGCAAGGTTGTCGGGGTCAGAATCAGCCTTGTCAGATGCTCGGACAGCCCTTGCTAACTCGGAGACCCGGATAAATGAAATAGAAGGGAAACTGTTGAGATCAGAATCAGTCTTGTCAGATGTTGAATCTGACCTTGATAAACTGCGTACACAAGTTGATACAGTGCTCCCTGTAATTAAACTTGTTGATATGTTCATGGAAATCGGGAATAATCCACCGACAGAAGATAAAGAAGTTGATGTGATGCTTGAATCTGATAGATGTGATTGTTAACAGCAATGATGAACAGATAAGTGATAGTGGCCAGATATTAAAGCGTGGTCTAACTGATGATTCAGTGTCTGGAGACGCTGCCGCAACAGTGTTGTTTTCCATGTTGGGCAGGGATGCAAATATTCTTGAGTAATGGTTGGTTTCATATAACTGAGGAGAGGATTATAAATGGAAACAAAAAATCGAGCACACAAAATATACGATGAATCCATAGTGATTGATGGTCTTAATGTAAGCTTGTGGAGCAGTCAAAATGTTTACAAGAGTTTGGATGCTGGAGGAGTGACTGCAATCAATGCCACAATGGCTGTCTGGGAGGGTTTTCAAGAGACTATGGACAGGTTTACAGAATGGTCTCAACGTTTTAAAGACCATAGCAAAACCCTGTCTCAGGGGAGGTATGCAGATGATATTATTCAGGCTAAGAAGGACGGGAAAACTGCTGTTTTCCTTGGTTGGCAGAATGCCTCTCCTATAGAGAATGATCTGGATAGATTGCAGCTTTTCTACGATCTAGGCATCAGAGTTATACAGGTCACTTACAACGAGCGTAATTTACTTGGAAATGGATGCTATGAGCGCGTGGATGATGGACTGAGTAACTTTGGATTGGACGCTATAAGCATCATGAACCAATTGGGGATTTTGATAGATTTATCCCACGTTGGAGACAGAACTACTCTAGAGACTATCGATGCCTCAGATAAACCTGTTGCTTTCACCCATTGCAACGCTCGTTCATTTGTTGACCATGTGAGAAACAAACCAGATGATGCATTGAATGCGTTGGTTGAGAAAGGTGGAGTAGTTGGCGCTAATGCATGGCCTTCATTTCTCAGCAAGGGCTACGAGTCTACGCTTGATGACTATGTTGATGCGATAGACGATCTTGTCGAGAGAATAGGTATTGACCATGTAGGCATGGGTACAGATTTTTGCCAAGATCAACCTTACTCTTTTTTTCAATACCTTTTTGCACAACAAGGAAAGAAAATTAGGCCAATGCCTCTTCCAATACCAGACCCTCATTATCACCCTCATGGGTTTTCAGGTCCTGATGAAATGCCAGACCTATCCAGATCTCTGGTTGATCGGGGATATTCTGATGAAGACATTGCCAAGGTACTGGGAGGGAATTTTTTGAGACTGTTCAGAGATGTTATGGGATAGTTAATTTATTTTGCATATTCATTAACACTATGGGTCATGTTATCCAAGTAATTACAACGATGAGCAAATTAATAATAAATGTTGGGAGGGCAACAGATGGTGGGATTTAATCACGATTCTATCAGGCTCAAATCTATAAACCACACTACTTACAATGTTAGAGACAAGGATAAAGCTGTTGAATTCTGGCAAAATGTTCTTGGTGTGAAAATGATCCCTTCAAAGGTTGAATCAAAAAATATTGTTTGGCTTCAGCTACCCAGTGGTTCCATGGTTCATTTGGCTGAAAATCCAGAAGGCAAGTCACATCCTTCACACCATGGAGCTTTTGAAGTGGACAATATCCAATTGGCCGCTGAGTGTATCCATGCAAAGGGGGTAGAAACAACTCCAATAGGTACCCGAATGGATGGCCAAAGGTATTTTTTCTTGAATGATCCAGACGGTAATCGTATCGAAATTTGTACTAAGTCTGGTTTTGGAGTTTTGGTTTAGTAATCCACTAAATTATTATCTGACAACACTGATCCCTAAAAGGTGGTGTTTTTATGACGCTAATGCAGAAATCTTAGCAATTTACTCTACTAAGCGAACCACACATATGATGATTAACAGTGAGAATTAGTTTCATGAAAGGCTAATTGACATGATCGAAGAATCGCTCCCTGAATGGATCACATATCCTGAATGTGAATGGACTGAAATTACAATCGAGGAGGCCGGAATTGATGTGAATGCCTGGCGTGATTTGATTGGCCAAATGGATGTTGGAAGATTCCAAGAAAGTGATGATGTGATTGGGATTAACAAAAACTGGGGGACAGTTTTTACAAGGGGAGGGTATCTTGTACATTCATGGGGCGACGGAGATTTTAGAGCACAGACCGCATCTATGGGTAAGGCGTTCACTTGGGCAGTGCTTGGTTTAGCAGTTGAGCGTGGGTTAGTTGATCCTGATGGATTGATTTGGAAAACATGGACGGGAGAGGGTCAACTTTCCCATCCTCACAAATACATGGATCAGGGTCATCATCGTAGTCTTAGTTGGGATCTATTAGGAAGAAAAAAAGGAAATGTCCACTGGGGAGGATTCCCTGTGACTAATGGATATTATTGGAGGCAGCAGCATACGGCAAAAACAATTCCTGAAGGATCTGTTCCGGGATGGGCCAATTGGACAGGAGATCCCTTCTTTGACAACTACTCCCACAGTGAGCCGAGTACTAACGGTGTTTACAGCAGCGGAGCTCAATGGAGGCTATCTCAGGCACTAACCGTTGCGTGGAATAAAGATATCAAGACAGTTCTTGATGACGAATTGTTCGGGGATATAGGCATAGAACCGGGTAATTGGAAGTGGACACCTGGTTTAGAACTCTATCAGAATAAGGATTGGTATCCTCATATGCCAGGGTATGGGGATTTTCTAGATCCCCCATATGTTATTAATGGGCATGTGGTTCGAGGAGGCCCTGGTTGGGTGGTAATGAGTGCAAAGGATTTGGCTAGGTTTGGGCACCTGGTAGCTACTGGTGGTATTTGGAAAGGTCGACGCCTTATTGGACATCAGTGGCTTATTGGTCACGGCGGGGGCAATGGTAGTGGGGTAGCGGGTGAAAGACGAAATTTAACTGCTTTTGGAATCGTAACTACTCGAGGAATTGATTTTAGCAACCCGTTTTTACCAGACCATATTTTCACTGGTCCTGTGGTTAAAAACATCAAATGAAAGTAGAGATATTTCATGTTCAGAGTAATCTCCAGTTGGACTGAAGCTACTGGTTAAAGGCATCAACTCGAGGGAGTGGCCAGGTATTGTTCTCCTAGAACATCTCTATTTAGGTGAGAGTTAACAATATACCCAAAAAGCACGCGATAATACCTGTCGCGATCTTTAGATTGAACTTTTCTTTAAGACAGATAATGGAAATTGGGACAAGGAAAAATGGTGCCGAAGAGTTGAGTATAACTACTGTGGCGGGAGTACTCCAAGTCAACGCTGCCACAAAGGTTAATATAGATGCTCCAAGAGCGAAACCGCTGGACCAGATAATAAGTAGATCGAACTTAGATAGGCGATCAACTCTTAACTTGCCTGTTGATGCTGCTAATCCTACGGCTATCATTGCCATCAGGCATACTCGAATAGCTGAAGCAGGAATTGGATTAAGGTGGTTGACCACTGTGTCCATTACGATTACACCGATTGCCCATGTGACACTTGTGCCCAAAGTTAAAATAAAAGTTTTAAAACTTAACCTGGGAAGGGTATTGTTCGTACTCTGACTTTGCCTGGTTGATAGGAGGTAAACCCCCAACAGGACAATCGTTCCTCCCAGTATGATTTGGGGTGAGATACTTTCAATATCCAGCAATATACTAAAAAGCATACTCATAAAAATGTATAGTCCAGTAGTTGCCGGTAGGACTCTGGTCACGTCGTCCAATGCCATCGCTTTTACAAACATTAAATGGCCTGTGACCATAATGACTCCGCTTGCCACAAGAAGCAAAAAAATGTTTGTAGGCACTTCTAGTACAAGTTCCAAATTACCCGTGAAAACTGCAATTAATACTGCGAATATAGCGCTCGAGACCAATCTTGTAGTTACTAAAACCACTGAACCTATTCTGTGAGCCGCGTTTTTAGCCAATGCGCTTGAAATTGCAAAAAATAACGCAGATGTGAGAGCCAAAACTGCTCCCGTCAATAGATCACGAAATTAGTCCGTAGACTTATTTTTGAAGCGATTTTTGATATGGTAGCCATCAAGTATGGATACATTAAGTAATTTAAATTAAATTGTTGCGATATACCACTAAAGAATGAACATTAAGAATTAGATTTAGCAAAGTCCTCGGCGCCATCTAGTATCAATGTGGGTAAATTAATCACAACTTGAGTATCATGCATCATTTTTCTACCAACCGCACAGATACGTTTTTCGACTGATGATTCAGCAGCTTTTACTTTAGGGTGATCCGGTTGACCGTACAGTCCCATAGAGGTTGCAAGGTCATTAGAGCCCCATGCAAAGCTATCGATACCGTCAACATCTAGAATCTCTTCTAAGTTTTCAAATGACAATGCTGTTTCAAGTTGGGCTGATACTATCATTTGATTATTAGATTCAGCCATCCATTCAGTACGCTTTAGGCCCGGTTGGCCGAGTAATCGAGAGTCGTTGTAAAAAGTACCCTGTCCTCCTCCCCAAGAACGTTGACCTTCGGGGCCAAATCTACAGGCGTCTACAAGTTGTTTTGCTTGTTCAGCGGTTTCAACATGAGGCCCAAGTATTCCCATAACTCCGCGGTCTAGGAAGAGGTTGATTGTAGAGCTTTCGATATTTGGAACCCGAGCTGTTACAGTCAGTCCATATGCATCAGCAGTTCTGACCATTTCGTCAATACTTTCTGGTGAAAAAAGGCCATGTTCTCCATCCAGCATTATAAAATCGAATTTCCCAAGAAGTCCGACAAGCCCTATAGATTCAGCGCAAGGGAACACCAGTCCCAGACCTAAACCAGGTTTGCCTTCACCATTTTTTCTCAAAATTTTGTTTTGTCGAACATTAAGCATTTAAAAAACTCCAATCCGAAATGTTTTTGGTTCATACTGCTGTTATTTTACTTACAAACAATCAAAGAGTTCTATTTCAACCATATGGTTAATTATTATAGAGCAACGGTTGTGAAATATATTTCACGGTTTGAACGGATTAGTTATCGGAATACTGGTTGGCCAAAGTGATTAATATTGTGCTTGTGCCAAGTCCATAAAAATTCAAATCAAGTACTTCGTGATAAGGTTTGCAAGGGTTTTTCAATAACTCTCATCAATTTCCACTTTCCAGTTCGGTATCGTAGAAACAATACAATTCCCATGATAATTATGTAGGTCATCTGGATACCCAAAGCCGCTTTTAGCCCCATCCCCATTACTTCAACTGCCAAATATGTTGGCAGGATTAGACCAGGTATAGAAATTGATACTACAGCTAACATAATAAACTTGGTATCTCCTGCACCTTTCAACGCTGAAGATATTATTGCCGACAATGAGCCGAAAAATGACCATACTGCCATGAATTTCAAGGCTGTTGTTGCATAGGCTGTCACAATTTCAAAGGACATGGATTCTGCCTGAGAAGAGAATGGGTAAATAAAAAGTTTTGGTACAAGCAGATACATAATTGTCAACCCGCCCATGTAGATGAACGTTAATTGTAGGCTTGACAAAGTAGCTCTGTCTGCCATGTCAGATCTGTTTGCACCCAGTGATTGTCCTACCATCGTAGAAACTGTAATTCCAATACCAATCATAGGCATAAAAGCAAGTCCAGCCACATTAACTGCTATATTAGATGCTGCTAACTGTTCAGGTCCTAATCTACCCACAATTAAAATGAAAACTGCGAACACAGCCATGTCTAGGAAGAACTGTACGCCGTTAGGAACGCCGAACTTTATCAATCTTGTAAATAGTTCTCTATCTAACGGCCATCCGGATAAGGTGTTAAATCTAGCGTTATTAGTAGTAGAGAAAGTCATACAAGCCAGTACTGTCAAACTCAATGACTGTGACAGGATAGTGGAAAGGCCAGCTCCAGCGATACCCATTTCAGGGAATCCAAAATTGCCAAATATAAGGATGTAGTTCAGAATCACATTGAAAACTGTTCCTGACACGCTGGCCCACATCACTGGGTAAGTTTTACCTCTGCCTGTATAAAAAGAAGAAATAGCTGCTATGCATAAGGGCAATATGCCTCCAATAGACATGTATTTCCAGTATTGGATTTCAAGTTTTCTAACCGTCGGATCGTGTCCCACAATATTGAATATTGGTTCTGCAAGAAAGAATGTACATCCAACCAAAAGACCGCCTATCAGCGCAACGTAGAGTCCTTGCCATATAGCGGGTCCCACCCTGTTAAACATTCCTGCGCCCGAGTATTGAGCGACGAAAGTATTTGTATATGCAGCGGTGCCCAAAAAGATGCTTATTATGGTCAAGCTCAATATTCCTACAGGCGACGCGGCAGCAAGAGTTTCTGTTGAGTACCATGATAGAAACATCCTGTCCACAAATTGCTGTATTGACCAGGATCCGGTGGTTAATATGAGGGGTAAAGCGATAACAAGTACTTGCCGGTAACCGTTTTCCCGGGACCAATTTTTGCGGATTGTAATGTGTGGTTGAAAGATCATTTTTCGGTAGGCGCTTTGTGTTTAACCATTACTTTTGTTTAGACCACGGCTTTTTGTGTACTCAAATATTTCAGTCTAAGGAAAAGTTTAACCTAAGAGCCATTTGTTTGTCCGAAAAATTATCGATGTTTCTCGTAGACTCATATATAAGAGATGAGATGTGTTTTTATTGAAATAGGACTAAAATCCACATCAATATGGCGTTAGCAATGGCTATGAATACAGCAGCTGAACCAAGGTCTTTTGCTTTCTTAGACAAGATGTTTTTGTCTTTACCAATTCTGTCTACTGTGCTTTCAATAGCTGAATTTATAAGTTCAACTATTAGGATGATTAGTAGCGTTCCTATTAAAATCGATCTTTCGATACCATTTTGACCGAGCCATATTGCAATAGGGAAAAGTACGGTAGTAACGATGAGTTCCTGCCGGAAAGCGGTATGGTTAACTATAGCTTCCCTGACCCCATCAATAGAGTGGCGAAATGCTTTTACTATACGCATTATATCTATGATGTGATGGAACAATTTTGATCAAATTGGTTGGTATTATTATTTTCACATGTTGTGGTTATTAGTGTGTTAATCATAGTTACTTGCTTGGTGGTCACCTAGAAGCCTTAGTTGACGTGGTGTGCAGTTCGCTATTAAATCCGGGTTGAATTTGAATTTGTTTAGATAGGGTGGGAATTTTTGTGTGATCATGCGATTAGCGTAATGGACTTGGAGCAGATATCGGTCTTCTTCACTACGATTGCTGGTACCCCTGTGCCAGACCTCGCTCCTAAACATCACAACATCACCAGCTTTGCACAACACACTTTTTTCACTACGTCCTTGCCACTGCGTATCTCCGTTTGGCCGCCTGCCTGATAAGTGAGTGCCAGGTATAAATTTTGTTGGACCTAGTTCTTCATACATGTCGTTCAAGTAGTAGTGGGCAGTAGTAATAAAAACAGGCATCTTGACTCTTGGGTCAGAAAGTACGTCTTCCGGTAATTCTACAGGGAGCCAGTCACAATGTAGTTGCTGATCAGGCCTGCCTGGTCCGGTAACCCAAGCGGTCATGCCGATTATATGGCAATCATCTCCGTGAACGGCCTCTGCCAGTTCAATGATTCCTGAATGGTCAAGGTATTGACGGAAAATAGGATCCCGGTTGAAAGCATTGCTAATATGCTTATTGAGAAATCCACCATTATTCGGAGTGCTGTGCCGATTAAAGCTCTCCTCGATAACTGTCAGTTTATCCATGGCTTTTTTAAGATTTGATATTTGACCATTAGTAATGGCCCTAGGAAAATACGCGTACCCATTTTGTTCTATAGATTTGATTCCAGAGGCTAGGTCTGGATGTGAAATTAGTTCAAGTTGTTCCATATTAATATCCTCCGTATTTGCCACTCAATTGCAATAGCTCAAGCGCTGTGTGGTCAGTTTCTTCCATTATTAAACAATGTTATACGTATCCTTAAGGTAAGAAGATATTACTACATGTTGAATGCATATTTGAGTTTTGTATGACATAGGAATGTGGATCGTCTATTATGTGGTTAAATCCCAATAACTGGCTTGAAACATGAAAATTACAGAGATAAAAGTTTATCAAATTAGGTCTGAAGTAAGCGGTCTTGGCGGAGGGTTATTTGTCAGAGTTTTCACGGATGAAGGGATAATTGGCATAGCAGAAGGCACAGGAAACTTAAGGGTGTTTAAATCTTATGTTAACGACATGATTAAGCCGCTTATAGTTGGGATGAGCCCTCTTCAACCCAAACGGATTTGGGAGATTCTATCCCAGGGTATAAGGGAACAAGCAACAAATTTCCCTTCACAAATAGTTGGGGCTATAGACGTGGCTTGTTGGGACATTATGGGAAAGGCAGCAGGGTTGCCTTTAAATGTTTTATTGGGTGGCGCCAAGAAACGTGAAATTCCGTTGTATTGGAGTAGAGGTGGTGGATGGAGAAAAGAGCCTGAGGAAATGCTCGAAGAAATTCAAGAGGGTTATGAGAAAGGATACAGAGCTTTTAAGGTAAGGATGGACTGGCGAAGTTACAGGCAAGATATTAATCCCCAAAAAGATCTATCTATTTTCCAAAAGTGTAGAGAGTGGCTGCCTGACGATGTGCCCTTGGGTTTCGATGCCAACTGCGGGTATTCCGTTCCGACTGCCATTAAGCAAGGTGTAAAGCTTCAAGAGATGGGGGTTTCACATTTTGAGGAACCTCTTTCTCAGCATGATTTTCCGGGATTAAAGCAAGTTGTAGATTCATTACATTGTCCCGTTTCTACAGGAGAACAAGAGATTTCAGCATGGAGATTCAGGGATCTATTATTGTTGGGGAACCCAGATATACTGCAGCCAGACATATTAAATGTTGGAGGATTATCGGAGGTGATTAGAGTTTATGAACTGGCTGCTGCTAATAACAAAATTGTAATGCCTCACAGTCCAACCATTGGCGCAAATTCTCTTGCCAGCATCCATGCTTACAGTACTGTTTCTAATGCTGTGCGTCCACATGAGTTTTCAGAAGAATTCAGTGGTCCTGTAGAAAAGGTTGCATCATTATTCGTTGATCCAATTATTCCAGTAAACGGATCAATTAGTCTTACGGATCGCCCCGGCATTGGTGTTGAGCTTGATGAGAAAATCCTGGATAGCTTGATTGTTGATTAAATAATCTGGATAAATTTGACTTGAAATCAATTAGTTTTGTGAGCTGAATATCTCCATGAGCAAGTATATGTATTAGTCATATATTTGAGAGTGGATACACTGATAGACATCAACTGCGATATGATGATTAAGTTAATTGGACGGACTGTAGGTTATTGAAATCTACCGGTCGGATTGGGGGTTGGTTAAATCACTAACTTGTGTCCCCAGCGCACCGGCTATTTTCACTAAAACTCCAATAGTGAGATTCTGCTTGCCTTGTTCTACCGTACTGATGTAAGTTCGGTCTAAACCTGATGCGTCTGCCAACTGTTGCTGGGTTGTGCGTGAATGTGTTCGAATTGAACGTATTTTCTGACCTATTGCAACTAAATGGTCTTCTAGTGTCAGCTTTTCATTGCTTAGGCCTACAAGTCTTCTTGCTTCACTAAGTCCTTCAATAGCGTCTCGTGCGACTGAGTCTGCGCCCAGAGTATTATTGGATTGATTAGGTATAGATACTGCCAACCCACCAACCAATATTTTCGGTGACGGATTGAGGGTACTAAGAGCATCAATTGTCTTTTTTACTTTTGGCAGGAATTTTGTTAATGTCGCAGACAGAGCTACAATGTCAGATGGTCTTGTTTGAAAAAATGTAACTAGGTCTTTGGGTGGTGTTGGGTGCCCCAGGAAGTCTACTTCCCAACCATCAAATTTCAGGAAATCACTCATCATTTTTGCACCGATAATATGATTATCTCCAACAACGGGCGTTACAATTGCCCTATATCCGTGAGGTTTCCGTGGAGTAGATTTCATATTAAGTCTACTCATAATATCCAGAGTAATGGTTGTTGCTAAATGTTCCTGAGCAATGTTGATTTGGCCTTCGTGCCACAGTTCACCTATTTCGACTTGTGATGAAACAAGGATGTCCAAATAAATCCTTGGCACGGTAACCCCTATATCGATTGCTTGCTCCATAGCCGTTAGTGCTATGGAGCTATCTCCTGACAATAAGCCAGCCAAATATTTTTTCTGAAGTTCTCCAACTCTTTGGTTATCACCCATTGCATTACTCCGAGTCACGTGTTGACTATATAACACAGTGATGTTATCTTCAAAGTACTAAATGCAGTATATACACAACAAAATAACGAATATGAGTTATTTACACTACACTTCAAGTAGTAACATGTCAATGGTAAAACAATTTTTCTGGCAAGACTAAAGATAATTTGTTAATCAATCATTAACCCTAAGTTAACAATTGATTAACCATCAAGAATTGTGATCGTGTTTTGATATTAGGTCGAGATTGTTTCGGAGTGATGAGTTGAATTGATAGGAGTGGTAATGTTGCTGATACAAAAATGTGATAAATGTAGTGGGTCTATGGTCAACAGAAATGATGAGGCTGGTAACTACTATCTATGCTTGATGTGTGGTTTGATCAAATATATAGACATAATTGACACCTCTTTTGGTGATGATAAAAGGGTGGATGTTAATACACAAACTAGATTGGCTAAGGTCGGGAATTCAAACACCAGTACAACGGGGAATTAGTAATTCCTCGATGAGTGAAAATAACGGTAAAATTGATAGAGTAAATTTTGTTGTGTCAACTACAAGGAACATATCATGAGTTTTCTTACAAATTTAGCGTTGAAGAGTCCTTCGGTAACTGTGCTAATGGCTATGTTGGTTATTGGTGGTGGGATTTTTACGTACAACAAACTTCAGGTTGAGTTGTTTCCGGAGATTGAGTTCCCTCTGGTGAGCATTGTCACTGTGTATCCATCCGCTAATCCTCAAGCAGTTGTAAGGGATGTTACAGAACCCATTGAAAATGCTATGGCAGGAGTTGATGGTCTGAAGGATGTGCAATCTGTATCTTCCGAAAGCCTTTCCTTCATTATGGCCAATTTTGAATTTGGCACCGATATGAGTGCAGCCGAAAGCACTATTGAAAATAGAATGGGAGGACTGTCTTTCCCAACTGCAGTTAAGGAGCCAAAGGTTGTCAGACTGAATCCTGACCAATTTCCAGTTTTGCAGCTAAGTATGATTGGAGATAGGGACATTACTGAACTCCAGCAAATTGTTGACACAGTGATCCATCCGATAATTGCTTCAGTTGATGGAGTTTACAGCGTCGACGTGACTGGCGGGTTTAATGAGCAAATATATGTGACTGTAGATTCTGATAAGAGCACTAAACTTGGTGTTTCAATGTTTCAAATAGCCAGTGCTCTTCAGGATAACAATGTCAGGTTCCCTGCAGGAGTGATAACAGAGGGTGAGAACTCATTTCCAGTGCTGACATCGTTTTCTTTTGATTCCTTGGATGATATTAGAAATTTGACGGTAGGGATGACCGGCAATCAAGTTAATAGCGCCATGCGACCAGTATTATTATCCGAAGTGGCTAAAGTTGATGTTAATTTAGAGCAAATCACTAGTATTTCCCGAACTAATGGCCTGCCAAGCTTGGGGCTAGCTGTCATAAAAGAACCAGACGCAAATACAGTGGAAGTAACGAACGAAGTTCTTGCAGAGTTGGACGCAATGCTTGGGCTGCCATCTGATGTAGAGATAATTACTATTATTAATGATGGCCCTGAGATCCAATCCCAAATCAATACGCTGGAGCGCGAAGCTTTTTATGGCTTTTTGTGTGCAGTTACTGTTGTATTCGTGTTTTTGTTGACACTCAGGCCGACAATTTTCAGAGGCCTTAAACTAACACTAAGACCCACAATTGTGATTGGTTTATCAATACCTTTAAGTATACTTAGTGGGATTGTTCTAATGGGAATTCAGGGAATGACCCTCAATTTCATGACTCTAGGTGGGCTTGCCATTTCGGTTGGGAGAGTCGTAGATGATAGTATTGTGGTCCTGGAAAATGTATATAGGCATATCCAAAGAGGAGAAAACCGTGTTACAGCAGCTTTGGAAGCCACTAAAGAAGTCGCTCCTGCTATAACAGCTGCAACCCTTAGTACAATAGTGGTTTTCATTCCACTAGGGTTCATACAGGGATTGGTAGGATCATTCTTCTTCCCATTCGCTGTAACAGTGAGCTTCGCCCTAGTAGCATCTCTGTTTGTTGCGCTTACGGTAATACCAGTTCTGGGATCTATGTTGCTACGAGTGGGTGATTTTTCAGACGAGGTATCATCGGTTGAAGGTGATTACGGGACTGAGACGTGGATGCAGAGGTTATATACCCCAATTCTTATTTGGACGCTAAGACATAAACTTGTAACAATAGTTTCTACGATCGGCATTATGGTACTCAGTCTTGGATTACTATTTGTGATACCAATCAATTTGTTTCCTTCTGGGGGGGAAAGATTTATTGCAATTAATTTGACATTGTCCCCCGGCAGTTCCATAGAAAGGACTATGACCGAAGTTGAACAGATAGAATCAGTCCTAGAAAGGATGTCCGGTCAGGGCGACATAGACATATACCTAGTTACAGCGGGAAGTACGGAAGATGCCTTGGCACAGGGACCCGATATGGGCGTTGGTGGTTCAAATTCTGCCACTTTTTTTGCAAAACTCACCGAGACTGCCCCGGAACAATTAATAGAAGCAATCAGAGACGAATTGTCGTTGATCGGAGGTAGAAATATTTCTGTCACAGAACTGAGTGATGGACCACCTACCTCAGGACTGGAGGTTGTTGTTACAGGGGAAAATTATGATGACATTACTCGAGTTGCATCGCAATTAGCTGGGCAATTTAAAGAAATAGAGGGTATTACTAATGTCAATAGCAACGTCAGCCAGAGCAGGGATGAGGTTGTTATTGAAGTTAATTCGGTAGCTGCAGCCTCCCTTGGTCTGACAGCTAAGTTGATTGCTATACAGGTTAATCAATTTGTTACAGGAATGACACTCACCCAAATGTCCATAAATGGAGTTCCAATGAATTTGGTGTTGAGAGGAGATCCTAGCGATGTGGACAGGATAGACAAGTTGCAAAAGCTTGCTATTGTCGGACCGATGGGGATTGCTCAACTAGGTGAAATAGCTGAAGTTAAAATGGAGAAAGGTCCGGTAACGATTAGTAGAACCAACTCAAAGCGTTCAGCAAGTATTAGTGGAGATATTGTGTCTGATGATACTCAGGCTGTGGGAACTGAAGTTCAAAAAGTCATTGACGACTTAACTAAACCAGCCGGGGTTAAAATAACATCCGGCGGAGTGTTTAGCCAGATAGCAGAAGGATTCCAAGATATTTTTCTAGCGATGGTTATAGGTTTGGTTTTTGTGTACCTTGTGATGGTGGCGAGTCTGGGAGGATTAAGAAACCCGTTCGTAATAATGACTAGTTTGCCATTAGCATTGATTGGTACGTTGCTTGCACTGGCAGTAACAGGACGGAGTTTGGGACTCCCGGCTATGATGGGAGTTTTGTTATTGATAGGAATTGTAGTCACAAATGCGGTTGTTTTAATAGGTTTTGTTGAGCAGCTAAGAGATAGAGGATTGTCTCTACATGATGCATTAGTGCAGGGAGGTAGAGTACGATTAAGGCCAATTTTCATGACAGCATTTACCACTAGTTTTGCCCTATTACCAATGGCCATTTTCGTGAGTGATGAAGGCGGTTTGCTTGGCGCGGAACTGGCAACTGTGGTTATTGGAGGACTAATGACATCAACTTTCCTAACCCTGATTGTGGTTCCAGTAGTTTACCTTTTGATGCATCAGAGTATTCCATCTATGTTCCGCATGTTGGCAAGGTTCTCCTTTTCTAGTAATGATTAGTCGGGGACGCTGTGATTGCAATTATGCGGGTCGAGGTACTTTGCTTTATTAGTTTAGTGGCAAATAGAAACTGCTCGGAAATATGATTTAACAATAAGATGTTAAAAGCAAAAGCCGGTGGATTTGACCAAGTGAGTTGGTAGGAGTTAGTGATGTCCTCTCAATATTTGTTTGTACTGGTCAATATTATTGGTGGAGTTTCAGTTATTGGTGGGTACATTTTGGGACTCTCTATGTATTCAGAACATAGAGAGGCTTTGTGGGGAGGTGTAAATGGTCACCTTCGAACCGTGTTTACCATTTCAATGCTGCTTGCCGCTACTGGCTACATTATTTTCTGCTACGCAACTATTGTTAAGGGTGGTGCAGAGGAATTTGGGGTAAACCATATATTTGGACAGCACTCTTTATCAATAATATCAGCTATCTTCCTAATATCAGCATCCTTGTGGATGCCAACTACTATAGCGTTTGTGCATACTGGAGTTAGCTACTGGTGGGTGATCGCTATATCTTCGTTATGGGTGACTGCGTTATCTTTGCTTTGGATGACTGCGATAGTTGCATTCTCGGATCCTCAATCGATCGCTGGAATAACCAAATATTCCTCTGTAATAGGGTTAGCATACATAACTTTTCACTGCATGATATTGGATGCTGTGTGTTGGGTTTGGTTGTTCAACAAATAGAGACCAACTCATTTTGATGAATTCTTTATTTTTGGATTTGTAGATGCACCTGAATTATAGATCTCAAAGCTCAATAATGAGAACACCAAGGGAGTGTTCAAATGAAGGGGATTTTGCCAGGTAACGTAATATTTTTTGATGGATTCTGTATTTTATGTAGTGGATTTGTGGAGTTTATTATAAAACATGATCGGTCTGGTTCATTTAAGTTCTGTCCGTTACAATCAGAGACCGCAAAACTGGCATTGGCAAATATTGGCTACTCGACTAGAGCAATATGGGACTTGGATAATGTTGTATATGTCAGAAATGGGGAATTAAAAACCAAATCTGATGCCGTGCTATCTATACTTGTCGACATTGGCGGGATATTGAAATTAGCATTGTTGCTTTATGTGATTCCAAGGTATGTTAGAGATAAAATTTACGATGCATGTGCCAGCAGGCGATATGGATGGTTTGGGAAGAGCAAATTTTGCCACATAATTCCGCCAGACAAGACTATTACAATTCAATAGATGCATAAATACAATGTTTAGGAGGTAGATATGAGTGTTCAATTGGGGTCCGGTGAATTTAAATACGAGGCTGTTAATGTGTGGCCCACACTTCCTAAGGATTCTCGTCTGATAGAAACTCCTGGAGTGGCTGTGGACTCACATGATGAAATATATATTTTTAGCAGAAATCCTGAGCATCCTATCATGGTTTTTGACAGAGACGGAAATTTCCAGAGAGGATTCGGAGCAGGTATATTCAGCAACCGAACACATGGATTATATGTCGGTCCTGAAGACACCATATACTGTGCGGACGATGGAATCCACACAATTACAAAATTCAGCCGAGATGGTGAACTTCTGCTAACTATAGGTAACCCAGGACAAGCATCCGAGATTTGGAAGGGCAGACCATTTAATCGACCGACTCATGCAGCAGTTTCAAGGAAAAATGGTGATATTTTTATAACGGATGGTTATGGGAACTTTAGAGTCCATAAATATTCGCCTGAAGGCGATTACATCAAATCTTGGGGTGAACCGGGCATTAACCCCGGCCAGTTTCTCCGGCCTCACAATATAGCTGTGGACGATGACGATAGAGTCATAGTTGCTGATAGAGAAGCACACAGAGTACAAGTGTTTGATAACAGCGGTAAAGTTTTGGATGTGTGGAATAATATTTTTATGCCCAATGGTTTAACAATCGGGCCGGACAACAACATATATATTGGTGAATTGCCTGGAATGACTGACTCTGATCCAACCCCACCCAATCATGGTCACAATATCAGCATAATTAGTCCCAATGGCGAAAAATTGGCCAGAATTGGTCATCCTGAAGAAGGTGAAATTCCAGGAAAATTTATTGCTCCTCATGGTATAGGAGTAGATTCGCAGGGAGATATTTATGTAGGCGAAGTGTCATACACTATTCGCGGTAGTAAAATGAATCCCCCAAAGGAATTGCGTAGTCTCAGCAAGCTACGAAAATTAAAATAATTACGTAGAACATAGAAAGATGATTTAGTACTGGTTAAGTTCCAGTACATTTGGAAATATTGATGATAATTGACGGACATAATCGAATTTTCCCTCCTTTGAATTCACCCGCAGGATTCTCCTCTTTTGAAGAAAAATCCCAATATATTCATCGACAATTTGGTGGTCACCACATACCGGTGTGGCGGGTTAGGGACAGGACATCTGTAGACAAGCGAAATACGTTACTTGATCCTGATACTTATGAGCTTCATGATGTTGAATGGGACAGCGACTTAGGAAGACTCAATTGGAGCTATAAAGGTGAAACTTATACTAACCAGTATCTTCCACCTTCTTTAAGTAATCAGGAATGCACTCCCGAACTGTTGCTTCGAGAGATGGATTTTGCAGGTGTGGATATGGGTATATTGCATCCTGCACCTATATTTGGACGGTTCAACGACTATCTTCTTGACACTGTAAAAAAATACCCAAATAGATTCATGACCCTCTTCAATGTAGATGATGGACTAATATCAACTGATCCTGACCATGCGATACTAGATTTACTGTGATTAGTGATAACTGACGTGATTTGCGGAGTTCAATTTTTTTCGCGTTGGTATTATAGCCTTAATGACAGACCATGGGATTGTGTTGAAATGCTTCCTTATTGGGACGCGTTGGCCAGTATGGAGGTACCTGTATATTTCACCCTATACAATGGAGGTAATAAAGCTCAAGAATTTCAAATGTCATCACGTGATGTTTACTTGGATGAACATAGGACACTCTTAAGGTGGATGGATAGGTACCCACATGTGAAAGTTGTAATCACTCATGGACCACCTTGGCTCGCTTTCATGAACGCAGGTGAGTTTGGTTCTTTGCCTGAGGAATTTTGGGATGTATTTAAATCTCCCAATTGTCATATGCAAATTGCTCCGGCAATTATGCTAGGGGCATTGATGGAATACCCATGGAGTGCATCCGAAGATTTGATAAAAGAATGTGTAGGAAAAATTGGTTCTGAACGTCTGATATGGGGTACTGATATGCCTCTGACGTTACGGTATGCAACTTATAAACAAGCTCTTAACCAGTTTAAGAAACACTGCACTTTTTTGAATAAAATTGAGAGGTCAAATATTTTAGGCGGCACTGCATCCAGAGTAATGGGACTGTTGATTTAAATAGAATACTTGCTATAGGGAAAGTAGCCTTGTTGCGGTACCTCCCATGATCATACTGATGTCTTTTTGGCTTAAAAAAGTGCAGTATTTTTCGATCCACTGTCTTGATTGTTTGTATGTGCAAAAACGATTTTGGAATGGCATGTCGGATCCCCATAACAGGTGTTTGCTGCCTATCTTTTCCACCATGATTTCTAAGACAGGCCAAACTTCTTTGTACGGGAAATCATACAAGTCTCCGATACGCACCGGAAAACAAACTTCTAGATTACAGTTATCTCCCATGAACGGATCCCAGAATTCTGTTGGGATAGCTATGCGATTGTCGTCCATAAAAAGTCGCCATGGGAATCCATGTGTGAGACTGCAAACGGTATCTGGATAACGTTCCATCCATGCTATGAGGATACGCAATTGTTGTAAGTAACCTATTCGTTTTTGTTTTATGGATGATAGCCGGAAATCCGATGGGCCTGAACCAAGTGTGAAAAAAACAGGGACATTAAGATTGGAAATTGCTTCCCAAAACGGCCGGTATGGACCGTCGTCCCACGGCTCGTTGCTGATCTTATATCCAAATGGATTAAATTTTATTGCATGGAGTTTATGTTTTTCGATAGCTTGGCTTACCTGGGTGATAACTGAATCTGTTTCGTTGATTATTCTCCATTCTTCAACAGGAGCCATCGCTCGTAATCTGTCTGGATACAGTTCGATGCACTCAGATAAGTAAGCACAATCACGAACTAACATTGGGTCGGTGTGTATCAGGGCTAGATCGATGCCGGCATAGTCCATTTCAGATATGAGACTGTGAGGAGTAAATTCACAGTTTCGTATATTGGGGGGGTAAAAATATTTCGTGTACTTTTCTTCGCCGGAATTCCATATAACTCGCCCTTCCTGTTGTTGTATTCCGAAATCGACACTGGGTAAGTTGTCAAGATTCCGGTCCATGGAATTTGCTAACATCTCACTGGAACCAACTTTTCGATCTCTTAGACGTATAGCTGGCTGATGATGTTGAGCATGGGCAGATTGGATCCAATTTAAGTGTTCTTTAGTGCTTGAATAACCCCTGGCAGAGTTGCCAGGCTCGAAGCAATATGTGTGCGAATCTATAATCATATCGATTAGTTATTTCCAATTTAAGTTGCTAGTATTAATGTAACAATAGTTGACATTGTGGTCTATACTTCTCAACTAAAATAGGAATGGTCAGAATCAGGAATAGTAGATGTTCTGTAGCAAATGTAACACCGAAAATGAGCAAAGAGCGTTGTTTTGTATTGAATGCGGGGAATCATTAGCTGAGCCTGAGCCTGAGCCTGAAGAATCAGTTTCCATTGTCATCTGTGACAGCTGTGAAAATGAAAACGAACCGGGCGCTCAGTTTTGTGTCAAGTGTGGAAAATCACTAGTTCAGATTGAATCAGAAGAACTACCCTCCACTGTATCTTGCTACAAATGTAAAAAACAGAATGAAGCTGACACTGTTTTTTGCGTTTATTGCGGTGAGAAGTTAAAAACCCCCAAATTACAAGACAGCGATACTACTGCTCCTGTTGAAGCAACTATGACTAAACCATTTACTGAGTCAAGAGATGATGGGTTTTATCTGAGTAACACCGCGGTATCAGAGCAACAAAAAGAATTTGATTGGATTGATTTTGATCGAGTGCTAGGCTTGAACTGGTTGGCGATCATAGGTGGATTTTCAATAGTTGTTGCGTTTGTAGTATTTGGTTACCAATTCTATGAAGAAATAAATCCTTGGATAAGGTTAGCTGTCGGTTTATTGTTAGGGGCAGCTTTTGTAGTAGTGGGAGACAGTACAAAAAAACGTTACGGATTGTGGTCACATGTAACTACGGGAGTTGGGCTGTCAATATTCTACGCTGCAGTTTGGGCATCGTTTACCGCATGGGCTCTTTACCCCGCTTGGATAGGACTTGTTGGACTTGGCGTGATTGGAGTGGTGGGTTGGTATTTGGCAATTAGATTGGATGGGATGTGGGTTGCCATATTATCAGTATCTGGAATTTTCATAAGTCCGTTTGTTGTAGGTTCTAGTTCGACTGAGATTGATCCGTTATTAACTGTGGGATACGTAATTTTCATGGATCTGTTGGTTTTAGGAATCTCCACACAGAAGAACTGGCGGCTTTTGAATCAGTTAAGTTTGTTTGGATCGTATATCTACCTATGGCACGCTGGTGCCAATCTGGGATTAGATATAGGTATTCAGATTGTAGGCTTGATAATTGTTTACTTGATTTTCGTAGGTGTCACATCTTTGTTTCATGTCATTAAAGACAACGAACCCGAATTTCCAGATCTCTCACTGACAATGTCAAACACAGCACTTTTTTATCTGAATTGTATAGTGATATTAGGGGCTGACTATCCTGTCGTTTTGGCTTCAATAACCTTAGGTTTAGCAGTATTGAATTGCCTGATGGCACTATACATATATCTTACGGATAGACCATCTAAAAGTTACGCATTAATTTTCTTCGTGAAGGCCGCAGTTTTCTTGAGTGCTGCGATACCGATATATATGTCAGGTGTTTCAACAACCATCATATGGGTGCTGATGGGAGCAGGTATTACTTTTATTGGACTAGAAACAAACCAATGGAAATGGAGGGTTTACAGTAGTTGTCTCTTCACTCTCGGTATATTCAAGTTGCTATTATTTGACTTTCATCCCGAAATTTCTGATTCTGTAAATGCGGGCTATAGTTCATTCAATTGGTCAGATATAAAACTTAATGGGTTTTACCCGGTTGTCATAGAAAATAGTCCAGTAATCGTCACGGTCGTTTCAACACTCTCACTATGGCTTGGCTACCTTATGTACAAGCGTAAAAAGTGGGTACTAGGTGCTGGGATGGAATTAACTGGCCTTTCCAATAACTCTGAACCAGATAATGATTTGACAGCAAAAATTGATACCTTTGCAGGAGAAGTCAATATTTTATTTCTGAAGTACGAATTTTGGAGGCCATTGATATTGTTGGTATCCGGCACATTGATATTTTGGTTATATGCACTTGTTTATGTTGACTTACCACCCATAATGCTTTCACTGTCATTGGTGGTTTTTTCGCTAGGAGTAATAGTTGTAGGTATTAGGCTCAGAAATATAAGAACACGTCTCGCCGGGTTTGGATTCCTTGCAGTTTCTATGCTGAAAATTTTTCTATATGACACTTTCAATTCAGGTCAAGTTTTCGGTTTCATAGGGCTTTTGTCACTGGGAATTCTTCTGTTGGGCACAAGTTTTATATATCAAAGAAACAAAGATAAATTACAAACTTGGATTAAAGAGTAGAGATATGATTGTAGACACTCATGTACATGTATGGCAGATTCCTCCTATAGCTCCTGTGGGGCAAACGTCCCCAAAATTTATTAACCTTCCAGATGAACCTGCCACAGTTGAAGAACTAATTACTGACATGGATGAAAATGGTGTAGAAAAGGCCGTTCTGGTCCAGACTAGTTTTTCGACTTGGGACAACGGATATGTGGCTGATTCAGCCACAAAGTATCCTGATAGGCTAGTGAGTATGGGATTGCTAGACCCTAGTAATGCTGACAACGCGTCTTTAGTAAAATATTGGCTTGAGGAGCGTGGGATGTCAGGATTCCGTTTTCACCCAATGTATTACGATGAAGAATCTATTCTGACGGCCGAGCGGAACGTACCAATGTGGGAAGCGATAGAGGCTGGTGGAGGTGTGGTTCAGGTGCACATGTACGCGGAACATGCTCATCAAATATCTCATGTGGCATCTCTATATCCAACCATACCTATAATTTTAGACCACTTGTGCTACCCTTTAGTTTCTGAATTTCCCGGATTTGAGTCTCATGATGCCGTGATTGAACTTTCACGATACCCCAATGTTTTTGTTAAAGTTTCCGATGTGCATGGAAGATCTGTACAGGACTATCCTTATAAAGACGTTCATCCATATATAAAACAAGTGAAAGATGCTTTTGGGATAGAACGTCTTATGTGGGGAACCGGATATCCTGGTGTACACAGGACGAAATACGGTTGGCCTACACTGGCTGATGAATTAATGCTTGTTATGGACGGTTACGACTGGTTGAGTAACACCGAACGGCAGAGACTTTTGGGTGGAACTGCATCAACTGTGTGGAAATTTGCGTAAAATGATTCAAATCTATTGGATCGATCTAATAGGAATTATCTTGAACGGTTGATGCCTCTTACCAATCGCAAATTATTATTTAATGCTGCGGGCCCAATAGCGAATAAAGCAACCAGGATTCCCCCTAGGGCTACTGCTATCGGAACACCGTTTCCTCCTTCACCAAACATGCCGGCTAACGATCCTGAATAGATACCTCCTAGAGGCATTATATTCCAGGTCATACCATAAAATCCCATAACACGGCCCCTCATATGATCAGGTACCATTATTTGCAGCGTGTTCATTATAGATATCATATAGGTCGAACCTGAAGCCCCAATAAAAAACATTAATATTAGGGCAATTGGATAACTACCAAATTGTTTTGATGTTAAAGAGAATAGTGTAATCATCAGGCCAAATAAAAATGCTCCCGCGACTATCAAGACTTTCCTGTGATTATCGATGTTGCTCCGAGCAATTATTAGAGTAACCGTTAGAGCACCTATGCCTCCAATACCCATTAGGTATCCTTGCCCATCAGCTCCAACGGATAAAATATCATTGGCGAACACAGGCATCATTGGAATGTAAGACATACCAAAGAAACTGTTAAAGAAACTCATGCTGATGAGGAAAAAGAATATATTGTTTTTTACTACGAATTTTATCCCTTCAACGAGATCACTTTTACCGCTTTTATTTGGCACATTCATTTTGGGAACATCCAGAGAGATTACGACTGAAGCCATTATGTAAAAGCCTATAGAAGACAAGAAAAATGCGGTTGAAGTACCCGCAAAGCTTATTATCATCCCCGCACCAGCTGGGGCTATGATTCTGGTGCCAGTCCATATGACAGCAGTTAGAGCGACAGCGTTACTCATGAATTTGAGGTCTATCAGGCTTGGAAATAATGCTGATCGAGCAGGTTGGTCGAAGGCGTTCACTCCACCCGCTAGAAATGCGATCACTATGACCTGCCAGGCTTCCAGTGATTGTGTGACGGTTAAGATGGCTAGAATTAATACTAAAGTACCATTAATCAACTGAGTTATTGCTATGAGTTTTTTCCTGTCAAGCCTGTCGGCAAGAACCCCTCCAAAAATATTTAACCCTATTGCTGGGAGCGCACTTGCCAACCCCACGTAACCCAGATATAGGGGGGATTGGGTTAGCTCATGTATAACCCAGAACTGAGTAAAATTCAGAATTTGAAAGCCAGCTACAGATGCCAGAGTCCCGAGCCAATAAGACCGGAAGGCTGGCGATGACATTGCAGGCCCTAGTATCCTTGTGAGAATATGGCTGGTCAAAAAATACAAGCTCCGTGGTTCGTTAAAAACTTACGATGAAATAGCCCAATATAGAGATTTACCAAGTTGGAAAAAATTGTAAATATTGATTAACTGGACTGATGTTCCCCTATCAAAGTTTGGAACGTTAATAGCATAGGAATAAGAATTAAGGGCTGACAGTCTCCCCGCTTTTGATGGTCATAATGGGTTTGAAATACCCGCCTGATCTGGATGATCCAAAACAGTCATCCATCACTCTGTTTTCATCATCCCATTCTAACAATGTCACATCTGCACATTTACCAGGTTCTAAAGACCCGATCTCTCTTTCCATATGGAGTGCCCTGGCAGGTCGAATAGTTGATCTTTCCAACACGTCGACTTCTGACATCCCTGATGCAATCAATTTTGATATTACAGATGGCATGTCATGGATGGGATTGTACCCTGCATAACGGTGTTGTATATCCGTAGATATTGTATCTGGCATGAACCCTTGTGCTATTGCAGCTTCAGCAACCCCGAAATCAAAGGATTTCATGCCATGACCTACATCAAACAGGATTCCCTTTTCTTGAGCTTTCCAGACAGCATCTACTATTCTTCCTTTGTTAACAATACTTTCATCGCCAGTTTCAGTTCCAGGATGAAGACAATATGTCAACACATCTCCAGGCCTGAGCCATTCCAATTGGTCAGCGAGTGGCCAGTCTGAAGGTTCTCTGCGGCTACCGAACAATAATGGAAGTTCTGTTTTTTCTGCTATATCTAGAACCTTCTTAAGGATTTTTTTGGGATTAGATGCTCCTGTCACCTGGACCATGACGTTAACAGAGATTCCCCAAATATGTTCTTTCCCCTTCTTCGCAGCGGATACACATGCTTCGATGTCTATGTTATCCAAGTTTTCAGCGTTTCCGCTTTGCGCAAATGAAGGGCCAGTCACTGGACTTATTGCCTCTTTAATCCGAAGTCTTTTGGATCCTTGCATGGCTTGCCGATACGTCTGCCAAGTGTCACAACTTGGATCCCCTTGCGATAAAACTGTAGTAGTGCCTCTACCAAGTATGTGTTCTTCCGGGTCGATTCCAGCGAACCAACCGACGGGAGATGGATGAGCATGAAAATCTATCAATCCAGGAACCATCAATGCATTTGGGAAGTTGAGGCGCAGAGTTGCTCCACCGAACTCTTCATGTACATTGGGACCGACCGCTATAATACGATCTCCATTTATAGCTATCGACCCAGGATGTTCTATACGACCGTTAGGGTAAAGTATTCTACCAGACTGGATTGTCAGATCAGCAGTTGGTTTGGTCATTATTCCTCCTAAGATATCCAGTAGTGAAAATTTACTCGTCGGTAATGTTGGTTCAATTAGATCTTATGACGATAGATGCGTGGGTTCCTATCAAAATTTGGATACGTATACTAAAGCTTCACTACTTTGTTGAGTTTGATTATCCTTTCCGCGTTTTTATACCAGCCTTGTGGTTGGTACTGAGCAGTGTGTAAATAGCATTGTATTAAGACTTGATCACTGTCATCAGTGAATGTTAGGAGCCTACTCATAGGTACGTTGGTCCAACCATGGTATTTACTAAGTGCAGCTACATTAACGAAATTGCAGCCCCATTTTTCCTCTATATGTGAACGGTTACCCTTTCTATCATCAGGGTGCGCATGTGTATGGCCTCCAAGCCATAAGTCAATTGAACTTGGATGGGTAGATAAGTAGTTTTCAAAGGCTTGGGCGTCTGGTTTATTGTCAACGAAATATAGATATGATGCGCCTTCTGGCGCTCCATCCTCAAAATAGCCATGGTAGTAAGAAAGCCATCCTCCGTCTTGCTTAGGTAGGTATCCTTCCCAAGGACCAGAAGCTACAGTTGTTTCTTTCAACATGTGATGGTGAGCGGAAACTATTATAGAGTCAGGGCTGGACTCCACTTCGGTAGCCCACCAGTTAACAGTTTCTTTTGTAACTGCTCCGGATGGGTATCCCCCTCGTATTGCTCCACGTCTTCCCACCGGTGTGGGAAAATCGTTGCGATCACTCATCATAAGGAATTTTATATTTCCTATTTGAAATTTATATCTTTCCCACGTTCCTTCGATTTCATAGGGCATTTTTTGGGGATCTACGCCCGAATATTCGGTGTTTTCTCCTATCGGATCAATCCACTTTCTGACCCACCATTGTATAGGTGCATCTTCTTCTATGGGTGCATCGTGGTTACCTGCTATGGTATATATTTGTTCCCTGATATGTTTTGTGGCAACTTTGAATTGCCTTACAATCTCCATTCCTTCTACGTCTGTAGGACTAGTTTGGCCGCCAGAATGGTCACCAAGATGAACGGCGACATCCCACTCGAATGGAGGTCCGCCTTCTTCTCCCCCAATTTCAGAATGGCGAATTGCTTCAGCCAGACTTTGCCTACCGAATTCCAGATCCGAACCTACATGAGAGCATGACATTGCCCAGAGTCTTAATTGCTTCACCATAGACAACTATATTCTTGGATATTCCTGTTGATTTTTACCATCCAAATGCGTATCCGATGTTGCCTTTAGGAGCAACTCCGCCAAAGATAACTCCCTTTTCGAGGTCTATTCGTATGCCCATGGGTTTACCTCCTGACCAGTGTCCGTCGAGGTCAACTATATGTCCTCGTCGCTCAAGTTCTGAAACAACACGGGGATCAATTCTTGAATCCGCACTGATATGGCATGGAAAAGCCTCGCGTGGATAGAATGAGGATGGAAAATGACGTGAATATACAGTCGGAGATTCTAGAGCCTCTTGAATGTTCATACCGAATTCTACGTAATTCAAAAAAAACTGTAGTGTGACTTGATCTTGCATGTCACCGCCAGGGGTCCCAAACACCATATGAGGCGCTCCTTGTTTTGTTACAAGTGTGGGAGTAAGGGTTGCTCTCGGCCTTTTGTGGCCAGCCAATGCGTTGGGGCGTTCCGGATTGAGGTAGAACATTTGCCCTCTTGTGCCGATTGAAAATCCCAGTCCTTGTATAACAGGAGAAGTGCCGATCCATCCTCCACTTGGGGTGGCGGCTACCATATTACCCTCGATATCTACAGCGTCCAGATGAGTGGTGTCGCCTACATGCGCATGTCCAAGGCCTAGGTCTTTTATATCACTGGCTTTAATTCCAAGGGATCGACGGTTGTCTTCAGCCACGCTAATTGATGTATATTCTGGGATGCCTGAACCGATGTTCCCGGGTCTCATAACTTTAGAGACGTCATCTGTTACCAGCATCCGGCGTTCTCGGTTGTAATCTTCCGACAACAGAATATCGAAAGGTACATCGTCGAAAGTCGGATCACCGTAATATGCTTCTCGATCAGCAAATGCGAGTTTTGATGTTTCTATGTATGTGTGTAGATATTCTGAACTGTTGTGCCCTTTTGACTTGATGTCTAAACCTTTTAGTATTGCTAATTGCTGTAGAAATACTGGGCCTTGTGTCCAACTCGAGCATTTGTGAACGTCTAAACCATTGTAATTATATGAAACAGGTTCTTCTACTGACGCTCTCCATTCTGATATGTCATTGTAAGATAACAATCCTGTGTGAGCTACCCCACTGGCGTCTTCAACTGGATGAGAAGTTATGAATTCCAAAATTTTGTCTGCTATAGGACCTTTGTAAAATATGTCTCTGGCAGCTTCTATGCCTGCAACACGCCCTTGAGATTTTGACTTTTGTTCAGCGGCGCACATTATTTTAAGCGTGTTTGCGAAATCTGGGTTACGCCATATTTCACCTGTTTCCGGGATGTGTCCTTCCGGGTAGTAAATGTTGGCAGTAGTAGGGTAGAGGTTATTGAATTTTTCGAAATTGGTTGCGAGGTAAGTGTGGAGCCGTTCGTATATAGGGAACCCATGATCAGCTAGTTCTATGGCAGGGGCTAATATTTCAGAAAATGATAGTGTCCCATATTTGGCGACTGCAAGGGCCCAGGTATCAACTACAGCTGGTACACACGCTGGCAGGTATCCGTCTCCGGGTATTAAGTCAATATCATTTGACTGGCACCATTCTGTAGTAAAATTTTTGGGTGACCATCCCATTCCGCTGAGAGATACTACCTTTTTCTGTTTTGCGTCGTAGAGTAACGTGGGTACTTCACCACCAATCCCGTTACTTTGTGGTTCGAGAAGGTTTACGCAGAAACACATAGCTGCAGCTGCATCTATGGCATTGCCCCCATTTTCCATTATTTTGAATCCTGCTGCAGTTGCCAGATAATGGCCAGATGCAACTACTCCTTTTGTGCCCATGATGACTGGTCGGGTTGTGAATGCTGACAATTTAAATCCCCTTTGAAAAATTCAGTGTGTATAGGAAATTTTGAGAGTTCAAAGATCAATGTAGTTGGTCAATCATAACCCAAAAGCCTGGTAAAGTAATGAGTATGGAAAAGTAACCTTATGGTCTGACTAGTTAGGATCAATTAGTTTTGTAGATAAAACAGAGTATTGGCCTTCTGAAAATTTTTCCCTTTGTTGCACTTGGAGATTATGCCCTGAAAGCAAAGCTAAAGTTTCTTCATAAGAAATTCCATGGTCTGGTCCATTTTGTTCAGATGTGTCCCACTGAACTATGAAGATACGGCCACCAGGCTTTGTGATTCGAGAGATATCTGTAACTAATCGATAGCGATCATCGGTAGTTTCTTTATAATGCATGACTAGTATGCAAAGCACCACATCTGCCACATTATCCGGCAAAGGAGATTGGTCTCCTTGGATTCTTAAAGCGGACACGTTTCCAGAAGTAGCTTTGTTCTTAACCAAATTCACCATACTAGGCTCTATATCGAGGCTGTAAACTTTTCCCCGATCGCCGACTATCAATGAAGCCTCAAAAGTGAATAATCCCGGTCCACATCCATAATCTACAATTGTAGATCCTAATCCGAGTCCCAGATCATGCAAAATCTCATTAACACTGGTGTTAACAAATCTTGATTTCGGATCCAGCAGACTCTCTATCCAATTCGAATCGTATCGTGCACACATGAACAGTCCTCTAAAGCAGTAGATTAATTGGAGTTAGCTCTAAGCGATCCGCACCTAGCGCATGTGTCCGAGTCTATATTTTCATACTGATACCCACATACCGGACATAATGTTTGAGCTGATCCAACTCGTATGACAGGCTCGTTTGAAATATCTATAGCCCTCATTATATTGATCTTGTCACGATCTATATGTGTCAGTTCAAATGAACCGGGCCCTCCAATCTTCTCAAGTACGCTTGATGGTAGAGTCATATTGCCAGTCTGGTCAATGATGATATTTCTGGTTCCAGATAAGTTAGACATGTCTATGTCTGATCCATGTTCTGCTACAAATCTACCGTCCACAAGTTCGAGCGAACGATCTGCAAATTCCGCCAGTTCTCTGTTGTGTGTAACTATTAGGAAAGAGACTCCGGAGTCGGCTATGATTTCTTTGAACAACTTTAATATTTCTCTGCTAGTTACAGGGTCAACAGACCCTGTCGGTTCATCGGCGAGTATGATCGTAGGTTTAGTGATCAGGGCTCGTGCGATGGCGGTCCTTTGTTTCTCTCCACCTGAGATCTGATTGGGTAACATTTTTGCCTGATTTGATATCCCCAGCCGATCTAGTAGTTGCATTGCTTCTTTCCTAGCACGGCTAGGACTGACTCCTAGATATTTAAGGGGCATCGCTACATTGTTCAAAACAGTCATGTAGGGTAAGAGATTGGAATTTTGAAAAATATATGAAACAGTTTTTTGCCTAAGTTCCAAGAGTTCAGCGTTACTGAGTTTAGCAATGGACTTCTCTTTAAAAAACACGTCACCCGCTGAAGCTTTCATTAATCCGCCGAGACATTTCATCAATGTAGATTTACCTGATCCTGAAGGGCCTACAACAGCAACAACTTCTCCCGCGAGTATTTTTATGTGTATACCTCTGAGTGCTACAACATTACCGTCCACTGATTCAGTTTCGTATACATGGTATAAGTCTTCAGCCCTAAGTACTTCATTCTCTACGTTTAATATTGTCATCATTCTTCTTTCAGCACTGTTGGTAGATCGCTTCGGATAGCTCTTAATGTGGTAGCCATTAGAGCTACCCAGACCAAAACAAATACCAGTCCATTAACTAAAAGCACCTGCGGCCACGGCCACACGAGTTCTCGGGCTATTAAAACTTGAGATTGAAGAATGTATTGGAATGCTGCACCGAACATAGAGAATAACCCGGTGAAAGTTTGTGCCAAACCAAGGCCCAGCAATCCCCCGAGTATAAGGCTGAATGTGAAAACTGAAATTATCTCGAAAATTACTAGACGGCTAAGTTGGCCAGCACTAGCTCCAATAGACTGCAAAATAGCCAATTCACGCTTTCTACGCGTGAGTATCAAGGAGAGGAATACCATGGATGAAGCTAAAGTAGCAAATGTCGCTACTATATATTGTAAACTCAGGATTCCTGGTGTTCCAAATATCAAACCTCCCATTCTGCTGACTTCGTCATATTGAGTAGCCCAATCTCTGACTGAAACCACAGAGACATCGTTAGATAAATGGGAATTAAGCTCACCAAGGCCTTTCCTGCATTTTGAGTTGTTCTCATCACACAATTCCACAAACCAGTAACTAGCCAGATAATCATTGTTGTTGTTCAATGATCTGAATGTGGATTCTTCAATTATTATGACCTCGTCAGCTTGGATGCCCTGAGGAGCACCCGGCACCCAACGGTGGCCACCTATGTAATTTATTGATACAACTTGAGGGTTGTTTGTGTCGTAGGGATACGTTAGTGCAATTGAATCGAAGCCCGAATCGTTGTAGTCAAAATCTTCAAAGGGAGAGCCTAGGTTGATAAAACCTGTGTCAGGTCGTGCGGCTAGATCCAGTTTTTTAGCAGCTTCAACTCCTGATGTGAATCCCAGCGTTGGAAGTTCGAGTAGGCTGTCTAATCCGTTCTGAACAGTTTGATCTTGCCAGTGTAAGACGTTCCGATGATTAGCCGATAATACTACCACCTCTATACCCTGTCTTTGACCATGTACACCGAATCTGTCTCGGTACATTGATGAGAATCCACTTGGTTGTAGCGTCTCGGATAGTTTTGTTTTATTGATGCTGGATTTGAGTAGAGTCTCAACACTTAGTTGCGATACAGGTTGAGAAAAAATTATTTGTATGTCAGCACCGGAACTGGCTGATGCGGATCTCTTGTCCACTAATGACCCAGTGTAACCCTGAAATACAGCCATTGTAACTATAGATATGGTTAATATGACTATTAAGCCTAGTTGATTCATGGATCTATTCAATCCAGAACTTCGGATACCTATTATAACGTCTGATAGTATTGGCGTTTTTCCTAACAACACAGCTACAAATTTCGGTCCAAAACCGCTAATTTTGGCCAAAATAATTGATCCGCCAATCCACAAGGCGAATGGTCCAATAATGTAAAGAGTACCGTTAGTGAAATTTAAGTCTGGCTTAAACATACTGACAGTCAGCGCAGTTAATCCTATGGCAAAGAGAGTAATATTTATCAGCAGTAAAATCGTATTGGTTTTAGGTTTCGATTCCTTCAGGATGGCTTCCTCAATTTCCATTGAAAGAAATCGCTTGGTTTTGGACCATGCTATGATCATTGCCAATCCGACGGTTATACAGAAGATGACCGCTGCTGAAATTCGAGATATCCCGAATCTTAGATCGTATTCATTACTTTCAAATTCCATGAATCCAACTGCATCTATAATGAAGTTTGCTGAAAAGATACCGATAAAATAACCAGCTAACCATGCGACTATGCTGACTAAAAACACTTCAGACAAGATAAGGCCGAGCAATGCTTTTGATGTGCCACCATAAGTCCTGTGAATTGCTACCTCAGCTCTTCTCTGTTCAAGAGCTAAATTCAAACCATAGATTAAAACAGACAAGGAAAGAAGAATGACGGGAATCATTAATACGTAGTCAAATATCCGTATAAAAACTATGAACCATGTTAGTCCACTCAGCAAATCCCTGATCTCGTCTGAATAAGTAATCTCAATATTTGAATATTTAACTGGATTGGAAGCCGTTCCTTGTATTGAATCCTCAAGATCGATGAGCCATTTTTTTGCATCTCCCACTGTGGAGGGGATCAATGAACGATCAATTTTCAGTGCCAGTGCCCCATGGTCTGTGGCCATTAAATCGTCGACAAGATGATTTCTAAGAGCGTTAGTGTTAACTATGATTCTGCTTTGTAGTTCCATGTCTATATCAATGCCATCGACGTCAGCAGCTTGGTAAATTCCGATTACCGACATTTCTTCTAAGTAAGTGGTTTGTCTACAGTGTACGGAGCTGGAATCATCAGTTTCTATAAATGACCGTCCTAGATTTTCATGTAGAGATTTGCATTCTCCCACTTTACCTTCTGCATACGTATCGTTAACAAATGACAAGGTCATGTTTACCTTATCTCCAACTCGGACATTGATTTTGGAGGCTTCCTCTAGAGGTAAAACAACCTCTTTGTCTCTGGCAGAGTCAAACCAAGCTCCGTCAACGATCTTAGAGGAATAGGCTTCTCCTAGTTGGCCATCTATTGCATCTGATCCAAGTATCAACAATTTATTCCATGAAATATCAGTTCTCTCTGGAGCAGTGGTATCAGTATCGTAGATATCCGCCAGAATGTTTTTGATACCTTTTTCCTGTGCTTCCCATTGATTGTCGTACAGATGAGGGTAAATTCCTTGTCTGAAAAATACTAAGCTGCAATCTAGGATCTCAGGTTTTGACTGAAGAGTGTTACAAATTGAAGAAAACTGAGTAATACTGTTTGTTCTGGATTCTGTTTGGAATCCAGGCTCATTTTTGAAAGTAATCAATGCGTCATAGAGCACATCCTTGATAGATTCTTGCATCGCTACTTGGCCCAGTGCATTGCTGTATGACAAAATCGCACTGAGTACTACCGTAGATAGTAAAACTCCAGAAAATACAGCAAGCCCGCGACTTTTAGCTAACCATGCACTGCGGGCGCCTATAAAAAAATTATCGATTTGTCTTGAGAGATTCATTTTCAGTTTGTTCAAATTTCGATTGCTGTTAGTTGGGTATTATTTGTCCTTCTTTCAGCAAGAATAGTCTGTCTGCTTTTGAGGCTAAGATAGGATCATGAGTGACCATTAATATTGAAATTGGATTGAGAGGATCATGGCACAATCCTTGGAAAAATTTCATGATCGACTGGCCCGATGCGGTATCCAGATTGCCTGTGGGCTCATCGGCAAGTAGCAATGCGCGCTTCCCTGATATTGCTCGAGCTATTGAGACTCTTTGATTTTGGCCTCCAGATAATTGATGAGGATAAAAATTGAGTCTGTCACCTAACCCTACACTGGTGAGAGCAATTTTTGCTTTATCTCGCGCCTCGTTGATCTTAATTCCAGATAGAGTGAGTGCAAAAGCCACGTTATCCAATGCGCTCAAGTGATCTAGTAAATTTGGATTCTGAAAAATCCACCCAATTTTGGTGCGGCGTAAATCATTTAGCTGGACAGGACTCTGGTTTCCGTAAACTGTATCTTCAATTTCCACAGTGCCTTCGTCAGCTTTCAAAAGTCCCCCAAGAATATTTAGCAATGTTGATTTGCCACTTCCAGAAGGTCCCATCAGTGCAACTAACTCACCAGGGTTTATTGATAGGTCAACTTTGTTTAAAACTGCAAGTTTGTTTTTACCGATCTTGAAGCTTTTATTTATATTTCTAGCTGTAAGCAAAATTTCGACATTGTTCACCATATAGGTGTCTTTCATGAGAAATATGGTTTTGATAAGTCGTGACTAAATTCGGCTCCAACAAAATTGAGTTGCCTCCACATTTCATACACTATTATAGCTGTTGCATTGGACAAATTTAAACTCCTGTTGCTTGGCATCATTGGTATACGAAGACGGTTGGCAATGTTGAATTTTTGTATCAAATGGTTCGGCAATCCACGACTCTCGGATCCAAACACTATTGTGTCCCCAAACTCATATTGAGTTGAATTGTATTGAGTTTTTCCTTCGGATGTTGCAGCAAACATCCTATCAAGGGGTTGGGACTCAAACAGTTTATCTATAGATTTGTGTTGATGAACGTCAACAAGATCTTGATAATCAAGGGCAGCCCTACTTAGTCGGGGATTATCTAGCGCGAATCCAAGAGGTTCTACTAGATGCAAACTGGCACCGACATTAGAGCACAATCTGATTATGTTGCCAGTATTTTGTGGTATTTCAGGAGCCACCAAAACGATGTTGATATTTGACATTAATGTATAGCTTTAGATTGGATTTGTTTATTGTCTCATAGACGGTTTTGGTTATTAATCAGACTATCATTGATGACGGAGAATAGAAATTTATGGTTACGAGAACCAATTAATATTTTCTTATTGTTATTGAATGTTAAAAGCACTCCTGAGTTTCCGCTGACGCTATATGCTTTACCTTTCCCTCTCCTACCATATCTTATACCCCAGCCTCCGTAGTCCATTATTGGTCGATACATACATGCTTCCGCTTTTTTAATTTCATTGAATTTATATTCGACCCATTTTCTGTGGAACGGACGAAATTTGATACGTATACCGGATCTATCAACTTCTGTGTCCAGACCTGTGTGCCATAAAAAAGCAGGAATTGCGAGACTTACCACAGTTCCGATCGCCATGATGACAATATTAGATTGTTCTATCACATCTTCAAAGATAAGAATGTTGAATAAAATCAAAAGAAAAACAGATGGGCTTATAAAAACCAACAGCCATAACCACCACTGTCTGAATCGCTGGCTTTCGGTATAAATAAGATCATGGTGCTGGTCCATATGAAACCTGTCAATTGATGATGAAAAAGAATGGTTTAATATCTGTTGTGTCTAAGATCTAGTTGCCAGCGGTATTAATTATTTCTCCAATAAATTAGCTAAGTTTAATATAGGTCTGAAACAACGTGGAGGATCAGATGTATTGAAGTTGGCAAAATTTAACTGCGTAATACATTTCTCAATCTTTCAGCAACAATGACTTCTTCTCCTGCTAGCATGCAATGCGGCCGTATGTGGATAGATCCTTCGTTTGGAGCCGGTTTCCAGCGGCCTATAGGTGCCGGTAATGCGACTATGCTAGGATATCCGTTCTCAAGTTCGGTAATAGCCTGCTCGGCTGTTTTATTAGCGGTAGGTCCTACGACTATTACCAGGCTAAGGTCGGTATATCCTTTACCGGATACCTGCTTAGTGGTGACTCCCTCAATATTAAGTAACCGATTTTCTATTACTGTGAGCTGTTTGCGTTCCTGTTCTAATCTCTGATCATGATCCATGGAGAACCATTCTTCAAGAGCCACGACTAATGCCACTATTTGCATCCGATCAAGTTTATAACCTCGTCCGAATGTCATAAAATTCTCGGGTTCTATGCTTGTTGGTCCGTGTAGTTTCACAAGATCTACCAAATCCTTCTTTCCGCAAACAAAACCCGTAGCACTAGGACCCCCGAAATATTTCCCTCCGAAGCTAACCAAATCTCCACTTTGTGCTAATTTTAAGAAGAGGTCTGTCGGTCTGCAGTTCGCACTGCCATCCAAAATTAATGGCAGATTGTTTGAATGTGCTATTTCAGCCATCTTCTCTACTGGTAAAACTTGTGGCATCTGTTCGCCAATATTAGCCGGATCGATGAAATATTCTGCTAATGCCACTGTTTTTGGTCCTATAGATTCTAAGACTTGATCGTATGTACAATGGTCGTCCTGGCCGGCGTATACTATCTTTCCACCAGCCAATTCGTACGCGCGTTCTGCCGACTTATTAGAACCTTGGACGACAAATTCATTTCTCAGGCCTTCAGTGTCAGGTAGGCGTCTTCTAAGCTCAGAGTCATTACCGGATAAAAGTCCTGCAGCACTCAAAACAAGTCCGGCGATTCCTCCGGTGGTAATGTATGCGGCCTCGACACCCAGTATCTCCGCTATCATTTCACCGGAGCGATCCAAAAGTTCGCTTATGTGGCAAGCTCGGCTGTTTGCCTCTTCCATAGCTTTAGCCACAGTTGGAGATGGGATAAAACCACCATAGAATGTAAGCGCGCCGGCTACGTTAATAAATGGACGAACCCCCAGTTTCTCATAAACGTTTCCATTCTGAAAAATTGACATACTGCTTCTCCGATCACTTGGATGGTCTTACGTTATCTAGCCGTTAAAAAAACAATACGGTCCTATTAGTGAACCGATATCTGGGTAGTCTATGAGTAATGACTTTGTTTTGAATTGGAGCACGCTCTAAATACAAGATTAATTTTATAAAATTAATCCTATCTCCGGGTAACCTCTCAAGCCTTCTATTGGAACGCCATCTCTTGTTGTTACCGGGAAATCTGCGTCTGAATACCATAATTGCTGGTCAAGTATTGTTAAACCATGAGGATCCGGGCCAGTTTTAGGCAAACCTATCTTACCTATCTCAGCGCCTGTCTTCTTGTCGAATTTAACTATAACTTTTTCAGATCGATCAGCACACCATATACC
>CAZMZE010000020.1:0-11753 GCA_964570875.1 uncultured Dehalococcoidia bacterium
GCCGGTTCCAGCAATAATTTATCTCCTGGAGCAAGAATCATGTTGTTATTAGATTTGACCATCAAATGATATTCTTCCATACGGTCAACAAACATGTCTTGAGAATCAATTATAGCGGGAAGCCTGCTTGGCGATGTTAGAGCTCTATATCCCACATCTACTACGGCTTCCCCAGAATCTGTGATACTCACAACTGAGGCCAGAATCTTCCCGGCAGTCTCAAAAATACCCGTCATGGCATGCCCATACGCCATCAAGGCATACGTACCTCCCTGAACTTCCGTAACTCCTGGGATCTCGGTCGCTATGTCGTAGGTGAAAGTTTCACCCGATGAAACAATCTCAACAGGTATTCCACATGCCTCTATAGCATTTTTCACATCTAGGCAAATTTGTATATAGTGCTTTCCAATATTTTCACGACTTCTTTTATCGTGTTCACCCGCACCCAGAGTCTGATGACTCATCACCCCTCTGAAAACTAATCCGGAAAGCTTGCTTGCCAATTTTGCCAATTCAACTCCTTCCTCTGGGTTACGAACTCCGGCCCTGCCCATCGAAGTATCCACCTCTATAACCACTCCAATTTCAACTCCAGCTATAGTCGCGATTGAGGATAATTCCTGCAGATTTACCAGATTGTCTACTGCAACCTTTACATTTGCCTTAGCAGCCAAATCACACATCCTACGTATCTTATCTGTAGTTACAATTTGATTTGTTATAAGCACATCTGTAATCCCGCCATCCACCATCACTTCAGCCTCAGATACTTTCGCACAACAAACACCTCCGACAGTACCACCTGCATTTATTTGTTTTCGGGCAACCATCGCACTTTTAATGTTTTTTGAATGCTGGCGCATTTTACATACTTGATTATCATACTGTCGTGAAACTGTTTGGAAGTTGTTCTCCAATGCTGCCAGATCTATAAGTAAGCAAGGCGTGTCTAGTTGATTGATCGGAGTACCAATTTCAGGTGTATAAGAATCCATATCATCCTCCCGTAAACATTGCTTTATGTTTTTTTTGAATGTCTATTTACTAGATCTTCTTTAATTGAGGTACGATGAGAAAAATAATAATCGCGCTAAAAATGCAACCCACACCAAATATAATTTGAGATACTTGTAAACCCAACAATACGACAAGTAACCCAGCTGCCACGCCTCCCAGAGTAGTCATACCTCTGTCTAAACTAACCAATCCAAGAACTCTCCCTCTCATATTTTCTGGTGCCGCTTGTACCAAAACCGCATTGATAACTGGCAAAAACACGGCGGTGCAAACACCAATAAATGCTGCTAGGACGAACAGTATCAAAGTCAATCCTGTATAACTCAAAATAGCGAACAAGACTAGTGATCCACCCAATCCCATAAGAACTCCTAACAGTAATAGTCCTCTCTTGACCGGATTTATAGCAGCTATACACAAAGACCCTATAACACCACCTATGCCAACTACTGACATCAGGTATCCTAGCCCAGATGACCCCAAGCCTAGTATTTCTATAGCAAACAAAGGCGCGAAAATTGAAATAAAAGTCATGCCAAATGCATAATACCCTAATGCAACTATGAATACTCCACGAATGGCTGGATCACCAAAAGCAAATCGTATACCTTCGACCAGTGAGTTACGTGCACTGTTGAGCCCTTTATAACCTATTCTTTGATGCTCGGGCAACTTCATAACATATGTGAAATAAAGAGCAGCTGCATAGAAAACCACTATTGCAACAAAAGCCATCTCAATACCACTGATAGCAATTATCAAACCCGCGGTCCCTGCCCCCAATATTCGCATCACTTGTATACTACTTGAACTTAATGCCATTGCATTAGTAACTAAGTTGTCAGGGACTATACTTGGTATAATAGCCCGCCTAGCTGGCTGATCAAAAGCCATAGTAGAGCCTCTTAGGAAAGTCAAAACATAAACCTGCCACAACTGTATCCAGCCCATGATTATCAACGAAGCAAAAATAGCGCTAATGAGCAAAATTAATATTTTTGTGACCATCAGGACAGTTCGTCTATTAAAACTATCCGCAACAACTCCTGCAAATACACTGAGCATCATATTTGGTAAAGCCCTGGATGCCATCACCATACCTAAGTGGAGCGGCGATCCTGTCAAGTCTAAAACCAATAAGGGCCTGACAACCATATCTATCCAGAGGGCACCAGAATGAGTAGTTTGGCCTAACCACAAATACATATAGTTCCTATAGCCAAATGAAGCAAATGTGTCACGTAGGTAGACATCCTTGCCCCAACTCCAAAACTTATTCATTATCCATTCCCTTCGTCCATTTCAGAACAAATGGATTAATAAGTATATACACAACTTTGGAATTCAGTATCTGAGTACATTGATATGCGGTTTCCAGAACTGTAGTATTGCTTAATACCTCTATTCCTTATTTTGTGAACTTCAAGGAGAGTTTAATGGCTACAAAAACTAAACTACAGCACCCCGTTACACCCGTAGATTCTGGTCCAATAGGACAAACTATCGAACAAAGAAAAATTGTAGGGAAGGGACCCGATATTTGGCTAGCAGGAGATCCAGAAGACCTAATCAAATGGATGGACTTTGGTGCAGCAGGTATTGTTACCAATACAGTAGTTTTGAACCAAATGGTTAAAAAGTATGGCCATATTAAAGATGTCACGCAAAAATACCTTGATATCACAGATAAACCAGTAGTTATTGAGATCGATGGCTCTTCGAAAGAGGAATTGCTGGGTACAGCAGAATATTTCTACAATATGTCAGATCAAATTATCATTAAAGTCCCTTGCACCACAGATTCTCTCGGGGTTTTTAATGCCTTAGATCGCATCGGTATAGAAACATACTGTACGACGGTTTTCTCGCTTCCTCAAGCAGCGGCAGTTGCTCAAGCTGGGGCAACCCATATCCTTCCTTTCTGCGAACCAGTCCGCGAAGCTGGAGGGGACCCCACAAAATTAATCCGTGAGTGCGTCCAAATGTTCGGAAATTGGGGTAACAGGCCTTATATCTCTGCGGCCTTAGTTAGATCCGTTGAAACTGCATACGCCGCTCTCAGAGACGGTGCAGACGGCATTATCATTTTTTGGAATGTTTATGAACAGATGCTTTCTCATCCTATGACTGACCAATGGAACCAAACTTTCTTGAAAGAGTGGGAAGAGATGTCAAAAGCCGGGCTGTTGGATGGGGTGAATTAGAAAAATATACGTTCCTTGACCATTCATCCCTGTGATAATATTTATTTGATAATAAACTTCTAGTAACTAAGGAGCTGATTTGAATCTTCGCACACCAGGCCCGATTCCAATATCTGACGACATACTAGAAATCATGTCTTCTCCAATGATTAATCACAGAGGACCTGAATTTGCTGATTTACTGTCAAGTACCACAGAGAAACTGAAAACCATTTTCTCAACCATTGAAGATATGTACATAATCACCGGCTCGGGTACAGGAGCAATGGAAGCAGCTGTTGTTAATACTATGTCTCCTGGTGACAAAATTCTAAATCTGTCTGTGGGCACATTTGGAGATAGGTTCGGCCAGATAGCAAATCTGTATGGTGCTGAAGTCACAAATATAAAATTCCCATCTGGTACTGCTGTCACACCAGACAAGGTGCGAGACACCCTGAACTCTGATCCATCCATCAAAAGCGTGCTAGTCACACACAATGAAACTTCTACGGGAGTTACAAACGACATAGAATCCATAGCCAAAATAGTGAAAAATGAGTTTGGAAAGTTACTCCTGGTCGACGGGATTAGTAGCGTGGCATCAATTCCAATGCTGACTGACACCTGGGGATGTGATGTAGTGGCTTCTGCATCCCAAAAAGGCTGGATGCTTCCACCTGGTCTAGCCTTTATAAGTTTTAGTAAATCTGCCTGGGATGCAAATAAGAAAGCTAAAATGCCAAGGTTTTATTTTGACTTGAATCAATACCGCAGTTATCTCGAAAAGGGACAACCGCCGTACACTCCTGCTATTTCTGTGATGTTTGCATTAGAGGTTGCCCTGCAAAAATTGCTTGACGAGGGTATGGATCAAGTATTCAAACGACATACAAATATCGCGAATTTAACACGGGAAGGCATAAAAAATTTGGGGCTGTCGCTGTTCCCAGATGAAAGAGTTGCTTCTGATACTGTTACTGCAGTTGAGGTGCCGACTGGTATAGATGGAGCTATGCTTACGAAAATTATGCGTGAAGAGCACAACGTCATATTAGCCGGCGGGCAAGCTGAATTAACTGGGAAAATTTTCAGGATCGGTCACATGGGGTACTGTTTACCAGCCGAGATACAGGACGTCCTAAAATCTCTTGATAAAACACTAACCCAGTTAGGATTCAATCCAGAATAGACAGTGAGTCTGATGCAGCTTTCGGAGCTATGAACTACCGATTATAATGCTGGGGCTGGCGAATCCCACAGTTTCGTTAATTCCTCGTCTTCAATTGTTTCGTTTTCTATCAGATACTTCGATAATTCGGTTAGTTTCGCCTTATGGTCCGTTACCAAATTGATTGCTTTTTGATGAGCCTCGTCAATCAATTTCTTGACTTCGCTGTCAATTGTTTCAGCGACACTATCGCTGTAATCACGTTGTTCAGATATTTGCCTGCCAAGAAAAACTAATTCTTCATTTTTTCCGAAAGTACGTGGGCCCAATTTTTCACTCATACCATACCTAGTGACCATCGTACGGGCTATGTTGGTAGCTTGTTCCAAATCATTACTAGCCCCTGTAGTTGTTTCGTTAAATATAATTTCTTCAGCCACTCGTCCTCCAAGGGCAGCCGCCAGCATATCTTCGAACTGACTTTTAGTCCAAAGTTTTCTGTCTTCTTCAGGTAAGTATCTAGTGTGACCACCTGTCTGACCACGAGCAACAATAGTCACTTTGTAGGGTCTATCTGCGTTCGGTAGCAGGTGCGCCACCAATGCATGCCCGGCTTCGTGATAAGCCGTCATTTCCTTTTCTCGTTCGCTAACTACACGGCTCTTGCGCTCAGGTCCTGCTATAACCCTATCAATTGACTCAGCGAATTCCTCATGTGTTATGTTGGTTTTCTGACCACGTGCTGCCAAAATAGCCGATTCGTTAACAAGATTGGCCAAATCAGCTCCACTAAACCCCGTAGTCAACCTAGCCACTTTTTCTAAATTAACGTCTTCATTAAGAGGTTTCCCTTTAGAATGAATGTTCAAAATTTCAGTTCTTCCTCGAACATCGGGGTTGTCTAAAACCACTCTTCGATCAAAACGCCCAGGTCGAAGCAGTGCCGGATCCAGAATATCTGGTCTGTTGGTTGAAGCAAGAACTATTATATTTGTGTTGGAATCAAATCCATCCATTTCAACCAATATCTGATTTAAAGTTTGCTCTCTTTCATCATGTCCTCCACCCATCCCAGTCCCGCGGTGACGCCCAACAGCATCAATTTCATCCACAAACACTATACAGGGAGAGTTGCGCTTCGCCTGATCGAATAGATCACGAACTCTAGAGGCACCTACTCCTACAAACATCTCTACAAATTCTGATCCACTGATTGAGAAAAACGGGACTCCTGCTTCGCCAGCTACGGCCCTTGCAAGTAGAGTCTTGCCAGTACCGGGTGGCCCAACCAACAAAACACCTTTAGGTATCTTTGCACCTAGAGCGAGAAATCTTTCTGGGAATTTCAGAAACTCCACAACTTCTACCAATTCTTCCTTTGCCTCGTCTACTCCAGCCACATCTGAGAAACTTACATCAGGACTATCACCAACGAACATACGAGCTCGACTCTTACCGAAGCTGAACGTCTGATTAGCATTTCCCTGTGCCTGCCTTATCATAAAGAGCAGTATGGCTCCAAAAAATATCAAAGGTAGGAAATTGAAAAACAGCCTAAAGAGGCTACCAATCCCGCTTGATCCCTTCACCACTAGTTCAAGCCGCCCGTTGACGGTATCGACTCCTGAATCATGCAATTGCTCAACCAAGCTGGCTCCCGCTTCTTTTCGCGAAACAAGGGTCTCACCAGAATTGGTTAAAATAGTGAGTTTGTCACCGTCAATTTCAATCACATCTACGTCACCACTTGCAGACATAGATATGACTTGACTAACAGGAACTTCCCTAGAACCTCCCAGTGGTTCACTGAACATAGTGAACACGATTGCAATCAAGGCGACTGCAATCAGGAGGTAGATGAAACTATTTCTCATCCAACGGATATTCATTCATCCTCCATCTAGTGAAATAGTTAATAGAGGGGAATATGGAGTAACCAATCACTTTCGACTAGCTAACATTTTACTATGAGCTAGGTTCCGCGCGCAACGAAGAGCACAAAACAATAGTTTAAATCCTAGCTCAAAAAGTACCCTGCCTAATAAAGAAACTTGAATTCATTTGAACCTTGCCCTATATTCAAACATAAATCAATATGTGAGCCGTATATAAAATGGACGAGTCATACACTAATTCCGACGTCTTAGTAAGTACTAGCTGGTTGGCCGAGAACCTCCAGAATGAAAATATGAGAGTCTTGGAAATCAACGCTGACGTTGAAATTGGTTACAACGCTGGACACATTGAAGGTGCCTTCGTCTGGGATTTACACAAGGATTTGGAATCCCGGGAACGACGTGATATACCTAGCCTGAGTGAAATTGAGGAGCTTTTCAACAGATCAGGTATCAGCAAAACCACCACTGTTATTTTGTACGGAGATGGAAATAATAGGTCTGCAACATGGGCATTTTGGATACTTAAATACTACAGGCATAAAGACGTCCGATTACTCAATGGGGGGCGTACTAAATGGGTACAGGAAGGTCGAACACTGTCCAATGAACGCTCAATTCCAGAACGAACTCAATATGGGATAGAAATCCCCGACAAATCTATCCGCGCAACCAAAGACTACGTTTTAAAAAGCCTCGGAAGCGTTAATGACACAGTGTTAGTCGATACTCGTAGTGTGGAAGAACATTCAGGTGAAATGTCCGCTTCACCCGGTACGGATCAAACAGGAATATATCGCAATGGAAGAATCCCAAATTCCATCAACATCCAATGGGATGATGGTGCAGGTGTAGATGGAGCTTTCCTGCCTGAGCTAGAGCTAAGAGCACTGTACAATAATGCTGGAATATCTCCAGATAAAGAAATAATACCCTACTGTCGACTTGGTATGCGTGCATCGTACACGTGGTTCGTTCTTAAGTATCTCCTAGGATATGATCGGGTACGTAATTACGACGGTTCTTGGACAGAATGGGGAAACTCGATAGGACTACCAATTGAAATTGACAAATAAAATCCGTAATCATCCGTCCAGACCGCTCTTGAAAGATGTGCCTAGAATAAGGCCTGAAACATTAGATGACCACTCTAATCCAGAAGGCCTACTTATTAAAAACGGTATTAATGCAATTTTGGTTTCTGTAAATTTTGACATCGATGTTGATGAAACCCCCGAAATTATATTGGTTGATACAACACAATTCACATCAAAAGATTTCAGGTATATCCAGAGACAGACTGAGAATCTAGACATCCCGATCATAGCTCTAGTAGACGATAAGACAGCTTCAGAATTAGACCATGAAGTTGGATTCACTGACTTTATTTTCGTGCCGGTAAAACCACTAGAGTTATTGATAAGATCCCAAACAGCCATCATGAGAATGCGTAAAAACGAGGCTTCTGGTGTAATAAAAGTCGGAGGGCTCACAATTGATCCATCAAGATATGAAGTTTATCTCAACGGAAAACGGATATATTTAAGGTTCAAAGAATATGAGTTATTGAGATTGATGGCATCTAATCCCGGCCATGTTTATACCAGAGAAGCGTTATTGAACTCGATCTGGGGTTATGACTATTTTGGCGGAACACGCACTGTTGACGTTCACATAAGACGACTCAGAAGCAAAATCTCTGATTCTGACAATTCGTTCATAGAAACTGTATGGCAAGTAGGGTACCGTTGGAGAGATGATTAGAAATCAAGGAACATTTGGTTATCTTAAAAGCTAGCGCTGGAACAATAAATGGTCGCCCTGTATAAGCATAAGAGCAAATATCTAGTTTTGTAGTTGAATCTCGGAGGTACCTATGGCCAAAGAGCGCGTTGTGTATTTCAACGGTGAAATCATCCCAGAAAGTCAAGCCAAAGTACCCATACGAGACTCTGGCTTCCTCTTAGGAGACGCTGTATTTGATACCACGCGTACTTTTGGAGGAAAAATATTCAAACTTCAAGAACACCTCGACCGGCTTTTTAATTCATTATCCTACATGAGGATCGAGCCTGGTCTTTCAAAAAAAATGTTATCTGATCTTACAATGGAAGTTCTAGAAACCAACCTGCCGCTGATAGATAGATCCGATGATTACTGGATATCACAGCGAATTACAAGAGGGGACAGGACCGAACAAAAACCGTCCCCTACTGTAATCATAGAGTGTTTGCCACTACCTTTTGCCCAAAGAGCTAAATACTACCGTGACGGATTACCTATAACAATTTCCTCGATCAGAAGAACTCCACCGGAATCAGTTAGCCCTAGAGCCAAATTGCACCACTATGTGAATTTTGTTCTGGCAGAGATTGAAGTAAGTTCAATCTCTGCCGGCTCTTGGGCCATCCTGTTGGATACTAACGGTAATCTTTGTGAAGGAAATGGCGCCAATATTTTTATAGTTAAAGACGATAAACTGTTCACTCCCAGAGAACAGTATGTTTTACCAGGAATAAGCCGACAAACTACTATTGAGCTGGCAGAAAAACTTGGCATTGAGTGCCATCAAACAGATCTGGATCCCTTTGATGGATACAATGCAGATGAGATTTTCGTCACTTCAACCAGTTTTTGTATATGCCCAGTAGTATCAATCAATGGTTCGTCAGTTAACAAGGGAGTTATCCCCGGCAATATTACCGAACAACTCCAGCAGGCCTACAGTCAACTAGTTGGCATCGATATTGTAGAACAATATTTGTCTCGCCTGGAACACTAGAACGTCTACACTTCAGGTGTATAGAGTCCAGCCATATATCCACCATCTACAGTTATACACTCTCCATTGACATAATCTGCGTAACTAGAGCAAAGTAGTACTGCTGTCCCCGCTATATCTGACGGCAATCCAGCTCTCCTGCTTGGAATAGCATGCATAACCTTTTGATAATGATCAGCTTTGCCTCTCAAATGCTCATCTTTTGGATCAAGCAGTCGACTATCTATGTATCCAGGAGCTATACAGTTGGCTTTTATATTGTGGCCTGAAAGATCCAAAGCCAAACTTTTTGTCATTCTAATTATGCCTGCTTTACAAACCCCGTAAACAAGGTCGTCCGGAAAGGCTGCAAATGCATGAATACTGCTAATGCTAACTATGTTTCCACCTGTGCATTGACTGATCATCTCCTTGGCAGCTCTTTGGCTACACATAAAGTAGCCCTTTAATCCACTACCTATTTCTAAATCCCAATCCTCTTCCGAAATTTCCATCAATGACTTCACACGACGAGCAACTGCATTATTCACCAGAATATCTATGCGGCCGTGAACGCTCAAGAACTCATCAAACATATTATTTACTTGTTCAGTATCTGCTATATCTGCCAAATGCCAACTGGTATTACTACCAATGCCATCAATTTTCTTCATGGTATCGATGGCGGACTGATCGTATTCAATATCATTCAGTCCAATATCAGCTCCTTCTTCAGCCAATTTAATTGCAATCTCACTACCTATACCACGACGAGAACCTGTTATTAGTGCCTTCGCTCCTTCAAGTAACATTCACAACTCCTAATCAATTCATGTACATGCGATTTTGAGAAATTAATCTAGTTGCATACGCTAAGTCAACTCGTGAATTTGGCAATTAGTTGTATTTTGACTCCAATCTGTTAAGGCTCCTATAATGCATCCCATATTGTCAGGAGAAACAGATTTTTGGCAAACCTTGATAGCAAGCCGTCGAAAACTACTAATCCTAGTTTAGTCGTTCCCAAGACATTTACTCAGCCTAGCCTCCTCGAATTATATAGGAAAATGGTCCTAAGCCGGACCGTAGACGAACGAGTGTGGACACTCAATCGTCAAGGTAAAGCCGCCATAGTGGCATCCGCTCAAGGCCACGAGGCCGCTCAAATCGGTAGTGCTAGTGCTATGGATCCGGATGAAGACTTGTTTTTCACATATTACAGAGATATCGCTGTACTTATCTCACTAGGTATGACACCTAGAGAAATAATGCTAAGTTTTCTAGCTAAAGACGGGGAACCCATGAGCGGTGCTAGGCAATTCCCCCTTCATGGAGCCTACCCTAAACTCCGGGTGATCAATCTTTCGAATGTTGTCGGGACGCATATACCACAGGCGGTTGGAGCGGCCCTAGCGGCAAAGATACGCGGAGACAAAACCGTTGTCATTGTATATTTCGGAGACGGAGCTTCAAGCGTTGGAGACTGTCACGAAGCGATGAATTTCGCCGCAATACACAAACTCCCGGTGATATTTTTTTGCGAGAATAACGGTTTCGCGATATCAGTGCCGAAGCACATGCAAATGGCAGTAGACAGTCTTTCCAGCAGATCAGAAGGCTACGGGATGCCTGGCGTAGAAATAGACGGTACCGACATCACCTCTGTGTACGAAACAACGACCGAAGCCGTGAAAAGAGCAAGGGACGGCGATGGTCCAACACTAATTGATGCCAAAGTTGAAAGATACCTGCCGCACACCAGCGACGACGACGACAAACGCTACAGAGATCCTCAACAAATAGAGGAGTCTCGTAGGCACGATCCTCTTCAATTACTAAAGACCCAACTTGAATTCAGTGGATTATTGACTAAAGACATTGAAGAGCAGTTCCACGCAGATGCACAGTCCATGGTCAACGATGCCACTGATTTTGCAGAATCGGCGCAATACCCAAGCATAGTTGGATTCTACGACCACTTATACTCAAACCAGCATCAAGGAAGCGGACATGGCAATAAAAACTCTGATTGAAGCTGTACGAGAAGGGATGCATGAGGAAATTCAAAGAGACGAGAGGGTATTCATATTAGGGCAAGACATCGGACGACGAGGTGGTGTATTTTTGGCCACAGATGGTTTTATTGAAGATTTCGGACAGGATCGAGTTATCGACACTCCTCTTGCCGAATCATCTATTGCAGGTATTGCTCTTGGATCCGCAATGAACGGTTTACGGCCTATAGCAGAAATACAATTTGCCGATTTTATATGGCCTACATTTAACCAATTGATCGGCGAGGCATCTCGTGCGCGATATGGCACAAATGGTGATATCAATGTACCTCTATTGATCAGGACACCTTATGGCGGAGGTGTGCGAGGAGGACTATATCATTCACAAAGTATTGAATCTTTTTTTTCGCACAGTCCTGGCCTTACCGTGGTAGCTCCATCAACTCCATATGATGCCAAAGGGCTTATAAAAAGCTCGGTTCGGAGCGATGATCCAGTAGTATTTTTGGAACATAAACGTACTTACAGATTGGTCCGTGGAGAGGTTCCTGAGAGTGAATACACAGTCCCATTGGGTAAAGCCGAGGTCAAAATGGAAGGCCGACATATCAGCCTGATAACCTATGGTTTGATGGTCCATTTATGCGCTGAAGCAGCAAGAGATCTCGCCAATGATGGAATCAGTGTTGAAGTAGTAGATCTCAGAAC
>CAZMZE010000021.1:0-72831 GCA_964570875.1 uncultured Dehalococcoidia bacterium
TGCCATGCAATAGCTTCGCCTTCCCTGTCCGGGTCAGTTGCTAAATATACCTTCGAGGCAGTATTAGCAGCCTTCGACAATGAAGAAACTATTTTGCGTTTGTCTGACAAAACTTTGTAGGTTGGTTCAAAATCATTGCTGACCTCTACACCAAGTTCACCTTTGGGAAGATCTCTAACGTGCCCCATAGAGGCGTCCGCTATAAAGTCATTCCCTAAGTAGCGTATTATTGTCCTAGCCTTTGCAGGTGACTCAACTATTACCAGATACTTTGCCATTTATCTCCTTACACCGTCTATATTTCTATTTTCATCACTACATCAATAATTCAGTATTAACCTGACTTGAACAAAATAGCAATAAACTTTTTCCCGACTTTCAAACTAAAAAGTTCGCAAAAACCTCCACCATTTAAAAAGCCATGACTTAGAGTGAATTGGCGGAGAGGGTGGGATTCGAACCCACGGTCCCGTTGCCGGGACACGCGATTTCCAGTCGCGCCTATTCGGCCACTCTAGCACCTCTCCTTAACAATCACGAACAGATATTTGGCGGAGAGGGTGGGATTCGAACCCACGATGAGAATAAATCCCATACTGGTTTTCGAGACCAGCGCCTTCAGCCGCTCGGCCACCTCTCCCAACACGCGATTGTACCATAGGGAAAGGCGAATCAGGCTTCGCATTTAGTAAGATTCTCTAATACTAAACCCGCTAGACACTTGTTCTAGGAGTGTTGAATTTTAGTCCACAAGCAACATCCGTCGTATCAGACAATAACAACAGTAAATCTGCCACACCAAAAGTAATCTGATTTAGAACGCAAATTCAAGCTATAGCAGTTGATGAATCCCAGCCATCAGCTCGTATACACGATACCCAGTGTCCCGGCGAAACTTCCCTTAACTCAGGCATTTCAGCCTGACAGTCATCAATAGCTACGGGGCAACGTGTATGGAAGACACATCCAGCAGGGGGGTTCATAGGACTCGGAACATCTCCTGTCAAGATTATGCGCTCTCGACCAGCCTCTACAAGCGGATCAGGGATTGGTACCGCAGACAACAAAGCCCTTGTATATGGATGCAACGGATTCTCATACAATTCGTTTCTATCAGCCAATTCCACTATATGACCAAGATACATCACAGCAACTCGGTCACTGATATGCCTCACAACTGACAAGTCGTGTGCAATAAACAGATAAGTCAGATCAAATTGTTCCTGTAGTTCTTCCAGAAGATTAATCACCTGAGCCTGAATTGAAACATCCAAAGCAGACACGGGCTCGTCACATACTATAAATTTAGGATTGACAGCCAATGCTCTAGCTATACCAATCCTCTGCCTTTGCCCTCCACTAAATTCGTGTGGATATCGATCAGCCATGTATGGATTAAGGCCTACCACAGTCAAAAGTTCTGCGACTCTGTCCCGGTATTCAGCTTTGGAATCTGTCAATTTGTGGACTGTCAAAGGCTCTCCCACAATGTCTCCACAAGTCATCCTGGGATTTAGAGACCCATATGGATCTTGGAATATTACTTGTATCTCACGCCTCATGGCTCTCATTTCTGAACCACTCAGCTCAGTCAAATCTTTACCCTCAAAAATTATGCTACCAGCCGTAGGCTTATATAGTTGTAGTATTGCTCGTCCAGTAGTAGTTTTACCGCAACCACTTTCTCCTACAAGACCAAGAGTCTCTCCTTTTTTTATGTTAAATGTGACTCCGTCGACCGCTTTAACATCAGCAATTTTCTTCTGAAGTATTATCCCCGAAGTGACAGGGAAGTACATCTTGAGATCCTTGACCTCAAGCAAATTTTCTCCAGTTTTAACACCACTGACAGGTGCTTCTTGTGTCTCTACCATCCTGTGTTCTCCTAGCCCTGTGCCGTCTCAGGCTTTAATGTATTCAATTCTTCGTGTCTCCAGCAAGCCGTAGTGTGGACATCCGAGTGATCGATTAGAGGAGGGGTCTCCTGCTTACATTTATCTATAACATATGGACATCTTGGTGCAAAACTACATCCGGGAGGTAAATCAACCAGATCAGGAGGAAGTCCTTCAATAGGGTCCAAAGAAACTTTCATCGCCTGGTCGAGCCTTGGTACCGAGTTAAGCAAACCCAATGTGTATGGATGCCTCGGGTTATGGAATATTTCTTCAGAGCTTCCCGTTTCTATGATGTTCCCTGCGTACATAACTATTATACGATCCGCATACCTAGCCACGACACCCAAATTGTGGGTAATTATAATCATCGCGGTTCCGTACTGCTTAGATAGGTCCTGCATCAATTCCAATATCTGTGCCTGAATCGTCACATCTAGAGCCGTCGTGGGTTCATCAGCTATTATCAATCTCGGATTACAACTGAGAGCCATTGCTATCATCACACGCTGTCTCATACCACCGCTAAATTGGTGAGGATAATCCTTCAAACGATTCTCAGCGTCAGGTATACCTACTTGAGTTATGAGTTCGGCTGCTCTAGCCCGTGCCTCAGTCTTACTCATATCCTGATGAAGCTCTAACGTCTCGGTCAATTGTCTACCAATGGTTAAAACAGGATTCAACGAAGTCATCGGCTCCTGAAACACCATCGCCATCCGATTCCCTCTAATGGATCGCATCTCAGAATCTTCCACTTGGAGCAAATCCTTGCCTTCGAAAACCACTTCTCCGTCCACGATTTTACCTGGCGGATCTGCGACCAAACGCATTAAAGAAAGAGCACCTACACTCTTCCCACAGCCGCTCTCACCGACAATGCCAAGAATCTCCCCTTCGTCAAGCGAGTACGATATTCCATCTACTGCCTTGACCACACCATCGGATGTAAAAAAATGAGTGGTCAGGTTATTTACTTCGAGTAACCTTCTGGCCATCGGCTCCCCCTGAATTTATATACGCATACCATGATTTTCAAAAGTCGACATTTATGTATTTTAGCATCTTAGACATACTACATAACTTTCCAAACCAAGTGTCCAAAACAACCAGCATAATCCTAATTGAAATGGGTACCTAGTTCAAAACACGCCCTCGGATTGAAGCATATCCTAGATTTGATTGTCAAGCCTATTTAACACCTCTATCAAGCACTACTTCCTTTCAACATGCCCATCTTCATTAATTCTGGAAACCCGTTCTTGTCCAGTATAGGCAACTATTTTCAGGGAAGCAGAAACTTCTTCTCCTGCACTCAGCCTCATAGCTGTACCGTTGTTAACAGCATTGACTAGCCCATCATTTGGATAGCTACTAAAGGGTTCCAATCCAATGTTATATGTCCTTCCCCAAAACGGATATCCGGTGCCTCCTCCAAAAGATTGCCAGTACCATAAATATGGAAAAATTTCGCTAGGATACCTTACACCAAGGCCAACGCCTTTTTTCTGATTAGTGATCCCATACCAACCTTCAGGCATTTCTGTGAAATACGACATATCATACGTACAAACATCTCTCGAAGGAACTGCGCTTATGTCTATGTCGCTTCCATCTATTCCGACTGTTTTAGGCCAAAGTGTTCGAGAACCGGGCTGAAGCCGATTATTGGGATGAAATTGATCAACATGATTGACAACCAAGCCACCCGGTAAGTCTAATACGCAATCTTCACTTAAAAATGGAGGCCCAAGCGCAATGTGTTCTCCCCATACACAATTGACCTCTTCTCCAGCCTCATTCTTCAATACCTGATCAACCTCCAATACTGCTGAGCCAGACTTCAAGGTAAACGTTTTTGTGAAAAAAAATGGCATACGACTTGTTCTTACCCAGAAACGAGCTGATACGCACTCTGGAGTATCTTCCAGTATCTCGCAATCCCAAGGAACAAGATTTGCTTCTGCATGGAGCCCTAAATCAGCTTCCTTGTAGGTTGAGGGAAAACCTCCCGCAGGAAAAACTGTTTGCCATCCTCCTTCATAGGTATCCATCCATATACCTACAGGATCACCAGTAGTTGGCAAAAACTTCTTAGGGTCTTTAACTCCTGTCGGAGACCTGAAAAGAAAATCCACGTCTGTAGGTTTATGTACTAGTTGATAAACGTCTGCTCCCTTATCTGCTAGCACGACTACTCTCAACAATTCGTTTTCAATAATTACAGTCTTCAGACCTCGGAATTCCCATGAATCCGATACTCTACACCCGTAATTACGTTCATTTTGATAATGCAATTATTCGCTCCTAGTATTCTGTTACATTGCAATTTTGTTACAGGAGTTTGGGTACCATTCCAGTGATACCTGCATCCACCGTCAAAACTGTACCTGTTACCCATCGTGATTCATCGCTGGCTAAATATACTGAGGCCCAACCAACATCCCATCCAGTGCCTTCAGTACCCAGCATGGATGATTCCATTCTTTTCCCCCTTTGTTCAGTTGTTAATATTCCAGCAACCATAGGAGTGTACACCGCACCAGGTGCTATAGCATTGACCCTGATATTATCTTTTCCATGGTCGTAAGCCATTGAAAGGGTTAATCCATTTATCGCTGCTTTAGATGTCGTATAAGGCGTCGCACTATAAGCCCGGGATCCAGCTATTGAAGATATATTTATTATGGATCCTCCGCCACTTTCAATCATTTTGGGTATAGCAAATTTAGAAGCTAGTACAACACTTTTAACATTCACATCCATAATTTTGTCCCAATCTTTTTCTTCTACATCAACGACAGTGTCTAATCCAAGTATCCCTACAACATTTACCAAAATATCTAACCTCCCAAATCGGTCTACTACCGACTCCACTATATTTTCTGAATCCCCAATTTGAGTGACATCCGCTTGAAACACATCAGCATTACCTCCTTCATCCTCTATGATGGTCAGAGTTTCACGCGCTCTTGAAATATCTGCATCCACGAGCAAGACCTTCGCCCCTTCTCTAGCGAAAAGTATTGAAGTTGCCTTACCGTTTCCAACTCCAGGGCCGCTTGAGCCCGCGCCAATTACTATAGCTACTTTCCCTTCAAGCCTTCCCTTTATATCTCTCAATATTTGTCTCCAATCTCTCCTGTATCAATAAACTACACATCGGATTCTATAGGTCCTGAAACCTCGTAGCAAATTAAAACAATTACAAAAATGGAGAAGGACGAAGGTTCCAACTATTTTGCATTAACTGGGCTTGTGTAATCCCAATCTAATAAGCTATGTAATCATCGTATACAATAGATTCCTAAAATGCAGTAATTACACAAACTAGTTCTTTTAATATTAGGACTATAGAAATCGGTTAAAGGCTCTAGGAGTGGCCATTTCCGGAAAACACTCCATTAGAATTTTTAAACATGCCTCGTGTTGAAAAACTGCACAAATACCCTGCTGGAAAGAAGTGAGTCCGTATGGTTCCTCAGTATAAATGGGAGTTCGTCACCGATAAACCATCATGGGCCGGTAGAGACGGTGCCGGAGCACTGATTTTCAAAGACAGGATGTGGTTACTCGGAGGTTGGAATCCATTAGATAAGAAGAATTTCCCGACGACCACTAATAGTGAGGTTTGGTCTTCACAAGATGGAATTAATTGGTCATTAGAATTACATAAAGCACCATGGGAGGGCCGGCACACAGCGGGGTATACAGTTCATGACAATAAAATGTGGATAGTAGGTGGAGACGTTAATCAAGGGCACTATCAAAATGATGTGTGGAGTAGTACAGACGGTGTCAGATGGCAACTGGTCAACGCCGATGTTCCATGGGGACCCAGAGCACTGCACTGCACCGCATCATTCAAGTCTGAATTATGGATTATAGGTGGCCAAACAATAGCTGGTTTTGTTGAAAGTGATCACTTAAGTATCCAGGATAGTTTTTACCGAGACGTTTGGAAATCGCCCGATGGACATGAATGGACCAGGGTCACTAAGACTGCTCCATGGAAGAAAAAAGGCATGGTGGGGGGCAGTATAGTTCTGAATAGCAAATTATGGCTCTTGGGTGGCGGTACATATGAAACTCCGCTAACTCCAGAAAGAACATTTAGCAACGAGATTTGGAATACATCTGATGGCATGATTTGGGAACCCATTTCTAAATCCTCACCATGGATGGCTCGTCAATACCATGACGTTGCTGTATTTGATAAAAAAATGTGGGTTCTTGGTGGTTACGGCATTAATCACAAAAACCTCAATGATGTATGGTATTCTCCTGATGGAATAACTTGGACTGAACTACCTGACACTCCATGGACAAAGAGGCATGCATCAAGTGTATTCGTATTTGATCAATGTCTATGGATTATGGCTGGTAATAACACGTGGCCAATGGTTCCTGATGTGTGGAAACTGACAAAAAACTAAAATCTGATTGTTATCTCATCTTGAATACTTTCATCCAATTTACGGACGTTTTGACCAAAAGGCAATGTGCCGTAAGGATTGATATCGACGACACCCGACTAACTCTACAACAGCTAGTGTATAAATATCTCCGAAACTCCCAAGCACTAGATTTACTACGAGATAATCGAATTGTACGAGATTCAATTGATACATTCCAAGATATTCAGGACTTTACATTGACATGTTCCACGTCTGGACTTTTAAGAGAACCATATCCGGGTATCGAATTTGTTCAAGATGGCCGACCTTTACATTGGTCAATGCATCCTAAAATCACAACAACTTCAGTGAAAAACACAGAACTTTCTGTGATAAACATTGAAATTGATAGGACAAATATAGGTTATGACCGCAACTGGGAAGGTTTCCATAATCGTCGCTGGCAAAGACATCAGAATGAATATAACGATTTCACAAATGAGATTTTAAGAACTAACTATCAAAACGATAAGGCAGAACGGATACTGGAATTAAAAACAAAATGGGATAAAGTTGCTCTTTTGCACTCTCTGGCTCGAAAAATATGGCTTAGTGAATTTGAAAACTACTCTAGATTTATTGATCGCAAGCTGATTTATAAAACTGGGGACGAAACAGTCCTTAACATAATAGCCGGAGCTGGTGGTATTTGTTCCGAAAAAGTCCAAGCTTTGAAATTTTTGACTGATCACTATGGCTTAGATTCAGAATACATAATCGCCGGAGCTAATGTCCCAGGCCCAGTTCCCGAATCAGCACTACGGAAAATGCTAGACACGTTCGATTTCCGTTTCGGGAAAAGACACATGAAATACTGGCAGCATACCGCTCTGATTTACCACATAGATGGAGAGTCCATCTTCGTTGACGCGACCAACGGAAACATACCTTTCCTGTTTATACGAAATGCAGACAGTCATCCAATTCTATCAACTTCAAATAAGACGCCAGTTAGGGTAAAAATGGCTCTGGAATACGAAGATTTTTATTACCACTGTGTCCCTCAAGATATACCAGAAAAATTCATATTTGCTATGGAGACTTGGATCAGCGACATTGACCTAATACAGGTTTTTGAAAACGAGCTTGGGTTATCCATTTCTTCCGATTTCTTCGTGACCCCGTTAATCTATAAAAACCAAAATCAATACGAACTACTTAGCCAAGAATACTTAGCAATAGCAGGCAAATCCAATTTGATGTGTTCTACGTCTCCTATGTGGAGCCTCGATTCCAAAATTGGCCAACAATTTGCAGCCCAACAACCTAACGTAGCCAATAATATTATTGAAGCTAAGAACCATTTACTATCTCAATACAATCAGTGGGAAGCATCCGAACATTCAATAGGACTGGTCATAATCAAAATTTGAGATGGTAACTTACAGCACCCCCAACAATCTTGTCGAACTACTCAACAAAGTTCTAAAAGCCGCGTCCCACACAGGATTTTACAAAACTGACGTCCATACTATAAAAACACTTGAAGAGTATGCCCAAATAAACCCAGTCTCATTAAAAACGTACCGTGAGCAAAAACTATCCGATCTTTTGGTGGAGCATTCCACAATTGATTGGATAGCAAGGGCTTTCCGGGATACTAATCTCGGGTTGGCATCAATCGTAGAAAATCCAGACCAAACAGAGTCTAGGTACGAATTGCTGTCAGACGCTCTGAAACAAAGTATCGATATTAATCAGAAACCTATAGCGGTAGCTATATCATCCCTGCAGAAAATAGGTTTCGCTGCAGAGATATCAACCATACTGATGAGTTTAGGTATATCTACTCACTTAATCAGTTACACCCAGAAGGAACTGATCAATAAGTTCATCAATATAACCCAACCCCAGTTGATCGTATTGCTTTCGGAGCACATATCAGAAGATGATCTACCAAATACAGTTGAACTATGCATTACATTTCGGCAATCACATACAATGGCTCAAATACCTCAGCTAGACATGTATTTAGTGGATGAAATTGGATTTATGGCCCACTCGAACGACGGTAGAAACTACATACCATACAAAGACGTTTTCTACTTTGAGCAATCTGTTGAAGATTATTTAATAGTAAGTTCCCTCAACAACTTCACGAAACCACTCGTCAGAATTAAAACAGCAGATAAGATAGATTACATAGACAATGTATTGAAGTTTAAAAGACTTGGCCCCGCATAGTTAGGGTGCAAGCAGATAGTTGGTCCACAAAAACCAGCATTAATTAGAAACAACTTACTTTATTCGACAATAATGCTGATATGAGCAACAAAAACGACTAAACATTTAGTAATCAACTAATTATACTGAAATTGGACAGTAGACAATCTACATAAACCGCATTTGAAATATCAATCATCGGAATTCACTAACAAACTAAGTCTGACGTTCAATAATGATTTTCAGAATTAACAGACTGATTGCACAGATACGTCGCAGGAAAGAAATCGGCATTGGATTCCTGTCCCTAGTTTTGATAACCAGTGTAATTGGAAATGGGATAACTTACTACGTTTTCGACCAGGGACTGAGTAATCCTAGTTTTGGTGATGCTCTCTGGTATAGCTTCACCTCAATTACAACAATAGGCTACGGGGACTTCCATGCAGATTCTTTAGGAGCTAGAATTGGAACAGCCATATTTATCGGCATTCTAGGACTTGCAACCTTTACAACTGCGGTGGGAATAGGTGTAGATTGGCTTCTAGATATACAATTCAAGGAGCGTATGGGTATGGGTCGAGCATTAACTAAAAATCACCTGTTGATAATAAATTACCCTAACGAACGTAGGATACGCCAAGTGGCAGATGAATATCTACAGGATGACGATCATGCAGGGGATGACATAGTTCTGGTAACTGATAAGATTGATTCGCTTCCACCTCTGCTAGATAAAAAAATTCAACTGGTTAAAGGTTCGCCTATCGAAGAAGAAACCTATGCTAGGGCCGAGGTAGCGTCAGCTCGGCAGGCAATCGTCCTTAGTACCGGATACGATGACCCAAACAGTGACAGCATAAATGCTTCCATAATTTCGATACTTGAACACTTAAACCCTGACTTGAGGTCCGTGGCCGAATGTCTGAACGTTAAACATTCTTTACTGTTCAACGGATCTAAGAATACCTCTCTAGTTCACACTCACCAGATTTCCAGTAATTTACTAGTCCAGGAAGCCCAAGACCCCGGAGTCAACAAACTTACTGTGGCGATAACAAGTAACGCTATAAAAGGTACACTAGTCAGCACTGTAGTGGATTCTACCCCTGATAAAACAATATCCCTCCAAGATACTGCGAAACTTTTACTAGACCACGGGATTAATCTAGTTGGAGTTCTCAGGGGTGAGGATATTCACGTACAATTCACCACACTCAAATTGACACGAGACGACGTTCTTATATATGTAGGCGAAGCTAGGCAAGATTGGTCCACATTGAATTCCTACTTGCGAAACGCATGAAGTGATTGCAGTAGCCACCGATGCTAGAGAGCCCTTCAGAAAAAACAGTAGAACAACTAAGACATACTCTTTCATATTGCTATCAAAATTTCCTTATCTATAAGAATCGATTTAGCAAATCAGGAATAGGGCAACGTGAGTTAAACCGCGAGAACCCTCTAGACATCCTCAGTAAATTAATGCCCCTTGAAACCCAAGAATACGAAATTTTAGCTGATGAAGCCATTCTTAATATTGAAAACATAGTAGACATCGAAACTTCTTCAGGTACTACAAATAAACCAAAACGCCGATTCATTTCAATGGAAGATGAACTCTTAGAACAAAAGTTGCTCTCGAAGATGTTCAAGATATGCGGCATTAATAGTCATGATAGAGTCGCATGTTTAGATATAGATCCCTTGAACATAATGGCTAGCTTTGTTCAAGTAATCCAAAAAACATTGATTACAGCAGATGCATATTGTTACTCCCCAACTCATCAAGCTCAAAGATCGTTCCTTGATTTGAGGAATCTTGATCCTACTGTGATCATATCGGTGCCCACGATAATTGAACGATGGTTACCAGAATTCTTGACAGCATTCAAAGATTCAGCAAAAAACCAACTCGCCAAAATCATCTACGTCGGTGAGAATATGCCTACCCAAACCAGAACAATCTTGGAAAAAAAACTAGGAGTAGAAGTTTTTGGTTATTACGGTGCTACCGAAGCCTCTAGTATGGGAATCGAATGTGGACACCACACAGGAATCCACCTTTTCACAGACCACAATTTTTTTGAATTAGTTACAAGAACTGGTACAAATCAAACTGAGGTTTTGATTACTTCGCTTCGCCTAAAAGCAATGCCCCTTTTACGGTACCGAATCAGAGATGTTATTCAGGTTAATACAAATAGCTGCGAATGCGGATTAAACTACCCGGCTGTGAAGGTTTCACGATCCTCCGAAGAAACAATGAACATCCTAGGTGTTTCCATAAACTATCAATCGATCTATAGATCAGTCTACACGCGGGAATCCCAACCAATGCAAATTATTTTGACGAAAAATTCACGGGACAGTGTAATGATAATTCTCCCTGTTAAGCTTAGAGAAAATCGATCGTATATAATTAGCAGGATATTTGGTGAAAATCCAGATCTGGAATTTCTAGTATCCAGTGGCCATCTTGACCTAGATATTTCCTTTGATGACAGAGTTGCCAAAATTCGAAAAAAGCAAACTTTGGTAGACCTAAGAAAATCAGATGCAGCATGACTCTAAAACATGTCAAACCTAAGCCAGACCTAATTGAAATCAGGCATGACCAACTTGATCTTATAGTTCAAGGCCATAGATTACTCAAACAAACTATGGAATCTGGATACGTCGAAAATTTGGAATCCTTTCTAAAAACAGTTTCCCCCTATACTGATACATTCGTAAAACCTCATGTGATTGGAGCATTTCACAAGGGTGTTTTGATAGGATTGGTAGTAGGATCATATTTAGTTAAAGCTGATATTGGTTTCGTGTCATATGCTGGGGTAGATTCAAAATGGCGTCAGAACAAAGTGTACTCCAACCTACGTAAAACACTGATATCTACGTTCCAATATGACGCTGATAACCAACCTAATTCGCGCCTTTCTTATGTGGCTTCTGAAATGATCAGGAATTCGCTTTTATTCAAATCAATTACAAGTCATGACGACATATTCGTACTCCCCTGTGATTATGAACAACCAGCTACCCAAGGATTACTATCAAAACAACTAGAGTTTTTGATGCAATCAATATCTGGGAAAATCCCTCACAATCTAAATGAAATTTTGTGTATTCTGAAAGAAGTCTACAGAGGTATCTATCGAATACCTGATTATGAATCAAACATCACATTTAAGAAGTTGAGAGCGTCTTTGTTAATTTATAATCTAAGCGCCCTATTAACGAACAAACCCGGATTGATTGTAAAGTCATAGAAACATGATACTAAGAAACACAATAAATCCCATAAAATTGATACGTGATTTTGACTTCTCAGCTAAATCTGATAGTGATTTAGAGAATAGGCTTAGAGCTTTAATACAATCTTCAGCTAATAGGAAAACACAGACTTTTGAACCATATGCGATTATAGCCGAAATTATTGACCGAAAACTCGGGATATGGAAAATATTTGAATCCACAACGAACGTCGGTCCCTTAAATAAATATCTAACACTTGCACAGATACTAAGGTCAAAAGCTCCATTTAAAAACCATATTGAATACGACAAAGACCCTCGATTTTTTGATAGCAAATCGTTTACAGAATCCTTAGAACCCATTCTGAACAAGTGGAGATTAAATTCAGCGGAAAAGAATGTAGTCAAAACTTTGATATACGTTGGAGAACAAGTTGGTACCCACAAGGCAAATATTTATTTACCTGGGCAATTTTACCAATCGTTCAGAAATTTAGACGTGGAAGATATGTTCTCTTTCCGCATCACAGATTCGCAACTTATGTCTGCGCTGATGGTCTACGATGGGTCCATCGTAGAATTGGATGCAGGAGAGGGCAAAACCGTTTCTGCTGGTATTCCTGCACTTATACATGCTCTAAACGGCAAATCCGTCCACGTAATTACATCCAACGACTATTTGGCCAAAAGAGACTGCGAACTGCTTTCCCAAATGTACAACTCGGTTGGTGTTTCATCTGGATATATCCAAAACCATATGGAAAACCGAGAGAGACAAATTGTCTATCATAAAGATATCGTTTACAGCACAATCAGAGAAATCGGTTTCGACTACCTCAGAGACAATATTTCAACTGAATCCGGATCCGCAGTTACAAACTCCCTTGAAATAGCTATTGTTGATGAAGCAGATCACATCCTTATTGACCAAGTTCTCTCACCCCTCATAATTTCGGGGGAATCTATAACCAATCGCAGAGCATTCAAAAAATCCCATGAGTTTATAAAAGAAATCTTGTATCTCCAAAAACAGGTTGTAAAACAATTGGAAGTTGAAGCAACCGATGCAAAATACTCGAAAAACTTTACATCAATCCTGGCAAAACTAGCTTTGGCCGACCCGAGAAACTATCTACTCAAAGACAAAATTATTGATGCCAAGATGAGAAAACTAATCACAGAAATATTGGAATCAGTTACTTTTGACGACCAACCTAGCTCTCCACAAGACCCATATTTCATCGTGGAGTCAAATTTCACATCAGTAATGTTGACTCGCCGTGGGCAAGAATTACTGGAACTCAGACTCGGCAACATATTTGACCTTGGTGAAGATTTGTCATACGAGTCATCTGAAGAAACTCTCAGGCGAAACGACTTGCAATATTCAAGAATCAACCAAATTCACCAGTTATTAAGAGCATACGTACTTTTACGTAAAAACTTTGACTATGTTGTAACTGGCGGAAAGATTGTTTTGGTTGACCAAATGACAGGACGTACTCTGCCCGATAATCGATTCCAACATGATTTACACGCAGCATTAGAAGCTAAAGAAAACCTAGAAATACTAGACCAATACGAAACTGTTGCTCAAATCTCCATCCCTGGACTTGTTGGCAGATATCAACAGATTTCAGGACTTACCGGAACAGCTATATCAGCTCGAGATGAATTCACTCGGATGTATGGATTATCAGTTAAAAAAATACCTCCATCCATGTTCTCTCTTCGAGTCGACAAAGAAAGCCAAATAGCATCAAATAAAGTAGGGAAATTCCGTTCAATCATAGACAGCACCCGGGCGGCAAACAATGTTGGCCGCCCAGTCCTAATAGGCACTAACTCTGTAGCTGAATCTTACGAACTCAGCACTGCTCTCAAAAATCATGGCATAGACCATATGTTATTGAACGCTATCAATGATTCAGAAGAGACAAGAATCGTAAGAGACGCCGGGAACCTAGGGTCAGTGACCATAGCTACCAATATGGCAGGACGTGGGACCGACATTGTAGTAAAACCAGATATCAATAAAGCTATTGTCAATCGATATACGGAGTTAGTCACTGACCTGTTTAATAATGGCGCTACTGAAGTAAATATTAAATGCGGGACAGAATCAGAATACGAAGTACTTAAAACCGTACTATCTCAATCTCACTATACATACAAACCCAACAAATCCTTGAAATTTCATAATTTCAGTTTAACGGTTCTTCCAAACCCAATTTCACATTCTCACAAGAAACATCTAGACCCGATGTCTCTTGGAAAAACCGGCCAAAAAGCCATCACATTATGGAGCACCGTTTTGAGTATCTCCTTGGACAAAATATTGTCCATAACAAATCATCTCAATCAAATCACCAAAGATAGACCCTCAGCCAGATACCAAATTGATTTTGGTCTTGGGATGTTGGTGATTGGAACAGAATTGAACAAATCTCGGAGAGTGGATGACCAACTCAGAGGGCGTACAGCAAGACAGGGATCATTCGGGGCCACAAAATTTGTACTTTCCTTGAAGGATCTCCCCCTTGATAAATATGGTGCATTTGGATTCAGTGGAAACGATAGCAACAATGGACATAGCATCAATAACTCACGTCAAATTTCTAAGATTCAAAAACTACAAGATATTGTAGAGCAGCAAGAAAACCTAGACCGGGCATTCATCCAAAATTATTGGAAACTGATGGATCATCAGACCATTTCATACTATTCAGCTCGCCAAGAAATTCTAGAATCATCTATTTTCCAAACCACATATCCAAAATTGGCACAAGTTTTTTCTAAAACAATTGTTGACAGGCATTTTCCTAAAATGCGCGTCCGAGATTACCAGAAGCAATTCCAGCAGATGAGCGCCGATGTCACAAAGTCTCTGAATTTGCCGATTTCTGATTTATATGGTTCCCCTATTCCAGACTTACAAAGTGAACTGGCTATTCGCTTACTCAATTCAATTGATAAGGTAAACGCACAAATAGAACCTGAGCAAATTGACTACGTTGGTAAAACAGTCTTTTTACAAACTGCTGACAACCTTTGGAAAGAACATATGATACTGATGGAAAATCTATTTCAAAGTTTTTCGTCCGGCATGGATGGAATTGCTAACTCTTTGGCAAGATTTAAATTTGAGGCATTCCAAGAATATTGCAATTTCCAGGCACTAGTTATTGAGCAATTTTTATGTAATTTGGTTAAATCAACAAATACAGACCATCTAGAGGATCGTCAACAATCAGTGCAACTCAGCACCGACATTCGATCAATGTTGGAATTTACTTTAATGAATGAAACAAAAATGGAGGTGAATTGATATGAAAAACAGATCTCTTGGTCGTGGTTTCGCTGCTTTTGCAGGCAGTATGGTGGTAGTTAGCCCGGCCCTCGCAGCATGCGCGGCAGAGCCAAGCTACGAAGACTGGGCGGCAACTGACGGTGCCGCAGGACGAATTAATTTAGATGATGTTCAAGATGCATTCAAGAGGTCAGAAAGTGTTACAGACTTTGAAGACAGAGTAAATCGTATTTACGAAGGAGATGGAATAATTTTGATCCGTGTAGATCAAGATGGCAGTCGAATGCAATTGGAAGCGTTTGAAGATCTTGATAAAAACGGTGAAATCAGTGAATCTTCGGACGATAAACTATTCTCAATTGTTAAAGACCATGACCAGCATGAAATGCGAGGATACGGAGCGAACGGTTACTACGGAAGTCACTTTGGTACAGGAAATTTCCTGTTCACATATTTAATGTTCTCATCGATAGCAGGACGTCCTTATTACTACCACACTACGCCCGCTAGATACTCTAATATCAGTCAGAATCGAGCGTCATATAGGAAATCAGCTTCATATGGTAATCAACTAAAAAGAAATCACTATTACAACAATCAGCAGAAAAATTTTAAAGGATCACAATATAGCAACGCTGGCCGTAATATCAGTCAAGGCAGACAAACTTATCAATCAGTACAAAAATCCAGTGGTCAGTTCAAATCCCTGAACAAAAGCGCAACGAGGTTTGGAAGCAGAGGTAGCACCAGAGGAGGTGGTGGATCAAACCGGATAATCGGCTTCGGACGGACAACATAAACACAATGGCACGGATACATATGTCTCTTGAGACATCTCCTGAACTGGGTTTCCTTGAGTTAGAAATCCATTCTGAATGGTATTCCAAAACATTTGAAGAACTTCTTCGTTACATTTTCACTCAAAGATCGCATATCCCTACTGATGATTCCGCATACGGGCTAACCGTTATCGATAACCTAGATACGCCTGAGATATATCAAGCTTTCTCTAACATCTTTAATTCTTGGTCACTCGGGTTATGCACTTTAAACATTGAAACTAGTGACAATAGCAAATTACCGATACTGACTCCTCTAAATGATATTTTGCTATCAATAGTTCGTGAGAACAAATCAATAATCCTGAAGCAAACCTTTGATCCACTTCAGTGGTACAGCAGTCAAAACAACGATTTCGACCAATTAATAGAATGGTTGAAAATATCAACTCTCGTCTACGTAATAGACAAAAATCTGGATCAAACCAGGCCCGATTGGCACGAATCTATCACATCATTGTTGGACGAGATCCGTCCAAATGATTTGGCAATTAAAACGGAGGAAGGAAAATTAGAAATCACTAGTACAGGAAGAGAATTGTTGAGATCAATGATTGAAGAAACCGAATCTTACATTGAAGGATACGACATATTCAAAGACGTTCTCTACGACCGAGAGATGTTTTCTGCACGCTTCGGCACTGGGCACGGCCACGATCTTCGCGTGCAAGTGTTTGAATCAGAAGGGTTTAATTCCATTCGTACCGTGTTCATGCTTATGCTTTACGATGGTACGTTAGAACTGGCATTAAATAACTCAATGGATTTTTCTCTATCAAATGTTTTTTTCAACAACCTCTTAATACCTGTGTTGGACAGAGTTATAGTTGAAGACTCAGACCTAAACTGGATCATAGAAGCTGGATTTGAACATTCAACTACAACAAATCACACCGAGCACGATTTTAAAAAGCTGATACGTTGAACACCGGGTTTTTCGGCTAACATAGATTCTAGATCTCTTCAATCTCTGCGAGCTTGATACTTATCATCAGTATCAAGCATGATAGTTACAGGACCGTCATTGACTATAGTCACAGACATGTGTGCTTGAAAACGACCAATCTGTACATTCAGACCTGATTTTGACAGAATCTCTACTAGGCTATCAATCAATTTACGTGCCAGGTCTGGGTGTGCAGCTTTAGTAAAACTGGGCCGTCTACCCTTTCGTGTGTCACCATAAAGAGTGAATTGGCTAACAACTAATATATTTGAGGATTCATCAAGTACTGATTTATCAAATTTCCCACTAGCATCCGAGAAAATCCTGAGATTGAGCAGTTTGTCTGATATATATTCTGCCTCTATATCTGTGTCGCTAGAACAAACTCCCAAAAAAACAAGTAACCCGCCTTCAATACTGCTTACTAGTTCTTGTCCAACAGACACTGATGCACCAGAGACTCGTTGGACCAAGGCCCTCAATGGTTAGTTGTCTCCTGCAACTTTTGGAGTAGGTTCCGATTTTGCCGAGGAGGATTCTTTAGGTTTTCCATCAGTTTTAGTCCCGTTATCAGATTCGGAGGATGCATCCTTAGGTTTTGTTGGTTCAGATGTAGAACTACTTGATCCAGTCTTACCCTTGCCATAATCATTTACATAAAACCCGCTACCTTTGAAAACCACCGGGACTGAATGAATAAGCCTCCTAGTTTTACCATCACAATTGGGGCAGCTAGATATCGACTCATCATCAAAGCTCTGTTTGACTTCAAACACATGATCGCAGTCTATACATTCATAATCGTACCGGGGCACAACATCTCCATAAATATTGACAAATTTTGGTTGTTCAAAGCAGGCCTAGTAAAAGAAAAATCTAGCATTCAGAGCCACAGAGTGTCAAGAGCAATTGCCATTTTTAGCTGGTGACGGCGCGCTGCAGAGAGTTCAACCAAGTGTCTGATGCCAAATTAACAGGCAAGTCTATTAAATCTCCAATTTTAATATTTTCTCCACCAACCATTCCAATCTGAACATAGGGCAAATTCATTGATCGACACACATTTTCCATTTCGGTAATTTTCTCTTTAGGTAAAGACACCAATATCCTAGACTGGGCTTCTCCAAACAAAAATGCATCCCATCTCTCCCCAATCGTCAAACTTGACTCAAACCCAATATTACCATCAATACAACTCTCTGATAGTGCCACAGCAAGGCCTCCTTCAGAGAGATCATGAGCAGAGCTTATGATCTCTTTTTTAATCAAGCTGATGCACGTCTTTTGCAGATTTATTTCTAAATCCAAATCAATATGTGGCTGTCCGGCGACCAAGTTATGAGTCAATTCCAAATATTCGCTTCCTGCAAGTGAATTGATATCCGGTGAGGCGCTGTTCATACCTAACACAACAACGATATCGCCTGACTCCTTGAATCCTATACCCACTCGACAATTAACATCATCAAGTAATCCTAACGCTCCTACAACAGGTGTCGGATAAATTGCCACATCCTGACTTTCGTTATACAAACTTACATTTCCACTCACAACCGGTGCTGAAAATGCCTTACTTGCCTCAGCCATTCCTTTAACACATTGTTCGAGCTGAAAATATATGTCTAATTTTTCTGGATTCACAAAATTCAAACAGTCTGTTAATGCAATTGGTTCAGCCCCTGTGCAAGCTAAATTCCTACATGCTTCTGCAACCGATATAATACCTCCTATGAATGGATCTAGGAAGCATAATCGGCTATTGCCATCGGTAGTTAATGCTATTCCTTTGGAGGTATTCTTGACCCTTAACACCGCCGCATCACCACCCGGCCCATCAACGGTATTCGTCTGTACTTGATGGTCGTATTGCCGGTAAACCCAACGCTTGCTCGCGATAGTATGAGAATTTAAGAGATCTAGCAAAATATTTTGAGCATTCAGACCCTGAATTTGCAACTCAGAAAGTGGGTATCGCTGAAGTTCATACATTTCGTCAGTCTTCAAACCGATGTATTCGTATAGAGGTGGATCGGTCAAAATATCTACTGGTACGGAAGCACACAACTCTGCTCCATCATATATTTTTGCTAAACCATCTTCTGTTACAGATCCGATCACAATTGAGTCGAGATCCCATTTTTCGAATATATTAGTAATTTCACTCTCATAACCTGATTCGACAACAAGTAACATTCTTTCCTGCGATTCCGATAGCATCACTTCATACGGTTCCATTCCTACATCTCTTCTCGGAATCAAAGCAACATCTATCTCTATTCCTCTTCCTTCTTTCGCTGCTATTTCCACAGATGCACTTGTGAGCCCTGCGGCTCCCAAATCCTGTACTCCAATTACATGTTCGTTCGACACAGCTTCCAAACAGGCCTCTATCAATACTTTTTCCAAAAAAGGGTTGCCAACCTGAACAGTGGGTCTAAGCTCTCTGTCATCCTCAAAAGTCCTAGACGCCAGCCCTGAGGCGCCGTGAATGCCATCACGCCCCGTATCAGCTCCGACCAACATGAGTAAATTACCCGGATCTCCGCTTTTTGATTGGACCAATGATTCCGTTTCCAAGAGACCCACACACATAGCGTTAACCAGAGGATTTCCAGAATAAGATTCACCAAATATTATCTCTCCGCCAATATTGGGGACTCCTATACAATTTCCATATCCAGAAATACCCGCCACTACTCCTTGACAAAGATGTCTGTTGTTTTGCTCATTAAGAGGTCCAAAATGCAGAGAGTTTAACAATGCAATAGGCCTCGCTCCCATGGCAAAAATATCTCTCACAATCCCTCCAACACCAGTCGCTGCGCCCTCATATGGTTCTATTGCTGATGGATGGTTATGAGATTCGATTTTCATCGCCACCGCTAAACCATCTCCAATATCAACAACTCCCGCATTTTCTTCCCCAGGTTTCACCAATAGTCGTGGACTGTCGGCCGCAAACATACGCAACAATTTCTTGGAGTGTTTATAGCCACAGTGTTCGCTCCACAAAGAACCAAATAATCCTAATTCCAACTTGTTGGGTTCTCTTCCAAGTCTAGTGACTATTTGTTTATATTCGTCATCGGAAATCGCCAATTCATCTAGCATTTGTCCGATTATGGTCGACTGTTTCATTTTCTATCCAATTCCAGCAATTGAATTATCATTAATACCAATCAAGCTTCGTATTGCTGATTCAAATATCATCTTGCCATCACTTCCGCCTAATATTTCCTCACAACAACGCTCTGGATGTGGCATCATGCCGAGCACATTCCCTCGAATATTAGTAATGCCTGCTATATTTCTGGCAGCTCCATTAGGATTGAATTCATCTGTAATTGCTCCATCGATGGAACAATACCGGAAAGCTATTTGATTATTCTCCTCCAACAAATCCAGAGTGTCTTGGTCAGCGTAATAATTACCCTCACCGTGAGAAATAGGCACTTTCAAAATTTGACCGACACGTGCCGCTGAAGTAAAGGGACTATGAGTCGTTTCAACTCTTAAATTGACCCACTCGCATCTGAATTGCAAATGTGAGTTACGAGTAAGAACACCCGGCAACAATCCAGATTCACATAAAATTTGAAAACCATTGCATATCCCAATAACAAGACCACCCGAATTTGCAAATTCTTCCACTGCTTTCATTACAGGTGCAAACCTAGCAATCGCTCCAGACCTGAGATGGTCTCCGTATGAGAAGCCCCCTGGCAAAATAACGCAGTCATAAGAAGAAATATCTGTTTCCTTGTGCCAAATGTATTCAACAGGTTGCTTGAATATTTCATCAATTACATGAAAACAATCAGTGTCACTCCATGTTCCCGGGAAAACAACAACTCCGAATTTCATATTGAATCCTTTTGGAGATACATTTTAGTCAAAGATTTTGCCCCGCAACTTCAATCGATATGCGACCATGCCAGTTTTAACTCAGTGTGCCCAATCTGAACAAGTCTGACCGTTAACAATATTTCAACTGTTATCCATGTCTTGGTCTTGCAGAAGCTGTGAAGCGATCTTTTGGACTTGGCGCCCATCTGCCTTTCCTTTAACTTTTGGCATCACAACTCTCATTACCATTCCGATGTTTTTTACATCGGTCACACCTGCCTCATCAATTGATTCCTGAACTATTTTTGTAATCGTATCGGTATCCATTTGCTCTGGTAGATAATTGAGGATGATATTAAGTTCCTGTTTTTCTTTCTGAACGAGATCGTCACGTCCGCCTATTCCAAAAGATTCTATTGACTCCCTACGCTGCTTTGCTTGCTTGGTCAAAACTCGGATTACTGCTTCATCATCTAATTCTTTTTTATCCTCTATTTCTTGGTTGTGTATTTCAGCGGAAAGCATCCGAATAACGGATCGACGCAAAACATCACCTTGTCGCATTGCTTCTTTTAAGTCAGTAGATAAAGAATCTTTAACAGTCATTGGTTCAGTCTTTCAATTAATTGATTTTTCAAATGTGTACTCCACAAACGAGTATATGTATCCAGTAGACTAGGCGTCAAGAAACACTAAAACTTGTCTATAGCTGTTCTAATAGAACATAGAACTTTTTCTCTTCCCAGTATTTCTAAGGATTCAAATAATGGAGGAGCTACCTTTAGCCCGGTCACAGCCACCCTAATAGATCCAAAGAGCTGGCCAATCTTGATCCCTAGCGTATCTGCTAAAACGCGCATTTCTGCTTCCATTGGTTCAGAATCAAAATGCTTTATTTTCGATAATAAATCGTGTGCTGATTCCAGAGCAGATCTAGTAAGCTCATGGTCCATATTTTTTTGGATTAATTCTTCCTTAGAATAATCTAACTCCTGGTCAAAAAAGAATCGTGTCAACGCCAATGCATCACTCATTATTTTTATCCGTTCACGAATAAGTGGTACAATCTTCTCTAAATAATCTATCTCAGGCAACTGTTTTAGGCCGACATCAGGGATAGATCCCCAATATTCCAGCAACTCACTAGCGAGCTTTTTATCATCCAGTGCGCGTAAATATTGGCTGTTTAGCCAAAGTAATTTTTGTTGATCAAATATTGCGCCAGCTTTGCTAACTTTGGTTATGGAAAAATATTCAACAAGTTCCTGTCTATTCAGTACTTCGGTCTTATCGTCAAGTGACCATCCCAGCAGTGCAAGAAAATTAACCACCGCTTCTGGTAAATATCCGTCCTTTTTGTATTCAAGCAAAGATGCAGCACCATGACGTTTACTTAATTTAGTTTTATCTGAAGCCAGTATCATGGGAACATGTGCAAAATCTGGAGGTGACCAACCCAAAGCTGAATAGATTTGTAAATGACGCGGGATACTCGAAAGCCACTCTTCAGCTCTTACAACATGACTGATATCCATCGATTTGTCATCAACCACATTGGCCAGATGATAAGTTGGGAAGCCGTCGGATTTCAATAGTACAAAATCATCAATCAGTTTGTTTTCAAAAGTTACAGTCCCACGAACCATATCGTTTACAGAAGTTGTCCCTTCCAGTGGCATCTTGAATCTCACCACAGGAGTGGTTTTACCTTTCTCCCATTCAATCCTTTCTGCGATACCCATTCCCCTGCACCGTCTATCATAGCCAGGGTCTTTTTTTAACCTAGATTGCTTATTTCTAAGTTCCTTCAGTCGTTGGGTAGAACAAAAACAATAATATGCATGTCCGCTTTTAAGAAGTTGGGATGCTACATCACGATACCCATCCAACCTCAGGGACTGCAGATATGGTCCGTATTTGCCACCAATATCAGGCCCTTCATCCCAATCTAGCCCTAGCCATTTCAAAGATTCCAACAGCGCCTGAGTGGCTCCCGGTACTTCACGAGTCTGGTCAGTATCTTCGACCCTAACAATTACAGTGCCTTTATTATGCCTGGCGAATAGCCAATTAAATACGGCTGTCCTAATATTGCCTACATGCGGGTCTCCAGTAGGGCTAGGAGCAAATCTAACTCTAATCTTTTTATCCATTTTACCGCCTCTAAAATCATTCTAGCACGGAGTTGAATTGGTTATGAGAGTTACACGGCGAAGGGGGGAGATCCATTAATGCCAAGTACTTCTTGATAATGCAAATTTATAAACGTTCTGAAACCTGAAACACTGGAGATCGTAAGTGTTAAACATTTTTATTCATTCCGAATATCATTGACAAATTTCCTCAAATCTTGAGGTAATTCAGTACTCAATGCGACCACCTGTTTGGTAGAAGGATGGATGAAATTAATTGCTTGTGCGTGAAGAAATTGCCTGGCTAACAACTTATGCGGTTTCCCATATAATTCATCAGCTACTAAAGGATGTCCCACAGAGGTCATATGTACTCTTATCTGGTGAGTTCTACCAGTGATAGGCCTAACGTTCAGTAAAGTGTATTTACCATAGCTTTTCAGAACTTTATATTCAGTGGTAGAGTCTCTTCCTCTTTCAACAATGGACATCCGTTTACGATTCCTTGGATCCCTGCCAATTGGACCCTCTATTGTTGCTTCAAATGGCGATACCTTCCCATGAACCATCGCAAGATAACTTTTTTTAAATTGCCTGCTTTTAAACTGGTAAGACAATCTCATATGCGCAATATGATTCTTGGCTACCACAATAAGCCCTGAGGTATTCTTATCTAGCCTATGTACTATGCCTGGCCTGATCTTATTTCCAATCCCTTGCAGATCTGGGCAATGAGATAACACGGCATTAGCCAGAGTTTTAGAACGATGACCAGGTGCAGGGTGCACGATCATTCCGGCAGGCTTGTTCACTACCAACAGATCTGTGTCTTCATGAACTATGTCTATTGGGATGTCTTCAGGAACCAGACCTGATGGACTAGCGTCAGGTATTTCAACAACAAGTTTTTGTCCCACACGTACCTTATATGATGAAGTGGTGACGTTTCCATCCACAGTAACGTTTCCAGCCAAAATCAATTTTTGAATTTGTGACCGAGATATATCTACGCAATTCTCCGATAGGAATCTGTCAATTCGTGTTCCATCGACGACCACTTCAAGTGATATGGTTTGGCTCATTGCTTTTGTTACTGTTATCTAAAACTGGGGCAGTTTTGGGATTGCTGTCTTCAGAATCACGATTGATTAAAAAATATCCCACCAGGATTGTCATTCCTATAACAATAGAAGAGTCTGCGATATTAAATATCGGCCACGGTCCAACATCAATAAAATCCACTACGGCCCCATCTCTAATTCGATCGAGTAAATTACCCGCAGCTCCTCCTAATTGTAGACCGACTGCAAATCTCAGGATTCGACTAGAAACTGCGTATTTAGTATAGAAATACACAAGGAATCCTATGGCGAAAATTGAAGCAATTATGAGTATCATCGTTTGATTAGGAAACAGGCCAAAAGCTGAACCGCTATTGGTAGCATGATTAATTTTAATAAACGTGTCTGAAGGCCAAGATTCCCCAAGAGCCAACCAGCTACTTATTATGTTTTTAGACAATCGATCGAAAACGAACGACGCTAAAACCGTAGATATTAACAACCAGTCTGGAAATCGCATCAATTTATACATTGTTAAATAAATGTTTCAAAAAAGCAGAAATATTTATAATTCTGATCATTGGGGATTTTTACTGCACGCCCATTTAAAGCATAGCATAGGAATAACCAAGATCGAACCCACTAATACATTCACTCATGAACGTTGACACTATAGAAATCCCACATTAGACTTCGGCTAACCTAAGCTATTTCCAGCAAGGAGAACAAAAATGATAGTTGACGGACATAACTACTGCGTACCACAACTTGATGCACCTCAAGGCTACCCATCTCTCGAAGATAAGATGCGACAGGTACAAGCAGAGTTCTCCGGACACCATCAACCTGTTTGGAGAATTCCAGACAGAGCTAAAGCAGACAACAGCACACTTATCGACCCCGAGACAGGTCTCTTAAGAAATGTGGAATGGACTCGTGAACAGGGGAGACTTGCCTGGAAAATCGATGGTAACACTTACACCAAACAATATTTACCCCCAATGATTAACAATTTAGAATTCCACTCTGACGCGCTAATCCGCGAAATGGATTACGCGAATGTGGATATTGGGTTACTGCACGCTTACCGACTTTTGGGTAGTCCCAAATTCTTGAACAACTACCTAATGGAATCCACAAATTCATTCCCAGAGCGTCTATACAGATTGGTTATAACCGAGGAATCGCAAATAGTTAATGACCCTGACAGAATGATTCAGGATCTTTTCGAGGCAGTTGGTGGAGGAGGAGCAGTTGGCCTTCAGTTCTACCCAGGGCTTTACTATGACTCCATTTCTAATACCAGTAAACCCGAACAACCATGGGATGATGGAATCATGCGACCATTTTGGGAAGCTGTGTCATCAATTAATCTGCCCGTTTATTTCACACTTATCGGTGGTAGAGGCGCCCTGTCTTACCAAAACACATGGCAACAATCTTATCTAGATGAACAAAGGGTCCTAATGCGTTGGATGGAACTATATCCAAACCTCTCAGCTGTGATCACACATGGGCTCCCATGGACAGCTTTCTTAGAGAATGATCAAATAAAATTCCCATCAGAGATATGGGAAGTTTTTGAATCACCACAATGTCATCTTCAGCTTTTGATACCAATCCAGATGGGTGCACGCTGGGACTATCCGTGGAAAGAATCAGAACCCGCTATGGAGGAATGTGCTACAAAAATTGGAGCAGATCGCCTTATCTGGGGTACGGACATGCCTATGGTGGCTCGATTTTGCACATATAAACAAGCATTAAATCAATTTACAAAGCATTGTAATTTCCTATCGGAACAAGACCGTAATCAAATCCTAGGAGGTACCGCTCACAAGTTGATAAAATTAGGACTCCAGAATACATAACCAGCTAGAATCAGACTGGATTTGTCTATCTAATAGTAAAAACAGAGTCCTTAAATAAATTATGCGGTATCGGTATAAGCAGATCGAACCAATTCTTCTGTTTCAGCCCACCCTATGCAAGCATCAGTAATTGAAACACCGTACTCCAGCTCTGAAGGTTCTCCCAAAGACTGGCTGCCAGAATTGATATTACTCTCGATCATTACTCCAACTATTCCTTTATTTGATCTTCGCTGGTCCAATAGATTTTGGAACACTACTGATTGCCTCTTATGATCCTTGTTAGAGTTGCCGTGAGAACAATCAACCACCAAATTTGGTTTGAGTCCTCTGTCTGATAGCATTTTTTGAGCTAGTGCCAGAGAGTCACTATCGTAATTGGGTCCGGTCTTACCGCCTCTCATAATCAAATGTCCAGTTGGATTCCCCTTAGTTCTAACCACTGCTGCCACTCCTTCGTCATCTATGCCCAAAAAAACATGTTCAGCTCTCGCAGCTACTATTCCATCAACGGCAATTTCGATCGTGCCTCCGGTCCCATTCTTGAATCCAATTGGCATACTCAACCCACTAGCCATCAACCGATGCGTTTGACTTTCCGTAGTTCTGGCACCGATCGCACCCCACGAAACAAGATCTCCAAAATATTGTGGAGCAAATGGCTCTAAAAATTCCGTCGCAGCCGGTAATCCAGTATCACACACATCTAGCAAAAACTTACGAGCTTTCGCCATCCCTTGCTTTACATCATAGGTTCCATTCAACAGAGGATCATTGATATAGCCCTTCCACCCAACAGTGGTTCTAGGCTTTTCAAAATAAACCCTCATGGCAACCAATATCTTATCTTTCACTTCTGATGCTAATACTGATAATCGATTTGCATACTCAAGTCCTGCATCAGGGTCATGAATAGAACATGGCCCTACTATCATCAACAAGCGTTCATCAGATCCTTCTAATATATTTGATACCTGAAGACGATATTCTGTTACCTGTTGCTTTATCCCATCGTTAGAAGGGAATCGTCTCCAATACTCCGACGGTGGCTCCAGAGTAGTGATACTACTCACTCTGACGTTGTGAAGCGCCGTATTGTCTGTCTGAGCCATAAATATCCTCCATGAAAAAACCCTAACCGATTTCGGTCAGGGCCTCTAATATCCGTTTTTCTATTTGCGGAGTATTCCTTTAGGAAACAAGAGCCCTCACCGGCAACACTTGGCACCGGTAAAATAGAAATATGCCCCTATGTTCTTATAGTTACACTCACTCACGATGCTCAAATGATATGCTCGTTACAAACCATGTGTCAATTGAAAATTTGCTATAAAACTGACCACATGTTACATTACGCGTAATTATATTACGGACGAGGTGCCTTATGAATGATAACTCCAATAGCCCCGAAAATAACTTGAGACAACAAATTGAGACCCTGGTGGAAGATGCCAACAACGTACTTAATTCAGCCGCTATAAGCAGTTCAAAAACTGCTCAGTCAGTTAAAGGGAGATTGAAGAATAGGATTAATGAAACGCGCGACGCAGTTCGATCCGCACGTGACAGTGTTGTCATGGTCAGAATTAACAAGACCAGCTTGTCAAGACTAGATGAATTGGTTGAGGCTAAAATAGTTAGAAGCAGATCTGAAGCCGCAGCGTTCCTTATTGAAAAAGGAATCGAATCAAAGCAAGATTTGTTCGACATAATGGCAGAAAAACTTGAACAGATCAGGCAAACCAGAGATGAACTAAGTCACCTCTTGGAAGATGATAAGTTGTAGAGATTGTTGAGGATGAATTCTATTAACAACTTCGTTACCATTTGATTTGCGTTGCACCAAAACGTAGGCATCCCAATAAATAGATCTAGTTAATTCTAAATATTCTCATGCAACCAGCGCAGGACAATTCATCCAGATTCCATGGCCTAGATGCTCTAAGGGGCATCTCAATGATTCTAGGAATTGTTCTCCATGCAGCATTGCCATATGTTCCAGATATGCCAGTTGAAATCTGGCCTACAGACAAAAAATCTTCAAACTTGATTGGAATCATATTTCAATTTATTCATATTTGGAGAATGCCGCTATTTTTTATTCTCGCAGGGTTTTTCGCCAATTTAGTAATAAGCAGAAAATCTTGGAGATATTGGTGGAAGAACAGACTTTTACGCATCGCACTTCCTATACTTTGCTTCTCGCCCCTAATGTCTTTGACTCTACCTTGGATTTTTAACTATGGCAGAACAGAAGAAATAACATTCATTTATTCTAATATTGGACAACCTTGGCACTTGTGGTTTTTATGGCAGTTGCTGATATTCGTGGTAATCACAATCATATTCAGCATACCGTACGTTTTTGTACAAGCGTCCATGAGACTTCTTGGAAAAAAACGGATGGTGTTCATCAAGTTATCTGTCCATCACCTGAAATCTTTATTTACGAGTATCTTATTCAAGCCCAGGTTTCCTATATTATTAATACTTTTATGTGGCATTTTGAATATCCCAACCTGGGGAGAACTTATATTCAATCCAGTAGCCAGTAGCCTGTACTTTACTTTTGGCTACAGCCTCTACAGAAACTCCACACTGTTCCTCTTTTTACAAGAGAAATGGGTATATTACTTAATATCTGGAATGGGGATTTTCAGCATGTATACAATATTGATATTGTTGAAATCTCAGACTCTCGGAGTTGACATATATGGCGACAACATATCAATCGCCGACCAAAAACAAATCTCAGACCTCATCAATCTTTCACTTTACGCGTTTAAAATAATTTGTTCTATATTGATCCCACTTGGATTGATAGGCTTAGCAGAAAAGTTTTTCAATTCTTACAATCCTAAATTACGATTTATATCTGACGGAGCTTATTGGATTTATCTAATCCACCTTCCAATCGTTTCATTTATCACATTTTATTCATTCAAGTTTGAAGCAGTACCAGCTGAGATAAAATTTTTGGCGGCAATAGTTATAACATCATTGATCTGCCTTACTACATATAAGTATTTTGTGAGATCAACAATCATTGGAATATTGCTAAATGGGAAAAGGGTTGCCTTCAAGTCCGACGCTACAAATGCCTCTAAATAATCCGTGAATTTATCGGATCGACAATCAATATACTATTGTCTAACCCAAATCCTAACATGTCCCTTATTTCCACCATTACCTCCAAAGCTTGCTGAGGAGTGCAAGTACCCACATCGTTAACGATAGCCAATATCCTGTCTCCAAGCTCTCGAGTTCCCGGACTGCGCTCATTATAAAGAATATCTATCGGGGACCACCGAACGTCATCAAGAGTCAACTTAAGTTCACTGTACCTTATGGCCCAAGTGTAGAACCATGGTGTGCCTTGTGATGGAGCAGGACTACTTTTTAAACCCGCCAATGCTCCTTGAGTCATCTTGGTAAGAATTGCTTCATTTGTAAAACCAAATGGTTTCATAATGTAATCAACCACTTGGTGCAAAACCATCTCTTCAATATCTCCCCCGATCATAACTTCCGGGCAATCTTCTTCAAATTGAGGACCTCGAGCCGTCCTAGGGAACCCTAGGCTCTGAACCACCAGATGGGACATTTCATGAGCTACGTGCCAGGAAAGATCTCCATCAGGCAATTCCATCCATCTAGGGGGATGTGGAGACAATTTATCCGCACCCTGGTCTCCAAAAACGCTACTGTGGCCCAACTGGATTAATTCAGGTAATACTCCAATTTCCGAAGAATATTCGGACCAAAAACTATCGAATGGATTTACAAGCTTACGTCCAAGAACATCCATGTCTAATCAATCTCTGCTCAATGGTGCTCGGGCTTGTGGACAAAAAGAACGATCAAACCACCCAAATACGCAAGAGCAGCAAATGCGAAAAACGGAATTACATAAGATCCAGTCCTGTCAAACATGTAGCCTGCAAACAAAGGAGCCAAAATCGTGCAGATATTATTAGGCACTGAGGAAAGTCCCGTGATGGTTGCGAAAGCCCTTCTACCAAAGTAGTCACCACGAATTGAGGTAGTTAAAGGCATCCTACCTCCAAATGCGATACCATACATAACCGCAAAAACGTATGCAGTTGTCACACTTCCAGCTAAAGCTATGACAACCAATGATGTGGCTTGTAAACAGAGAAGCACAAATATCATAGGAGGTTTAGGAATTCTGTCTGCGAGATAGCCAGCCGTCAACTGTGACGGTATAGCCATAACCGTTGAAGTCAAAACCACAATTCCAGAGCTGGCTAGCGACATTCCAATATCTGTCAATTTGGGCACCAAGTGGGTAGCTAGAGATACAGTTGAAACGCTGGAAGATAATTGCACGAACATCAAAAGCCAGAAAGCAGGGGTGCGCAGAGCCTCCCGTACTGTGAAGTCGGTTTCAAGTTCCCGCTCATCTGAAGACAGATTTGCGCTATCATACTCAACCTGTTCAGCATTGAAACCATCAGGATGTAGCCCGATATCTTCAGGTTTATTTCTGATAATTTTGGCAACAGGAACAACTATTGCCAGTAAAAAAATCCCTATTGTTAGAGTGGTAAATCTGAAACCTTTTGAATCAATCCCAAAAGCCAGTAAAGGCACTAGAAACCCACCAAAATGAATTCCACTCATTGCAAGGGCCATCGCCAGGGTTCGCTTACGAATAAACCAGTTGTTGACCAGAGTTATCATAGCCAACCAACCACTCACTCCAGATCCGACTGATGCAACACTAAAAGCCAGGTAGAATTCCCATATACTGTCCATTTGGGAGAACATTACAAAGCCAGCTCCCATAATTGAGTAGCCTATGATAACCATCTTCCTTATCCCTACACGATCTAGCAAAATGCCCTCAAAGGGTCCAATTACTGCCCCAAGTACACGCCCTAAGGAAAAAGCTCCGGAAATAGCAGTTCGACTCCATCCAAATTTATCGTGCAGTGCCACCACAAAAGTCCCCAGTCCTTGAAAAACAGTGAGAGACATCAAAGTCAACAAGAAAGCAGCTACCCCAACGAGTTTCCATCCATAAAATAATCCATGGTTTTTAGTTGAAAGCTTTGGAGATTTAGCAGGTATCTGATCTGGAGTTGTCATGGGGGCAGTTTACCAAAATTAATCAGAGTAAATACACAATAATTGACATATTGGCTACGTGATAATTACTATTTTATAAGGTTAGTTTTCACATATCACAGGAGTATCTATTGACCCATTTCCAAGTGACGTGTACCAAGTGCAACGCAATCTTGTTGCCAGACATGACCAATTTCCTATGTAATGTATGTGCATCTACATTGCAAGTAAAATACCCTGATCCCGACTATTTATGTGCGCAACCGCCGGGTTGGAGCGGGCCACATATCCCGACTCCCATTCACGATATAGACTCCTACGTATCACTAGGTGAAGGAAACACCCCTCTCATCCCTCTACCAAGATTGGGGGATTCCCTAGGACTAAGTCACTTATCCGCAAAACTAGAATTTCTCAACCCAACAGGTTCGTATAAAGACCGAGGTACTGCCACCATGATATCTGTGGCACATGAATTAGGTGTTAAAGAAATCATAGAAGACAGTTCTGGTAACGCGGGCGCTTCTGTTTCGGCATATTCAGCTCGAGCAGGAATAAAAGCCCATATTTTTGCCCCTCAAAACGCTCCTCAAGCCAAAATAGCTCAAATCATTGTATACGGAGCAGAACCACATTTAGTCCCGGGGCCTCGAGAATTTACAACCACTGCAGCATTGGATTACGTCAGGCGTAAAAACATTACTTATGCCTCTCACAACCTTAGCCCTTTTTTCGTTGAAGGGACGAAATCGTTCGCCTACGAGGTTTTCATGCAGATGAAACATAATATGCCCGATCACATAGTCATGCCGGTAGGCAACGGGTCGCTATACCTTGGTGCGTGGAAGGGATTTATGGAATTGAAAGAAAAAGGACATCTCGAAAAAATACCAAAACTACACTGTATACAGGCTAAAGCAGTCATGCCAATAGTTTCTGAGATCAACGGTCAAGACTGGACTCCGGGCAATAACGTAACTGTGGCAGGAGGTATATCATCTGCTACTCCACCTCACAAAGAAGCGATCATCGACGTGTTGAGACGGAGCAACGGTACTGCTGCTGCTGTTGAGGAAAAGGCAATAATATCTCATCAAAAGAAATTAGCTGACTTAGAAGGGATCTATGCAGAACCTACCTCTTCAGCCGCATTTGCCGGGCTATCAGAACTAATGGAAATCGGTCGTATTAGTTCAGAAGATCATGTCTTACTTCCAGTAACCGGATTTGGACTTAAAGACAATCCACCAATTTAAATTCATTGACAAACCGTGTAGTTAGAACCTGACATTTCTTGCTTGGTGTACTAACCCAATAAAGGGAAAATTACGAAATCAGCTAGACATCACAGCCTTGATGGCAGTTTCGAAACCATTTAAACAACCTTCCAAAGTTCTGTCATCGACACAATACGAAATCCTAAAATGACTTTGCAGACCAAATCCTTTGCCTGGCACAACCAATACCATGTGCTTTTTTAGTTCCTCTACGAACGTAACATCATCCTCTATTGGTGAACGAGGAAACATGTAAAAGGCTCCTTGAGGCTTGACCATTTCATACCCCATTTGAGTCAAAGCGTGGAAAAGCAAATCCCGCTTGGCTTGGTATTCTCCTGAATCAATTGTGACGGACTGCAAATTCTTTACTATATGCTGCATCAAAGCTGGAGCATTAACAAATCCTAAGGTGCGATTACAGAAATTAAGAGCATCCACTAAATTTGATCGTCCTTGGTATCTAGGGTGTATAGCTATGTATCCAATACGCTCACCGGGAAGGCCCAGATCTTTCGAATGAGATGTGGCAACAATTCCACGGACGTGATGATCGAATATGTGCGGATACTCCAAGCCATCAAAGATGATTTTTCTATATGGCTCGTCACTTACCAAGAATATCTCAGTGCCAAATTCTTTTTCCTTTTCGCAGATTATTGCTGATAATCTTGATAGAATTTCGTGATCATAAACAACCCCTGTTGGGTTGTTGGGTGAATTGATTATCACTACTCTGGTTTTATCAGACAGAGTGGATTTGAATTTGTCCAGATCCGGATAATATTTATTATCCGGGGGTACCGATTTGCAAATCCCTCCATGATTGTCAGCGTAGTAAACATACTCTACGAAGTATGGAGCAAATACCACCACCTCATCCCCTGGATCAAGCAAAGACTTCAAGACAACATTCAAAGCTCCGCCAGCTCCGCATGTCATCAAAATCTCATCCTTAGTGAAAGGTACTCCTATTTCATCGCTCAATCGTAAAGCAATCGCTTCTCTAGTCTCAGGATAACCAGCGTTCGGCATGTATCTATGCATACCAGCCTGGGGATTCAAGGCAATCCGTCTTAACTCAGCAATAAACTGATCTGGTGGCTCAATTATTGGATTCCCAAGTGATAGATCAAAGACATTATCGGGTCCATATTGCTCTTTGAGATGAATCCCCTCTTCAAACATACGCCTTATCCATGAGCCCTGTTCCATAAACTGTCTTATTTTCTTAGATACAGGCATGGTGCGTCCCTCCAATCAGGTAATTGTGCAGTCGAATCGACTTTAACGCTCCGATACATCACTGTCAACGAAAACATCACTCTTAAACTGAAGCTCGACTCTTCTTTACATTTTCCTTGACAGTACTCAGTGCTTTAGATACGCTAATTCACTAGAATAACGGGCTCGTAGCTCAGTGGTAGAGCGGTCGGCTCATAACCGATTGGTCGTAGGTTCGAACCCTGCCGAGCCCACCAAAACACTTTGGCTGATACCGGAAACCTCCATTAATCTCTGCTGTTATTTATACAATTACAGCATGGCATTTTTTGTACTTTTTACCACTCCCGCATGGGCACTTTTCATTACGTCCAACCTTCCGACCATTAGATTGGCTTTCAAAACGCTTCTGGGCTATTGACTTGTCCAGACATTTTGCGCATGTGCAAGCTTGACCATGTTCTTCATGCCAATTACTACGCTCTTTACCAATAACCATTTCTGCCTTCTAACCAAGAGTATCTTGAATTTTTACGCTACGCAGACATCATTAGGTATCATATGTGTGAAAGTTCACTGTCCATCATGGCGCGCCGTCGAGCATAAGCGCAATTCTCACATGACTTATTCCCGGATGGCACATTATCTGAATTCAATAAGCCTATCATTTCCAAAACTTTATCCTCTATCCAATCAATTCCCCATCTATAGGGAATTAAAGTCTCGCTAAAAACTAACTGCCCATCAAATCCTGATGCATTTCTATCAGCATTACAAACATAAAAATAGCCTACATCCGAGACATCGAATCCCATGTTTATAAGCAAGTAAGCATAGAAATCCAGCTGGTTTTTGTACGATTGATGGTAAGTACCCGATAGGTACAACTCAGGTACGACAGGATATCCACTCGCCTGTGATTTATAATCTACCACTATTAATTGTTGTTCTTCACGGTCAAACCATATGTCATCTACACCGCCATGAAGAACAATATTACTGTCTTTAAACTGATATTTGAGCCCGCCTTTCAAAGAATCTCTCCATAAATCCATAGATTCATGCTTATATGGCACGACGTTGCCAAGACCAAATTCACTAAATAAGCGGTGGGGTATTTCACGTTCTCTACAAACATCAAATTCTTTTTTCAATAATCTGTCAGTAGTTTCATTGAGCGTCCACCCCGGAGTTGACGGAGAAATCAACCCTCTCACACGATCCAGATAAAAGCAGCGCTCACAATCCAGAAAATCGTTGAATTTGCTCCTACTTATATTAAATAACCCAGCCTGGTTCGGGGAATATATAGATGAACTTCTACTCCTTACACCAGTAGCTTCCACCAACGCTCCCTTGCTATTTCGTTTCAGACTTATCATATATTTCACCTTATGGAGTGTAACCAGTTTACCGATAGCTCGAAACTTTTTATTGATGGCACATAAGATAAAATTGAACACCACCAATGAGCAAAACTATAATAACCTAAATGATTGTAAAGAAAATCTTTCTGGTCATTTCAGAATTGTTACAATTTCACATATACGTCATCAATATAATTAATTCAAAACAATGTTAATATCTTACTGTAGCATTCACATCAAGTATTATTGAATTTCTTTGTCTTTCCCCGCTAAATTTCTAGGATCTGGCAGATCCTAGATGATGTAGTATCTACTAAATTGGGCACACAGCTTTCAGACAATATCACCCCACTTGGAGTTAAGTATCAAAATGGAAATCACTGTGCGAAAAGCATCACTAACCGACTTATCGAATATAGTGGATCTCTATTTAGAAAATTCGAATCGACGTTGGTCAGAGTTCGACAAGCAAATGTTGGAGTCAGGCCTCAGAAAACTAATATCTGCCCCGTCAAAAGGTTTTCAGATGGTGGCCGAGGTTGAACAAGATATCGTAGGCATACTTAGAATTGCGCCTGAATGGAGTCCATTGAGAGATAGTTCATTCTGGTGGATCGAGAATGTTTACGTTAGACCAAACTGGCGACGTAAAGGAGTGTACCGAAAGATGTACAACTACATTTACGATTCTGCAAAGAAAAACAAAAAGATTTGTGGTATTCGACTCTACACAGAGCAAGATAACACTGTGGCACGTAAAACATATGTAGAAACTGGCATGAGAGGAAAACTAACCGAACTTTTTGAGATCGACTTCATTTTCGGCCCAGAGGCTCGTGCTTAATATGTCCAATAGCTATAATTACCGATACACGGAATTGGATTTCCTAACAACACACGTACCCCTAATGCTTAATAAAGGTTGATTTTATGGAATTTATCCTCAACCGATATTCGTTCGTTTTAATATCTCTGATCATTTTGATAATATCTTTTTGGTTAGCCTCTCGTGTTGCAGGAACTATTATTTCTGTTTGCACAATGGGAATAATTTTGTTTCTGCTAATCGGTTTTCAGCTGATTTTCAGTAGTCACTCAAATTCGATTGAGAGTGTCGAAGATTTAAACACCTCATTAAATCCGAATAAACCCGTCTTAATCATGTTATATTCCAATTATTGAGTTGCTTGCCTTTCGGCAAAGCCTGAAGTTGACAGGCTAGAGTCTAAACTTAAAGACAATTTAGATGTAGTCAGGATCGATATCAGTTCGGAAGCTGGCAGACACCTCAGATCCAAATATGCAGCAAAAACTGTCCCAACTTTTCTTGTACTAGGTAGAGAAAGAGACTTATTATTGTCCAAAAGAGGAATTGCGCCCAATTTAAAGGTTATATTGTCTCTCGATTTTAAATATCCTGAATAGTAGGCATAAGGAGACCAAGCATGTCATCAGCACCTAAATTTACCTGCGACAAATGTGGCAATACTGAATACAAAAGTGGTCAAATAAGAACTACAGGATCTGGTATCTCCAGATTTCTAAACCTCCAGAATCAAAAGTTTGAAACATTTTCATGCACTGAATGCGGTTATACCGAGTTGTTCCGTTCCGACGGGGGTGGTGTTGGTAACATTTTTGACGTACTAAGCGGCTAACTGTTACCAGATCTTTGGATTTTCAGAAATAAAACGGTAGACAATTCCTTGTCTACCGTTTAGAACTAACATGTTTCGCGATTAATAGTACAACTGTTAATGCAGCAAGGCATGTTTGGCGCCGACATGAAAATCGCCTAAGAAAAAGCCTTTGCGGTTGTCACGCTTTTTCTATTGTTATTGATAGCGAATAAGTCCGTAATCGGTCTCTGTAAAACTCAGCCTGCTCGAGTGGGCAGGAAATTACAATAGCTCTGCCTTCAGTGTGGGCTTCAAGCATTATGGCCTCGGCTCTCTCTGATGAAAGTACGGAGACACTCTTTAGCAAAGCTGAAACAACAAATCCCATCGAATGCACTTCATCATTATGAAGTATCACTGAATAAGGAGGCAGAATGTCCCTTATCGTCCTTGTGAATGACTCTGAATTTGTCGTCGACAAAAGGTGCACAAGATTTTTCATGTCAATCTTTTTACTTGGAAATAGGAAGCTAAATAACGTTCGGTTCAGCTACTACTATCACTCTCCTTGCTAAAATGGCATCATGCGTTCGATCACAGTTTCAGGCAATTCACCAACAATCTTATCCACATTTACGGATTCTATCGGCCTCTTAACTGACGTAGGATCAATTCCTGCCTTCAACGCACCTATCACTCCGGCGGCTTCTAGGTAACTATCAACTATGTTAAGTTGGCCAGGCATCCAGGGCAATTGGCCTAAATCATTAGACATCAATGTCTTGTTTTCTCTAACTGCTATCACTGGTATGCCTTGCGAGAGTGCTGCTAAAGTTGGCAGTCCGAGGCAACCGTCCGGTATGACCACACATGATATATCTTCAGCTGTCAACGCCGATCTATGCGTTATAGATGATGTGTCAGTTAGTATGCGGGGACTCGATTTCAAACCTTTCAATATGCATTGGAGAAAAGTCAAAGATATTGCCTCAGCTGCCATTCTTGGGTCAACAATTCCGGGATCCATATTTGCAATATCTTGAGTTTCCATCATTGGTGAATGCGCGGAGGGGACATTGTAAACAGTTGACACTGCGTGAGTAAGCAAGGCCTCTACTCCTCCCCAAGGATTAACCATGTCTCCTCCCAATTCAAAGTACTCAGTATGGTAATTTTCCGGCACAATGATTCTAGAAGACAATGCCACCGCATCATAATAACTTACTCTCTTCTTCAATTCATTGGTAAGCAAATCTAGATTATGTACTCGGCCTGTTGCACGTCCGCTAGAAGTGAAACTAGAATCCATAACAAAACATGGGTCTATTTCCAATATATCTACCCCTGACAGTCCGTAAGAAACACGAGCAGCATTTACCGCATTTATGGCAGCATTCATAAACACTTGATCTTCGTGAGAATCTAAGACAACCAAAATCCGATTTCTTCTAACGGGAAGTAACCCGACGGTTCCCATCAATAATCGAGTCAAAACACTTCCTTCAACATACAAAGCATTTTGGGGAAGGTCTATTATGTCTGAAGCATTAACAACATTGGGGTGAGTTATTAATGAATCGCTTACAGAAGCGAGTAAAGAAGCTACGGGGGTAGCATCACCCGCGTGGCCGCCTATTTCTGCTCCTACTCCTGTCGGAACGATCAATACTGTTGTAAATTTGTCGGGAACTTCCAATCGACGTGGTACAAACTTAAATATTGAATCTACATTATGTTGATCTTGATCAACCATTAGGCCAATTTCGCACCTATAACGAAATCGGTCTGAGCTCGAAACAATAAATCGGATTGGCACTTCTCCTGCCTGCAGAAACTTCTTCACTGATTCTGACAAACCATGGATTAAATTTCGACCAGTATTGTCAGAAGTTAATATTTTATCTGGGTTTATTTTGATTTCAATTTCACGTTCAGATAGGAACACTGGTTGTAGATCTCCATTTCGTGGCGTAATCTTGGTATGTAAATTCCTTTTCAAGAACTACTTCGCCAAGGTTATTGCGTGAATATACAGAAGGCAAATTAATACCGTTAAAAGTATGAGCTTTAGCTAAGGTGTAAGCACCTACATCTTTAAAAATTATTTTAGTACCTATTTCCAACGGTCTGGGGAAGCTGTAATTTCCGAATATATCTCCAGCTAGACAGGTACTGCCAGCCAAAATGTATTTTGATCCACTCGCTTCATCCACTCCTATTATTTCTAGCTCATCTCCAAATTCCAATACTTCTGGAACATGATTCACGGTTGTATCAAGAACAGCGATGAGTTTTCCATCCCTTGTAAATAAATCTACAACCGAAGAAACCAAATATCCCGCTGATCTTATCAAACTTGCTCCAGGCTCTATGAATACTGTCAGGCCATATTTTGTTGTAAGTAGTTCTATAGATTCAATAACAGGTGAAAGGTCCTCAATTTCATCAAAAAGGTACCCACCTCCTAGGTTGACCCATTGCATTCGTTTGAGAACAGAACTGGCACCCGCATCCAGCTCCGATACTATCTTGAAAAACTGGAGCGGATCACTCGAATCACAATTAGTATGTACGTGCATCCCTTCAATTGTTGAAATAAAAGCATCATTTTCTATAAAAAATTCGCCGACTTCTTCAAGAGGAACACCAAGTTTGGAATACTCTCTACATGGGTCGTAGCGATTGTCATCTACAAATGAAAGTCTGGGATTACATCGAATACCGATACTGGCCTTAGGCGAAATTTTTTGCCCATAGTTTTTCAGATGCCCCAGTGAATTAAACGAAATGAAATCGCAAAGAGATGATATTTCTTCGACTTCATGCTTTCTCAAACCAGGGGTTGTGATGTGGATAGTACCTTTATCGCCTATAGTTTCACGGGCCAGACGTGCTTCGAATAATGAGCTAACTGATATGCCATCCAATCGGTTAATCATGTGATTAATCGTTCCATCAAATGAAAAAGCCTTCATAGAAAACAAAACATTGCATCCAGTGGCATGTTTAATTAAATCAGTCGAATCAAGTAGTCTGTCAATTACAGTCTCATCATAAATAAACGCCGGAGTCTGAATATCGCTGGGTATCTGAGACACGGAAATCGTATCAAGTTTATCTTTTAGGTATGAAGTTGACATATCTGGTTATTGGGATTCTAGCACACGAAACTCTAGGTACAAGAATATTAGCTACGTTCCTGATTGACCATATGTTACATCACCCATAGAATGAGAGAATAGACTCAACTAGGAGAACCACATATGCTAAGAGGGCTATTCGGTTCTAAGAAGAAAAACTCGACTGACTCAGAAGATTCGGATCCAACAATCCAATCAGCAGAAATCGGCGACATCCTCGTTATCAATGGATTCTCCTATCCGCTAGAGGATTCATACCTTTTGATTGAAAAAATTACTGAATACCAAGGCTCATCTGGTTATTGGCACGAATTGGTTTGCGTAGAAAATGACATACGGACATCTATAGAATTTTCTCAGGAAGATGAATTATTTATAACAGCTACAGATCAAACATCTCCTCTATCTATTGATGCTATCGGGATCACCGAAGAAATCTTGACTAGGATGGATGAAGAACATTCGAGAAGTAATGGTTTCTTGTATGAAGGCATCGAGTATGTATACTCAAATAGTTATGAGGCATGTGTTAAGGGAAAAACATATGAAGAAACAGGATTCTATATCTGGGAATTCAGTAGTGTTGATGGGCAGAGTCTATTAAGCGTAATTAAATCATCTGGGGTACCTTTTGAGGTTTATACTCCAAGGATTTTGGATACTGAAAATATAAGCGTATACAAACAGTAGAGAACATTATAGGAGTCGTTACTATGGCTGAGGCATTTGTAGATGCACTAGAATTTTTCCCACGTGGCTTGGTGTATGTTGGGATGGGTTTAGCAATACTGGTACTCGCAAAAATCGTTCAAGACCTTCTAACACCATACAAAATCGGTGAACAGCTTAGTCAAAAAGACAACCTTGCACTAGCACTAAGTATTTCTGGGTATTACCTTGGTATAGTGATCGTGTTTCTAGGAGCGCTGTATGAACCATTTGGGTCTGCAATTTCTAGTGACGGGCTTGGATTCACATCAGATTACTGGCAAGACGTTATAACCGTGTTGGTCTATTCCATCATAGGCATGCTGGTGTTAAACGTGGCTCGAATACTAGTAGATAAAATAGTGCTTTACAAATTCAGTACTGAATCAGAAATAATAAATGACCACAATGTTGGTACTGGCGCAGTAGAATGTGGGATTTTTATTGCCTTAAGCCTTGTTATAGCAGGTTCGATATCAGGTTCTAGTGCAGGACCAAGTGCAACAATAGTATTTGGAGCTCTGGGACTGATAGTACTGGTGTTGTACACATTTTTTTACCAATTCACAACCCCATACGACATCCATACTCAAATCTCTGATAACAACGCTGCGGTCGGAGTAGCGCTTGCAGGCAACCTCATAGCAATAGGCATTGTTATATTCAAAGCTGTTTTTGGGGAATTTGTCAGTTGGGAATCTAGCCTAGCTGAATTCTTCACATTTGCAGTTATTGGATTCATTCTCCTCTTCATTGTTAGACGAATCATAGACTTGGTATTATTCCCAGCCGTGAAAGTATCAGACGAACTAGCCACCGACAAAAATATTGGTGTTGGATTAATTATGAGTAGTAGTGTAATTAGTGCTAGTTTAATCCTGTTTTTCGCTGTCTAGAGAACCTGATTACTCCGGTTTGGTCTTGAAAAATTTAACTGTCTACCGGGGAGACCAAGTAGCCATTACGCCATCCGCTATGGCTGAAACAATAGGACTTTGATCCACATAGACAACATATATTAAAGGGTTTTCTCCATCTACAGTTGGAGGAAATGAAGCTCCGATCGCTAATCCTGCCTCCCTACCAGCAAATACAATTTGCCTGCTATCAGGAGACCAAATAGAATGAGATTTGGAGTATTGATCATAGTATTGGAAAAGTGTTAGTTGATCTATACTCGGAACAAAATCTACGAGAGGCCATCTGAGACCAGTCTTCCGGTCCAAAACCATCCATCTCAGTGTGCCCGGGCTGTCTGCAATAGAAACGTATACCAATTTTGACGAATCTGGAGACCAGAAATATGCGATGACTGGTTCGTTTATGTTCAGAGAATTCAGCGGATCGTAATTTCTGTCGTATATTTTGATTCCGGAATGTACTCCAATAGCCAAACCTAGATATATGTAAGCTGTTTGTGGGCCTCCTATAGCAATATTCCTGCTATCAGGAGACCAAGAAAAAGTAGCATCTGAGTGGATGTCATTAAGGAACTCTTCATAAACGAAATTCTCTTTACTAAGGTCGCCGATTAGCATAGAAGTCACACCAAAACCATCTACATTCAACAACGTTCCTTTAGTAGTTCCTGGTTGCCAACTGGGAGTTCTGTATGAAGATGAATTTAAATCTAAAGATTTCACACTTATTGGGGTGCTGGAAACATCCAGCAAAAAATGTCCACTATTTCTATGGGCTAAAAGATAGTTCGAATCAAAAGACCAGTCCATCCAAATTGGGCCATCTATCATGGATGGATTTATTGGAGCGACATCCTCTATTTGCCTATCCACATACAGGTTAAGACTACCATTATCAGAAAATATGAAAGCCAAGTTTTTATCATCAGGAGACCAAAAGGAGTAATAGAAAACTCCCGCTGCAATCTGAGAAGCAATACCTGAATGAATTGATGTGGTATTTCCTGTTTTTAATTCGAAATTCTCTAATGACATTGTCAAACCAACAGCAGACTCTTTTATTTTTGTGTAAGTTAGTATGCTTGAGTTGGATGACCATGAGGGCCAGGTGAACCCTTGCCTGACAGATTCAGAAATTGGAGTTAGCAAACGTGGGTCAGTCCCGTCAGGTTTAATCAACTGTATCTGGCTTTCAGTATCTCTAAATGCGATGAGGTCTACCCTGGTAAGTGGGGGCAGTTCTGGTTCTACATCTACAGAAGTCTCCCGTCCGCCGAGAACAGATATTACAACTAAAAAGGCAAATAAAATTAATAGACTTGTGGTATTTCTGCCAATTTTGAACCGTCGAATCAAACGCAAATTTCTAAACCAATATCTAACGACTTTGAGGAGTGAGTCAACGCTCCCACAGATATCATGTCTACTCCGGTTTCAGCAATCTGAGAAACAGTTTCGATAGAAACTCGACCTGAAGCCTCAGTCAATGCTCGGCCTCTACACATTTTAACGGCCTTCCGCATATCAGAAAGACCCATGTTATCCAAAAGCAGAACGTCCACACCTGCATCTAACGCATCTGAAACTTGAAGCAAATTCTCTACTTCAATTTCAATTTTAAGAGTGTGTGGAGCATTGCTTCTAGCTCTGGCAATTATTTCAGATATATCTAACCCTTCAATTTTCAATGCCTCAATATGGTTATCTTTTATCAAAACCCCATCACTCAAATTATATCTGTGATTCTGGCCTCCACCTGCCAATACTGCTCTTTTTTCTAGTAATCTGAGCCCCGGAGTAGTCTTCCTTGTATCCAAAATCCGTGTTCCATATGGATTTACTGCTTTAACGTATGCCTGAGTTTCAGTAGCTATACCACTCAGTTTCCTGACAAAGTTCAGTGCAGTCCTTTCGGCAGCTAAGATACTCGCCATCGAACCCTTTACTACTCCAAGAATATCACCACTACTAACAGATTCACCTTCTTTAATTAAAACATCCACATTGAGTGACGGATCAAATTTGGTGAATACTGCCATGGATACCTCTAAACCAGATAAAACACCAGATTCTTCTGAAATAAACGAAGCATCGCCGTGAAATGCATCTCGTATAAGTGCACGAGTGGTAACGTCTCCTCCTTGGAGATCTTCAGACAAAGCTCGATCGATTATTAGTTGTATCTCTGGATCCACCGCAGTTCCTCAAAACACCCTAAGGACATAGTGGACTATTCCTCTGTTTTTTATATCCGAATTTTCTATACGATAGAAAGCATTCTGTCTAAAGCAATTTTGGCATAGCTAGATGTCTCTTCGTCTACATCTATTTCATTCACCACCACTCCCTGAATTAACCCATCCAGGACCCATGAAAGATAAGCTGGGTGAATTCTATACATAGTGGAACATGGACAAACAACAGAATCTAAGCAAAAAACAGTCTTGTCGGAATTCTCACGCGCTATTCTGTTAACCATGCTGATCTCAGTACCTACAGCCCACTTAGTACCAGGGCTTGCATCTTCAATAGTCTTTTTGATGAATTCTGTGGATCCATTACTATCTGCAGCTTCTACAACTTCCATAGTACATTCAGGGTGAACAATCACATTCACATCTGGATTTGCTTCGCGTGCCAGTCGAATTTGTTCAACAGTAAAGCGAGTGTGGACTGAACAGTGTCCTTGCCAAAGGATTACCTTCGCATCATCAATTTCTTTAGGAGTATGGCCGCCTAGCGGCTTGAAAGGATTCCACACAATCATTTCTGACAAATCTATACCCATTTTCAAACCAGTATTTCTTCCTAAATGTTGGTCTGGTAAGAAAAGAATTTTTTTGTCCTTTTCCAAAGCCCATTTGTAGGTCGCGGCTGCATTTGAAGATGTACACACTATTCCATCATTACGGCCACAAATAGCCTTAATAGCTGCAGTTGAATTCATATAAGTAATGGGAGTTATGGAATTGGTCCCTAATTGGTCAGAGAGATCGTCCCAGCAATCCATAACGTCATCTATCTGAGCCATATCTGCCATCGAGCAACCAGCAGCCAGGTTAGGCAAAATCACTCTCTGACTGTCTCCGCTCAGAATACTAGCTGTTTCTGCCATAAAATGGACACCACAAAACACTATTGATTCTGCATCTTTATTTTGAGCTGCAAATTGAGAAAGTTTAAACGAGTCCCCCCTCAAATCTGCAAATTTAATGATTTCATCTCGCTGGTAGTGGTGTCCGAGAATGACAAGATTCTTACCCAGTGTATGTCGAGCAGCAGATATGCGATCATCCAGTTCCTCCGGGCTCATTCGCATATAACTGACGGGTAACTTCTGCCACCTTACGCCTACATCAAGTTCCTCGGCCAAAGGCTTAGATTTAAGATCCCCGTCTGATTGACAAAACGCAGACTGCTCAATCTCAGTGATCGGTATCTCTGGGTTCTTGACTGTAACTACCACCTTGAAGCTCCTTAGCTATATACCAAACTAAGATACAAGAGAGCCTTGTAAAGACCAAGGCCCAGTCTTTTTGACACGCACATTTAGCATCTCACCAGTTCTATCATCTACGGATTCAAAGAAAACAAGTTTATCGTTTCTGTTCCGTCCATACCATTTCCCTCGTTTTTGGCCTTCTACAAGTATCTCTACCTTTTCATTGGATAACTTTGAGTTAATTTTGCTAACAACATCTTCTTGGAGAGCCTCTATAGCTTTTAATCTCAACTGTTTATCTTCATCAGGAACATCATCTTCCATCGTTCTAGATGCTATAGTACCCGGTCGATTCGAATAAGCTGCAACGTGTACTTTATCAAACTTGATATCCCTAACTAGTTCGAGAGTTTTTTCAAACTGACTTTCTGATTCCCCTGAAAACCCTACTATTATATCGGTACTTATCGAAACATTGGGTACCAATTCTCTTATAGTATCAACTAATTTACGATATTCGTTGTTAGTGTACCCTCTTCTCATTCTTGTAAGTATCTTGTCATCACCGGCTTGGAAGGGAAGATTGAAATGCTCACATACTTTATCAAGGGAGGACACTGATTTGATTATCCGTTCAGTCATGTCATTTGGATGAGAGGTCAGGAATCTAATCCTTTGGAGTCCTTGGATGTCATTAATTTTTGTAAGCAGGTCTGATAAATCTGGTTTACCCGTCAAATCATGTCCATAAGAGTCCACATTCTGCCCCAGCAGAGTAACTTCTTTAACCCCTCTCGCAACCAATAATTCAGTTTCTCTAACAATATCGTCAATATCCCTACTTACGTCCCTACCTCTCCTATAGGGAATAATGCAGAAGGAACACATTTTATCGCAGCCATGGCTAATTGGTATATATGCAGTAACATCCGGCTTTGCAACGAGTGGACCAATACAACCCTCTGGGTCAATTTTCATCCTCTCTCCCAGTAGCTCTATCAACGGTTCGAATTGCTGAGGAGCCATGAACAAATCAGCATAAGGATATTTGTTTTCAAGAGTTTCTGTCTTTGGCCCAACCATACAACCCATCAAAGCAATAATTTTTTCAGGATCGCGCTGTTTAAGCGGCTTAAGACTAGTTAACATTCCAATTGCCCTGTCTTCGGCGCTTTGCCTAACGACGCAGCTGTTCAAAACAATCACGTCAGCATCGTTCGGAGTCTCGACGTTGGTCAATCCCATTTGAGTCATGGCACTTTCAAGGCGTTCAGAATCAGCCATGTTCATCTGGCATCCAATTGTCCATATGTGGTAATTTTGTATCATGATAATCAGATATATGGCGGAGGGAATGGGATTCGAACCCATGACCCCTGTCTCCAGGGGTAACCGCTTAGCAGGCGGCCGCACTAGACCTCTATGCGATCCCTCCTAGTGTTGCACCAATATAGCAAACAAACGTTCACCCTTCAATAAATAGCATCACTAAGGCTTATAGAAACTCGGAATTATTCCTTAACCTCCTTTATAGAGGAGAAGCACTCTTCAGATTGTTCATTTATATGTATTGTCTTCATTACCTCACCTAACCATTAATTGGAATTTTACACGTAGAGTCTATTGACTCCTAACACTCCCAATATTGTGATTACGTGGCTGATGATTCATTAACCGTCTGTGAAAGGTAATGCTCCCCATCACTACCAACCCAAATTTCTCCATCTTCAAACATCTCTTTTTTCCAAATAGGAACAATCTGTTTGATACGATCCACGCTATATTGGCATGCCAAGAAAGCATCTCCCCTATGAGGAGCAGATACAGCCACCACTAAACTTATATCTCCTATTTCAAGTCTCCCAAGACGATGAGCAACTGCAACATCGCCAATCGACCATTTTTCATTGATTTCATTTACGATTTGTTCCAGCGTTTGATCAGCCATAGGCCTATATGCTTCATATTCTAGATATCTAACCTTTCTACCTGCGGTGGTGTCTCGTGTTGTCCCCAGAAAAGTTATAACGGCCCCGTTTGAATCGCTCCTTACGCAATCTGTTACCAATTCAGGATTAATAGACTCATTAGTTATCAGTATCAACGGCTGCCTCCACTGACTGGTGGAATTAAAGCTACCTCATCACCATCAGCAACAGTGTAATCTTGCCCTTGGTATTCACCATTAACGGCAATCACTAAGCGAGATCTATCACCTGCAATATTAGGATGTCTCTTCAAAACATCATCGAGCAACAAAGAAACTTTAGTTGGGGAAGGCACATCTATATCAATATCGCCAATACCCGCCCGGTCTCTATAATGTGCTAACAATTTTATTTTAACCCTCAGAAATCTCTCCTTACAAAAAGACATCGTATGGAAATTATATCATCACAAGAGTTCTGATTTGAATTTATCGGACCATACACAGTCTAAACGTTGAACATCATCAAATAACTATCGACCTATAGCGTATGTATCTCTCCTAGGATCTGCGCCGGATTTCAATATACCAGATTCATTATCCACCAAAATCCCTGACAATGCTCCCATCTTGCTAGACCACTCACCCAAAACCTCTAGATCATGGCCTTTCTCAGACAATCCGTTTATAGCTTGTGATGATAATCTAGACTCAACCGTTAAACGACCAGGCAAATAAGTGTGTGGCCAAAAAGAATTCGGAAAATTCCAAGGAATAAACCTGGGTTGTTCAATCGCAGATTGAGGGTCCATACCAAATTCGACTATGTTAAGAAACATCTGAACCATAGAAGAGCATTGCGCATCGCCACCCGGTGTCCCAAATGGCATATACAATTTTCCCCCACGAAAAACTATCGAAGGATTCGGAGTCAATCTCGGCCTTTTCCACGGCTGCAAGCTAGATGGATGATCCTCTTCTAGCCAGCTCTGAGTACCTCTATGGGATATTGGAAAACCCAAACCCGGAACAATTGGCGAGCCATCAACTCCATCGCTTGGAGTAGCTGAAAATGCATTCCCCCATTTATCAACAACGCAGGTATAGCTTGTATCCTGCTCTTGAGCTCCAGGATTCCGTCCAATTTTGATCCTATTTAAATCAAGGGATCTAGAATCCCCCTGGTAACGCCAAGGATTTCCCGGTGGAGCCATTTCCTTAAATGCCTTAACAGTATCTACTTCTTGCCTGCGATCATTAGTATACGCAGAATCCAACAGCCCATTAATAGGAACATCAACTAGATCCGGATCACCATAGTAGTGATGCCTGTCCGCAAAACAAAGATTTAAAACCTGCGAAACCAGATGTACATACTCAACGCTATTGTGAGGATAAGTGGATAATTCATCTCCTTGCAACATTTGTAGAGCCTGCGCAACAACTGGTCCTTGACACCATGCCCCACATGTATACACGGTGTATCCCTTGTATTCGCCCTTTACTGGTGGTTCAACTCTGGCCTCAAATTCTCTTAGGTCACTATGAGATAACAGTCCTCCGTGTAATGAACTAAATGCAACCATTTCCTCAGCGATTTCCCCTTTGTAAAAAAAATCCCTCGCAGCTCTTATACCAGCTTCTCTCCCATTTCTGGAACCAGCCTCTTCGGCTTCTATAAGTCGTTTGAAAGTACGAGCAAGATCAGTCTGTACGACCAGATCTCCTACTTCTAGGCGACGACCGTTAGGCATGAAAACTTCTGCAGTTGAGGACCACATATCTAATGGGTCTAATTTGGTTTCGTCGGAGGCACCCAATGCCTCGTGGACAGTTGCAGATAAAGGAAACCCTTGTTCTGCCAATTCTAGTGCTGGAGTAATAACTTGTTTCAACGTCATTGTTCCGTAAAATTCTAATGCCTTCAGCCATGCATCTGGCGCCGCGGGAGTTACAGAACGCAGTACCCCTAATGGAATTTGGCCATTAGCATACTTTCGGAAATACTCTATCGACGCATCTTTTGGCCACCGGCCTAGTCCGCTAATTGTCACCACAGAATCGGTTTTAGCCTCATATATAACTATGGGCGCAACACCTCCAAACGTACTAGCATTAGGCAATGTGACATTTATAGCTATCCCAGAAGCAACACCAGCATCCACTGCATTCCCGCCCTGTTCCAAAATACGATATCCGGCTGCAGCGGCCAGATAATGACCAGATGAAACGGCATGGGTAGTACTCAATATAGGCGGTCTGTAGCTGTTTATACCTCTTGACATTAAATCACCTCTCCCTCAATCCAGGTCCAGTAGATACCAACAATTCACAGGACTTCTAATCAATCCTCAGGTCCTTATGATTCCGTTCTGCTCAAGTCGTTGGATTTTTTGAGGTGAATAATTCAACAATCCTGACAATATTTGTTGGGTATGCTCACCAATAGTTGGTGTTTGACCAACGGTCATAGGCGTCCGACTAAATTTGATCATTTTCCCTGTCACATGAATAGTACCTGCAACTTTATCCGGCACCTCAACCATAATCTCTCGTTCTCTAACGTGTTGATCTGATGCAGCTTGTTGTGTTGTATTAACAGGTGCTGATGGAATACTGTATTTTGACAAATGCTCAACAGCATCTTTAGTAGTCTTAGTGATAAAAAAACTGGCCAACTCACTTTCGATTATTGAAACATATTCACCACGGCTTTCCCGTGTAGAAAATCTAGGATCGTTAAGCCAATCTGATTTATCTATCGCTTCACAGACCCTTGGCCACATCGCATCACTAGCCGCAGTAATAAAAATCCATCCATCTGATGTAGGATAGGCATTACTTGTGCCAGACCCGTTCCCTTCTCGTTCCTCAACAATACCATCACCCAAATACGCAGAAATCGGGATCTCATTTACAGTAAACCCCGTATCTGCCAAAGAAACTTCTATTGATTGCCCGCATCCAGATATATCTCTCTCTCTTACAGCAGCCAGTGCTCCGATGGTGGCATGTAAAGACGTGATTCGATCAATCAAAGGGAAATATGTCTTGATCGGAGGATCATCAGGAAATCCTGTCATCGACATCAATCCGCTAATAGCTTGACCTATCTGATCGAACCCCACACGATCTTTATAGGGACCGTATTGCCCATAAGCAGATACATTCACCATTATTATCTTAGGATTCAATGACTTCAAAACATCGTACCCGAAACCCATTTTTTCTATTGTGCCGGGACGAAAATTTTGGAGAAATATGTCAGACTTCCCGACTAAATCTCTCAGTATATCTTTGCCTTCTTTTGTACGTAAATTTACCGATAAACTTTTCTTACCACTGTTGTACTGGACCCAATATGCGCTTTGACCTCGCACGGTAGGTCCGTTTGATCTACTCTCGTCACCATCCAGTGATTCTATCTTTATAACTTCTGCTCCCATTCGAGCAAACATCAAAGCACACCTTGGACCAGCCTGGTATCTACCCAGATCTAGCAAACGTATCCCCTCCAGTGGGGTGCTCAAAGGTGCATCCGGCTTATTCATTTCCACTCCTTTTTCTCAAGAAAGTCTTTGAATCCTTCCAAAATTGGCGTAGGTTCCAGCGTTCCAGTCATCGCCTCTCTTTCTTTCTCAAACATGCGATTCCAAGATTCTCCTACATTAGTGATCATAATTTCTTTCATCCCTTGAACCATTCTGGGATCGTTGGATGCTATTTGATTTGCGATTTTGTTGGCTTCCTCCAAAAGTTCACTGGAATCCACTAGCCTGTTCAACAGGCCTATATTTAGAGATTCTTTTGCATCAACTACTCTTGCTGTAAAAAGAAGTTCTTTTGCGATTGGCCATCCAACTTGCATTGGTAAACTCCAAGTAGAATTTATGCGGCCGTATGACGCAGCAAGAAACTTGAAACTCGTCCTCTCGCAGCCAATTCTGATATCAAGAGCAGACGCTATCACTGCTGCTCCCCCATAAGCTAAACCATTTATTGCCCCAACCGTAGGTTTTATGCAAGATGCTATATGCCAATTGGGATCTATCTTCAAAGGATCTGAAGGGGGATTTTCTAAGTTGGATGCTAATCGAGCAGCCTCTTTAATATCTGCTCCTGCAGAGAATGCTCTTTCACCGCTACCAGTCAGCAAAATCACCTTTATATTTGAATCTAACTCCATCTCTGTTAAAGCAGAGTCCAGCTCGCTATACATTTTTTTGTTTAATGCATTCAGAACGTTAGGCCTATTAAGCGTAATAGTTCCAACTCCGCTATTTTTTTTTACGATTATATTCTCATACATTTATCAATCTCCGGAGAAGTTTTCCGTATTCTAAAGCAACTAGGTTAAGAGTCATATTTGCTATAAACTACTCAGTCTCTTTGAACAAATGGTAATTTAATATGGGAAGGGTATTCATTCGAATGATAGATCGCCTGCATTGCAGGCACAACATTTTGAGAGCTAACAATATCATTGCCCGTATTAGTATTACGGTCGTATTTCGGGTAATTACTGCTAGAAACTTCAATACGAATCTTATGTCCACGCTTAAACAGATTACTAGTAGCCCTTAAATCTATACTGTATTCGCAAACATCACCAGCGACTGTTGGATTAGCAGAATCTTGAACTAATTGGTATCGTGTTCTTATAATTCCGTCCGCAATTTTCATCGCACATCCACAGTGACTGACATCAACTAATTTTACAGTGAAATCAGTATCCACCGCCGACGTTGAGGCATACAGAACCATTGATACTGGTCCAGTAATCTCAGTATCTCGTTCAAGCGTACTAGACGTATACACAAGTACATCATGCCTAACTTCTATCGATCTTTGATCTATCGCGCCGGAAGTTAGGAAAGCCGCATCACAGCATGTATCTCCCGCAATGGACGGGACCGGATCGATAGGATTGTACACATATACGTCAGGAGGTTCTCCGTGAGGTAAATCGACAGTTAATTTACCATCTCCATTTAGTGTGTTTGCTCGTCCATCACTATGGATATAATAATTAACTTCTGATGCTCGTGAGAGTGGCCATGTTTCCTCATAACGCCATTCATTCTCTCCCATTACAAATAATTTGACCGGTTTGTCTTCAGCAACTCCATTATCTTGATCTTTCAACCAGTGATCGTAATATCTGAGGATCTGACCCTGCAAATCCACATCACCAATTGATGATTTGAATCCGTATGATGGTGATGCGATTGGTGTGAGATACGGATCACCGGAATTAACCCATGGGCCTATCAACAATCTTTGTCCCCTCCGCGCAACTTCTGACCCACCCAGTTCGGACATTCGAGTGTAATTTCGAATAGTGCCTCCTATTCTGCTATCGAACCATCCTCCGTAGTTAAATGATGGGATATCTATTGAAGAATGAGATTCTTCAATAGATATCCTCTGCCAGTACGAATCATATTCAGGATGGTTCAGCCAATCAAAATAGTAAGGCGCCAAAGTTCGGATTTCAGGTATATCTGCTAGAAGAATATTATTGTAAATATTTTGTGCATCTTTGTTATAGTCAACTAGTCTATCCAGATAATCCTGACTCAAAAATAACCGCCTGGAAAGATTCTCCCAGTTTCCAGTAGTTAATTCTCCGAGAGTCCACGACAAATTTGATTCTAGTTCGAAAGCACCTCGTCTCCATATCCAGCCATCCTGATAATTGGATGCTGTAAAACCAGGCGCGATACATCCCAAAGATTTAGGCTTTGACTTCGCTGCCATCCACTGTGAGGCACCGGAGTAAAATTTCCCATACATTCCTACTCTTCCGTTAGACCATGATTGATTCGCCACCCACTCTACTGAATCATGCCCATCATCAATTTCATTAACGAAAGCATAGAAATCGCCACCTGAAGAATGTCTCCCCCTAACGTCTTGTATCACAACTGCGTAACCGCTAGACGCTGCTTTTATTGGATCCAAATCTTCAAATCTACCGGATTGAGAAGATTTGTTGCTGGCTGTCCTGGAAAGTAAGGCCGGGAATTTGTCAGCAACATCAGGCCTAAACACATCCACATAGGTAATAGAACCATCTCTCAGCATGAGAGGTATATTGGGTTCAAATGTAACTGAATATTGATTTGCTATACCAGAATCTCCATCAAAAAATCTCTAAGGCCAATTATTAAGAACGGCTGTGAATTTAGCATAATGATAGCAATCCTGACAAGTTTATGTCAGATTCTTAAATCATATGTTAAAATTTATAGGTTGGTAGGAATTGTTTCCCATACAAAATACTAAGTTATAAGCCAGATTCCAATTTCCCAGAGGTAAACACTGTTTTGAGTAATCAAGTTCGATCATCCGATTTAATAACTCCGTACGGAGGGCAATTAATTGACCTTATTGTTCCCGATAATGATCAAGAAGAAGCTAAGCAAAATGCAGGTCAACTGCCTTCTATTCAAGTGTCAGACAGAATTGTTTGTGACCTTGAATTGTTAGCTACCGGTGGATTTTCGCCACTTGACAAATTCATGGGTAAGGAAGACTACAGTAGTGTAGTAGAAAACATGAGACTGACATCCGGTCATGTATTTCCAATTCCTATTACCTTACCAGTAGATTCAAAAGACGTGCATCTAGATTCTACGATTGCTTTACGGAATTCAAAGAATGAACTTCTAGCAACTTTGACCATAGAAGAAGCTTACGAATGGGACCGAATCCACACAGCACAAGAAGTTTTCGGAACCACTGATGACCGACACCCGATAGTGTCAGAAATGCAAAGATGGGGAACAGTGAACATTTCAGGGAAACTGACCGTCCTTTCCCCTCCACCTCATTTTGACTTTAGAGAACTGCGGTTGACGCCGGAACAAACAAGACTTCAATTACAAAATTTCGGAACAAGTAACGTAGTAGCATTTCAAACAAGGAATCCACTTCACCGAGTTCATGAAGAACTTACCAAAAGAGCAGCTAGTTCAGTTAATGGAGTTTTGCTGCTCCATCCTGTCGTTGGACTTACCAAGCCTGGAGACGTCGATCATTACACCAGAGTCAGAACATACAAGGCACTTGCTGACCGATACTACCAAGATACTGGTATCGTACTATCGCTACTCCCATTAGCTATGAGAATGGGTGGCCCTAGAGAAGCGTTATGGCATGCGATCATAAGAAGAAACTATGGCGCAAACAATTTAATTGTTGGGCGAGACCATGCAGGACCTGGTAAAGACTCAACCGGCAAACCTTTCTATGGCCCTTACGATGCCCAAGACATCGTCCAGGAACACAGTGAAGAGATCGGCGTTAATGTAGTACCATTCCAGGAACTTGTATACATCCCAAGCGAGGATCGGTACGAGGAATCGTCAAAAGTAAGCACTGGAACGGTTACTGATTCAATCTCAGGTACTCAAGTTAGAGAGGATTACCTAAATAAAGGTAAAATTCTACCCGAATGGTTTACTAGACCAGAAGTAGCACAAGTATTATCCGACAGCTACCCACCGAGACACAGGCAAGGTGCCTGCATATGGTTCACAGGCTTAAGCGGATCAGGAAAATCTACCACAGCAGATATACTAACTGTGCTGCTCATGGAACAAGGAAGACACGTAACGGTGCTAGACGGAGACGTAGTAAGAACTCATCTTTCCCAAGGACTTGGATTTAGCAAAGAAGACAGAGATATCAATATACGCCGGATAGGTTTCGTTGCAGCGGAAATAGTCAGATCCGGGGGCGTAGCAGTATGTGCAGCCGTAAGCCCATATCGATCTACGAGAGATGATGTTCGCAATATGGTCGGTAAAGACAAATTCATTGAAGTTTTCGTGAACACCCCATTGGACATATGTGAAGGACGCGACACCAAGGGGATGTATGCAAAAGCCCGTAGAGGAGAAATAAAAGACTTCACCGGAATAGACGATCCTTATGAGTCTCCTACTGATCCCGAAATAGAATTAGACACTGTGCTAGAAACTGCCGAAAGTAATGCACATAAAGTACTCCAACATCTAGGTAGCCTCGGGTTTGTACGTGAAATTGGATAGAATGCAAACTTCCTTGGACAATTAAACCAGCACTGATCCTTACCTAATTCACTACATCCATTAATTCAAAACCATGAACCTGTTAGGACACGTGGGACTCAGTTTAGCTATAGCATATAGTGCAGACTCGCTCATACTAAAAGCACCTCTGAACAATGGCAACAGCCTTCACAATTATCGTTTTGAGAGTTTTGCAAAGTGGTTCAACAAAAACATTGATTACAGGGTTGTTATCATTAGTTCAATTGCAGCAGACCTTATTGACAAACCACTAGGACTTTGGTTAATCCCTGATTTCGTCAGCTACAACACAAGAAGCGTCGGACACTCGCTATTATTTTGTCTTGCACTTTTCCTGCTTTGTGTGTTTTTTCGGAAAACATGGCGCCAAAACATGGTCATCGTAGCTGCAATGAATATTTCACACTTGATCTTCGATCAGATGTGGATGCAAAGGGAAATCTCGTTGTGGCCATTATACGGCTGGGAGTTCCCGATAATTGACAGCACAACATTTTCCAATTATTCAGAAAATGTAATTAACAATCTTTACAATTTCTATAAATATCCATGGGAAGTGATAGGGATGATAATCATTACTATGTTTATCATCCGTTTGATCTTCAAAGGTAATATCATTTCATTTCTTCAACATGGCAAAATTGACTAGGATTATTTAAATAATTCTACAATAAACCACAGAAGGATATAACTTAACTTTTCTATGTTGCTCCAATAGAATCCAATTCTTCTCTTGTATAGGACCCCAAACTCCTGAATTCCATTTCAGTATAACTTTTTATCCAATGACGGGTAACAGACGCTGACTTACGGTACCTATCAACAGATGTCGAATCAATCCCCTCTTTGTTTCGCAGAGTCAAAATATCTTCCAATTCACTATCTACGATACCGTTCACAAGTGCAAAATCATGACTTTGACCAGATTCTGAGTCAACACTAGAATAAATTATCCGTTGTGCAGTTTGGGCAACGGATATTCTAGCCGTGGCTAAGTCTTCCATTAATCTCGGATGAACTCCGGGACGACCTTCCAAACTATCAATACCTTTTGCTCCTCTGCCAGCTATCCAGCCTTCCACATATTCGATCATGGTACGTATATTGCGTCGAGTTCCCTCAAGCGTTATCGGACCTTCGGGAGTTTCTAGCTTTACTGGATATAGACTCGGGTCTTTCATTTCTACTGAAGGGTTCCAACCCGTATCATGCAAATTCTTAAAAGGATCTGCCGCTGTTTTCATATGAAATATGTGCGCTACCCAGCCCCTCAAAAAACCCTGTTGTGCTTCCCAATTTTTGTCACTCTCTATAGTAGTAGCAGCTACTTCATTTACTTCAGGGTCCTTGTCTGGAAGTGCTGTTGCCATACCACCGATAGGAACAGCGTCATGTTTCAGGCAAACAGCAACCAGCCGTCGGAATATATTGGCTATGAAATTTGTTGTTTTTATATCCACTCCAAACCTATCTGGCCATACTGAATTACCATCAGCCATAACATATTCCAAAATACTAGCCTTCAAATCCCATCGAGCTGCATTAAGACCTGCCGCATAGGGACCCAATGCGTGGAGCATTTCCTCCATTTGGTAAACAGCAGGCAGTGACTCTATCAGCAAAATAGCCCTTATTACTGAGTCTGAAGGTGTTTTTAAATAATCTGTACTGAAATCTAAAAACTGCCTGTAAAAAGCTGCTTCCTCTGCCGACTCTAGCTTGGGTAAATACCAGTACAGTCCTTGTCCACGACTTATTTGAGCCTGGCCGGCATGGAAAAGCGTGGATGCCATACCCAAAATAGCCGCAGGCATTGGAGCACCATCTACAGTAACTTCATGTTCATCTAAGTGAATGCCTCGTTCTCTGTGCATGAAGAAGGGAATGGGGCCATCTTTAATTTCGTACCTCCTACTCTTTTTCTTATCCTCAAAAGACAACGTGCGCTCGACTGCGCCTTTACGATTTAAGGCAGCTGAAACTGTATCGACTAGTCTATGACCTGCCGAATCTTCGTCATCATCGAGATACCCCTCAGCCCTACCACCGTCCGGTCCAGGATTCAAAGCATTTATAAACATGCCTGTCATAGAAGCTGGGCCTGAAATTTCAATCCCTGGCAGTCTCAGTTCTTCGGGAACTGGAGGCACTTTCCAATCACTCGTATTAATTTCACTCTGGGGAAGGTGGTCTGGCATTTTGCCTTCCAGTGCTTTATTCACTACTCCAGCTCTTTTACATCGGAGCTCAAGCAATTTAGGCCCTAATTCGTCCCGTGCAGCTACAAGATAATTGATAAATTCATCAGTGAATACTTCATTAGAACCTGCAACTTTTGAATATTTCAACCGATTAGATGATGACAAAGGATTCCTCCAATATTGATTATCCCTTTTTATATGATCAGGTGTTTAGCTGGGAATTTCCAGAAGGACAGTTGCGCCCATATCAATATATTTATCCCGTAATGCCCGATCATAACTTCTATATACCAGTTTAACACCCGTGCCTTCTAATTGATTTACAACGTATCGGACACAGTCATCATCTGTCTTGAACGGATGATTGGGATTCGACTCCCTGCTAAAACTTAGGTCTGCGGGTCCCCAAGAAAGACAATCTACACCTTTCTTGGCTAATTTCTTGGTATTGGTAACAGCATTTATGGATTCTATCTGCATCCAGAGCACACCATATGAATTCCACCAATTAGCGTAATCTACTCTATCCAATCCCGACTGTTTTAGATTCTTCGCATCTCCACCAATCCAACTTCTCCTTGCAACTGGTGGAAAATAAAAATGTTCCACTGCTTCATCAACAGTTGCAACACTCTCTACCTGTGGGATCTCTATAAGAGTCGGCCCTAAATCAAGTATGTTGCCGACCAGATAAGAATGCCTGGTATGCTTAATTCTGAAATGCACATCAATATCCAGTTCATCTGCCAAATTACAAAAATCTACCAACTGGTGTTCTGAAAAAGGCGAATGCTGGCTATCGAGCGAAAAAAAATCATAAGGATACTGATCAAGTACCGATTTAAGTCTGTCAACTCCATCGGCCATTGACACTGCCGCCCCAATAATTATTTCCCCTTCATTGATTCTTTGTTTCAATTGTTTTTTATTTGCCATATCCTGCTCATTCTCCTATTCACTATTTATTTTATATTCTTAAAAGTTTCAATCTTCCCTGAAAGGCACGAAATCAGGCACGCTTTTATTAACATACTCCTGCAGGTTACAAACCATATTCCTTAAACTCAATCTATCACTATTTAATATAGATTCAGGAACATTCAGCACGTCATTTTTGCTGTAATAAACTAAAGATGCAATTTGGTTGTCTGTCTTAGGCTTGGCAGCATATTTCAGTGCTATATAGCGCCTGTTTGGCCAACCATTGAAAACCGCGTGCCACAAACTTTGATGGAAAAACACAACATCACCTGGTTCCGATTCAATTGGAACGCTTGGCATATCAGGTCCATCGACCGCGTACGGATATACAGTAACACCACGTTGGTGTCTGTATTCTGGCTCGATCGATTCGTGCAATGGTTGCCTGTGAGACCCTGGAATGACCCGTAGACACCCATGAGCTAAATCGACAGGATCTAAATACACATTTACTTTTATTCGGTCATAAGAGATCTCTTCATTATCACCGGGCCTGTCCGGATGCCAGAGGTGTTCTCCACTAACCGTGATGTTCCCTTCTGATCCGGCCCATACAAATCCTTCTCCCAATATAGCCTCTAGTACCGTATAGATTCTCTCATCGTCCATAAGTGCAGTTAACGAAGCTCTTTTCTCTACAAAAGGAGCCACTGACTGGCCCGTGTCTCCAAGGTTTGCTCCACCTCTCTCTTCTAGCCACAGATCCTCAGCTTCCAAGGTGATATCCTCTATTTCTCTTTTTGAAAAAAGTCCACGTACAAAGAGATATCCAAATGACTCAAAAAACGCCTTCTGAGATAAAACATCCATCTACTTATCCTAATAATATAAATTAATATGAATTTTAAGCACGAGTGTATTAGTGAGAAATATCGCTGTCAACGGCCGATTTCATTTTTCAGTTCAGCCACGAATCTAATTCCTGACGGTTTCGTTCAATCCATGCTGAATTCAGACTAATTCTCTCCAAAGCCTGCTTGATTGTCCGATCCGCTGCAGGTGAAGGGTTATCTGAAAAAAATTGTTTAACATCTTCATATTTTTCCATGCTAGTGAAACGAGAAGTAATGGAAACCAAATGCATTAAAGTGAATCCTCCTTCTCCGTAACGCCTGTTGAATTCATCCCAGTTCTTTTTCACAAATTCCCAGGCCAAATCCATACCATATCTATTCGTAGCGACTGAAGCCACCATTGGGACGGTATTATGAATTCTGACTTCTGAGGACAATGATCTTTCAAGAGTCTCGGTCAAAAGCTCGGCAGATTGGAACTTGCCAAGTGATGCTAGAAATCTCACTTTCTCCTCTTGAAGGGTAGCTTTATTGTAGAGATCCCACATTGTGTCATATGTTGATCGATCACCCAAGTGAGCAGCTAGACCAAAAACCACACTCCTGATATCTGGGTGTACACTGTTTTTATTATCTACATACTGGTCAAACCTACTTTTCGCTCCAAGCAAAATTGGATCAGATCCGTAGCTACCTGCTTCCATCAGCACCGTTGTTCTAAGCAAAGCATCTAAATGTCCTTCATCAGGCCGACTTTCCCAGCCTACTGTTTCTGCTAATGGCTCAAATATATTCAAGGCGAATTTCTTGAATTGTGAATAATATGACTCGTTCCATGTCAAATAATCAAATGTTGACAAGTTAGCTGCCAAATCTTCACATACAGAAGCATTTGTCTCTTTGTTATAAACTTCGGCCACAGACAAAAACTCCGTTGCTGATATGTGCCCAGACCTCATCAAAGCGAAAGCATCATTTTGTAATCCGAGACGGTCCGACGCTGGCAAACTTTGTTTTTTTATAGGGTCGAGTAGCCTGCTTTGTTCTTTTGGGGAATATTTGACGCGAAAGAATCCTGTTTGTAAAGCATTGATTTTAATCCACTGTCCTACAGAATCCTCTGATCCAACGTCAATCTGAAGTAAATTTGACTTGTCTTTAATAAGATTCATACGAATTTTCAAGTCATTTTCCAATCTAATACCCAGCGGAACTTGCCACAACGTTTTATCACCTGTCTCCGGTTGCATAATATTTTCATAGACGAATCTCTGCTGGGAAATTTCTAATTTAATTTGTTTTTCCCCACGATCAACGTCGACATCAATCACTGGATATCCTATTTGTTGGACCCATGAATCCATTATTGAAGCCACTGGAATATTAGACTCGTCTTCCATCGCTTTCCATAGATCACTAGTGGTAGCGTTACCGTACGTATGTCTATTCATATATAGATGCAAACCAGTTCTGAATTGTTCTTCTCCCAAGAACTGCTCCAACATCCGCAAAATCGCCCCACCTTTGCTGTAACTCACAGCATCGAAAAGTTGACCTATTTCAGCAGGGTTTCTAACTTCTTGCTCTATGGGATGTGAATTTTTGAGTCCATCCAGACTAAGTCCTCTGTTAGTGTCCTCTGTGATAAATTGGGTCCACATCTCCCATTCTGGATAAATATGATCCACAGCTTTATCACCCATCCATGAAGCAAAGCTTTCGTTAAGCCATAAATCATTCCACCATGCCATGGTAACCAAGTCTCCAAACCACATGTGTGCAATTTCATGGGCAATGATTGTTGCAACCCTCTGCTTGGTAGCTGCAGAGCTATTTTCCGTATCAACCAACAACGCATTCTCTCGGTAAGTTATAGCTCCCCAATTTTCCATGGCACCCGCAGCGAAATCGGGAATAGCTAGATGATCTAATTTGGGAAGTGGGTAAGGTATGCCAAAGTACTTATTCAGGTATTTGAGTAGTTCCACAGAAATAGCCAATGCGTATTCACCTTGTTCCACCTTACCTGTTGTGGTCCAAACCCGATGCATAGTCCCACCATCATCGACCTTTTCTATCGATTCCAATTCCCCGACCACAAACGCAAGTAGGTAAGTAGACATTATCGGAGTGGTTTCAAAACGTACGCGTTTTAGTCCAGTTCCCAGTTGTTCTTCATTACGCACAGGCATATTTGAAACTGCTTGCAATCCTTTAGGAATCACGAGTTCCACATCAAATGTGGCCTTGATATTAGGTTCATCCCAGCATGGGAAAGCTCTCCGAGCATCAGTAGCTTCCAATTGTGTTGTAGCCAAATATTTCTCTGAACCATCATTATCCGTGTATTTGCTTCTATAAAATCCTCTCAACTTATCATTCAAAATGCCGTTAAAATGCAATGTTAATTCGGCAGATCCGGATGGCAATGAGCCCAGAAATTTTAACTTGACAGTCTCCCCATCAATATCGTAGTCGATACTTTCAACTGTTTGCTCTTGGCCCTCAGCGTCAATAACGCTACAACCAGTCACATCTATTTCTATACAGTTCAAGACGATCAACTCTGTTGGTCTGGAGATTTCTATTGTTACTACTTCGCTACCTTTGAATGTAAACGAATTCAAATCTGGTTCCAAAATCAATTTATAATTGACTGGAATAACTCCAGTCGGAAGATTGGTCATGACTGATTTTTTCATCTTGATGTCACCTCTATAGAAAATATTCTGTATGAAAAGCTAAGCTCAGCACACTAAGTTCCGAGCATGAATAGGGTTATGGAGTTATATAAAAGGCAAGGGTACCTAAAGCGCCGCCATTTCAATATTTATATAAACTAAATCCCTGTCCAATCAGGCTGGCGTTTCTCGGCAAAAGCCTTAGCGCCCTCTTGTTGATCTACTGAATTCACTGCTTTTTCAAATTCAGTGTATTCACGATGCAATGCTACATCGAGAGCCAGATCTTGACCGGTCATGGCCATCTGCTTACTGGCTCTAACCGAAAGCGGGGCACATTTCAGGATATCTTTGGCCCATTCTTCTGCAATTCCCATCAATTTTTCTGACGGAACTACTTGGTTTACAATGCCTATTTTGTGAGCTTCTTCCGCACTGATACGTCTTCCTGAGAGAATCAAACCCATAGCTATTTTGAAAGGGATTTGACGCGTTAGACGATGAACACCAGTACCTGCTACCTGGCCCACCCGACCCTCTGGCAGTCCCAGTTCGGCGTGATCAGCAGCAACTATGATATCGCACGCCAGTGCAAGCTCGAGGCCACCCCCCAAAGCAAATCCATTTACTGCGGCAATTATGGGTTTCCAACAATCAAAATAAGTTGTGATATCACCCAGATTAACTTGCCCTTTTTGTTTTTTTTGCTCTTCTTCACCATCTTCTCGAATACCAGCAACCCACTTTAGATCAGCACCCGCACAGAATGATCGATCCCCTGCTCCTGTGAGAATAGCAACCCATAGATCGGGATCATCCCTGAAATCACTAAATATCTCCCGCATTTCAGATCCAACAAGAGGATGGAGAGCATTCAACCGATGGGGCCTGTTGATCGTAATATAAGCTATTCTATCTTTTTTCTCGTAGGTAAGGTATTTATATTGCATCTACACATCTCCATTATATTTTTGCATTTGGAGTATATCAGTTACACTCAAACTTGCTCTATACCCAGTAACCTCACGGATATCTTATGACACAACAAATAATTTAAAATCATATGCGCCGAAAGATTTATCAATTCCAACAGGTTTCGGGTATTTTAACTATCAGCCATGTGATTCGAACAATTAGGAGCATTTCATGAACAGGTTCAAAGAAGCCCGTAATAAAGGCGGTAATTACTTGCTCGAACAAATTCGACAAGACGGGAAATTCGGTGATAGTGATTTGGGCGTGGTGGAATACTACAAAGTTCCGGCAGCTCTGATTGTATGCGGCCTATCTAGTGCCGCTAGTAAATTACTTGGCTGGATACGAAATAATGGATTCTATGAAAACGGAGATTTTGGACCTCGTCCAATCAGAGAAAAAAACAGTTATTACTACACCTACCACAATTCATGGGTTATCAAAGCAGCTCATAGGCTTGGACACTTTGATCTTTCTCAACGAGGCATGGATTTTTTATTGAAGTTCTGGGACCCAGAAAGTGGTGGTTTTTATTCAGGCCCCTCTGACAAGAGTGATCTAACTGAGCAAGACCTATGGGTGGTTAGCGGTTCTGGTTGGTGTGCCATTTACACGGGTAGAATCGATATCGCTAGAAAGGTCGGTCTATGGATGAAAAATTTGATGAATAGTCAACCTAATTACCCTGAAGAGATGTGGACGGTTTATAATCGATCAACTGGACTGATAAAAAATGTGGTTGACGACGATGAATTTAGATATGTTTTAACAAGAGAAGAATCTCGAGATCAATCCTTCTATCATCCTGGAATCGCGGCTGGGTTCCTTACACGGCTTTATATGGCAACAGGAGAAAAAACATGGATTGAACTTGCGAGAACGTACATGGAATTTTGTGAAGGAGTTGGTGACTATCACTTTAGCTTACTCAGAGCGGGTAAAGTAGGTTGGGCAGCATCGTTGATGTACACAGTGACCGGAGAACAAAAATTTGCTGACATGGCTATAAGAGTTGGAGACAACCTTATAGCCACTCAAAATGATAACGGAGCTTGGGGTTCCAGCCACTTAGATCGTGACCACCCTAACAATGATGCAACTGCTGAACTCGTTGTTTGGCTAGATGAAATTCATCAGGCAGTGGGAATTGAGTGAAAGTCTGGTTAGGTAATTTACAAGAAATTGTGGCAATCAACTTCTCAATCCCATCACAATCCATAGCGTGGACCTCCATCTTCATTTCGATTATTAAATTGTGACAGATATTTAAACGGAGGCAAGAAAATAATATGGAGTCAATCTCAAAAACGATATCAGACATACCTGGAATAGTAGGACTATCAGCTAAACACCTCGAAAGTGGCAAGCAAATACATCACAATGCTGATCAAGTATTTTTTACAGCCAGCACATTAAAAGTTCCGATTCTTTTTGAACTTTATAGGCAAGTTGACAACGGATTAATAGATATTTCTAGCAGAATATCTATTGAAGACAAACACAGGTCACCAGGAAGCGGAGTTCTAAAAGAACTGGGAGAAAGTATTCAACCGACCATACACGACCTTGCACTTTTGATGATCATAATTAGTGACAACAGTGCCACAGATATTTTATTCCACCTACTCAATCCCGTTAACATCAACAGCACCATGACTGACCTAGGGCTCTATAAAACAAGGATCCCTATGTCTTGCAAAGATCTCCTTTACAGCATGTATGGAGTAGACACCCACAACGTCTTTGAGGGCATCAAACTCGTGGGCGATAGACTTGCACAAGCAAAAATAATACCTGATTCAGCAGGAATGTCAGAAACAGATTCAGATGTTTCATCTCCCAACGACATGACTAAACTCCTTGAGATTATATACAAGAGTGAAAAACTGTCGGAAGAATCTTCAGCTTCAGTCATAGATATTCTTGAGAGACAACAATTCAACACTATCATTCCTTACCTCCTCCCTGCAGGGACACGCACCGCTCATAAAACTGGCGGAGTTACAGGTGTTCGGTGTGATGTAGGGATAGTTTTTGGCGCTACTGGACCATACACTATCGCTTTAATGGCTAAGGACCTTCCTGGAGGCTACAATGTTGACTCCTTACTGGCCCGAGTTTCAGAGGCAGTCTACAAAGATTTCAATAATCCTACATAAAATTTGTTAACTCGTTTGAGAATAACTCCGAACAAAATTGAATAATTACCATTCTTATAAAATATACAGACATCTCGTAGACTCTCCACAGATCGAATACGGTATTGGATACTTTGACTTGAAAGGAAACAAAATCACAGCTAAATAGCTCACGCAGGCACACTACAGGTAAAATACTGAAATGTGTGACTATTCAATAACTTTATAATTGTTTACATCAAATTCAATCCAACCGTCTCTCGCATCTAAAATATGTGGAATCATTGAAGGGCTGAACTATGAAAATACAGAATATTCGGGCCATTCCAGTCAACCTCAAGCCTACTCCCAAAACAATACCCAGAGTAAAACCTGACCCGGGAGCAGGCCGATTTGTCAGTCCTATGGATTCCTACAAAAGAGAATTTCCCAACCATAGTTGGAATGCCCAATGGCCAACTACCGCTTGCGTTGTTACTGCTGACAACGGGACCTGGGGTGTAGGATTTGCTCCAATGTCTGGACCTGTGTGTAAAATAATCAACGATCATTTCTCTGAAATTGTAGAAGGTCAAGATCCTCTGGCATCCGAAAAAATATGGGACATGATGTCCAAATCAACATCCGTTTACGGAACATCAGGGCTTTCAAGCTATGCTATTAGTGCTGTAGACAACGCCATATGGGACCTCAAGGGTAAATTGCTAGGATACCCCGTTTATAAATTACTTGGAGGTCCAGTAAGAGACAGTATATTCTGCTACGCATCAAACACTGTTTTAACCTATTCGACGAAGGATAACATCGATTGGTTTCTTGAACTTGGATTTAAAGCAGTCAAAGTGTTCCTCAGACATGGGCCAGACGAAGGGATTGCAGGACTCCACAAGAACGAAGAAATAGTAGCAAAAGCGCGCGAACAGATCGGCCCTGATATCGAACTAGCGGTAGATTCGTGGATGTCATTAAACGTGGAATATGCCGTCCGAGTTGTGGAAGCTCTTAAGCCATATAAAATCAAATGGCTCGAAGATTATTTTTTGCCTGAAGATATGGTGAGCTACACCAATTTCCGTGCAAGGGTACCAGGCCAAACTCTGGCTACGGGGGAACATTGGTACTCGATCAGACCTTTTGCACTTGCGGCTGGCCAAGGGTTAGTTGACATTCTTCAGCCAGATATACAGTGGGTGGGAGGAGTTACTGCAAGCGTCCGTATCTGTCACATAGCCGAAGCAAATGGTTTGAGTGTGATTAGTCACGGCGGTATGAACTATCCTTATGCACAGCACCTAGCTTTAGCCATGCCTGTAATCCCATGGGGAGAACGTTCAGAAGGGGTTTCACCTCCTGGAGTACCTCTTGAAGAAATGATTGTGCTCCCAGGAACACCCGTCATCAAGAACGGATACTTAAAACCATCTGATGCCCCAGGATTTGGATTGGAAATAACTCTTGACTGGCTAGAATCACATGCTTCTTAGAATATTTCCATAGATTATGACTCATCACTAGATAAGACAACATTTGAACCAAATATTCAGTAAACTAGTATCCGAGTATGAATTATCAATTTCTCGTAGGAATCTTGTTATTAGTTAAGGAGATACCATGACTCGAATTTCGGAAAAACGTAAAAAAATGACGTTGCCTGAACTACAAAGGATGAAGAAGAGTGGCCAAAAAATAACGATGCTGAGTATACCTGATTACCCTCTGGCTGTACTTGCAGAAAAGGCTGGACTGGACACCATATTGGTTGGAGACTCCTTAGCCATGACAGTACTAGGATACGAAACCACAATTCCTGTAACCATGGATGAAATGATCCATCATACTAAAGCAGTTACAAGAGCAACTAAATATGCATTCGTCGTTGGAGACATGCCTTTCATGTCGAACTCTACCTCAGAGAGAGATGCCATTATCAACGCAGGTAGATTTATGCAAGAGGGTGGAACTGATGCAGTAAAAGTGGAGGGAGGTTTAGATGCTGTCCCTGTGATAAAAGCTATATCCGGAACAGGTATCCCTGTTATGGGACATATTGGATTAACACCTCAGCATATATCGATGCTCGGAGGATTCAAAGCTCAGGGTACGGATGCGAAAACCGCTATAAGGATCATTAATGATGCTCTGGAAGTAGAAAAGGCAGGAGCTTTCGCGTTAATTTTAGAATGTGTTCCTGACCAAATTTCAAAAATCGTCACAGAACGTCTTAGCATACCTACTATTAGTTATGGCGCTGGCCCTTACTGTGATGGACAAGGCTTGGTAGCCCACGACATCCTAGGGATTTTTGATAAATTCACACCTAAATTTGTCAAAATATACAGCAACCTGGGTGATCAAATACAGCAATCATTTGAATCATACGTCAACGACGTTTCAACTGGAGCATTTCCTGAAGATGAGCATGCGTTCCACATAAAAAAAGATGAGCTTGAGTTGGTAAATAGACAAATTTCGTGAAGCATATTTAATATAATAATCTTGGGGGAATATTGGGGTAGACCCCACTAAACGTCATGTATGAAATAGCTTAACAAAATATCCCAATCAACTTATCTTAAAAACACTTCTAATTCAGTCACCATTTAAATTGATGATCTGAAATTCAGACTGGGTCAAATGCTGACTCTTCTAGGCGGGATCCTCAATCGTTCAATCTCCACCACTCTGTTCAATTCCTTAATGGTCTCGGCTAAAAGTCCCTCGTGATTAATTATCACATGGTCAAAATCAGGCGCCTTCTCCATCTCTACTTCTGCAGTCATCAATCTGAGTTTTAGAGTACTGGTGGTTTCACTCAGTCGGCGCGTGAGTCTTGATTCTAGATCTTGAAGGTTTGGCGGCATCAGGAAGATAAACACTGCTTCTGGTGCAATCTTTTTTATTGATTCTGCTCCTTGAACATCAATTTTTATGATTACATCCTTACCAGTTTTCATTGCTTCACGTACTTGGTCGCGTGGAACTCCATAAAAATTCCCATACACTTCTGCCCACTCAAGAAGTTCGTGTTTATCAATCATCGATCTAAAGCTCTCGACTGAATGAAATATGTAGTCAACTCTATCATGCTCTGATGGACGTTTTATCCTTGTGGTTGCTGTTACAGTGAAATGGTATTTTTCACCATTGGCTCGCATTTTAGAAAGAACCGCATCTTTTCCCACTCCAGATGGGCCAGACAACACAATCAAAAGCGGGTTTGGCATAATATCTGCTGGTCTTCCTCTAAAATTTATATTTATGCAGCCCTAAGGGTTTTGACTATATCCCAAAATTCAGGATATGACACTGCTGCTGCCTCAGAACCATTTATCACAGTTGAACCTTTCGCAATAAGACCTGCTATCCCTAATGTCATAGCAATCCTATGATCCCCAAAACTTTCACATTCTGTACCTGTTAAATTATTAACTCCCTGAATTTCCATGCCGTCGGACAGTTCAGATATCCTCGCTCCCAATCGTGACAAACCGTTCACTGTTGCGAAAATACGATCTGATTCTTTAACTCTCAGTTCATTAGCATCCTTGATAACAGTTCTACCTTTAGCAAAGCATGCTGCCAGTGAAAGAATCGGCAACTCGTCGATAACTCTAGGTATTATATCCCCGGATATTTCTACCCCACTCAATTCGCTTGACTCGACTATAAGATCCCCAGAGGGTTCTCCGGCTTCAATTCTGTAGTTTTCAACATTTATTGATGCCCCCATTTCTTTAAGTACTTCCAACACACCTGTCCTTGTTGGATTGAGTCCAACTCCAGGCAAAGTTATCCTTGCATTTGGATGACAAATCGCAGCAATCAACCAAAATGCCGCACCACTAGTGTCACATGGAACCCTCACATTAACTGATTCTAATTCCGAAGGGCTTATCTCAACACTGCTACCATTTATATCCAGAGTAGCTCCCATTGATTCCAACATTTTCTCTGTATGATCTCGAGACACGGATGGCTGTTTTACCATAGTTGAACCCTGTGCATACAATCCAGCAATTAAAACAGCAGACTTTACTTGAGCACTGGATTTGTCAGATTCATGAACTATTCCAGTGAGGCTGCCGCCACGGATGGCTAAAGGAGCAAGAGTATTATTTTTGCGACCTGAAATTATCGCTCCCATTTCCGTCAACGGTTCTGTTATACGACCCATGGGCCTAGTTCTAAGGGAGCTATCTCCACTAACAACACTGAAAAACTCTTGTCCCGACAGAAGACCTGCTATCAATCTCAAAGTCGTACCACTATTCCCTGCATTTAACAGAGTAGTCGGTTCCGAAAACCCGTGTAATCCTTTTCCAACTATTTTGAAACATTCCACCCCTTCGGTAATCACACAATCTTGATGCTTTAATATCTTCACTCCCAGTCCTCGCAAACACCGAAGCATGGAACTCCTATCATCACCATGACATAAATTAGTGACATGCGCATCACCAGGAGCCAATGAGTTTAACAAAAGTGCTCTGTGAGATATCGATTTATCACCAGGGAGTGAAATAACACCTTCTAAACGATCTGCTCTAGAAACGATTTCTCTCATCGAACAACCTTAATACTTCTTTTTGTAAGTCCATGTGTTCGCATCCTTGTCCTCATTTGATGTCAATTTTTTATAACGGTTAGCGAGACGATCACCGAGCAAGGTGGACGCTAAGCTTATACTCGAAGACGGCATGCCAGAGTCTTCACTATCAACAACTGTACCTGCATCCCACCTAGCCCTTGATTCCCATGCACGGATAAGACTATCAAGGAGATCAGTATTATCCTCAGCAATGTGTTCTCTGTACGAATACAGTTCCGAAATCAAACGATCTATCCAATGAACGACTAATTCCGGATTGGATCTTATGGCTTCCTCTGAATCCACTGGATCCTCCGATGCAAGTTGGGAAAGGGTCGCGAATTCCGTAGAAGCAACTTTGTGCATCTCCCTCCAACCATCGCTTGACGACATCGCCGTAGTGAAAGCAGCTGACAGTACTATCGGCATATGGGCCAGAGCCGATGAGTAACTGTCATACTCTTGGGCGTCTAGAAAAATTGGATTTGAACCTATAGCCTCAACCATACTAGTGACAAGACTAAGAGCTGATGATGAAGTATATCGTGAAGGGATCAAACAATATTCCGCATCTTTGAACATTGATGGGTCAGGACCAGCATCAACATCTGGCACTCTCTTTATCAATGGTCTTCCTGCGACAAAATCAACACCTGAACCAAGAAGTTCTTCAGCCCATTCGAGTGATTTAACTTTGGGAGCTGAAGTTTCTGTAACAACGGCTCCATCAGGCAGATTAGGAGATATGGCCCGAAATGTTTCGCGAAGAGCACCAACAGGTTCTGTTACAATTACCAGCCTGGAATTTTCAACGGCCGATCGAATGTTTTTAGTAGTAACATCTACCACATTTAATTTAGAAGCTGTGGTCAGTCTATTCCCATCATTGTCAGTTCCAACAATTTCAGTATCCTTTAACTTGGCTTCACGTAGAGCTAGAGCAATTGAAGCACCAATATTCCCCAGTCCTACTACTGCTAACCGATCCACTTTAAACTCTCCCTGCTCAAACACCTAGAGCAAATTGATTTTTCTATAAGACTACCACTGGCAGCTATTGAATATATTACTTGTTTCATCAAACACAAAGGGGGACGAGCCCACTCGTCCCCCTTATAAATTCAATTCGATTTTGATTAGTGACCGTGGCCACCACCACCACCGCAACCACCGCCGCCTCCACCGCCGCAACCACAACCGCCACCTCCTCCACCACCGCCACAACCACCGCCTCCGCCACCTCAACCACAGCCGCCTCCACCGCCATCTAGCTGCTGGTTAGGATTACTGATAGTAAATCCACTCCGCTGTAAGCCATCCACATAGTCTATCTGTGCACCATCCACAAGCGGCACACTTTCTGAGTCAACTATCACCTGTATACTTCCAGCATCTATGACCGTATCATTTTCTCCGGCTTCTTTTTCCAATCCCATAGAATATTGTATACCACCATTTGCACCTGGCATAACCATGATTCTAACCAATGAACCATCATCCCCATGTTCTTTCAAAAGATCACTAAGCTTGTCAGCAGCTAAAGGGGATACGTCTACCAATTGAGTGGATGTCATTTGCTCACCTCCGCCGTATCATTGTTCAAATTATTAATCATCACTGAAATCATCGTAGCATCGGCTTTCAACAAGCGTCAAGACAAGATACTCAGCAACTCTGCTATCTTAGCATCCGTCTAAATGCAGCCGCCAGTACATCCACAAACAAAACTAGTATTAAATAACAGCAAATCAGCATTCCCACATCATCGAAATGCTGGTAACTCATGTTCAGCCTAAAATGCATTCCTAAACCACCAGCAGCAACAAATCCAACCACAATTGTGGTTCTTATGATCACTTCCCACCTGTATAACACGTAGGTTACAAACTGTGGCATTACTTGAGGAATAATCCCATAGATTAAAACCTGACCCCACCCAGCTCCTGCAGATCTGATAGACCTAATAGGTCTTTGATCCATATTTTCCACAACCTCGGATGAAAGTCTCCCTAAAACACCGTAATTATGTATGGCCAAAGCAACAGCCGCAACAATTATGCCAGGGGAAAACACAAACAAAATCAACATTGCCCACACTAATTCAGGAACACTTCTAGAAAATAAGAAAACACCCCTGATAAAAGCAAATAATAGTAATGATGGCCAATTGCTTCTACCTTGACTGGCATCAATTGCCACACTCCGGGACGCAGGCATGAAAGTCAGAACAACTGCGAAACTAGCGATCAATATAGCCAATATGCTCATCCAGAGAGTATTTACTGAAAGCCTAATCGCCAGATTCCATGAAGATTTACTTAGGAACGCAGAATCGGTCCCTTGCCCATGTCCCATTAGAAGAAAAATGAAATCCTTCGCATTGATCCATGTTTGTTGGTTAAACAATTCGGCAAAACCGCTTTGTCCTGTCAACACATGACGCCATGATAAAACGCAAATTGAAACCAAAAGTAACACCGAGGCATGTAAAACACATCCAGACCCCAAGTTTTTCAGTTTATTAATGAATTTAGAAAATAAATTCATCTAAGCAACTTGCTCCTCACTAGATTACTCCAACCATCTACTAGAGCAATCAACAAAACCAGAAATGCCAGCAAAGTCCAGACTTGTTCAAAACGTAAATCGTCAAGTGATATTTGAATCTGGTAGCCTAGCCCTCCTACTCCAACAAAGCTGAATATGGCTGCTGAACGTATGGCGCACTCAAACCTATAAAAAGTGTAGCTAACCATATTTGGTAAAGCCATTGGTAAACGACCATACAAAAGCACCTTAAATTCATTTGCTCCACTTGCTCTTAGTGCTGCCATTGGTTCCTGAGGGACATCATTTAGAAGATCAGCATATATACGCGCTAATATGGCTGAATACGGGATTGCGATAGCGAGAATTGCTGCTGCCGGCGAAAACCCAATTGCCACAATGATAAGCCATGCCCATACGAGTTCATGGATAGACCTCAAAAGAGCCAAAACGGACCTAATTGATAGCATTCCAACTACGCGGACAACTAAAGATCTAAAAAGAGTACCTGAAGCTAATATTCCTAAGGGTAAGGCAAATAATACAGCCAAAGATAGCCCGGATGCAGCGTATCCGATCGTGGTACCAGTGGCATCAATAGCAATTTTTAGAAATTCTGCTGAAAGATCCAGTGACCAAATGGCAGATACTATCTCAACGATGAACATCCAAGCATTCGGACGTATTAGTTCACCGTCAGACCAATTAGCAGATATGATACTAGTCAATATGCCAATGACTATTACAATAGTCAGAAATTTTGTTACGTTCAAACGTAATAATGGATACCGCACTCAGGTACCTATTTCTTCAATATCGTACAACTCTTCAATCATTCGGTTTGTTACATCTTGGCAGTCCAAATCAAAAACTTGGATCCCATTACGCAAACCTATTAATCTAGTAAAATTTTTTCTTACCAAATCGATGGAATGTAAACTCGTAACTAAAGTTTTTCCAGTTTGATCTGTAATCTGCCCAAGCAATTCGACCAGATAGGATGCTCTAGTTGGATCTAATGAAGCAACTGGCTCGTCAGCTACAAATAACTCTGGATCCTGTACTAGCATTCTGGCAATGGCTACTCTCTGTTGCTCACCTCCAGACAGATTGGATGTGCGTTCCCGTTGCTTCCCGGATAATCCAACTCTCGCTATTGCTTTAGATGCCAATTCTCGTTCAATAGGCCAGACGATTGAAAGCATGGATCTTAGCAGGCTCCATTGCCCAAGTCTGCCAACTAATACATTGTGGATAACACTGATCTGTGGCACTAAATCAAATTGTTGGTGAATAACTCCTACTAATTTAGAAAGCTCTCTGCCAGGCTTCAAACCATTCAGGGATTTCCCATTT
>CAZMZE010000022.1:0-11308 GCA_964570875.1 uncultured Dehalococcoidia bacterium
AACGTAAGTAATGCATAAGCTGCAAATTTTTCTGTATGCCCTTTATCTAGAAGTCCTGTTTCGCCTAGAGCTATATAAGCAACAATTGAACCAATCCCAGCAATTATAAACAATATACCGTTCGCCATTTTATCTGTCATAATCCACCTCTTTAACATTGTGTTTTTTTACTACATCTCCAGTTTGCACAACGCCTGATTGTACAATACGAGTATTTATCCCCCTTAGGCATAATTCTCGGCCACTTGGAGTACTGATAAACTTCAATGCATCTAATCCAAATCGACTTGAAAATTTTTTGCAACCCGTGTGTGGTTTTTCGCTGACTTCAACCACGGCAGATCCTATTTTAATCTGGCTACCAGGAACCAAATTATTTCTACTAAGGTCCATGTCAATATATAGTTGATCACCTGCGAGTGGCCACTCATCACTCGATGAAGTCATTAATGAAATTACACGAGAGTTCATGATGGTAAGTTGAGCTTCAATGTCTGGACAATTATCGGGCATACTAGAATTTCCTCGGTCATTCCAATTATCCCCATCCAAGCCAAATTCTTTATCTAATTTTGCAACATTAAGTATTTTGCGAACTTCAATTTTAGGTCTGGATACTATCATTTGAACTATGCCATTATCTTTTGGTGCATTAAGAATATGATCCAAGCCTGATTCCAACTGAAACATGTTAAGGTGATTCAAAGTCATGAATTTGTCTCCACATATCTATACATGATCGTTTTGCCACTCGCTCCCAATGCCATATGCATCCAGCACCAGAAGAACTGATGTCAACCGCATGATGGTCTTGGATGACAGTATAATCCAGCAGCTGAATATAGGATAGGAGTCAGTACTTCATACAGCTCAGGACTAGTGAGATATGTTGGCAACCACAAACTAACTGCTTTGATTCAAACGCCTGTAATTAATACTATATGTTATTAAATAACAGAACATAGTTCTAAATCGAAGGAACGTAATCGTAATAATCACCACAGTTAAATTAGTTGAATATGAAGATGCAGATATTGAGGTCAGTCAGATCTATGATGACATAATATTGCACAGAATCAGTGGCCAAATATAACAGTTACTGAATATTCGAGAGGTGATTTGTATCTAATTGAAGAATAAATTGATTTTTCATTTCTAATTCAGGTATGAGGATTTAAATGAGTTTAGTTGTTAATGAACTGGGTAAGACCGGAATGCAGGTTACGCGTTTAGGTTTTGGAGCTATGGAGTTTCGTAAAGGGACTAAGTATTTTGATTATGTTCCGGAAAAAGAAGCTCGTACGATTTTAAATATGGTGTTAGATTCAGGGATCAATTTCATTGATACTTCAATTGATTATGGCGAAAGTGAAGAGTTGATTGGCAAATCAATTTCTCATAGAAGATCAGAATTTCATTTAGCTACAAAATGTAGTTGCCCTGTTGGAGTAACTATTACGGGGGGGGGCAAAGACCATGTATATACCCGAGATAGAATTGTTACCGGTATAAATCAAAGTCTTAAAAGGATGAAAACTGATTATTTGGATTTGGTGCAATTACACGGTTCCCCTTCGATTGATGAAATCAATAAACTTGGAGTCATTGATACATTAAACAGTATCAAAGAAGAAGGGAAAGTAAGATTCATAGGAGTTTCAACTTCTGTGCCAATGTTGTCAAAATATATTGATTTGGGTGTTTTTGATACTTTTCAGATACCTTATTCTGCTTTAGACAGAGTGCATGAAACCTGGATCTCAAATTCATTGAAAGCAGGAGCTGGAACAATAATTCGTGGAGGGGTGTCTAAAGGAGAATTTGTAAGTACAGGTTTATTGAAGCAAGAAGAATCGTGGCACCAAATGTATAAACAACACTACGACGCATGGGATTATTTTGGCAGGGCTGGACTAGATGAGCTGTTGGAAGAAGGCGAATCCAGAACTAGTTTTTTACTTAGATTTACTTTGTCACTCTCTGACTTAAACACAACTATAGTAGGTACTGCGAATCCGCAACATTTTAAGGATAATATCGAAACTGCAAATAAAGGGATATTGTCAGAAGAAATTTATTCAGAAGCCAAAAGAAGATTAGATATTATAGGAATCTCACCTGTGAAATAGTTGATAATTTGTTTAGAGCGTATGTCGCGTGCATCTGTGAGTAGAAGAGTAGGTCATTTAAATCTGATAAGTATTTCTGAGCATCTTTGCACCCTCGACCATCACGCTCAATTTCCTATATGCATTATCAAGGTTACCTGAACCCATGGCACTTGTAGCGAACCCACAATCTGGATTTAATCCAATTTTTTCCTTATCTACAAACTGGAAAGCTTTCTCAGCTCTCTCAACAATGCTCCCGGGTTTCTCTACTTTTGCGACTTTAGGTTCTATTACACCAATACCTAGCAGTTTATCATTGGGGAAATTGGATAAAGCTTGTAGCTCAGTGCCTACAGGACTATTAAATTCCATTGCAAAACGATCAACTTTCATACGTTTCACGGCACTCATGATTAACTTCTCTGTACCCGGCACAACTTTATATTCATCTCCATGGGAATGACACAAATGTACTGTGATGAAGGACTCCGAGAGACCTTTTGTTACTTCATTAATGGTTCGCACAGAAAGTTCAACTGCTGATTTTAATTCTGTAACATCCTTATATCCATACATATCTGGATGTGCGATTCTAGGAAGTAAAGGTTCATCAAGTTGTATTGCGTCAATACCGAGATGTGACAAAGATATTAGTTCAGATCTAATTATGGGAACACAAGCTTCCACAAATTCCTCGCGCGTCGAATATGCTTTCTTTGAATGATATGGGTGCCACATAAGATCGCCGATAGTACAGGGGCTAGGCAATGCCACAAGAGTTTTGCTATCAGTATGGCTAACTAGGTATTTTGCCTCACTCTCGGCAATTGACCCAACTGATTCAAGTTTATCTACAACAAACGCATTGAGAGTAAGAGGGCCACGAGTCACTTCCTCTCGCTTAAATCCATACACATTATCAGCTATGACACGGGCGTAATTATCTCTACGCCACTCGCCATCTGATACGTAGTCTAATCCAGCCATTTCCTGCAACTGGATGGCTAAGGGAACAGCATCGTCCAAAATGTGGTTGGCTTCAGAATCACTTAGTCTCCCGTTTAAGCGATCTCGAATAACGTGTTGAACCCATACTGGCCTAGGAAGACTACCAATAACCATTGTTGGAAATAGTTCACTATGCGCTGGATTGGACATTACTACCATCCCAATTCAATATTTTATTCAAATCCTTATAGGCAATTTATATGGGCTAATTAGTAAACCAACAACACGAATAGTGCAAAGAGAAGCAACGAATACAATACCAATATGTTTTAGTGTTAACTCGTAGCATGATCCTTCTTTAATTGAAAGTATGATTCAGCAAAGCATGATAGACCGTGCTTCGGGGAATTTGACTAGAGAAATTTACTGCTAGTTGATCCTTTCAAATTGGCAAATTATATCGGTATTATTTTGTGATGGTAACCCAAAACGAATGATTGTAACTTAAACAACCGTAATCAATATGTTATATAACTAGATAACAGAACATAGTTCTAAATAAAAGGAGAGTAACCGTAACAATGACTACAGTCGAATTAGTTGAATATGAAGATGCAGATATTGAGGTACGTCGGGTCTATGATGACATAATCTCAACCAGGAAAAGTTATGGTCAAACAATCGGAACAGATCAGATTAATAATTTCTGGAAAGCTCTTGCAGTACATCCAAAACTCATGCAAAAAACTTGGGAAAGCGTTAAATCTGTAATGACATCTCCAACAATAGACATGCTGACTAAGGAGTTGATATATATTGCCGTAAGTGTCACGAACGGGAGTCAATATGGAACTGTGACGAATATTGCCGCTGCCAGAGACTTAGGAATGACAGACGAAATGTTCGCTGAATTGATGGCTTTAATTGGTATCGCAAATCAAACTAATGTTTTGGCAAATGGGTATCAACTAGATGTAGATCCTACTTTTTTATCACGATGAGAGAGTATACTTCAGCGGTTCTTACGTATACTAGTAGGAAATCGGTGACTCTATAAATCTATACCAACGCCATCATCGGAGATTTCAGTATAAGATTCATACTCGCAGTAAACCCTAACAGCGGCAAAAAACAGAGTTTCAGAATTTTAGATCTGGTTAAGCCTGTTTTTGATTCACATGGAGCAGAATTAACCATAAAGATGACTGCTTACTGCGGGCATGCCCGGGAATTAGCAAATAACTTAGATTTGGATGGTTATGACGGATTTTTAACGATCGGCGGAGACGGCACTTTTCATGAAGTGGTCAATGGTATGCTTCAAAGGCATGACGGCAAAAACGTGCCTATTGGGGTGATCCCCGGCGGATCAGGAAACTCTGTACTCCATGATCTGGGTCTTACAAATCCTAAAACATCTGCTAAAGCAATAGTTTCCGGTCACACTCGGTTTATAGACACCGCACGGGTCGATAATAAACAAGAAGTCATCTACTCAATCAACTTAATCGGTTGGGGACTTGTAACTGATGTCGGAAAACGCGCTGAATCACTACGGTGGTTGGGTCCTAGCCGCTACACTATTTCAAGCATAATTGAGATACTCCTCAGGAAAAACAGGCGCGCAAAATTAATTATCGATGGCAAAACATTGGTTAATAAATTCACATTTATCGTAGCGTGTAACTCAATCCATGTTGGTAAAGGAATGAAAATGGCACCTGACGCTAAATTAGATGATGGGCTTATTGACCTTTTGGTAGTTGACGGAGATATAACAAGACAAAGGCTGTTCGCAGTTCTACCTAAACTATTTGATGGTACTCACATCAATGAACCAGAGGTGGAGTATCATCAAGCTTCCAGTTTTTCGTTGATTCCGCAAACAGACGACATCCTAAACATTGATGGTGAAATGATCGGTACTACTCCAATTAATGTGGACGTGCTTAAACAACGAATTGAAATATTTGGATGATTGGTTGAGAATTATCACAGCCATAACTACTGTAGGCTAACTGAAAGTAATCACATGACGGTAACAAAACAACAAATCGTTAACGATTTATTAAAGCTGGGAATTACACCCGGAGCCAATGTGATGATGCACAGCTCTCTCAGTGCAATTGGGCCGGTAGAAGGTGGCGCTGAATCTGTAGTGGATGCTCTTATTGAAACTCTAGGGCCAAATGGAACACTGCTAGTACCTGCTTTCCGAGATAGCGTTTGGGGAGATTTATCTGATTTTACAAATAGCGATTGCGAATGCACTCCTTCAGACGGACTGTGCATAAGTAAACAACCAGGATTCCAAGGTGTGATACCAGAGTCCGTACGACAACGTCAGGGGAGCTTGCGTAGTTGCCATCCTACTCATTCATGGGTTGGTTTAGGCAAATCTGCCAGACGATTGCTAGAGCGCCATTATCTTTCACCAACTTCTTGTGGGGTAGAGAATCCGTTTGAGTTGATGAATGACAACGACTTTGTACTCACCCTTGGAGTAATGGTTGATAGAGTTACTCTTTGGCACTACTATGAGGAAAAATATCGAGTCCCATACATGGGACATTTTTGGCCAAAACAACGACACTTAAACAATACCGTACCAGGCATCAGGCTTCAGTATGAGTACCCAGGCATTTTGCAGGAAGTATGTAAATCAGCAGGTATTTTACATACAGGACCCGTAGGCAAAAGTTCATCTGGACTAATGTCGGTAGGCGACTTCAAAAGCTTCATGACCACCATCCTCACAGATAATCCGTCTTGCTTGGTGCTAAGACCTCCAGACAGGCACTCGGGGGACTTTGCTATTGATGCGTTGCGCAAAGCTGAGGGAATGCTGGAGGCGTGGCGTACCGGTAAAAATACCGACGTAATCAAAACGTTCATGCAGTCTCCCCAGAGAGTAGAACTTCCTGGCATAAACGATGTTGTACGGGACGATTGTCCTGCATTCGGGGGATATCACCAGTTGAAAAATAATCAAATACCATTATGCAAAGCAAATGGCAAACACCCCGACTTTTTTAAAGAGGGAGGGATTTTTAATCAACACGGAATAACTACCTGTGCTCAATGCGACTGGCATAACAAGTTTCCAGTGGATAAATCACTGACCGGACAAAACCAGACTGCAAATATTATTGATTAAACAAAATTGATAACTTGACATCACAATTTAATATGACAATATAACCGACGCTGCAATAATAATTGATTGGAGGATAACTTCATGTTAATGATCGACGGCGACTACCCCATGGCTTCTGGTGGTGTAAATATGAAGCGCGACTTGACTTTACCTATCGGCGAAGTCCGTTCTCAGACAGAATACTTAGAACTCGATCGGAACAGGAAATGGACAATGGCTTCTATTCCTGAGATGAGACGCTCGGGGATGGCTGCTGCCTTAGTCAAAATTAACCGGTGCATAAGCAGAGATGACACAGAATCATTCTGTGGGCATAAATCAGAAGGACCCCACGGTCACTCACATGGAGAAGTGAAGACAGACCACCACGCATACGCGGACGGTATGGCTCAGTACGGATATTACAAAATCCTTGAGGACATGGGTGAGTCACGACTTTTAAAAACACCCTCTGAATTTAAATCACACATGGAGGAATGGTCAGATCCAGACGATCATGAGAATTTACCAGTCGGAATGATCCTTGGCATGGAAGGTGCTGATCCGATTGTATGGCCAAAACAAGTTCATGAGTGGTTTGATTACGGTTTGCGAGTAATAAGTCTTTCCCATTATGGGGTAAGCCGCTACTCACATGGGACCGGAACTGGTACCGACGGTGGATTGACGCCCCACGGTCCTGAATTACTTCGGGAGATGGACAAATTAGGAATGATACTAGATGTATCGCACACTTCTGACGAATCAGTTAGAGAAGAGTTAGAAATTTTTGAGGGTCCGATTTTAGCCAGCCATCAAAATTGCAGAGCAGTTACCCCTGGTGAACGTCAGATTCCAGACCACCTACTCAGAATAATTATTGATAGAGGAGCAGTCCTAGGCCATTCAATGGACTCTTACATGCTATGGACACAAGGAGTTGATTGGGGCAACATCCCACCTAAGCGACCATTCTCTAAAGATGAAGTTACGCTTGAACGTATTGTTGACAATATCGACCACGTCAGCCAGATGGCCGGGAATTCTTTGCATTCTGCGATCGGAGGAGACACCGATGGTCAGAGCGGAGCTATAGGAGCACCAAAGGAAATTGACACAGTCTATGACTATTTACAGATACAGGACTTCATGGAACGACGAGGATATAAACATGAGGACATTGAAAACATAATGTGGAGGAACTGGCAGAGATTTTTCGAAGAAAGTCTACCAAGCTAACATAGGATCCCACATTCCACATTTTCTTAAGGAATATTCTGCCCGTCTATCCATATTCCCATCAGGGGAATACCGTACATTATCGAATCTTTTTAAAGATTTTGGATTTGAATTTTGCTAGCTTCACGCTAGTTTGCTGACTATAATAAATCCGTACTATTGTGAGCAGCCAAAGTAAATTTATTTTTTATTTTTGACTATTTGATGAAATAACAAGATTGAGGTGAACATGTCAACAGCCAGAAATACCGTAAATAATCGAGGCGATAAATCTAACAATCACATGTTGTTCCGTTCTTCCAACCCTGCTCTGTCTTCAAAAACGTTCGCCGAGATACCTCAGGCAACCGGAAATGTTATGACTATAGACGGGACTGTTAACAAAATAGCATTGAGCTTATTCATCCTTTTAGCATTTGGGTATATGACCTTCCGCATGGAAATGACAGGTCTAATATTCATTGGCTTCATCGGCGGATTTATAGTAGCTATGATTACAATGTTTAAAAAATCATGGTCACCTGTAACAACTCCTGTTTATGCAGCTTTGGAAGGTTTAGCTCTGGGTGGCATTTCATTTGTCTTTAATAGCATGTATGAAGGTATTGTTTTTCAAGCCGTATTTCTTACTCTGGCGATTCTCTTTTCCCTGTTATTTGCCTACAAAACCAAGTTAATAAAACCGACTGAAAATTTCAAACTTGGAGTAGTAGCCGCGACCGGGGGTATTTTTGTTGTGTATATGGTCGGATTCATAATGAGTTTTTTTGGTTCTGGGCTGCCTGTTTTAGACATTGGCAACAGCTCTTTTATGAGCATTGGATTTAGCTTACTTGTAGTAATTATAGCTTCCCTAAACTTAGTTTTAGATTTTGATTTCATAGAGCAAGGCGCTGAACAGGGTGCCCCAAAGTACATGGAGTGGTACGCAGCATTTGGGTTAATGATAACCTTAGTCTGGCTGTATATTGAAATACTCCACTTGCTTGCTAAACTAAGAGGCAGATAAACCGCGTCCACTCAGATAAATGGAACAAGGTGTGAAGGGATAGCCTTCACACCTTGTTCTTTATCTTTCCAGATCCACTCAAATTGGAAATCCTAACTGGCAGGACAATAGTGTCACGTATTAGATAGAACGTAGTAGAATATTACTTGAAATAAAACAATGGCAAAATTGGACTACCGACACTCAACAAAACAAAAATGGCTGCTTCATACATTGAAGTGTCGATTCAACTACCAGTTTTGGGGCCATATTTATTAACAGTTACTCTCATTTATAAATGTTACATACGTGCTCATAATACTTGGCTGAAATGTTAGAACGAATTGACAGATATTCACTAAAAGAGCGTATTGGCGTAGGCGGGCAAGCTACTGTATACCTCGGCGAGGATACTCTCCTAGGTCGCACTGTGGCCGTCAAGTTAATGAACCAGATGGTGTCAACTCAAAGTGAGTATGTCGACACCTTGATGTCAGAGGCCCGCCTTGCAGCTGGACTATCTCACCCCAATATTGCAACAGTCTATGACTTCAAAATAGAAGGGGATTATGCATGCATTGTGATGGAATACGTTCCCAACAGCCTCGACAAAGAGCTACGGAAAAGCGGACCGATGCCAGCGCCCCAGGCTATAGACATAGCATCACAGATTTGTGATGCCGTCCACTACGCTCACGAGATGACTTTCGTGCATCGTGACATCAAACCCCACAATATCCTGCTATCCGATGAAGGTACGCCAAAAGTTACTGACTTCGGTATAGCAAAAGCCACTGATCTCTCGGGAACTGCAAGTGTGATTGGAACCCCGAAATACATGTCTCCCGAACAGTGTGCTGGCGAAGGATCTTCTGATACACGCTCTGATATCTATTCCATCGGAGTAACTTTATACGAAATTCTCTCGGGAAATCCTCCTTACGAAGGTACCGTTCCTGAATTATTCCGAATGCACCTCAACGAGCCCATGCCGGATTTGCCATCAACGCTTGGAATATCTAAGGGACTAGAGGCCATCGTCCGTAAGTGTATGGAGAAAGACCCAAAGGACCGTTATCAAAGCGCAGCAGATCTAGCGACGGCACTGAGGAATCTATCGAATCAGCCTGAAACACACTTAGCGCGTGCAGCAGCATCGATGGGTAGCGTCCCCACAGAGCCCGAAATCACCGAAGAAACTCCCACAGGTCGTGACTGGAGAAGGCAAGGGAAATACACAGTACTGGGACAGATAGGCAAGGACGACCACAAAGGCTTCAGACGACACGTACAGGCCGGAGCGGATGAAGTTGTAGTCATAAGGAAAAACGGTGAAATCACCGACGTGTATTCTGAGGACCGAAAACCTACACGAACTTTTGGTGAATTTCTAAAGTCCATGATCGGACTTGGTCCTAACACCGAGATATATAAAGCCACCAAAACCAGATTCAACCTTGTTTTCTGGATGGGTGATGATGACACGGTAGCAACTGGAAATAAGAGTTTCACATTCGGATTACCGGTGATGACCAAGGATAACCAGGTCATCCCCGCCAGGATTAATCTATGGCTGGAAGTGGATGAAAACCTGGCCGAGAACGCCTTGTTGTTGCTACGCGGTAAGAACGTTCTAAACCGTTTGGATATAGCATCAGAAATCAGAGATGATTTGCTCGCTAAGGTACTAGGTTTGGAATTAAACCAGTACATGTTTGATGAGTTAAGGGGTAACCGGGATCTGCTAGTGCAGATAGGCTCTTCCATCCAACGAGAAATCTCTGGAATACTTGGTGCGTTCGGTCTGCGTGTACAAGACTACTCCATTAACTGGGGGCTTTCTATTCAAGAGAGAGCGGACATAGATCAGCAACGTCATCAAGTTTCACTCGAGCAGGTACGAACATTAAACGCTATAGACAAGATTAGCGTGCCTGCTGAAGCTGAGACCAGGCCTCTCGAGTTGATATTGAAACCATCAGTGTCTGCACGCATAGTTGCAGTCGTAGGGTTACTCACCGCACTGATTTATCTAGGTATGAAAGGCCCTGAAATTTTAGACGAGGTAGGTGGTATTACCGGACTAGCAATTGGAACCAGCGAAGACGCTGAACCACTAGACGATTCAAGTCAAACTGAAATCGTCGTTCCAGTAGTGAAGTTCGATTCTGAAGTCTATCAAACTATTCCGCTAACCATTAAAGCATCCGGAGGGTTCGAGTCCGTAGTTCCGTCCCCTGATGTTGCAGCACTAGCTCACATGTCCAAACTAAATATAGACAGTGCCGACCTTCCAGGTAACGTGGAAGTCTCTATCTCCCCTGTCTCGTTGAACACATTGGCTTCTGCTCCGGAGAACACGACATTTTTGAGATCCATGGATATCACATTAATCGGAGCTGGAAATACTCAATTCCTACCCGGACAAATAGAATTCAGGGTTAGAAAAAACTGGTTGGAAAATGAATCCATACCGGTAGAAAACGTGGTGTTATTGAGATACAAGGAATCGACTTCTGTATCTGAAGGTGAGTGGGCACAACTTCCGACCACATACTCTGGTTTTGTGCTGGGGCCTGAAGATGAGCTTTACGAGAGTTTTTTAGCCGAATCCCCAGGGTTTTCTGTATTTGCAATAGGGATATCTTCTAATCCAGCTGAAGTATCTGCGCTCATACCCACACCCTCCCCAACCATTACTCCGACTCCGGTTGTTCCCACGCCGACATCATTACCGGCCCCAACGGTCACACCTACACTGGTACCTCCGACACCAACTCTGGAACATCCACCACCAACACAGGAACATCCTCCAAAAACACAAGAAAAACCACAAAAAAACCAAAAAAAAAAAACAAAAAAAAAAAAAACACCAACAAAAAAACA
>CAZMZE010000023.1:0-12877 GCA_964570875.1 uncultured Dehalococcoidia bacterium
GGATCGAAAACCACCAAAAGAATATCTGAGATAAGTGTGCCGACTATCGTTAAAATTCCTAGCAACAAAACAATAGTTGCTGCAAGGTAGAGATCCTCGGCCATGAGTGATTGCAGCAGGATGGGTCCAAGTGTGGGTAAGCTGAGAACAACTGATACTATTATGCTACCGGACATTAGGAATGGTAACAAATAGCCAAGAGTACTGATAAATGGGTTCATGGCAATCCGGACAGGGTACTTGAAGACTAATTTCCAATTCGGAACCCCCCGTGCACGTGCAGCTACTACATACGGTTTGGCTAACTCGTCCAGTAAATTGTTCCTCAGTATTCTGATTAAACCCGCGGTCCCAGCGGTTCCGAGAACAATTGCAGGTGCCCAGAGGTGTTTTAGCATATCTACAAACCTGTCGAAACTCCATGGGGCGTCCAAGTACGGAGTTGAAAAAAGACCCCCGACACTGATATCAAAATAAGCAAAGCCTATCCACATCAAAACGAGCGCCAAGAGAAAGTCTGGAATAGCTAATCCCAGAAATCCGACAAACGTAACTATGTAATCTCCCGGAGTATTGTGTCTTAAAGCTGAGTATATTCCTATTGGTATTGCCAATATCCACGTGAATAAAATTGTTCCAAGTGCGAGCAGAACCGTGTTGACCAGTCTTTGGCCTACAACTTCTGTTATTTTAGCTTTATGGAATATTGATGTCCCGAAATCCAGTGTAAGGATGTGCCAAGCCCATTTCGAGTATTGAATAACAAGTGGCTGGTCTAGACCAAGATCAGACCGGATTTGGTCTTCAAGAGCACTATCAACATGGCGTTGTTGAAATTGATGGAATTCACCTCCCAGTAGTGTTTGCACGTAAGTGGTCGCGAAGTCTCCTGGGGGAAGCGTTATGACCAGGAACGATATAGCGGAGATGACTATAGCAGTCAGAACTCCATAGACAATTCTGCGAACGAGGAAATTTACCATTTGGATCCTCTTCAATATACAACGTTCTTGGTATGATTAAGATATGCAAAATTCTAATTTAGCGACAGTATATACCTTTGAGTCAATCCGGCGGACATTATGATTTATACTGCGAAAGTGGAAACCAATGAAATGATACTTTTAATCCGTAAAATTGATCCTGGAATTTGCTACGAACCACAACGTTGTTTGAAGAGATAGAATCTACAGGAGGCGGATATGAATAGAGCAAGCAATAAAATATTGACAGCAGGTGTTGCAAGGGTAGATATTACCCCGCCTGTCGGGTTTAGACTGCAAGGAATTATTCGTAGGGTAGAACCTTCGGTGTCGGTCCATATGCCATTGTTTGCCACCGGGATTGTTTTGTCTGATGAACAAACAAAAATTGCAATATTTGATTGTGATTTGATTGGTCTAGATATTCCTCTAGCTAATGAAATCAGACAAAAAATTGCGGATAAACTGGGCATTGGTACCAGCAATGTTACTGTGGCATGTACCCATACACACAACAGTCCTGCCACTAACAGATTAGCATTGGGTGGGCCACACGACATACTTCCAAGACCTGGGGAAATAGAGGCTTTAGATTCCTATATAAGAATACTTGTAGAGAAATTAGTTGATGCAGCAGTTGAGGCGGATCAGTCAAGAATTCCGGTAAGATTTGGTTCAGCGACAGGTTTAGCCGATGTAAACATCAATAGAGAAGAAATGACAGACGATGGGAGAGTTGTGGTTGGCCGTAATCCTGACGGAGTGTCTGATTCTAGTGTTGATGTTTTAAGAATTGATGATTTGTCAGGTAAAGCACTAGCCATCCTATGTTCCTTCGCAGCTCATCCTGTTGTAATGGGCATAGATAGCTATATGATCGGGCCCGATTATCCTGGGTTTGTTAGGAAAAGAGTAGAGCAAATTACGGGAGCCACTTGTGTTTTTCTTACCGGAGCCGCAGGCAACCAGGCAACAATAGAATTCTTGCAAGATGATTGGTATGAAGTAGACCGTATCGGGACGATAATAGGTTGCGAAGTAGCCAAAGTAGCCACTGCAATCGAAACAAGACCTCATCAAATAATAAGAGAAACTGAAAATTCTATGTCGAGCTTAGCGCTATATAAAAAGAAATATATAAACGCTCCATCGCACAATATATTTGATGTAGCCAGCAGGTGTGTTACTGTTCCTCTCCAACCACTTCCCTCATTGAAGGAAGCCACACTCCAATTTAAAGAATGTGAGGAACAGGTATCTAATACCAAATCATCTGATATGCAAGGAAGAGATCTTGTTCATGCCCATATGATGTTGCGTTGGTCAAAAAATGTTATGCAAACAGTATTAGAAGGGATCAAGCAACCTGAGTTGAAATTCGAAGTTGTGGGATACAGATTAGATGACTTTGTATTAATTAGTATGCCTGGAGAACCATTTGCAGAAATTGGTTTGGCGGTCAAACGAAATTCTAAAGCCAAAAGTACAATGTTTTCAGGTTATGGTAATGGGGTTTTAGCCTATTGGCCAAGTGCTGACACCGTTTTAAATGGAGGGATGGCTGTGGAAGCCTCTGTTAAGACCTATGATATTCCTTCTCCACCAACTACCAAAACAGTCGATATCATAGTATCTGAAATTTCACTAATGCTTAAAAGTCTCGGTTTGTGAAATAAAGTTTTTATTTGTAGTATTTGCCATTCGAGGTATGAATTTATTAGAGTGTGTTGGTGGGGAAGCCGGGACTCGAACCCGGACGCCTTGCGGCACATGATCCTAAATCATGCTCGTCTACCAATTCCGACACTCCCCCGATAATGACATTATTGACTCCAGTAAATGTTGGTAAAATTCATGCATCAATTACCAAATCCTGGAATTATCTATACATTCAAGTTCAGTAAATCATGATTTTTCTATTCATTAAGACCAGTCAGAAATTTCAGCCCGTAATGCTGTATCCATACCATTTTCATATGCGAGCAAGGCATTGTCGATGTGTTTGGTTGTTCGTGCACCTGCTATGACAGCTGTCACGTGAGTGTTGGTCATCGCCCATGACATAGCCAATTGAACCATAGGTATATCAAGTTCAGCTGATTTACGTTTTAGAAGATCAACGACTCTGAAATTTCGTTCATTAAAATATATATCAGCGTGTGAAGGAGATATGTCATAACGGGTTCCCTTCGGGATGTCTGATCTGTCAGAAGTATACTTTCCGGCAAGGAATCCTGCTGCTAAAGGACTATATGGAGTAATAGCAATCTTTTCCTGATGACAAAGTGGGAAAATGTCTTTGGCAGCATCCGGCGCGGCGATTGAATATGGTGGTTGCATAATTTGAAACCGTACATAACCTCCGGATCTGCTGGCGTTGAGAGATTCCTCTATTTGCTCTGGTGAATAGTTGCTTCCTCCAACAACCCTTGTCTTTCCCATTCTCACTTGTTTATCAAGCGCATCCATTGTTTCACTGATTGGGACTGACGAGTCTGGAGAGTGGACTTTGTAAATATCTAGCTGGTTGATCTGAAGGCGCTCAAGACTCGCGTTAATTTGTTTGGTGATATTTTCTGGGCTTGCTCCAGAACTGACTTTAGTGCATATGGTGAGTTCATCTCTACACCCCCTATCACGCATCCAATCACCAATGATGCGCTCAGACGAACTCATTTCTCCTGAAACTTCACGCTCGTCATCAATACCCATGGATTGCTTACGGCCGACACGAGACTGCCCTCCTCCATAACCTTCAGCTGTATCGAGGAATGTAATTCCTTTTTCGATCGCGTAATCTAGCACTTTACGAGATGTTTCTTCGTCAATTTCCCTGCCGAATGTAACGCAGCCAAGTCCTATAGGACTTATATTTACCCCAGAGTCTCCTACCTGTGTTTGTTTCAATTGAAAAATCCTTTCATTTAGTAGTCCAGTGCCGGAAAAGTGGTTTAACTTTTTCAGGCAAGTTATTAAACACATCAATTGGTATCAAATCCTGTTCTGGTTCCTGACCTCCAACTTCGTCGACCATGCGGTTTCGGATATCTGAATTTGGCATAAGGGTATCAACGTTAAGCCACCAGGGAGCAAATCTTACAGCTACTCCTACTCTGGGTTTATCACCAAGATTTGTAGCGGTCGCATGCCATAGCCTACTATCAAAGAACAAAACACTACCAGGATCTCCAGTTGCCTGCATCTCAGTTGGATAGGATGCCATAGGATCAACACCCATATCGGTTGTAGGATTAGTGTTTGAACGGTGACTTCCCGGGACAATTAATGTCCCTCCTGTTTCTGCAGAAAATGGAGAAAGCATCCATATGGTGGTGAGATGTGTAACTGCATCATGGTAAGGAGCTTTAATTGATCCTCCATTTCTCTGGTTAAAAGGCCAATCAGCGTGCCAACCTCCGCGTGCGTTTCCAGGGTTATTAATAATTGCGGTTGTGAATGAGACTTTGAAATGCTCTCCAAGGAAAGCTTCTGCTACGCCCAAAACTCCTTCGTGAGCCAGGTGAGGAGCAAGACTTTGATTTTTAGCCATCAAACCTGTTTCAGCTTTAACTCCCTTAATTTGTTTTTCCACCGTAGGAGCAGATGCTTGAACGCTTTTTCTAACATCATCCACTTGTGTAGAGGGGATTACTCCTGGTTCAACGTGCCAACCATCTATCCGCAAGTGCAAAAGAATATTGTCTATATCCACGATCTATCTCCTTGTAGTAATAATTATCTAAGTAATAGTTTAGCTTGTCTGCAACCCTTTTTCTAACTCATCTAGAAATTCATCAATGTGTTCGGATTGCATTGGTGCTGATAAACACAATCCCATACCAGGCGCAATCAAATGACCTCTTAACATCATCTCCATGCGTAACAAATCGAAGGTTTCCTTGTCAGTGCCCGCCATACTCCTGTAATCAGTCACTTTGGTATTGTTCAAATCGAAGCTAATTATTGAGCCTGTACCTTTGACGTTACCGTCTATCCGTAATTTTAAAAATATGTCGGTAATTCCTGTTATCAATTTCTCACGTAAGGAATCAAAATGAGAGTAGAGCTCAGGGGTTAATTCTCTGAGTGTCGCTAAACCTGCGGCAAGAGTTATGTGGTTACCAGAAAATGTACCGCTTTGATTCAATGTCAGAGCCCCACTGTTATCTAAAAGATCCATTATTTCCGATTTACCTGCAATTACTCCTCCCGGCATTCCACCTGTCATGATTTTCGCGAATAATGTTAAATCAGGATCTACACCAACGACACCTTGATACCCGCTGTATCCAGCCCTGAAACTTACTACTTCATCCATTATGAGGAGCATTCCGAGTTCGCGGGTAATATCTCTCAAAAAATGGACGAAATCAGGATCGATATCATAAATTCCTGCCTTCGCATCAAAAAATACTCCGCCAATATCATCTTTGTTGTCTCTGAGGATTAGCTCTACGGATTCCCTTTGGCCATATGGCAGGATGACGGTTTCTTCTTCAGCTGAAGCTGACATACCTGGCCATGCTGCTACTGCTTTTGGAGAGTCCGGCGAGCCCGCCAAAGAAAGATTCGGAGCCACACTAATCTCAAGTGCATCATGGCTACCGTGATACGCTCCTTCAAATTTGGCCACTTTGGGTTTTGACGTGAATGCTCTAGCCAATCGAGTTGCATGAAGTGAAGACTCCGTGCCTGAAGCAGTGAATCGGACCTTATCAATTGATCGGAATCTACTTACTATTTCTTCGGAGACTTCTGCTTCCAAAGTACTGGGAGCCCCTAAACCGAGGCCTTGTGATATAGCATCGTTAATTGCTTGGATAACTGATGGAGGGCTGTGTCCTAGTATCATGGCGGTGTGATGGTTAGTAAAGTCTAAATATTTATTCCCGTCTATGTCCCACAAATAACAGTCTTCCGCTTTATCCACATATACGGGGTGAGGGTTGGTGAAATAAGCTCCTTTAATGACTCCGCCGGGCATGGTTTTTAAACCACGTTTCCACTGTTGTATAGATCGTGGGGTGTTTTCTTTTATGCTTTGTTCTAGAATAGCTCTGGATCTGGGCATATTTTTAATCCTCTCTAGAATGCAGGGATTTTCAGTAATTTGGATGCGTTGGTACCAAGTATTTTGATCTTAGCTGAATCTGATATATCAGCAGTGATAATTCTTCCTATTTGGTAAAGTGGTTCCATTAACGGCATGTCTGATCCATAAAGGATTCGATCCTCGCCAGCTTCATTTACTAGCAGTTCGATCGTGTCATGTTCCGCCAATGATGTGCATGTCTCTAAAAATATGTTTGGGCATTTCTGTGCTGCTTCGACTGACATCTTTTGACCGGGTCTCGCATTACCTGAATGCGCCAGAACCCAATTTATATCAGTATATTTTTCAGCAAGAGGTATGAAACGGTTCGGCATTGTAAAATTGTTTTCACTGGAGCCAGGGTTAGAGCCATCTGCTGTTCCGTGAGAAGGCACGTAAGAACTATGGCTCATGATGACGATATTTCGGTCATTAGCCCATTCGAATATCCCTGAGTAAGATTGATCATCAATAGGTTTACCAAGGTAATCAGGATATAGTTTTATGAATTTGAAACCGAGCTGGTTAAAGCACCTTTCAAGTTCAGGGATTGTTTCCGCAGGATACAAAGGTGTTACGTAAGCGACCCCAATAAATCTGTCTGGGTATTCCGTAATAGCTCTAGCTACGAGGTCATTACCTCGTCTTGCATCCGAAAAATTTATACAATTTACACACGAGATGTCGATACCCGCCTTGTCCATGATAGCGACGTACTCTTCAAGTTTAAAATCCATTCCCAACCTGGCCCATCTTCCTAAGTGTGAATGGAAGTCAATGACTGGTGTTTTCACGAGCTACTCCTATTGAGAAGCATGCTCAAGTTGCCAGAGCAAATATCAGCCAATAGTTCTTTGTTTAGAATAGATTTTTCAAGGTTGTAGAGTTGGGGGCCCATTGGTGAATCAGGGAACCTTGACCCAAAAAGTATTCGTTTTGAACCTGCATTGTCGATTAATGTGGATATACCATCGGGAATGATGAATCGTGATATTTCAATATTGATTTGGTGCAGATTCCTTAACATCGGCAATACCCATGGAACGCTGATGTAATGCACCTCTGATAACACAACATCTACATCCGGGAATTTTTTCAGGGTGTCATAAAGTTGTCCAACAGGAACTTCAGTTGACGGAATCCAAAGTGGAGTTGAGGTAGATGATAACCACTCCATCCATTCCCCAACTATCCAATCGGTAAAGGGATACCCTTGAGTATTTGGGAGAATTCGTAATGATCGGACTCGAGATTTTTCTATTTCATCTGCAAATCGGTTTAAGTTGTCCGTGGCTGGATTACAAACAAATTGGGGTTCGATGTTGGAATTACCGGATAAGATATCCATGAGGTATGCATTACCGTCTTCTGTATCAAAGACAGCTGCATGCATAGAGTAGGCCAAGGCATGATTTACCCCTGCCCTGTCCATTTCAATTTCAGCTTGGATTAGAGAGTCGGAAGTTAGGACCCTTTTGGGGTGCCTGCCCAGAGCGATGTTGGCGTCAAATACTGGTACTGAGGGCCGAAAATTAAGGTCTATTTCTCCCATGTTGTATGAAGGTCCCTCGTCTTTGGTTATCGGTCGGGCTATTGGTGAACAATTCTAACATAGTTACGGACAATGTAGGCATAGCACTACAGACGTGGAGGTCCCAGTTCAATCCATTCCTTTACATCTTCGATTCCACCAATATGTGATCCTATTGGTGCAGCATACCAAGTGGCTCCAACCGATTTGTAAGACTCTGATAATTCAATTAATTTTGTTTTGGTCAAAATATCATGTGTGCCAGCGGCCACTACGTCGAAATCTTTCGAGACATCTCTGTATTCGCTGATGTAGCTTACTATTTTCCTCAAAATATCAGGACTCATTTCATTCTTATCCTGATTCCAATAAATTGGATATACTCCATCCCATTTTGCAGCTCTTCTAAGTGGTCTTTTATTCGGCCAGTTAGCACCAATCCATATTGGGATGCGAGGTGATTGAACAGGTATTGGCAAAAAAGTGGCTTGGTCGATATCGAAATGGATTCCTTTGTATGAAAATTCTTTACCGGTCCAAAGGCCAGTGAGTACTTCTAATCCTTCGTCAAGCTTATCAGCCAGTGTTCTAATGTTGGAGTTTTCTCCAAATTGCTGGTATTCGGTAGATGGAGGATCACCTAAACCAACACCGAGAGTGAGTCTCCCTTGAGAAATCCAATCGACGGATGTAGTTTCTCTTGCCAGTTTCCATGGACGCCTTCTGGCTATTGGAGTCACGGCTGTTCCTATCCTGATTTTGCTGGTACAGGAAGCTATTAATGATAAAGTTACCCAGGGATCGGCGGTTGGCTCCGAACCGCCAATACCGTCCCATATAAAGAACCCGTCCCAACCTGCCTTTTCAGCCAAGCTCGCAAGTTCTGCGATGAGAACTGGATTCGAATACTCACCATGGATACAAGTGTCTAACGCAAATTTCATGTGGATTTTTCCTGAAATGTATTTTGATATGTGGGTTGGCAGTAAAACGACTAATGTTCTAGTCCTGATATTCTGCGCATGTGAGTTGACGGGGGTTCCTTCGATCTTTTCAATGTATGTTCTGAAATAGTTATTTTCGAAACAACTTCTGCTTTTTCCCGAACAAATGATTCTGCGTACATGGTTCCGGAAAACCAACCTGTGTCTCCAAGCGTGAGTTCAATTCGTCGACGAGAAAATTCTTCTGTGTGTCCTTGCGATTTGAATGCATTTTCTGCCTCTACTCTTTTTTCAAACCAATTGGTCGCGTCTACATAAAAATCGAATTGATCTTTTTCAAAATATACGCCAGGAAAGTAAGTTGCAGCTATTTTGTGAGGTTGAATATTTGATCCGTAGATAGGAGTTGATGCAAGATTCCTTGCTTCAAGCGTTGCATGAGCTACTTCGGTGTGATCATCTGGTGAATTGTTTTGAAGGCCATGCCTCGTCGGAGCATAAGGACTCTGGGTGATCAATATCTGTGGTCTGATTTCCAAAATGACATCCCTGAGTTTGGTTATTAATTCAGGGGATTGATAAATCCTGAAAGGTTCTGTTGTTCCGATAATTCGTACGTCAGTGATACCAAAAACTGCACAAGCTGATCTCAATTCGTCAATTTTCAATTTGGCATATTGATCAGGACTTTGACGTATCACAGATGAATCACGTTGGTCTGCGGGTTTCATCAATTCTTCATGCAATTGTTCATTATGGGTGAATACACCGTGGCCAACTGATACCACTGTGACGGAGTCACCCTGTGAGACGTGTATACCACAGGTAGCGGCAACGTGAGTAAAATCATGCGGATGCGCAGTTACTACAAGAAGTGTCAAATTGTTTTCTGTCAAAAACCGTTCTCCTTCTGAGCAATCTAAAATATGTTCAATTACGAAGGCAAGTATTTCTCATAAAATCTTTGCCAATTCAAATACATTATATTTGATATATCTTCAACGGAGTGTCCCCGCTGCTCAAGTACGGATGAAAGCTTAATGTAATCTTCTGCTGAATCTACTCCATGAGGTGCACCACTCCAACCAACACCTCCACCAAGGTCAGTACCGATTGCAGCATGTTCGGAATTCCCAGCGAGTTGGCAAACATGGTCAATATGGTCCGCTACATCCTCTAATGTTACATTTTCCCTCGGAAATTTTTCTCCTGTCCCTGGTATATCTACCCAGTCGATACCTGGACGATACAACATGAAAGCATCAAAAGAGCTGCCTATTACTCCTCCTCTTTCAATAACAGAATGTATAATTTCATCGGGGAATTGGCGTTCCCCAGGAACGAGCGTTCTGCAATTTTGATGACTTGCTAAAACGGGTCCGCTGTAAATATCGAGAGCTTCCCTTATAGAAGCATCTGATGTATGAGTTAAATCCAGGATCATGCCAATGGAATCCATGATTGCCAAGAGATTTTTTGCAGGGGGAAATAGTCCACCATCAGTTCCTGTAGCAGTTCCGTGGGAGTATGTACTAACGCCATAGTGAGATAGACTTATGACACGGACACCGATTTCCCACCATTCATGGACTTGTTCAGGCCATAAAATTGGATCTGCTCCTTCTATTCCCAAAATAGTACCTACTGGCAAAGTAGAATGATCTTCAGCGGCCGACCATGACTCAAAATGAGATTGAAGTTGCTTTTTGTTTGTTAGGATCTTTATTTCACCACGGGTGTCCAGTATTTCATAATATGCAGCCTGTCCTCTTGCCATGGCGTAAGCGATATCTCCTGTGCGGTAGCCCCATATCGGACTACCTGTTCGATAAATACGTCCTGAAAGTTTAGCCAGAACCGCTGCTACCTTACCTCTCCTGTATGCCGGTAGTGATACTACCGCTTCAGTATCAGGGGTTTTAGGTACTAAGTTCTTTCCTGATTGAGCAGCATTCCGAATATCATCAATTGGTAAAGTCAGATCTTGGTCGCGCTCCATAGCTCCAAGCATGAAAGCAGAGTCTCCATCAAAAACAAGCATAGTAACTCCTTAAGATGTTTTGGTGTTGTTTAATTTACTTATTCAAGAATCGAATCCTATGTTAAAAAAATCTAAGAACAATTATCAAGATTTCTCGTACTCCCAAACGTTTCTGGTAGACACGTCGACACCTCCGTCCACGGCAATGACTTGACCGGTGATCCAATTGGATTCATTACTGACGAGAAACAATGCCGTGTAGGCTATATCTTCGGGGTGCCCAGTTCGTTTTAACGATGCTTCGGCAGGAGAAATGTTATGTGTACCTAATTTCGCTCTGAACAGACCAGGGGATATAGTATTTATTCGTATATTGTCAGGATACAATTGTCTCGCCAGATTCTTTGTCATTCCAATAATCCCCGCTTTTGATGTGGCGTACGCCGGATTAGATTCTTGTATAACACTTTCACTCGCTGCAATTGTAACTATAGCCCCTCGTCCACTTTTAGCCATGAATGGTCTTACCACATGGACAGAGTTGTACAAGCTGTTTAGTGTGTTTGTGATAGCGCTATTCCAAAAAGTTTCATCTAGTTGCTCCATCGTTCTTCCTGGTTCGAAGAACCCTCCAGCTCCAGAATATAAAATGTCTATCTTGCCATATTGATTGAAAACAGTTTCAGCGATATGTAAAGCTTCCGTTCGCTTTGAAACGTCTCCGGGTATTGCCATGGCACTGCTTCCACAATTTTCGATCATAGACACCGTTTCATCTAAGTTTTCTTCACTTCGTGCGTTTATCACCACCTGAGCCCCTTCTTGAGCGAATAGCAGAGCTGTAGCTCGCCCCATACCTGGTCCAACCCCGCACATCAGAATTACTTTATTTTTTAATCGCATGATGAGGCCTCCTAATCGTCTTCCATATTTGAATCGATATTACTATGTAGGTAAGTTTTCGAACCACAACAATACTAGTAATTTAACTTTCAATACAAAATCTAACTGAATTCTGGAATTGGATTAAATATTTGATTTTCTGTTAGCATTACCAATCTGTTAATTTAATGAACGCAAAAGAGAGGATCTATTTGATGTCAATCAAAGATCTACTAGATATGAGTGGAGACATTGTAATAATAACAGGAGGCGCTACCCACTTAGGTAAAGCCATGGCTACTGCATATGCTGAAATGAATGCCAAGGTCTATATAGCGAGTCGTAGAAAAACTTTGTGTGAACAAGTTGCAGAAGAATTAAGATTAGAAGGATTGAATTGTATAGGTATGGGTTGCGACGTTACAAAAGAAGTTGAAGTTAATAAACTGGTAGAGACAATTGTGAAAGACAACGGAAAATTAGACGTTATGGTTTGTAACGCAGGAGCCTCAGTCACCACTTCCTACCTCCCTGAAGCATCAATAGATGAATTCATGATGACTATGGAAATAAATTTGAAAAGTACCTATCTGTGTGCGCAGGCGGCATCCAGATATATGATCCCAAGAAATTACGGAAAAATTATCACATTGGGATCGATTCATGGAATTCTGGGAGCAGATAAGAGGCAATATGGTGCGCGAAAAAGATCAGGTCCTCCCTACCAGGCTGCCAAAGGTGGAATAATAAACTTGACCAGAGGACTAGCTACAGAACTTGGAGAATTTGGAATAACTGTAAATTGTATTAGCCCCGGACAAATACCACCTGATACCGTAGACGAGACTGTGGCAGAGAACTGGCGCTTGAATAATCCTTTATTTCGTTCTGGGGTTCCGGAAGATATTACGGGTGCAGCATTATTACTTGGTTCAAGGGCAGGAAATTGGATTACGGGTCACAATCTTGTAGTCGATGGAGGATGGAGTGTTTGGTGATAATCATAAACCAAACTGGTAACTCAATAACACATACGTTTTATTTCCGGAGGTTACTATGAATTCGAATGTAGAGATATATGAAAAAGCACAGCATGCTATCAATGAACTCAAATCTGCAGTACTCCAGATAGTTCGGCAAAATTCAGGGGTTAAAAATGTAGATGTGGGGATAGCGCTAGGTATACATAAAACACCAGATGGTGAGCATGAAGGCTATGTTTCGTCATATATTTTGCGATTACTGAAAGCCGAAGGGCTTGTCGAGCAACCAAAACCTGCCAGCAAGTGGTATCCAACCCCAACAATACCCACGGGATAATCGATGGAAGAGTAGTTTTAATAACACTTTAGATTATCATCTGGTTTTTGATGTCAAATAAACAGGGAGGCAGGTTGATACCGATCCCTGAAATTGGATAGATGAATGGAGAAAGGTTAGTTTAACCCCGTGAAGGTTCGGAAT
>CAZMZE010000024.1:0-6932 GCA_964570875.1 uncultured Dehalococcoidia bacterium
CATTCCGAATACGTATATAAAGCTAACCAATACGCTAAATTTATAGCTGATAACCTGATAGCGGATGGTAGATTGCTACGTACCTACAGAAATGGACAATCTAACCTGAAAGGATATCTCGAAGACTATGCTTTCGTTATAGATGGTTTATTGTCGCTACATCAAGCCACACTGGAACCACGGTGGATTCATCAAGCTATAAGCTTATGCGAAAGTATGATGGAACTTTTTTGGGAAGATGAATCTGAATGCTACTATGATACTGGAATTGATCATGAGGAATTGTTCATGCGACCCAAGGATTATATGGACAATGCTATTCCGTCTGGGAGTTCAATGGCATCTGATGTTCTTTTGCGAATCGCCATTATAACTGGTGATATTAGCCTTCGTACCAAATCTGAGAAAGTAGTTAAATCATTTACAGAGCTAATGGCCAGGTTCCCCGCTGCATCTGGTAAGTGGTTGAGTGCCCTTGATTTTATATTGGATACCCCCAAAGAGATCGCTATTGTGGGTAACGTTGAAGAAGAAGGGACGGTTGGATTGTTAGCGGCGGTATCCAAAAATTATATACCTAACAAGGTGGTGGTTGGATCTTCTGGTCACAGGCTAGACGCGAACAGTATATCAATACCGCTTTTGCAAAATAAATGTGAAATTGATGGCAAGCCTGCCGCATATGTTTGTGAAAATTATGTATGTGAATTACCTGTCACAGATCCCATAAAACTAACCAATCAACTAATTGACTAGCCCGCAACTTTCAGGAGTTGGATGATTGTTTAGTGTGGTCAGAAGTCGACAAGTTATTATCTTTCTCCCCTATTCCGCAAGAGAGGTTTCGAAAATTAACCATGTTCTTGACACGATGCGTTCATGTAGTGAACAATATACGTTCAATTAATGAACGCGGAAGCAACTGTTTGTATCCGAAGTCTAAAATTCTAAAGGTACTGAAACTAGATGAGGATGAACCAAGGGGAACAGGAAAGCTTAGAAGGATCAAATTTCAAGGAGCTTAGACTCCTTGAAGAAGTTGAATCTAGTTCTGAAGTAAGTCAACGGCAACTTGCAGGGCAATTGAATATAGCTCTAGGTGTTGCCAATCTCATAGTACGTACGTTGGTTCGAAAAGGATATCTACGTGCTAGCAAAGTCCATTGGAAAAGATGGGTTTATGTTCTAACTCCGGCAGGAATCGCTCACAAAGTTCAATTGACTTTGGATTATATAGAACGATTTGTTGATCATTATCGTAGGGTTAGGTCATTGCTAAGGACAGAGCTAGCCGCCCTAACGATTGATTCTGACTCCAGAGTTGCAATATACGGGACAACTGAATTTGCAGAAATGATTTTTTTGGCACTTCGGGAACATGGAGTCCAGAATATAGATTTCTTCGATTCTGATACAGAGAGTCAGCAATTTTTGGGTCAAGAAATATTTCCAGTACATGATATCGCTTCCAACAACTATGCTGTAGTACTGGTTGCCCACACGACAAAAATTTCCAGCAAATTGGATGAGCTGCGTTCGGAAGGAATTCCACAAGGTGCCATAGTTACACCATTGCAAGGTAAGAGTAAATCCTCACAGGATAATGAGGAGCTTGACCGAGGAAATGTACGAAATGATTAATAGCTTAAATAGTGTAATGGCCTGGTATGTTTTGAGGACTAAACCTAGAAGTGACAGGGTTGCATTTGAAAATTTGGAGAAAAATGGATACAACGTGTTTTTCCCTGAGATTGACATCCCAATCAGGGGTGAAATGTACAAACGTACGCCATTATTTCCCGGATACTTGTTCATACGTTTGGATCCACAAAAAGCATGGCCATTGGTAGAGCTTGTTCCCGGTGTATTGGGCTGGCTTAGATCAGATGGGAAAATACCTTCTATAGGTGACGAAGTTATTACGGACCTAAAGCAAAGAATTAAATGCATTGCTGATGATGGTGGCCTTTGGACGAAGTTTAAACCTGGCCAGACTGTGAGAGTTGTGTCAGGGAAACTCGAAGGTTTGGCACGGGTGGTGGAAGAGCCTCGTTCACCAGAGTCGAAAGTTAGAGTCTTATTGGAAATCATGGGGAGGTACGTGCCTGCTCAAGTGCCATGGCATCACATCAAGGTTGTAGGTTCGAAGTTAAATAATAATAAGGTGACTAATGGTCCTGCCAGAAGGACGCGTGGCAGAGGCCGTTGGATCAAAGGTAACGGCCCTAGGAAATTGGCTATTAACTAGCCACTAGGATGTAAATAAACTGGTTACTGCCGTCGTAGCCGCTGCTCCGGCGGTGATCAGTGCACAAAGATAAGGATTAGCTATGATTGGCATAAAATCATGGCATGGCGAAGCTATGTGGGAATAAAGTGTAGAAATTAATAAATAAGAGAAGAGTGGTTATGGAGCTTCTTGATAAAATAAAAGACAGGCATGCCTTAATATCTGTTATAGGACTTGGATATGTAGGGCTACCTTTGGCTGTGATGTTTTCTGAGTCGGGATTTTACGTCCATGGCATAGATATTGATCAGGCCAAAGTAGACTCAATTAATTCTGGGGAATCCTACATAGGGGACGTTGAATCTAGTCAATTGACCAATGTTGTCCGAAAAGGAGGCACTGGTAAATTGTTTGCCACAACTGATTTTGATGTTCTATGCGAATCAGATGTAGTCATTATCTGTGTACATACACCGCTGAGTAAAACCAAAGATCCTGATGTTTCTCATATACTTACTGCAGTTAAAGAAATATCTTCTAGACTAACAAAAGATACTCTCATAGTTTTGGAAAGCACCACTTATCCAGGCACCACGTTGGAATTGGTTCTACCGATTGTTGAAAATCATGGAGAGGTACAAAATAGGAAACTAGGTTCAAACCTATTTTTAGCTTTTTCACCTGAGCGTATTGATCCTGGGCAGTCGGAATGGACAATATCAAATACCCCCAAAGTCATTGGAGGAGTCACCGAAAACTGTACAGAGGTTGCCAGCGCTTTGTATGGAGCGATAGTTGACAGGGTAGTACCTGTGTCGTCGCCCACAGTAGCAGAGATGGTTAAATTACTTGAAAATACCTACAGGGCAACGAACATAGCTCTAGTGAATGAAGTGGCGATTATGTGTGATCGTCTGGGCGTAGATGTTTGGGAGATTATAGAAGCAGCCAAGACTAAGCCGTTCGGATTCATGCCATTCTATCCGGGACCGGGATTAGGAGGCCACTGCATACCTGTAGATCCACAGTATCTTGCATGGAAAATGAAGACTCTTAACTACAACGCACGATTTATACAACTTGCTGAGGAGATCAATTTGTCTATGCCTGAATTCTGGGTATCGAAAATTCAGGAAAAGTTAAATGATCAGGGCAAACCGGTAAAACAATCTGAGATATTAGTACTGGGTGTCTCATATAAGAAGGATGTCTCAGATACTAGAGAATCCCCGGCATTGGATGTAATAAAACATCTTTTGGATAAAGGCGCTTCTGTATCGTATTTTGATTCACGAGTTAGCGATATTTTGGTGGAGCAAACAAATCTGTACTCAATAGATCAAGCAGAATTGACCAGTAGAATTGAAAGTGCTGATTGCGTTGTTATATTGACAGATCATACAGATACTGAGTGGGATGTAGTCAGGGATAAGGCGACTGCTATTGTGGACTCTAGAAACGCGCTCGGGTCACATTAGTTATCGTACGTACAGTGATTTTACCGGGACCCTGATGACTAATAAATTGATATCGTATTTTGGACCGAGAGATTGGTATAAGAGACCATTTGATTTGTGTGTGCTGCTGGGAGTACATATTGTGTTGTCTCCAATTCTGCTGATTCTTTGGATACTTATACCTTTGGCAATATGGTTGGAAGATCGAGGTCCAATTTTTTATACACAGCTGCGAGTGGGTCGTAGTGGCAAAGTGTTTCGCTTGTACAAGTTCCGTTCTATGATACCTGATGCTGAGAAATTAACAGGGCCGGTATGGGCATCAGAAAATGACGAGAGGGTTACTAAAGTAGGTGAATTTTTGCGAAATCGGGCCTTGGATGAACTGCCTCAGGTAATCAACATGTGGAAAGGTGATTTGAGCCTAGTTGGTCCTAGGCCTGAACGGCCTGAGTTGTTGGAACAATTTGTGAAAGAAATTCCCCAATTCAAATTAAGAATGAATTTGAGACCAGGCCTAACAGGATTGGCACAAATAAAAGGTAGGTATGCTACCAAGCCTAAAGACAAACTGCGTTACGATATTGTTTATATGAAAAATATGTCTCCATTGTTAGACTTTGTTCTGCTTGTGATGTCTGTGTTGGTTACTTTAAAGGCGGGTTGGCAAGCTAGTAGGGATGGAAAGCGTTAAATGCCATCATGACCGGATCAATATTAGTTTTGACAAGCGTTGTGATATTGGCCGTGGCTGGGCACGTCCTGCTAAAGATGGGACTGAATCAACTTGGGCAAATTGGATTTGAACAGATGGGTGATCCGGTAAGATTGGTGTTAAGAACATTCTCTAATCCCTTATTGGTTGCAGCATTACCACTTTACGGAGCGAGTTTTGTGGCATGGGCGGTAGTTTTGTCTAGGATGCAACTAAGTGTCGCTTACCCCGCTTTGTCATTGACATACGTGGTTATTCCTTTCGTGTCTTGGTTACTTTTGAATGAACCGATTTCACTAATACATTGGATCGGTATTTTGCTGGTGGTTGCTGGTGTTCTTTTGGTTCTCACGGGAGGCTTATTTTGAAGGTCGTTATTCTAGCTGGTGGTCTTGGTACTAGGCTTTCGGAAGAGACTGATATTGTTCCTAAACCAATGGTTGAAATTGGTGGAAACCCAATACTCTGGCACATAATGAAAACATATGCCTCTTTTGGGTTCAGGGAATTTGTAATCGCCCTAGGATACAAGGGAGACCAGATTAAGAGATTTATGGTTGATTATAGCCTACTAAATAGTAATCTGAAGGTTTCCCTATCAGATGGTAGCATCCAGGTTTTGGACGGACCTAAAGAGGATTGGATAGTAGACTTGGTTGATACAGGGATGTCTACAGAGACCGGTGGTAGAATCAAGCGCTTATCTGAGATAGTTGGTTCGGATACATTTATGTTGACTTACGGTGACGGTCTGTCAGATATAAATCTGACCAATTTACTCGAATTTCATAGGACGCACGGTAAATTGGCTACAATCACTTCTGTTAGGCCGCGGTCACGTTTTGGCAGACTGTCTTTTGATGGAGATAAAGTGGTGGAATTTGTAGAGAAACCCCATGTGGGCGATGGATGGATAAATGGGGGGTTTTTCGTACTAGAACCCAATGTACTTAACTATTTGGATGGCGATCAAACTATATTTGAGAGGGAGCCTTTAGAAAGCTTGGCCAAAGATGGTCAATTGGTTGCTTACAAGCATGAATCATTTTGGCAGCCTATGGATACTCTAAGGGAAGTTCGATTGCTTAGAAACCTGTGGGATACTGGCAAAGCGCCATGGAAAATTTGGAAATAAGTGTCACTTTTGGCTGAGTGGTGGATTAATAAATCAGTTTTGGTCACAGGTCCTACTGGCATCATAGGATCTTGGCTGGTGAAGGAACTTTTGAAGAATGGAGCAAAAGTTACCGGCCTTATTAAAGAAGAGGACCAGAGATCGGAACTGTATAGAAGTAGAGATTCGGATTCGATAACATCTGTGAAGGGTGAACTTGAAGACTATGATCTACTCGACCGTACCATTAAAGATTTCCAAATTGATACAGTGTTTCATCTAGGAGCTCAAACTATAGTAGGTACTGCTCTAGCAAACCCGATGCAGACATTTGAGACTAACATCAGGGGTACGTATAATCTTTTGGAAGCCTGTAGAATAAATTCTGTCTCAAGGACTGTTGTTGCCTCTAGTGACAAAGCCTATGGGAAACAGTCTCAACTACCATACACAGAAGATATGCCTCTGTCTGGGTTACAACCCTACGAAGTTTCCAAAAGTTGTACAGATATGCTCGCTCAATCTTATTATCATTCGTATGAGCTGCCCGTGGCTGTCGCAAGATGTGGCAATGTTTATGGTGGAGGGGATTTCAATTGGAGCAGAATAGTTCCTGGCACCATAAGATCTCTCCTAAAAAGTGAAAGGCCTGAAATACGCAGCGATGGCCAATACGTCAGAGACTACATATATGTAAAAGACGTAGTTTTGGCGTATATGAGATTAGCTGAATTTCTGGAAAATGATAATGTCACTGGGCAAGCTTTCAACTTTGGAAATGAGATTCCAATTACAGTTAAGGCACTAGTAAGACGTATTCAGGAAGTAATGGATTGCGAGCACATACAACCTGAAATACTCAGTACAGCTCAGGGAGAAATTCCTTCTCAATATTTATCTTCTGATCTCGCTCGAAGAGTACTAAATTGGGCTCCGAAATACGATGAAGAGACGGGTTTATCAGAGACCGTAGATTGGTACACCAAATTTCTTGGTTATGGAAAGTGAGCGAATTGGGCGACGAATCTAAAAAGCTTCGGCAACAGATATTGGGATTGGTAGAAAGGTACCAAGAAAATGCATTTCCTAGTAAAAAATTCGTTCCTGGTGAAACACCCATACCTGTTTCAGGAAAAGTGTTTGATTCAGATGAAATGACCACATTGGTGGACTCAGCTTTAGACTTTTGGCTAACCACTGGTCGTTTTGCGCTGCAATTTGAGAGACAGCTTTCTAGGTATTTCGGGTTGAAGCACAGTTTTTTGTGCAATTCTGGTTCTTCAGCCAATTTGCTTGCTTTATCTGCTTTGACATCACACAAACTTGGTGTTGATGGTCTAAAACCCGGAGATGAAGTTTTGACCGTCGGAGCTGGGTTTCCAACAACGGTCAATCCGATAATTCAAAACGGCATGA
>CAZMZE010000025.1:0-13492 GCA_964570875.1 uncultured Dehalococcoidia bacterium
AGATTCGATGTTGAACACGTTGCTAGTTCAATACTTTATATGGCAAATCTTCCATTGGACACCAACATATTGACTCTTACAATAATGGCTACCAAGATGCCTTATGTGGGCCGAGGGTAATTCAAAACCCTTGAATAGAAAGGCATTGGAATGTCAGAACAGGGTGATGTGATCAAGTCAAAAGAAAATATGTCTGATTACTATTCAGCGTGTTTGTCAGGCGAAGCAGTCGTGTTTAGAGGCGATGGCGAACCAAGACTAGCGGCAACTACCTTGCAAAATATGCATAATTTAGAGCCATCCTTTGATGACGAAGATTCCTATAGTGTAGGTGGAACTGTTGAAAAATTAGAGATTAAATTTGCAGATATGCTTGGTAAAGAATTTGCTGTTTTTATGCCTACTGGGACTTTAGCAAATCATGTAGCAATTAGGAAATTGTGTGGAATTAATCAAAAAGCAATTGTGCCAGAGCAGAGCCATTTATATAACGACAGTGGGGATACTGTTACACGGTTAAGTGGTATAAACCTTGTCCCTTTGGGGGCCAATCACATATGTTTTTCTATTGATGAACTCAGGGATTATATTGAACGAATGGAACAAGCAAGAGTCTCAACCCAAATTGGCGCAGTAATGATAGAAAGTCCAGTGCGGAGGCAGCAGGGACAAATAGTGACTTTTGAACAAATGGAATCGATAACTCAATTTTGCTCAGAACGTGGTTACGGTACTCATCTTGATGGTGCGCGTCTGTACATGATGTCAGGAGCTACCGGGATTCCTCCGCGGGACTATGTTGCAATGTTCGATACTGTGTACGTCTCTTTGTACAAATATTTTGGTGCGCCATTTGGAGCAATACTGGCTGGGCCTTCAGCGTTATTGAAGGATGTTTATCATGAACGCAGAATGTTTGGAGGTAGTCTTTCTTCATCATATATAGCTGCTGCGCTTGCATTGAAGGGAAGTGAAATCTTTGAACCAAAATTCAAGGCTTCTATGCAAAGAGCATCAGATTTGATTAGAGCATTAGAAAAACTACCGCAAATATCGATCAAGACATTTGACAATGGGTCTAATATCTTTCTCGCAACATTGAATAAAACAGTAGATATGGATGCATTTGTGTTGTCACTACAGCGACAGATGATTTTTGTGTACAGGGATGACATAAATCCAGTCCAGATAAATATTACGATTAACCCTACGATACTGAGGAGATCGACAGAAGAACTGCTTGCCAGTTTCAAACAAGCCTTTAATGAAGCCTCGTAAAATTTCAAAAATCTGTCTGGATTTCTAAAAGGAGTGAATTATGTATGGCACAATATTTAAATTGCAAGTAAAACCAGGTCATGAACAAGCACTTTTAAGCTTGTTAAAAGATCAAACTCCACCTGATGGGGCGGTGGCATGGTTTGTGATGAAACCGGATGATAATGATGGAGAGATGGTCGGAGTAGCTGTTTTTGAGAGTAAAGAAGCTCATGTAGCAAATGCCAATCGGCCAGAACAACATGAATCGTTTGTCAAAATGATGGAGCATCTTGTTTCAGAGCCAAAGTGGACTGACGGCGAATACTTGGTAGGAGAGATAGTATAACTAGGGGAAATGTCAGTTATTGATTTTTGCCTTAATATAGCTGTTTTAACTTCATTTCTATGTGGCCGACATGTATTCTTCACAAAGGGGAATTCTTTATGAACAATAGGTATTTCACACTAGAAGAAGCTCAGGGCTATGTGATTTGGTTGGCAGATAAATTTGAAGCTATAGAGTCTTTGGAAAGCAAAATTATAGATTTAAAAGAAAAAATACAAAATTTACAAAATGGAATAAATTTAAACGGGGGCGGGTCTGTGGTCGAACAGATAACGAATTACAGCAGAGAACGGGATGATATTTCTAAATTGGTTGATGAAAACATCCAGTCTATTCACGAGAAAGGAATACTTGTAAAGAGTATTGAGCACGCTTTAGTGGATTTCCCATCAATCCGTGATGATAGAGAAGTTTATTTATGCTGGCACTCAGGGGAAGAGGAAATTCGATACTGGCATGAAATTAATGTAGGCTTCAGTGGAAGACAGGAATTATGAGTTTGTTATTTGTATGGAGGATAACAGGTGATAGAACTAAAAGTTGGAGTGATTGGTTGCGGTAGGCATTCGGAGAGTCATTTCGAAGAAATTAAGAAAGATCAAAGACTTCACTTGTCTGCTATAGCGGAAGTCGATCTGGAAAAACTCGAAGAATCTACATCAATTCATAAACCTGATCACAGCTTTTCAGACTATCAAGATATGCTCCAGAAAACAGAACTTGATTTAGTTTACGTGTTAACAAACCCAGGACATCTTCTGCCAATTGTGAGTTCATGCTTAGAGGAAGATATCAACACTTCTGTCGAAAAATCACCTGGTATGAATTCCAGAGAGACTCAGTTGATGGCGGATGCAGAAAAAAGGAGTAAAGCCAAGGCTATCGTCTCATTTAACCGTCGGTATTATCCCGAAATACTTGCGGTTAGACAAGAAATTCAAAAGAGTGGAGGTGCAGTTCACGTAGCTGCCACTTATAACAAGCCAATGACTGATCTTTCTCATATGCAATTTACTCCAGTTGTACCTGATCCTGTGATAGCTGATTCGATTCACCACGTAGATCTTTTGCGCTGGTTGGCAGGAAGTGATATGGAATCAGCGGCCAATGCAGTTGAAGTCTATTCTGCTGTGCAGGATGGCATACGCCCAGGCGCACACCGTCATAATGCATCGGTTAAATTTGATACTGGTACTATCGGTTCTATGATGAGTCACTATGGCGTTGGCTACAGGATACAGAGAACAGAAGTACATGCAGAGGACCTATCGTTCTACATAGATCTAACCACCAGAGATCGACGAATTGAGTATTATCGTGACGGTGAGGAAATGGTAGATAAATTGGATTTGGAGTCTGTCGGTGGACCCGAATATAACGAAACACGGCATTTCGTTGATTGTATATTAGAAGATAAAATTCCGTGGTCTAATCTAGATGACTCGATACAGACTATGAAATTATGTGAATCAATTCGGGCAGGTCATAAAGGACCTCTCTAATTCAATTTATTTATTTGGGGGGATGTTTTTAATGTGAATGCAGTTTACGCGTATATTTCAGTCAGGATTAAACATGAAACTTTCTCTTTCTGTCAGAGTTGCTGAGCAGCTATCAAATAAAAGAAATCCTGAGATGTCCTTGAATGAACTTTCTGAACTTGCGTCAGATTCGGGATACCATGCCCTGTGTATGCGGGCTTCCCAATTGGGGATTCAAACCCCTTTGGAAGACGTAAAAAAGTCAAAACAATCATTAGATAAAAGTGGATTGAAGGTTTCAATGGTTACGGGAGATTTCCCGATACCAGAAAATACCGATGATGCTCCGAAGGCACTAAGGAACATCACTCCCTATCTCGACCTAGCCGAAGCATTAGATTCTGACCTGCTAAGGATTGGTATGAAAACGAAAGGTGATATCAGTTGGGCACGGACGGCGTGTGATGAGGCGAAGGAACGGGGGATGCGACTTGCCCATCAGTGCCATACCGCCAGCCTTTTTGAACAGGTGAAAGTTAGTATGGAGATAGTTAAGGCAGTTGGCCGTGAAAATTTTGGAATCATCTATGAACCTGCCAATTTGGTACAGTGTGGTGAAAATTATGGTAGAGATACCTTAAAACTATTTGCTCCACACATTTTTAACGTATATTTCCAGAATTTAAAAGAATCCCTATATGGGGAAAGCCTAGCGGATACATGGAAAAGAGGCAAAGTGAGATTTGACCAAGTAACGATGTGGGGTGGGACTGGTATTAATTTTCTGGAAATAATGGATACTCTTCAGGAAATTGACTATGAAGGATATGTAACCTTACATCAGTCAGCAACACCACCAACTACACCAGAAGAATTTGTCAAAGAGACAGCCAAATATCTTAAAGGCCTTGCCGAATTTGACTAGATGGTTTTGATCCGTCCAATGGTATGACTGAAAATACTATTGCAGCAGCTATGAAAAGCCCTGACAGGTAATAAACTGCAGCGTCCATTCCAATGAATTCGTACAGTATTCCTGCTATTAAAGGGGAGAGAGAACTCAGAACACAACTGGCAGAATTACTTAACCCCAGAGCAGTGGATGCCACGTTTTCATCTACCATTTCTAATGTGGTCACTGTAACTATAGGTTGGTCTGGATAAAGAAATAGGCCAAGGAAAATTATTGTTAAAGTAAGCAGCATCCCTTGAACGGATGTCAGTAATAACAGGGAAGCTATAGCGGATAATATTAGGCAGGGAACTAGTACTTGTTTTCTTCCGAGAGAATCTGAAAGTTGGCCGACGATTGGTTTTGTAGTTATTCCAGCAGCTATCAATAGCCCGATATGAAGCCCTCTGGAATTTGGGCTGAGACCGATATCATTGTCGAAATATAATGGCAGGATGGCGAATAGAGCGATCAGTGCCATGCCCCTCAGTCCCTTAACCAATGTTATAGCCCACAAAACTCGATGCTTTAACAGGAGTAGAGTGACATCCCTACGATTTATTAAAGTGCCGTTTGTGCCGGTGTCTGCAATGTTCTTGAAAGACCAGAATGCCAAGAAGCATGAAATTATGGCCAAAACGGCATATAGATTAAGAATTCCTCTCCAGCTAAGTAGTGCCAGTAGTAGGCCTGTTGCTATGGGACCAGCCACATCCCCTATGCTTCCTCCAACACCATGCAGCGACAAAACAGCCCCTCGGTTTTTAGGAAATCTACTTGACAGTGAAGCTGATGCAGGCAAATGCCATAAAGAATGACTTATTGCGACTACTCCCATTCCAGCTAGTAAAATGTGAAACAGAGGGGCGGTGCCCATCATTAACGTTCCAAGGCTGAATAGCGCGATACATACGGGCAGGAATATGTTCCAACGATTGCGTAGGATATCTGCCAATATTCCTCCAGGTAAGAATACTAACCCTGATGCCAGTTGCTGAACGGCTAGTATGACTCCTACGCCAATGCCGCTAAGGTTAAAAGTACTCTGGATTTCTGGAAATACTACCACTGAACTTTGACTAAGCCAGTGGAAAACAGCATGACCGCTAGCGAGGCTAGATATTATGAACCATCCTTTAGTTCTAATTTCAGGACTATGGTTAGTTTCTGCTTTCGTGTTTCGAACTTTCATTGGTTTTTTAAACTGGTAACAACAGTCGTGATCATGATTCTATGGTGAGAGTTTCTGGACTGACTCTGAATATCCTGAAAAAAGAGATATGGCTATACAATTAGCCAACTTTTCTGTTCCGCAGGAACCACGAAATTTCATCTCGGAATTTGAAAGAATGGAAATAGATAAGTCGAGCTCTGGCGAATAACGCATCAGGGAATGATATCCTCCACCTCCGCCTGGGTGTCCATATGCTGTGATGCGAGAACCATCATATAGGTGAAATGTTCGTTTTGCAGACAGATACCCGTATGTCTCATCTGAATTCTTACCGGCCCACGCGGGAATCCGTTTGTCTGAAAAAGACATTAGGAGTTGGGCTTGTGTAGATGTTGAAAGTAGGGACCCATTTGTGCTGTACAGTTGATATGCCCATTGTGCCACGTTGGCAGGAGTAGACACTATTCCACAGCATGCATATCTAAGTCTTCCTACCGCACCAATGTAATAACCAAACTCAAAAGGAGCAGCTTTGATCATGTTCCCGAATCCTGAAGACCATGCGGATAGGTCAGTGTAGGGCATTGCTATATTGGGAACGGTTAGATGGGAAGCGGGGTCGTTAAAAATCCCAGAATGCCATGGGATACCTTCCTCAGGTAATGTAATAGCAGATATGTTAAGAGGGGTGAAGTAAGTTTTCCTGAATAGGTCAGCAAGAGTTTTACCAGAGTAAAACTCAGCAATCAGACCCAGAAGAACCACATTGGTATCGTTATATTGGAATTTGCCAGGTGGATCATACTCAGACGGAACCAAATTTATACTATCGGATGGGTTCCATGAGGGTTGCTTAAACGATTCGTTTTTACCAACTGTGTTTTTACTAAAATCGGCGAGTCCCGAAGACATAGTTAATAATTCAAGGATGGTGACTTCAGGATTAATCTTGTCAGTGGGGAAGGATGGGAAATCTGGGTGCTCTCTAAGTAAATCTCCAATAGAGTCAGTTAAATTATAATTCCCATTCTCTATTTGTCCTAGCACGATGGCAGACAAGAATGTCTTTGATGTGCTACCAATTAGTAGAGGTGTTTCTGTAGACATTGCAATATTTTCATCTGCATTGCCTTTGGCATAAGTCCAGAGGGTACCATCGGTGTATACAGCTACAGAGATCCCGGCTTTTTGTGGGGCCGATGCGAATTCTATGTCTACCGCAGCTTTGAATTTCTGCTGAAGATTGACGGGGAATGGATCAAAATGAACAGGTTTGACAAAATGAGTGCTCGGTATAGATGAAATAAATTCAGTAAGCTCAAGATCAGATGTTTTTGTGAGTGATATTTTTGGTTTGTTTGGTGTAGTTGTAGTTTGGGTTTTAGTTGGATTCAGGAGTTCGGAGTTGTAAGGAGGACTGACATCAATCTTAGGTACATTCCCAGTGCAAGCAATCACCAACAGCGGTATTGTTGGGATTATCAATTGTAATATGTACGGGATCTGCATAATTATTGATCGTACTTGGTAGGGAATATGGGGATTCAAGTTTAACCGACAACCCAATATGTTGATCAATCAAGTGGGTAAGTATAGGGATAAAGAGATTGGCTGAATGGGGTAAATTTGCTTGGGGCATGTGACGAATCTACAAGTTCGTCGCATGCCCCAGCTTCATAAAATTTGACTGTACTGCTGGTTCTTAAACTCTATATTTTGAGATAATGCCAGAGATTAGTCTTTTTGGTTTAAGAGGCTCACTCCAAGGGCGATGAAAGAAACAACAACGCCTATAAATCCGACCGCAATCAACGGGTTTTCATAATCAATTAAGCACATCACGGCGGTATATATTGCCGCGACGATTATTAACCCGGCAACAAGTGGACTAAAGTTCTTTTGTTGCAATATTCCAAAACCAAATAGCGCAAAACCTACCATTGAGAAAGCAGTCGATACTGCGCCTATAGCTTGTCCGGCTGCATACATACTAGAAGCTACTGCCGAATTGGTAGCTGCGATATCAGCAGCACCTGCGGCGGCGGCGGTAGCAGCATTGTCTGAAGCTTCGGCAAGTGCGAGTGTAGCGGCGACTTCACCTAACTGAGCGGCTGAACCTAGTATTATCAGAAACCATGCGAAGCCTGCTATATAACTACCGGGTCCACCTTCCATAGATTTCTTAATATAACCTACACCGCCTACTGCCATTAAAAACAGTAAGGTGATGATAGGCATCATATATGTGATAGCTGTACTATTGGCGCCCATCTCAGCGATGTATTTCTGAGGATCGTCTGGTCCAACTCCATCCAGCACTACAAATCCAACTGCGAACCATCCGATGATAGCAATTAAGGGGGGCACTATTAATGCTAATCCTGTAATTCTACGAGTATCCATGAGAACCTCCGAATGTTTGATTGGCGGGAGTATAACCTAAAAAATTTGGTGATGACAGCTATATTGAGACGTGTTTAAAGAATATTTAGTTTCCAACTGAAGAAGTACTTCGGCAGTTCATTTGCCTAATAGTATTTAAATCGATAGTGCTCCTTGAATCTGACCACCGAATCTCGGAATCATAGACCAGAGCATAATGACAGCAAGAAAACCTTGCTGTCATTATGAATTTGACCGATTTTAATACTGATGTGTGAGTGTGTGTTACCTTGCCTGTTTGATTGTAATTCCGCCAATTACCATTGTCATGATAATCCAACTAAAGAAGCCAATTACCCATAGAAATCCACCAATCGCTTCAATGGTCGAAGTTTCAGCTAAGTCAGGGTCCCCTGACGGCATTATCATGCCTGTTAAAAAGAGCGCCCCACTTAATCCAGCGAGCCCTCCCACTATCTGATTCAGGTTTTTTTGTCTAACTATTGCTATGCCTAGTAATAACAATGATGCACCGATTAGCATAAATGCACCGAGTGCAATACCTTCAGAAATGGCATATGCATTAGCGACATCACCACCTCTAGTGGCATACGAATCGCTGATTAGAGAAAGCTGAAGACTACTTGAGACCGTAATTACTGCTGCCGCCAGAAAAGCAAAGATTGATGCCAATCCTGCTAGATCAGAGCCGGGTTTTTGTTCGCCTTGCATGGAACGAGCCAAGTATGCTGTACCGATTAGGACACCTAAGACTGCTGCAGTAAATACGACTCCAATAACCCCAGTTTGTGTGGAATTATCAAGAAGCTTTTGAACCGTGTCTGCGAAGCTATCTTGGTCTGACCCACCTGGCTCCACTATGGACATAACAATTCCTAGCAGCATCCCGCCAAGCATTAATGATCCGGTAAGCATTTTTGATCCCATAGTTACTCCTTAATCAAGATTGACTTCTAAATAACATATCTCTTTTGGACCATTATTATAGTTCAACAGGTTAAAATCACAATGGATATTAGATAGATGTTTCTACGGTAATCCTTACAATAAAATATTGATTTCATAGGGAAATATGATTTTGTCTAGGGAAGGAAACTGGGAGTCGGTAAGTTAGCAGTCCTGTATAGTTCTCTACGTCCAGTTTACAATTACGCCAAGGATGCCGGATTCCCCTCCATCTAGGCGCCTGTAAATTTCAGGAATCTGTTGCCATGAAATACTGTGGGTGATCATTGGAGTGATTGTCAATTCTCTTCGACTCAACATGTCGATTGCTAGCTGAAAACAATGATCTCGGTCCCATCTTTGTCCTTGCTCCTCGTATCCGTAAGCGGTTTTGAGCGTTAGGCGTTTCGAAAGATAAGGATGCCCGGCCAGGTTGTAGTGGGGTTGGTCTGTGTGCCGGGCGATAACGACCACCTTACCGTCTTTGCGAGTGATGTCCATGCTGGTTTGGATAGCTTTCCACGTAGATGCGGCCTCAATGACCAGATCTGCTCCATTACCTCTGAAAACATAGTCTAGTGTTGACTGAAAATTGTTGTCACTAGGGCTGATTGCCGCATGTGCTCCCATTGATTTAGCAATTTCAAGTCTAGGCTTGTCCATGTCAATTCCAATAGTTTGGAATCCGAATGCTCTACACCAAGCCAAAACCGATTGACCAATAACTCCTAGCCCTACTACTGCTACATTCTCACCTGGGTTGGGGGTACCAGCCCTAAGCGCGATGTGGGCGACACCTAGTAGATTTAACAAAACAGCTTGTTCAGTCGGGATACTATCAGGGATCTTAATAACGTCTTCAGCGAGTGCTATCTCATATTCCTTGTGCGTGCCACTGACAAATACTCGATCTCCGATAGAGAATTTACAAACACCTATTCCTTTATCAACGATTTCTCCTACCATCGAGTAGCCGTTTTCTGTTGGTCCATCAGGAAATGGCATCCCTGCGTGTAGCATCTTTCCTTCTTCGTCAACAGGAAGCCACCTGTACACTCTAATCTCGGTTCCTGTACTGATAGCGGTTACCATCGCTTTAACAAGAACGCCGTTGGGCGGACATTCGGGTATAGGCACGTCTTCAAATCTTACTTGCCTAGGGCCTGTGATTACGAGTCTTTTCAAAGTAACTTCTTTTGACTAAGATTTTTAGAAGATACCTTGTGTTTATCCTAGTCGGACGTCTAGTTGTTATGTGGATTGTCTTAAATATAGTTGGAGTTGGTGGAGCTGACAGGAGTCGAACCTGCGACCTCCTCCGTGCAAGGGAGGCGCTCTCCCAGCTGAGCTACAGCCCCATTTAATGTTTAGATATCGTGTTAATTATATCTAAAATTCTACAAATTGATAGTTGTTTGAGCTATACGAATTGATATTCTTTAGATGAAACTATCATTCTAATGAGCTCTTGAATCAATTCAATGGTCTTTTGTTGGAGTGAATGTCCGTTTGACTCAATCCGATCTAGTTTAGATGCGACTTCGAGCAACGAAACTTTTGTGTCCGCGGAAATTTCTAATGGCCCCAATACTTCAATACAGTTATCTACAACTTGCTGTGGTGTCATAGGGGAATTATTGTTTTCCAATATGTGGTTTACTATATTTTCGACACCTGGATTGTCTAGATTACTCATGTGGTCAGAAGCGAAATTAACTCTGTTGACTAAGGATCCACTTGTAATCCATTCCTCGCCTGTGTGCCAACCCTCGACAGACGGAGGGAATAATATCGATTGTCCCATGTAATTTGCTTCTTCCACTGCTTTGATCATATCAATACTCGGTGTTTGGCATTCTCCTGTAGATCGTATTGTTCCAACAACGAGTTCTACGGGACTTTTGATTTTTTCAAATTGAGAGCGTTTGAAAAAATCGCTGTTAAACAGAACTCTCAGCATAGATCGAATGTCATGGCCATCTTTAAAATAAGTATTGGTTAATTTATTAATAGCCTCGGGATCTTTGGGAGGGGTGATATTCCATTGAGGAACAGGAACTTCGTCAGCGACAAAAAAGTTGTATAAGTGCCTCGATATGAATTTTGCCGTGGCATCTTGTTTACAGATAATTTCAATGACATCGTTTCCGTTGAATCTTCCGGTCTCTCCAAGGAATGTTTTAACCCCGTCATCATGGTCCTCTTCCCTGTATTCAAAATGCCAAGATATCCTGCTATAAGGCCAAATTGAATCTTTTTGAGACATAAGTTCCATATAATCTGCGTTAGCTATTGTCCAACCGGTAAAAGCACGGGCGCACTCTTTGATATCATCTTCTGAATAGTTTCCTACGCCCATTGAAAACAGTTCCAGGATTTCCCTTCCATAATTCTCATTCATCGCATCTTTATGGTTTGTCTGGTTATCCAAAAATACAATCATGGCTGGATCTTTAGACAACTCTAAAAGAATATTGTCAAATTTGCCGAATCCAAATTGTCTAAACATTTCTATCTGGTTGAGTCCAACCAGAGGGTAGTTAAGTTTGTTGCATGCTGTAGCAAGTACTCCGTGCCAGAACAAAGCAAGTTTTTCTTCAAGGGGACACCGGGTCGTAACCATTCGGTAGCCCCAATTAGCAGCTGCATCAACGCCTATTGCGGCATGGTACTCAGGAAATAATCTGAATATGACATCGTTGGGCATATTCTCAGGACTATTTGGATTTAAAAGTTCTTCAACCGTATTTTCATATCCTATAGAAATATATCTTTCTAATTCTTCCGGAGTTGCACCAAACCCCGCCCTTCTTAGCAGGTGACTGATCAGTAATTTATCTTCATAACTCATTCGCGTCTTCCCTTGGGGATATTCAACAAATATCCTGTGATTTTAATTCTGTTCATATATCTGAATTCTAGACCTACTGTGCTCAGTTATATATAGCCTGTCTTCGGAATCCAGTTTGACTGAAACTGGTCCAAAAAACACATGCTCAGTTTGTGAACCCACATGGTATGGAGTTCTTAAATGCTGGGGTAACCTTTTAATGCGTAAATCAGACTCTTGTCTTGCATCAAATTCGTCCTTATTAGCATTGAACCAGTCGACTGCCCATTTAGACAAAGTAGCCTCTCCATGTAAAAACATCTTGAAGCTACCGTCAGCATTGAGTATTTGAATTCTTTCATTACCCCAATCAGCAACAATAATATTACCCTTTGAATCAATGACGACTGAAGATGGTCGATTAAACTGACCTTGACCATAGCCTGACTCACCAAATACAGAAATAAATTCACCATCAGAAGTAAATTTTTGGATACGGTCGTTTCGCCAGTCTGCCACGTAGACATTATTTTCAGAATCTAAACTTAGGCCCCACGGCATATTGAACTGTCCATCGGATGTTCCAAATTCTCCCCATTTTAGAATACTTCTTCCGTCAGGAGAAATTTTATTTACGCGATTATTGTTTCTCTCTACAACGTATAAAAAATCTTCACTATCAATCGTGATGCCTGCGGGCCCATCCAAATCACTACCCAATCTAGCTGCATCCCACTTTTCGATGAAATTCCCTTCAGTATCAAAAATTTTTATTTCGTCTAATGCCTCATCTGTTAGATACAACAAATCTTTACTATCAAATGCTAGTGCAATTGGAAGTTCAAAGTGATAATTATCATTAGGTTTACCTCTTCCGAAGTCACCAATCCATTCTTCATCAAAGGTCAACATGTGGATGCTAGACCAACCCTGTTTGAATCGCCCCCGATTGATAGCAAAAATTTTACCGTCACTCGCGAATGAGATGTCATAAGGGAATACAAATCCTCTTCCCGCAGGTTGATTAGATTTAAGCCCAATAGTTTTCAAATATTTCATATTAATAATCTAAGTGTATGCTTATTCTTGTTGAGCAATCAGCCGTTTTTGTTAACGTTCTTCCTCTAAAACACAACCATCAGTATACGGGTTTTGATTTTTGAAAATAATGACGGATTGATGACAAAAGTATGCTCGCGGGGGTTTGTTGACCAGTGTTAGAAGCATACTCTCCTTGTTAAATTATGGATCGTTTACAGGCTAATTAAAAAGGGCCATTGCTGGCCCTTTTGTCCGACTTTAACCTTTGGATAGTGGAAGGAAACTGGATTTAAAATTCAAAATTAATCACGGCGAGACTTTCTAAAACGGAGCAGAACACTAGTTCCAAGGAGCTCCCTCTGATTGCTCAGAGTCCGGCTCTACTCGGTTGTAGGGTATCTTACTCTCTCGCCGATCGACCTACCCTTCAGAAATAGAAGGGTACTCCCTAGAAAGGAGGTGATCCAGCCGCACCTTCCGGTACAGCTACCTTGTTACGACTTAGTGCCAGTCACCAGCCCCACCCTCGGCGTCTACCTCCCTTACGGGTTGGTTAAACGACTTCAAATGTTGCCGACTTCCATCACTTGACGGGCGGTGTGTACAAGACCCGAGAACGTATTCACCGCAGTGTGCTGACCTGCGGTTACTAGCAACTACACGTTCATGCAGGCGAGTGGCAGCCTGCAATCCCAACTGGGACAAGCTTTGTGGGATTATCTCCATTTTGCCCTTTCGCGACCCTCTGTACTTGCCATTGAAGCTTGTGTGTAGCCAAGGAAGTAAGAGACATGCTGACTTGACGTCATCCCCGCCTTCCTCCCGTTTGTTACGGGCTGTCTCGCTAGAAAAAGTAACTAACGACAAGGGTTGCGCTCGTTGCGGGACTTAACCCAACACCTCACGGCACGAGCTGACGACAGCCATGCATCATCTGTGGAACCGTCCCGAAGGAACTCTCGCTTTCACGAGATAGCGGAACCAAGTCAAGACCTGGTAAGGTTCTTCGCTTTGCATCGAATTAAACCACACGCTCCGCTGCTTGTGCGGGTCCCCGTCA
>CAZMZE010000026.1:0-3815 GCA_964570875.1 uncultured Dehalococcoidia bacterium
CCCACGGTTGAAGCAACACGAGATAAATTAATTCCCGCTATGGAAAATGCGAAAGAAAAAGTTATCCCGCTAGTTGACCAAGTGAATGAGCGCTTTGCTGACTTCTCTTCTACAAATGCCGAATCCAATATACCGAGGGCCCACCCAAAGGATGACGTTTCCGAACATTCTTGATAAAGACATATCCAACTAAATTTCTAGGTGCCTCTCCGATTACTCCTAGGGTAAGACCCAAGTACTTTCATGGTGGATACTTGTGTATTAAGAGCATCTAGTGCTTCTGTTACATTGGAATCAGATCGATGTCCTTCAATATCTACTAGAAAAACATACCTACCCAAACTTTTTTTGTTCGGGCGAGACTCAATCTTAGCCAGATTTATGTTCCGGGACGCAAATTCCCTCAAGGACTGACTCAATATTCCAGGGGAATCATCATGATATTCAAACCAGAGAGATGTCATATCGGATCCAGTCCGCCTTTCATCCAAATGAGACAAAACCACGAACCTCGTCTCATTATTAGGTCTATCTTCAACATTCTCCAAAATGATTTCAGCTCCGTATATTTCCGCGGCACGTTTGCTTGATATCGCTGCGGTCGATCTGTCTGACTCCATCATTTCCTTGACTGCAGCAGAGTTACTAAGAGAAGCGATTAATTCAGCACCCGGGACATTTTTCCTCAAAAACTCACGGCACTGACCTAGGGACTGAGGATGAGACAACACGGTTTTTATTTCCTCAAACTCAATTTGTGTTTGCGCCATTAGACATTGATTTATTGTCACAACGGTCTCTCCACAGATAGAAAGATCAGAATCGTGAATGAGTAAGTCGAGAGTAAATGTCACGCCACCTTCTATACTGTTTTCGATAGGCACCACGCCTTCATCAGCGTCCCCCACAACTACAGACGCCGCCACAGCAGGAATGGAATCTGCAGGAACAAGAATCGCCTCTGAATTCCAGTCGTATGCGGCTTGTTCACTATAGGTTCCTGGCGGTCCCAAATATGCCACTTTCTTTACCAAAATATTAAACCTCTTCCACCAATAAAGGAGCCAATCCTGTCTCAATTTCACCTATTACAAGGCTAGGTACATCCGCTACGACATCTATCCCGGCTAGTTCAAAAAGTTTCTCATTATCCTGTTGGTTCAACACTGAAACGGTTGTCTGTACATTGTATTTTTCCTTTGCAATCTGACAAACAATCAAATTGATGTGATCTTGTCTAGTTGTAGCAATGAACACGTCCACTCTACTGAGCCCAGCATCTTCCAAAACACTCAGTGAAGCTCCATCTCCCAAAATACAAATTTTTCCGACAGCTTCGTTCAAAAGATCAACTTTACCCTTGTCCGAATCTATCGCAACGACCTCAGATCCTGATTCCAGCAACCGGCTGGCAAGACTCAACCCTACCCTGCCCGCTCCTAGTATTGCTACATACATGCTCAGAAACTCCTGTTATGCCATAGCCTTTTCGAACAGTTGATCGGCAACTATCTTTCTACTAACTACAGTATCAATGCCTAATTTTTCAAATATTCCTGCCACTTCCACATCATTCACAACACACAGTATTCTCGGAATCTGAATAATGTTTTTAGCAATTTGCCCAGCCATCAAATTGATCGTTTGAGAGCCCGTGCAAGCTATCAAAATGTCAGGCTCGTGATCTGATGCTCTTCGCAAGTCTCTTTCAGCGCAAGCATCACCTATTATGGGAAGGATACGAGCCGTATCTATCCTTTCTTTTGGCAATAAACTGAAAGCCTGATCATTCTTATCTAAAACTCTTACTATATTGCCAGAATCAGACAGCATAATAGCTAGAGAAGACCCTAATTCACCACAGCCAACAATTAATATTCTTCTGGCACGGTAGACTGGTGCGGGATGGGTGGATCCATGTTGATCTCTATTGGCCATCATATCGACTCTCCTATACGATCAGAACCTCGATTCGAAGATGGCCTACAGGTAATCACAGAACATGGGGCATGCTCCAGTACATATTCTATGGAGTCAGTCATTTGATAGCATTCATAATAGTCAGATTGGGGAGGTAAACCAATAACTATTGTCTGACTTCCTTCTTCAATAGCATGCGAAACTACTGCACCACCAATAAACCTTGACTGAATAATTTGGCTCTTAGGCCTAACTTTCATATTTTTGGACAATGCTTCCATTCTATTCAGTGTTTCCTCGGCCTTATCAGTAAGGTCCGGAATCTCCCGATCCACTTCTACGTTCCTAGGAATTTCGATAACATAAACTAGTGAAAGTTTATCTTTGGTCTGTTTCGATAAGTGTGAAGCAACCTTTGTGACCTCTATGTCTGAATAAGTACCATTCAATATTGCTATCATAATACCTTCGAAAGGCTCCGGCCTAATAAGCTCGAGGACTCCTGGCACATCTTTGTCAATACCGTCAGCTGATGGAAGAGGAGTGTTTCATTGAAATCACATAACGCCTAATTCTGATTCTGTCATCTGGTTTTCATCTTCAGAAATAGAGTCCAATGACTCTAGCGAACTATCATGTGCGGCAATGACAAGTAAGTCGCCAGTCTTCAATTTTTCGTCAAGGCTCGGGTTGAGTATGACTTTTCTTTTACGGCACAATGCAAGTGGTGACAAACCATAACTATCCCTAGGACTGGTGAAGCCAAGCTCAGACAAACTGGACCCGTTGAAGTGGGTCGGCACTGTTAACCTGCTAATGCCATAATTAGAAGTTAACTCTAGATACTGTTCAACACTAGCATTAAAAAAACTATGGGCCAGTCGTGTTCCCATTTCTTCCTCAGGTTGCACAACCCGGTCCACCCCTATTCGATTCAGTGTATTAGCATGCAAAGAATCTCTAGCCCGTGCTACTACCAGTTTCACTCCAATTGTCTTCAGAAGTACTGCGGCCATGACACTTGAGACTATATCGGTTCCAATTGCAACCACAGCGGCATCATAGTCATGTACACCTAAGTCTCTAAGCACATTTTCATTAGTACAATCCGCAGTGATTGCATAAGTCGCCTGACCCAAAACTGATTGGACCCTCTCTTCATCACTATCTATCGCTAACACATCATGACCGAGGTTGTATAACGTCCTGGTTGTACTTACGCCAAATCGGCCAAGCCCGATAACCGCCACCTGTTTCTTATCCATAATCTGCCATCCTTACTCCGAAAGATATTTGGAAGAAGATTTAAGCATTTCACAACTTGATATTAAGTCACCCAATTGTAACCGCTTCCACTGCCTTTCTATAATGATTTACGTCCTTATTGGGAACCATTTTAAGACCAATAATTAGAGGTCCAACCCTGCCAACTAACATCGTTAAGATAACAATCAATTGACCAAACGGGTTTAATTGAGCAGTTATGCCAGTACTAAGACCGACGGTTCCGTATCCAGAGAATGATTCGAACATAATGTCTCTAAGAGGTATGGCACTGTTAGTAATCGCCAACCCGAGCGTACACAGGAAAACGAAGCCTATCGAAATGACAAGTATTGCGTAAGACCTACGTATTGTAAGTTGATCAATTTCTCGACCAAATGCGGTTAAATGAGTTCTCTCGCGTATCAATATATATATGCTCATTATAATAATGAAAAATGTGGTAACTTTTATTCCACCTGCTACAGACGCCGTTGCCCCACCAACAAACATCATTAGTGACATGAATAAGTCTGTGGCAGGTCTGGCGAACTCGTAGTTAATTGTGGTAAACCCAGCTGTTCTCCCACTAATACCCTCAAAGAGGGAGACAGCAATTTTTTGTGGTACAG
>CAZMZE010000027.1:0-12628 GCA_964570875.1 uncultured Dehalococcoidia bacterium
GATGCTAACATTATGCCTGGTCTGTCGTTATTACTGAATAATAATGGTCGTTCGATGGCTCCAGTAGCTAGAATTACCTGTTTAGCTCGAATTCTCCAAAGTCTTTGTCGAAGGGTATTAGGTTGGTTATGAGGTATGTGGTCTGTCAAACGCTCAACAACTGTCACAAAGTTATGATCGTAATAACCAGACGCAGTACTTCTATTAAGCATAGTTACTTCTGGCATATTTTTGAGTTCAGTAATTTTCTCAGAGACCCATATTGATCCAGCGGTGTTATTGATACTCGCAGTAGTAGTAAGTAAGCTTCCTCCAAATTCTGGCTGTTCGTCTACAAATATTACTCTGCACCCGGTTTTACCAGCTTCTGAAGCAGCAGCTAAACCTGAAGGACCTCCTCCTATGACTAGAACGTCGCAGTGTGCGTTGATTTTTTCGTAATTGTCTGGATCTGGGCCGTCAGGAGCGACACCGAAACCAGCGGCTTTGCGGATGAATTTTTCGTAAAATTTCCACCACCCATTTGGCCACATAAATGTTTTGTAATAAAAGGCTGGTGGCATAAAACGAGATAATAAATTCATTCCACTTAATATATCGAGATTAATGTTTGGCCAAGCTGATGGGAATGTTGCTTCAAGGTGATCATATAACTCTACCTGAGTTGCTATCTGATTAGGTAATGTTGAAGCACCTTTGCCGATTTGGAAAATTGCATTCGGTTCTTCTGAACCAGCCGCAAAAATCCCTCTTGGGCGATGGTATTTAAGGCTTCTTCCTACCACGTTGATACCGTTGGCCAACAGCGCTGAAGCAAGAGAGTCCCCTTGGAATCCCTGAAGTTTTGTACCGTTAAAAATAAAATTTATCGGCTTTTGGCGGTCTATCCTTCCCCCATTAGGCAATCTGTTTATCTGATTCATCGGCTGTCCTCTGTAGGACAATCATTTAGTTTATATACATCAATGATCTTGTAACTGATTGTGTTGCGCTTTACGTTGAACCATCGCCTGCACCCGTAAGAATGAGCCCATTGCTCCAAATGTGCTCCTTTGGTGTTTTTGCGAAAGAACAGGTATTTAGCCCAGTCAGAGTCGCTCACACTTTCTGGCTCAGAAGGCATTAACAGATTGGCTTCTCCTCCGTAGGAGAACTCATTTTCATCCCTTGGTCCGCACCAAGGACATTGGATAAGTAGCATAAGTTAAGCCTCTTAATGTGCTACGCCTGCGGCGCCGTGTTCATCTATCAATCTTCCAGTTGTGAATCGTTCGAGATTGAATGGTTTGTTGAGTGGATGAGGTTCGTTGTTAGCAATAGTGTGAGCAAATACCCATCCGGAACCAGGAGTGGCTTTGTATCCACCTGTACCCCAGCCGCAATTGAAATATAATCCTGCAACAGGAGTTTTACTGATGATAGGACAGGCATCTGGGCATAGGTCTACGATTCCAGCCCATTGTCTCATCAACCTCATGCGGCTAAAAATGGGGAATAGTTCAATTATCGCTGAAATAGCCCCCTCTACGATCGAAAAACTACCCCGTTGTCCGTACCCTGTATATGAATCTATTCCAGCACCTGCTAACAGTTCCCCCTTAGCTGTTTGACTTATATAAGCATGAACTGCTGAAGACATTACGACTACGTCTAAAATTGGCTTTATAGGTTCTGATACCCATGCTTGTAAGGGATGACTTTCTATGGGTAGTTTTAGATTAGCCAGAGAGGCAAGAACTCCAGAATTACCAGCCACAGCTACACCTAGTTTATTAGTTTTGATAATCCCTCGAGTGGTTTCTATTCCAGACACTCGACCAGATTCTTGCAATATACCTGTTACTTCACATTGCTGGATAATGTCTATTCCGTGTGCATCTGCTCCACGAGCATAAGCCCATACTAAAGCGTCATGACGTCCAGTTCCGGCTCGTTTCTGAAGAGCTCCACCGTGGACAGGATATCTTGCCTCTGCAGACATGTTTAGAATAGGCACAATGGATTTTATCTGGTTAGGGGACAGCAATTGACTATCGATTCCATTCAAATGATTTGAAGTGATGCGTCGATTAATATCCCGCATTTCTTGAAGGGAGTGACCTAAGCTCAGAACTCCTCTTTGACTAAACATGACATTAAAATTGAGTTCATTGGAGAGGTTTTCCCAGAGTTTGAGAGAGAATTCGTAAAGATGAGCTGCTTCGTCCCATAAGTAGTTGGATCTGACTACTTCAGTATTACGGCCAGTGTTGCCGGACCCGATATAGTTTTTTTCAATAACTGCGATGTTGGAGATATTGTGGTTCTTTGCCAAATAGTAGGCAGTTGCAAGCCCATGCCCTCCTCCTCCGACTATAACAACATCGTAGAATGGCTTTGGTGAGGGACTTCTCCATGCACGAGGCCAATTCTCGTGGAAACTGAGCGCGTTTCGTGCAATGTTTACAATTGAATAATTCTTCATAAACCTATAGTTCTTTTTAGACTCTTGAATTGTGGCTACCCACTGAATTTCTCTATGACATATTTAAGACTGTCAACATTATATGCGCTGCTCCAATAAAATAAAAAACTTGTGATGAGATTTTTTACAGGTACAGTCTGGTGAAACTTTTGATGGAGAGTCGAAAATGTAGTTCATATACGTCCTCTCACTATAACGATCCTCAGAGGACGGTCTTGCTATTAGTTATATTCAGCTTTAAGCTAGATGCCATGATGCAAAACGAATTAAATAGGAAAAGTCCTCTATTTGAAACGCACGTTTCTTTGGGGGCCCGGATGGTTCCTTTTGCGGGATGGCAAATGCCAGTTCAATACTCGGGTATACTTTCGGAGGCGCGTGCTGTTAGGAAAGGGGTTGGTATTTTTGACGTATCTCACATGGGGCGAGTCGAGTTCACCGGTACTGACGCCCAGACACTATTGGATAGAGTCCTTAGTGTAAATTTAACTAAGTTGCCTGAATGGCGCGCAAAATACAATCTCATATGTGATTTGGATGGCGGGATAATAGACGATTGTATTATTTATCGCACGGGAGCCCAAAAGTTCCTACTTATTCCTAATGCTTCTAACACGGATGCAGTTCTAGAGTGGTTTTCTGGATGGGAAAATGGCCTGGATTTTGAACAGATTAACGTTACGCATGAAACTGCAATGATCGCGGTCCAAGGACCTCAATCTATGAGTATGATGGACAGCCTGATTGTTGAGGATTTAGGAAATATTAAACTGTTTTCCTGCATCCAGTCGAAAATAAATCAGACAGATGCGTTTATTGCACGCACTGGCTACACCGGCGAGGATGGAGTAGAGATTGTAGTACCTGCATCTGAAGCACAGTCAATTTGGCAAACTCTCATGGATAACGGAGCAGAGCCATGCGGTCTCGGAGCACGGGACGTATTACGTCTAGAAGCGGGGTTACCGTTACATGGCAATGATATGGATACATCAGTCAACCCATTTGAAGCTGGATTGGAACGGTTTGTATCTCTTAACAATGATGACTATGTTGCAGCCAAAATATTGAGGGATATACGAGAACTAGGAGTATCCCGTAGTTTGGTTGGTTTTATTTTACACGGCAAAGGTATTGCACGTCATGGATATGACATCAAAGATGGTTCTAAATCAATAGGTGAGGTGACTAGTGGGAGCCATTCGCCGACTCTTGACAGGAGTATAGGCATGGGCTATGTTCCATTGAAATACACTGCTTTAGGTACCAAATTTGACGTAGATATGAGAGGGCGTGCAGTGGAGGCTGAAGTAGTCCCACTACCTTTTTATAAACGGGAGAAGTAATATATGAATCCTTCTGATCTTAAGTACTCTGAAGAACATGAGTGGGTGCGCGTTGAATCTGACAGTGTTGTTGAAATTGGCATAACGGGATTTGCGGCCGAAAGTCTCGGTGATGTTGTGTTTGTTGACTTACCTGAACCGGGCGCAAAATTTTCACAGTTCGATGCAATAGGCGAGATCGAATCGGTAAAAGCTGTTTCTGATTTATTTACACCAATTGGAGGAATTGTAAAGGAAATCAATCCCGAAGTGATAGATAATCCAGAAATTGTCAACCAAGATCCTTTTGGGAACGGATGGTTGGTAAAGTTAGAAATTGCAGACGATGATGGATTGGATCAGCTTATGTCATCGGACCAATACAACGCCTTTTTGGAATCCCAAGAATAAATTTAAAAAAAATTAATGGAAAATATACCCTTTAAATCCCCTTATACCCCGAACACAAGCTCGGATCGTCGTGAAATGCTGGAAGCTATAGGAGTAACAGATCCAGACGAGCTATTTGCGGATATACCAGAGGAATATAGAAATCCAGTTTTAGATCTTCCAGTCTCAATGTCTGAGATGGAACTATCATCTTATGCCAACCAATTATCGAAGATGAATGCTACTCCAGGAGAGTACGCTTGTTTTTTGGGCGCTGGATCATACAGACACCATATACCCGCTATAGTAAGTAGATTAGCTGGCCGTAGCGAATATATGACGTCTTATACACCTTACCAACCCGAAGTATCTCAAGGAACTCTCCAAACTGAGTATGAATTCCAAACTCTGTGCTCTCAACTGACTGGAATGGAAGTTGCGAATGCTGGAATGTATGACGGCTCGACTTCCCTGGCGGAAGGAGCATTGATGGCCGCACGGGTTACCAGAAGGGATAAAATAGCAGTTTTGGATACGGTGTCTCAAAGATTTATTGAAGTATTACACACATACACTCGTTCTCAAGGAATTACTGTTGAAATTGTCTCATCCAAAGAAACCGAGATATCGGAAGGCACAGCAGCCTTAATAGTTCAGTCACCTAATTTTTATGGGTATATTGAAGATGTAGATCGATATTCTAAGCTGATACACGATAACGGGGGACTATTTGTTGTCTACGTTGATCCGGTATCTCTAGGAATGTTCACCCCCCCAAGCGATTACGATGCAGACATTGTTGCTGCAGAAGGGCAATCTATAGGAATTCCTCCGACTTTTGGTGGCCCATACGTTGGCATATTTGCCTGTAAAGAAAAATACATTCGCCAGATGCCTGGGCGCATAGTTGGAAAAACTGTTGATAGCAAGGGGAAAACAGCTTATGTTCTTACTCTTCAAACGCGTGAACAGCACATACGAAGAGAGAAGGCTACTTCAAATATATGTACTTCAGTGGCTTTGATAGCATTGATGACTACAATCTACATGGCGGCTCTCGGAAAGAGCGGGATGAAACTGTTAGCTGAGATGTCATATCACAAATCACATTACGCAGCCTCGTTAATTGATCAATTGCCTGGTTACAAAATCCCGATTAACGGCACATTTTTTAGAGAGTTTGTTGTTCAATGCCCAATCTCGCCTGCATTACTCAACAAACGATTGATGGATCAGGGCATCATAGGAGGCCTTGATGTGAGCGACAGATATGAAAACGGAATGCTGATTTGTGTGACCGATGTTAATACCAAGGTAGAAATAGATATGCTAGTACGATCTCTGTCAAAAATTGGAGATTCCTAATGAATTCTCTTATTGATGAACTGCAAATGATGAAGCGTCAATTGCTGATGGATAGAAGTTCTGCTGGTAGGGTGGGAGCTACTTTTCCGCCTCTCGATGTTCCCGTTCAGGAATTACCGAATCGTAAATATCTAAGGAACGAACTAGATTTCCCAGAGATTTCTGAATCCGAGATAGTCAGGTATTTCTCACAATTAAGTCAATTCAATTTTTCTATTGATCACAATTTTTATCCATTGGGCAGTTGCACAATGAAGTACAATCCAAAAATCAATGATGATATTGCTTCGCTACCTGGATTTACAGAAATTCATCCCATGCAGGATGACAGTCAGGTTCAGGGAGCGTTGAAGTTGATGTTTGAACTCCAACAATACCTTACCGAAATAACTGGTTTAGCAGGAGTTTCATTGGCGCCGATGGCAGGAGCTGATGCAGAACTTGCCGGAATGCTCATGATAAGGTCATATCATCATAACAACGGAGATTATTCACGCAAAAATGTTTTGATTCCTGATAGTGCTCATGGAACCAACCCTGCATCGGCAGCTATGGCTGGATTTGATGTGGTGGAATTGCCATCAGACAAGAATGGCAACACGGATTTGGATGCATTGAGAGCGTCAGTCGATGATAACTTAGCAGGTCTCATGATTACACTCCCTAGTACTCTTGGGTTGTTTGACTCCAATATTTTAGAAGTGGTTCGCTTGGTTCATGAATCAGGAGGTCTAGTTTATGGGGATGGGGCCAACCTAAATGCTCTATTGGGCAAGGTGAAAATGGGCGAACTTGGCTTCGATGTAATTCACTCAAATCTCCACAAAACCTTCACTCAGCCTCATGGAGGTGGAGGTCCTGGTGCAGGGCCCGTAATAGCAGGGCCAAGATTGGTCGATTATTTACCGGAGCCAGTTGTGGATAAGAATCTTGAGGGGGAAAATGAACTTTATTCTAGAATTGCTCCCTTGAAGACAATTGGACGTATGGGGATATTTCAGGGAAATTTTGGAGCTCTAGTTAGAGCGTACGCGTACATTTCAACTTTGGGTCGAGAAGGAATCTCTCAGGTCAGTGAAGACGCGGTGATAAATGCGAATTACATAAAGACTGAGTTGAGCGATTATTTCGATTTACCGTATGACAGACCATGTATGCACGAAGTAGTTTTGTCAGCTAAAACTATGTACAACGAGTCACACGTAAGTGCTTTGGATGTTTCTAAAAGATTGATCGACTACGGCATTCATCCTCCAACAATGTATTTTCCGCTCATTGTAGATCAAGCTCTAATGGTTGAGCCTACTGAGACCGAATCAAAAGAGACATTAGATTATTTCATTTCGGTAATGAGAGAAATTTCAAATGAAGCTAAGGTTAGTCCTGAGCTCTTACATGATGCGCCTCATGACACTCCAAACACTCGTTTAGACGAGGCACGTGCAGCACGTCAGCCGGATCTGCGCTGGAAGCGTTTGGATTAATATTCGTTATTGAGAAATATGGTAACAATAATTATTTGAAGATCAATTGCTTTCCTCGCTCTCCCTAGGGTTATTGTTTTCTAGGATCCGATCTCGTCTCGGAACAGTTTATGTGTATTGGATTTTAATACCTGCTAAAGAGTTGAAAGGAATTAAGCCTGATGGTAGAAACTGTTTTCAATCAGGGAGACCATGTTCTAATTGTAGATAGACGTGGACGCAGATATTTGATACGCCTAGTTGATGCAGGTGTTTTTGAAAGTCATATAGGTAGTTTTGATCACAATGATTTGATTGGGTTACCGATAGGTTCTTGGATGACCACTTCGAAAAACCATTACCTGTTGGCAGTCAAGCCAACTATGGCGGATTTCACTGTTGAAATGCCCAGAATAGCGACTGTAGTGTATCCAAAAGATCTTGGAGCGATAATTATACAGGGTGATATTTTCCCGGGAGCAAGAGTTTTAGAGGCAGGATCCGGTTCTGGTGCTCTCACCATAGCATTGTTACGTGCTGTGGGTGATAAGGGGCATATTTATTCCTATGACGTGCGAGAAGACATGCTTGAGCGGACACGTACCAATGTCTTGGATATGCTTCCAGACACTAAAAACCTGACACTGAACCATGATGATATTTCAAAAAATGTCAAAGAACGAGATATTGATCGAATTGTGCTAGATTTACCAGAGCCATGGGATGCTGTAAGGAAATTATCAGAAGTTTTAGTTCCAGGTGGCATTCTGTTGTCTTTTTTACCCACAGTACTGCAAGTGCATGATCTGGTAGATGCATTACGTAAACATAGGTTTGAAATGATTGAAACAATTGAAGTTCTAACAAGGGATTGGGAGATACGGGGTCGCACCATTCGACCGAACCATAGGATGGTTGCACACACCGGTTTTATTACGACAGCAAGAATGTGTTCACAGAGGATGAGTAGTCAGGGGACAACATAGTACTTATACGGCTCAACAATATCTTTTCAATAGTAAAAGTGATATTTATAAAAATGAAAGCATGTGCCAATTCTTTAAAGGGAAAACGCGTGGATTATGTAAGCCAATGGTACGGTGAAAAATCAGCGAGTCTAAAAGTTTTGGTTGAATAGGTTTATTGAAATGGCCATTGATATGAATCGGGTTTCCAGGCAAGATGAGGGTATCGAGATTCCATCAGGTTAAGGTGATGCTGACTTAATAAGGGCAGCTGTGTGGCAGAAATGGTGTCTTGATGGGGCGAGAGTTCTTTAGGATCTGACACAACTGTGTCTTTCTCTTGTACCATGACTTTGAAATCTCCCAACCCTGGTGACTTTATTAATTCCATGATTCCTACTCGATTGGCTTGTTTTTCTACCTCATCGATATCCATATTCCTCAATTGTCCAATGAAATCGTTGAACCCATGATTCCTAAGGAACGTAGACTGATTTGTGACACTAAGTGTTTGAATATTTTGTTCTTTTCCCAGCTTCGATAATTGCTCGAAGTCCACATCTGCAGTGATATCTTGTCCTCCGATGTTTTGGTACATTTCATTTGACTGGCTGTGGTTTTGATAAACACGGGTGCTTCCATCTTTCCTTGTCTGTGCGAATTGCTCTAGGTTTTCGTACCCATAGTCAATGGTTAAAATATAACCAATGTGTAGCATTCTATTGATCTCCTTTATCCAGTCCGAAATTTCCGGACGCCATTCGCCGTGAAAATGTTTTAAGAGTGCAGGGTTAACGTTTCGAGTGTAACTGTTGAGCAATGGTGTGGAGGGAGGGCCAGTGATTTCTGTTAGTCGACCTTCAGAATCGAGGGAAACAAAAATTTCTTTCAATTCACCGTTTTCAATACGAAACCGGTGAAATGGTAATGCATCAACAAATTCATTAGATATGATGCACCCAATAATAGGTTTGAAAGGTAAGCCTTTGGAGATTACCCTATGAATATCATAGAAAGATCGTTCAGGTATGGCTCGGTCCACACCTATATAATGTAAGGCGTGGTTTAGTTCAGGGCTGATACTAGTTTTAATATCGCGTCCGAGATAACCATTATTAGCCCCTAGCTCAATAACGTAGAAAGGTTTAGGTTTACCTAAAGTCCTCCACATAGTATTCAGTTGAATCGATATAGATGCTCCAAATATCGGATGAACACTGGGGCTTGTGAAAAAATCCGGCCCAATTCGAGAACCAGTTGTGTAGAAGCCTCCGACAGGATAATAGAGTGACAACTCCATATATTCGGCGAATGTTATCTTCCCTGATTGGTATATTCGATTTCGTATATATCGTTCTAGTGAACTACCCATATAGGCTGTCTTGAAATATGAGGGTTTAAATCATTGCCTAGGTCAGCCTCACGGCATCACTTAAGAAGAATCAAACGAGCTAAATTGACAAAACTATTTGCTTTGCGGCTTTGCATCTTTGGAACGTTTTTTCTGAGTGCTATCGCGATCCCATCCTGAACCAGGGATGGAATTTCTGAATTCAGATTTAGCTCCACAGGCCTTACATGTACCAGTACTAGTTGGACCATTAGGTTGATCAATTATCCAATGGTGTTCACAATCCGATATAGTACCTTCTTCAACCAAAGTAATTGTATTGTTCATAACTGTATTCACTATGTCCTTTGATCAATTGGTTGGTATTCAGAGTCCATTGGACCGTCATATTGAAGTCGTGGTCTTATTATGTAGTTGGCTGAGTACTGTTCTATTATCTGTGCTGACCATCCTGGCACTCTGCCGATTCCGAATATTGAAATGAAAAGGTCTTCTGGAATTTCAAGTAGCGAATAGACTGCACCCGACCAAAAATCTACGTTGGCATGGACGCCTTTTTGGGAATAGGGTTCCATAACTTCTATGAGAGCCTCTAATACCTCAAACCACTGAGGTATTCCTTTACGCTTGCTAAGAGTTAGAGCCCCCTCTCGCAAATGTATGGATCTTGGATCGACTGTTTTGTAAACGGGGTGGCCGAATCCCATCACTGGTTTACCTTGCTGACGTAGAGACCTGATGTAGTCACGGACATTTGATTTATCGCCTATATCGGTTGCCATTTTCATGACACCTTCAGCTGCTCCACCATGTAATGGTCCCTTTAAGGAACTGATCCCTGCTGTTATAGCAGCATGTATGTCTGCCCGAGTCGAGGCTGCAACCCTGGCTGTAAATGCTGATGCATTCAATCCATGGTCGGCGTGGAGAATTAAGTCTTTATCGATTAGTGTACTGTCTTCTAGTGACGGTTTAATGCCAGTCAGCATGTAGAGAAAATTACCTGCGTGGTTCAATTCTGAACTGGGAGGGATGATGTCCAAATTTGATCTAATTCTAGAGTGATAGGTGACTATGGTTGACACTTGGGAGGTTAATCGTATGCTCTTTCTTACAGTTGCATCTAGTGAGTGGTCATCAGTATCTGCATCGAAAGCGGAAAGTGCTGAAACAGCAGTACGCAGGACATCCATTGGATGCGCATTCTTAATCTCTTTTATGATTTTAACTACTGGTTCAGGAATAGCACGATTTTCACGCATCTGAGATTCGAAATCACTTAGTTGGTTGAGGTTGGGCAGTTTACCAAATATTAGCAGGTAACTAGTTTCTTCAAAAGTAGAGAACCTAGCTAGCTCATTAATATTGTAACCACGATAAAGTAGTGTGCCAGATTTACCATCTATGAAACTGGACTTAGTCCGGTCAAGATATATGTTTTTCAGGCCTCGTTGGAGGGTATTTTCTTGTTTAGCCATTTCCGACACCGAGACTTATCCGTAACTATTATTTAACTCATCTTAAAGAACGCCTGTGTGCAATGGCTAAACTAGTAAAAATTGGTCTAAGAAAACAACTACACAAAAGGCTTAATATAGATTGGATAATAGCATTTGGCATGTTAAATTGTCAACAAACTCTTGAAGGGGCCTCAGATAGGAAATACCAACAAGAATCCTACACACACCGATCAATTCTCAACGGTTATCTGCACGCCTTTTTCTTCGGGCAACTTTTAATCTTGCTTGAGATCTTCTCATTGATAGCAGAGCTCTTTGCAAGTCGATGGCTGAGGACTCATTATTATTCAAAAAGTCTTCAGCACGAGTTAAGGCTTGCTCAGCTCTTTCGGAATCAATTTCGTCCAAACGCTCTGCTGTATCAGCCAGAACGGTTACCTTGTTGCCTAACACTTCCATGAATCCACCACTGACGGCCAAGTAGGTTTGGTTACCGTCTTTTTCTACTCGAAGCTCTCCAGGTTTCAGAGTTGTTAGGAGTGGAGAATGGTTAGGAAGAATCCCCAGTTCTCCTTCTGTACCAGGTGCCAATACCGAATTGACATCTTCAGAATACACGACTCTCTCAGCTGTAACTATTTCAAATCTTATATCAGGCATTTTGAACTAATTTTCTTCCTCAGATTTCAGTTTTTCTCCTCTTTCTCGAGCTTCCTCAATTGTTCCCACCATATAGAATGATTGTTCAGGAAGGTCATCATGTTTGCCCGCCAAAATCTCGGTGAATCCACTAACGGTGTCTTTGACTGATACATATCTGCCTTCTTGTCCAGTGAACTGCTCGGCCACATAAAATGGTTGTGTCAGAAATCTCTGGATTTTTCGGGCTCGTGCGACAATGGATCGGTCTTCGTCAGAGAGTTCTTCAACTCCAAGTATTGCTATTATGTCTTGAAGATCTCTGTATCGTTGTAGAACCTGCTGAACGCCTCTTGCAGCGTCATAATGGTCCTGTCCAACAATTGATGGTTCGAGGATACGAGAATTTGATGCCAGTGGGTCCACTGCTGGGTACAATCCCTGTTCAGAAAGGGATCTCTCGAGAGAGATATTGGCATCAAGGTGGCCAAAGGTAGTCACGATACCAGGATCTGTATAGTCATCAGCAGGCACATAAACAGCCTGAAATGAGGTTATTGAACCACCTCCGCTAGACGTGATTCTCTCTTGAAGTTCTCCCATTTCAGTAGAGAGAGTTGGTTGGTATCCCACCGCAGATGGCATTCTGCCGAGGAGTGCGGAGACTTCCATTCCTGCAAGGATATACCGGTAGATGTTGTCAATAAATATTAAAACATCTTGGTTCCGCTCTTCTTTGAAATACTCGGCCATTGTCAACCCGGTGAGTCCTACTCTGGCTCTAATACCTGGAGGTTCATTCATTTGTCCGAATACCAACATGGTGTTCTTAAGAACTCCAGACTCTTTCATCTCGCCCCATAAGTCGTTACCTTCTCTGGATCGTTCTCCTACTCCTGCAAATACGGAGACCCCTTGATGTTCCGTTCCGATGTTCCGTATAAGTTCTTGAATAATGACTGTTTTCCCAACTCCCGCTCCACCGTATGCTCCAACTTTCCCGCCCTTGGTGAACGGAGATATCAGATCGAATACTTTTATACCGGTTTCTAGGACCTCGACAGTAGTAGCCTGCTCGCTGAATGTAGGAGGAGTCCTGTGGATTGGCCATTTTGTTTCTGAGTCTACAGATTCGAGCTTATCCAGGGGCTCACCTAGTGCGTTAAAGAGTCTGCCTAAGGCTGCATCTCCTACAGGGACCGAAAT
>CAZMZE010000028.1:0-11588 GCA_964570875.1 uncultured Dehalococcoidia bacterium
AGGTTTATACGACTCATACATTGTGGTATATGTGTCGAGAAAGCTAGGAGTTCATAGGTGAATATTGGCAACACATCCGTAGACATAATCAGCGATGGTACCATCTTGATGGACGGTGGCAGCATGTTTGGCCCAGTTCCCAAAGTTCGTTGGGAGCTAGACGTGAAGCCAGATAGGCGAAACCGCATCAAATTAAATCTGAACTGTCTTTTGATACAAACTCCCGAAAAAAACATTTTGATAGACACAGGAGCAGGGTCAAAAAGAGCAGAAAAATTTAAATCCGTTTACAACTTGAACGGAAACAAACTGCCAAAAGCCCTTAGAACCGCAGGACTGACAGCACGAGATATTGATATAGTGATTCTAACTCAACTGGAATTTGATCATGCGGGGGGATGTACCAAATTGGATCGATCCGGAAACGCAATACCTTCCTTCCCTAAAGCACAATACATAGTGCAAAAAAGATGCTATGAAGCAGCTTTGAATGCTAATGAAAGATTTGCAGGCTTAATCTATCAGGACGATTTTGTACCTCTACATGAAAAAGGTGTTTTGGAACTTTTAGATGGCGATACTGAAATTGTCGAAGGTATCAACGTGAAAACATCCGGTGGTCCCGTCACAGGACATCAGTCTGTATTAATAGAGAGAGGAAGCGAAAGGATAGCCTATGTCGGGCATCTGGTACCTACTCATCACCACTTGCCTCTTCCATACATTTCCTCACTAGATGAGTCACCCAGCGAGACCCTCGCAGAAAAGAAGTCCATGCTTCAAATGGCTACAGAAAAAGGATGGTTGGTAATATTCCCACATGGACACGAATACACTGCGGGATACGTGCAAGAGCGTAATGGACGCCCCTCCCTTACCGCGATAGAAGTCTAACCCTATACCGCTGTTTCGACCAACTCAGTCATAACCGTACCCTTAGACTGAAGCAGTATTCTAGAGGGCATAATTCTGTTGGCAACATCCAATTCAGATACAGTTCTGACTCTTACGTAATTATCTGTCAAACCAACCCATTCTCTGATGCCATGGTTTTCTTTGGATTCCTCCCAAAGCACTGGTCTTATTTTACCAATAAGAGAAGATATGAATTTTTCATGATGAATTTGTGATATCGAAATCAACTCATCAGTACGAATGGATTTTAATGCTGATGGCACATGGCTATCTAAATAAGTTGCACTTGTACCCGGGCGAGCTGAATACGGAAATACATGTAGTGAAGCAAATTGAATGGAATTACATAATGATCTTGTCTGCTCGAAATCATGATCACTCTCGCCAGGGAACCCAACTATGACGTCAGCGGTTACGGACACATTAGCAACTGAACTCCGAACATATTCTATAGCGGTTAGATATTCTTGTGATGTGTATCTCCTTCGCATTAATTTTAGGATTTTATCGCTACCACTTTGCAAAGGCATATGAAAATGTGGACACATCCTGGAGTCTGTCCACAAGTCAACTAAATCTGGCCTGATATCGTATGGTTGAAGCGAAGATACTCTTATACGTTCAATTGTGGTCTCCTCTAATATGCGTCGCAGGAGTCTCGTCATATTCATCTCCGGAAGATCGAAACCATATGAGCCCAATTGAGTGCCAGTCAGAACTACTTCTTTGTAACCTTCATTCACCAATTGGGAAATATTTGAAACAATCACCTCTGGTAATATGCTACGTTCCCTTCCCCGCACTTTAGGCACTATGCAATATGCACATACTTGATTACATCCTTCTTGGATTTTTACAGACGCCCTTGTTTTTAACCATGGTCTATCTAATAATTCGACGGGTTTAGATGTAGAACCAGTTTGGCAAACATCGTGTGATTCATTATGGCGTTCAGTGACTTTGCTTACCAATAACTGCTTATCATGGTTGCCAAAAACCAGATCAACCGCTTCCATAGATTCGAGTTCTTTGGGAACCCTTTCCGGATAACATCCAGCCGCAACAATAATCGCTTGAGGATATCGCCGTTTTGCTGCTCTAAGGGCTCTTCTTGCCTTTCTATCAGCAACGTGAGTGACAGTACATGAATTCAGAATATAAACGTCGACAGATTGCTCAGAATCTACCATCCTGTATCCGGCTCCAACGAAATCACGAGCCAACATGGAAGAGTCTGCTTGATTTAATTTACAACCGTGAGTTTCAATATAAACTGAAGGTTGATAGTCGGTGGTTTTAGAGATAACCAATTTGCATTCCAGCCGTTAAAAGTTACCAACCATTATATGTAGCGCTTTGAACTATGTCATTATTTTTAAAAATAACTAGTTGTTCTAAAAATTACCTGCGAATATCATACACTGATATAATGCTCCAGATTTAAAAGAGCGACAATGCTTAATCTAAATCATAGACACATAAATTTTAATACGGAGATTTCACCTAAACAATGCAAAATCCAAATGTCCAAAACCGGGTTGTCATAACGGGTATTGGAATAGTCAGCCCCCTAGGACTAGATACAGAAAAAACTTGGGATAACATGTTGGCGGGAGAATCTGGAATATCTCTAATAGAGTCATTTGACACTACGGAACTTGAAACAAAAATTGCGGCGGAAGTGTCGGACTTCGATCCAACCAACTACATAGATAGAAAACAAGCTAGGCGAATGGACCGATTCGTGCAGCTAGCGGCCGCAGCATCTTTAGAAGCCATTGAATCATCAGGCACAAAAATAACAGATGACAATCGCGAAAGATGCTCTGTAATGATTGCCAGTGGAATAGGTGGCATTATCACTTTATCTGAACAAATAGGAGTTATGGATTCAAAGGGTCCTGGTAGAGTAAGCCCATTTTTGGTTCCGATGATGCTGCCAGACATGGCTTCTGGCCAAGTTTCGATGATGCTCGGTGCTAAAGGTCCTAATTACAGTGCAGTCTCAGCATGCGCAAGTGGAGCTGATACAATCGGCCTAGCCTTTGAAGCTATACGGAGAGGGGATGTAGACGTGATTTTGGCAGGAGGCTCAGAAGCTGCCATATGCCCAATTGGATTGGCTGGATTTAGTTCGTGCAAAGCATTATCAACTCAAAATGATGAACCTTCGAAAGCATCTCGTCCCTTTGACCTAAATAGGGACGGTTTCGTTTTAGGTGAAGGAGGAGCAATACTTGTGATGGAAACCATGGATAACGCTATTGGCAGAAATGCAGTTATCCTAGCAGAATTAGTGGGGTATGGAGCCTCTGCAGATGCACATCACATTACTCAGCCTGCCCCGGAAGGCGAAGGTGGTGCTAGAGCAATGCAGGCTGCTCTGCAACAAGCAACGCTACAACCAGACGAAATTGAATACATCAATGCCCACGGTACTTCCACACCAATGAACGACAAGTTTGAAACCATGGCCATGAAATCCGTATTCGAGGAACAGGCCTATAAAATACCCATCAGTTCTACAAAGTCAATGACAGGACATCTCTTAGGTGCTAGCGGAGCAATTGAGGCCGCCGTTTCAGTTCAATCTATATACAAATCCGCCATTCCCCCTACTATCAACCTAGAGTCTCCTGACCCAGACTGTGATCTAAATTACACTCCAAACTCACCAGTCATTAAAACAGTCAATACCGCCATGTCTAATTCTTTTGGGTTTGGAGGACATAATAGTTCTTTGATTTTTCAAAAGGTTGAATAGAGCCATCAAGGCAATTGATAATGGTTGCTGAAGTCGCCCAAGTGGTTAACTTTTCGAACGTCTTCTTCTTTGGGCTCGAGTACCTGTCTTAAGATAACTCCCAAATCCCAGACTCGACCCGTTCGTCATTACTATTCTGGCTTTCCATACTAGAAGAGGAATGGTTATGGCTAGTACAATTAAAGCAATGTAATGAGCTTCTTGCATACCCAACGCCCAGACATCATCCATGCGTGCAAAGCTTACTGTGAACCTTCCCACAGAATAAAGAGCCAGATAAAGAGCCCAAACCATACCGGTTGGAATCAATTTATGCCTGACTTTCCAAACTACATACAACGCAACCATGTTCCAGATAATTTCATATGCAATGGCTGGATGCACACCAACTCCAATTCCAGTTCCCAATGAGTCACAATACCTAGCTATGCTATCTGGATTGATCCATTTAAAAGCCCAAAAGAATTCTGTGGCCTTCGAGCAGTGCTCGCCATTAACTATATCCCCTATCCTACCAATCGATTGAACGAACAACATTGCAGGAGCAGTTAGTCCCGCAATAACCCCAACAGGCAAATGTTGATTGAAGGAAAGCTCTGCCTCAACTTCGTTCTTATCTTTGTCTGTTTTGGCCAATCTCAATTTTCTGTCTAGTTGCTCTCTACGTCTTGACCGGAGCATGTTAATCAAAACAGTGGTAGCCACCGATCCTATAAAACCACCCAAAATACCGCCCCAGACTCCAATTCCACCACTCCACACCTGCAATATTTTCCCAGGACTATTACTATAAAAACTCCATTCATCAATCACATGAACCAGGCGCGCTCCCATTACTCCAGCTATAATGCCATAGGTTGCAATAGTATAGATATCATCTGATCTTATTCCTCTCATCGGCGCCCACCTGCCAACAAGAATAACTGCGGAAGCAACTGCTAAAAAGCTAAAAAACCCATGCCAACTAAGTATAAATTGAGATGTACTAAATAGATTAGGTCCAATATCTATCTCTATCATTCCCACTCCCTATAAGACATTTGGGATATTCATCAGATCATACACTGCTCTGCAAATTTGAATTTACCCACGAAGTGAAGTGTATCATCTAAATGGCTATTACTCAGTATATTATCTAATCAAAACTGTAACTATGGTAAAATTAATATGCGTTCCACAGGAGAAAACCGTCTATGAAAGATACTGTAGACAGGTTCCTTAACTATATGGCGGTAGAAAGAGGCATCTCACGTAACACTCAGTCCGCATACAAAAACGATCTATATGATTTTGCTGAGTGCCTGACTTCCCAAGACAATAAACATGATTATCCACTGGCATGGGAATCAGTCGATGATCAGATGTTCTCGGAATACCTGACAGAATTAAATGAACGAGGGTACTCTCCCGCAACTCGTGCTCGCAAGATAGCCGCAGTCAAGTCATTTTTTGCGTTTTTACTGGATGAAGGAATTATAGGCTCTACGTCTGTCAATTCGATTAAATCCCCTAACTTAGGCAGAACACTTCCTAAAACATTATCCAGTGAAGATGTTGAAGTATTATTAAACTCGACTTCTCACCATTCAACTCCTGAAATTCACAGAGATAACGTGATGCTCGAACTTTTGTACGCGACTGGCATGCGAGTATCAGAAATGATCTCTTTAGATGTCACTGCAATAGATACAGAGCAATCTACCGTACGTTGCCTTGGCAAAGGATCAAAGGAGCGGATCATTCCTATATATCCCAAGTGCATGGAAAAACTAAAAATATATTTAATTAAAAGCAGAAAATTTCTCGTAAACAAAGGAGTTACCGAAGCCTTGTTCCTAAATGCCAAAGGAGATAGACTTACACGTCAAGGGTTTTGGTTTATATTGAAAAAGCATGCTAAAACTGCGGGTATAGATGCATCTATAACACCACACACTTTGAGACACAGTTTCGCTACTCATATGTTGACTGGAGGGGCTCCGTTAAGACACGTACAAGAACTACTCGGTCATGCAAACATAACCACCACTCAAATATACACTCACCTGAGCACAGAATATATAAGATCAGAGTATAATAAGGCTCATCCAAGAGCAGGTACATCTACCAAAGAAACATAACACAGGAGACATCAATGCCGCGAAAAGGACACAAAACTGCTGCGCGACAATCACAACTACAAAAACGACGGAAGCGCGGATCAAGTAACCCACAATCGTTTGATGCAGGGCCCACAGAGGACGAGATTTCATCTCGGCAAACTATAGAAGAAGAACAATCCGGAGCAGGATTGACTGGTTCAATCACATCAAAATCAGTTGCAAGGCCCTCAACTACGAAAACAACTCTTGGCAAAGAGACACCTTCTTCTCAGTCAAGGATCCTGCCTGAAATAACCCGTATCGGTATCCTCACTTCTTTGATGGCCACTATACTGGTGGTGTTGACATTTGTCCTTGGGTAGCCATTTGAGGCCTAAATAACTTCATCAATAAATTTTCTGGGCATTTTAGATTTGACGAACAATGATCTTGAACATGGATTAAAAACTGTTCCCATAAATCCAGGTGTCTACATGATGTACGACTCATCTGGCAAGATATTATACGTCGGCAAAGCATCCAACCTACGCAATCGTGTACGTTCGTATTTTTCTAAATCCGCAGACTTTTCTCCCAAAATAAAACAATTGGTGAGGAAAATCCACAAATTCGACTACATTCTCACAGAATCTGATCAAGAAGCAGTCATATTAGAATGTAATCTGATCAAGGAACATAAACCGCAATACAATGCTCGGTTGAAAGATGATAAAAGTTACCCATTTATCAAAATAGACCTTTCCCAAGAATTTCCCCAAGTTACTATTACCAGAAATCCCGCGAACGATGGCTCTCGCTATTTTGGCCCTTTCGCTAGCGCGACCAGTGTCCGGCGTACACTTGGACTCTTAAAAAAATTGTTCCCATACCGATCTTGTACCAAAACCATCACCGGAAATGACGATAGAGCATGCTTAGATTTCTACATAAATCGATGCATCGGTCCCTGCATAGGTGCAGCGGACAAAACACAGTACAGAACAGTTATTAATCAAGTACAACTCTTCATGGAGGGAGACACCAAAGAAATAGTCAAATCTATTACTAAAAACATGCACACGGCAGCAGACAATCTTGAATTTGAGAGGGCTGCTGCAATGAGAGATCAACTAGAAGCCATTGAAAAAGTACACCAGAGCCAAAAAGTAGTTGGTCTAAATTCAGAATCAATGGACATTATTGCAATTGAGGTAGACGCTAACGAAGCCTGGGTAGAAATATTCTTTGTAAGAGAGTCTAAAGTTGTTGGCAGAGAGCACTTTATGATGGAAGGTATCGGAGACGATGGTCCAGGCAAAGTTTTAGCTGCATTTATAAAACAATTTTATGAATCCTCTCCAACAGTGCCTCCAAATATACTCGTGCAGCATCTTATTGAAGAAGATGAATCAATTTCACAATGGCTAGTAAGGAAACGTGGTGGACAGGTTCAAATTCGCGTTCCAAAAAGAGGTGAGAAACATAGGCTAATCCAATTGGCGTCACGAAATGCGACTCACGGCATGGAGCAACTCAAACTTAAAAAAAATTCCGATGAAACGCTACTTAATATCGCACTGTCAGAAATACAAGAGTCCTTGAGCCTAGCTAACCTCCCTCGCACAATTGAGTGTTACGATATTTCTAACATACAGGGTACCAACGCTGTTGGTAGTATGGTTGTTTTCCAAAACGGGGTACCTCTACGCAAGCATTACAAAAGATTTAAAATCAAACAAGTCAATGGTATCGATGACTATTCAATGATGCGGGAAGTTCTGAAACGCAGATTCTCCAGACTTGCTCAGACCAGAGATCAAATTCAGCCAAATCCTTCTGCCAAAACAAGCAAGGATAAAGAATGGGGGATCATTCCAGATCTTGTCCTGATTGACGGAGGTAAAGGACACCTCAGCGCCGCTCAGCAGATCTTCCTGGAATTAGGCCTCAACTCTATACCGTTAGCCAGCCTAGCAAAAGAGGAAGAATTGATTTTCGTACCGGAAATAGCAGAGCCCATATTTTTACCAAGAAGATCACAAGGATTATTCCTTGTTCAAAGGCTGAGAGATGAAGCACATAGATTTGCTATAACATTTCATCGCCAGCGCAGATCAAAAGCAAGTCTGAAATCCCCCCTTGACTCAGTGCCTGGAATAGGGCCGAAAAGTAAGCGGTTGCTGATCAGAGAATTCGGCTCTGTAAAAGCGATTCGTCAAGCCACCCTACATGAAATAGAGTCCGTTTCAGGTATTACAAGTAAACAGGCTAAGTCAGTTTCCGAATACTTATAACCACTATATTGCGTCAATTCCGCAGCTTACAAATTTAGTCTATTTATCAGTCTTGTTTAGAAAAGGCTCAAGTAATTTTGTAAATTCCATTGGGAATACAAATTTTGTTGAATCACCTGCACCCATTTCTTTCAAGGTATCAAAATACTGAAGACTCAATGTATTTGAATCAACATTTTGGGCCACTTGGTTAACTCTATCAAGAGCTAAGCTGAAACCTTCAGCCCGCAATATTGAAGCCTGTTGATCGCCTTCGGCTTTCAAAATCTCTGACTGCCTAGCTCCTTCTGCTTTTAAAATAGCTGCCTGCTTCTGACCCTCAGCAACTGTTACTTCTGCTTGGCGTGTACCTTCAGCCTCTGTTACGGCTGCTCTACGTACTCGCTCAGCTGACATTTGTCGGTTCATAGCCTCTTGTATATCTCTGGCTGGTTCAACTTCTCGAATTTCGACCTGTGTAACTTTGATTCCCCAGCGCTCTGTCACTTGATCTAATTCAGATCTGAGTTCTTCGTTTATCCTGTCTCTTTGAGAGAGAACCTCATCCAAAGACAATTTACCTATAACTGCTCTTAAAGTAGTTGTAGCAATCCCAACTACAGCGCTTTGGTATCGCACAACTTCAAGCACTGATTTGTGCGCCTCTGTCTCCATCACTCTCAGATATACAAGGAAGTCAACAGATATAGGGGCATTATCTAAGGTTATAACTGTTTGACTTGGAATATCAAAAACATCTTCTCGCAGGTCTATTTTAGTGGTTTTATGAAATGGCCACACAAGAAGCTGTATTCCAGGATTCCTTAGGCCTGAATATTTCCCTAAGGTAAAAACCGCGAGTCGTTCATACTGTTTTATAATACTAATATATGGTATCAACGCTAACTCCTTACTAATTCCAACAGATAACTATTACAGATCGGACGCCCGAAAAACCTTCAACACTAATCCCTCGACATCTGAAACTATGATCTTTTCATTTTCTTCTATGGTAACACCATTGTCCGATACCGCGCTCCATCTTTCACTGGCTACCTGCACTGATCCAACAGGGTCTAATATTGTAGTCGTAATTCCTTCCTCTCCAACCAAATCCTCAGTTGGGGATGAGTAGAATGCTCCTCTGGACTTTCGGGATATCACAACCAATGTTGCCACGAATCCCGCTATTATAATGGTTGTCACCCCTATAACCCATAAACTAACTCTCAAAGTGGTGCCATCATATACATCCGCTGTGGTATTCCCGAAAAGCAAAAATGCCCCTAAAATAAAACAGGCTCCCCCACCTATACCAAAAAATCCAACACCCGGTGCCTGAGTTTCAGCAAATATGAGCCCTAATCCTATAGCCAGCAAGGCAACACCCACCCAATTAACCGGCAGGTTACCAAGGGCCGCAAATCCTAAGCCCAAGCAAATAATCCCTACAATTCCAGTTACAAAAATGCCTGGATTCCATAACTCTATGATCAAAGCAATCCCACCTATACTTACCAACAAAAAAGCTATGTTAGGATCCGCTATTACTCCCAAGAAACGCTCAACCGGATTTTTTTTGATTGTGGTCAATTCAACGTTTGAGGTTTGAAGTACAACTTGTCTATTTTCTACCAACACTGTACGTCCATCCAATTGTCTCAATAAATCTTCCATGTCTCTAGCCACTAAATCAATCACTCCAATATTGAGAGCCTCAGTCGCAGTATAAGAAGATGCTTTCAAAACGGTGTCTTCCAAGGCCTGACTGTTACGGTCCCGTAGATTTGCTATGCTCCTGATGAAAGCAGATGCGTCTTGTATCGCCTTCGATTCAAGAACTTCTGGCAAATCCTGACCTCCGGTACCCACGGGTGAAGCTGCGCCTATATTATTGGTCCGCGACATAACTGCTACGTGAGAAGCAGCTACCAAAAACGTTCCAGCAGAAGCTGCTCTGGCTCCGTCAGGATGCACATAAACCACAACCGGTATTTGAGAGTTAATGATTGCTTCAACCATCTCCCGGGCAGATTCCATTAGACCACCAGGTGTGTCCAACAATAACACTATGAATTGGGCATCCTGTTCAGAAGCACGTGAAATAGCTCTTTTGACAAATTTTGCTGAAACAGTATCAATAGCACCATAAATTTCCGCAACAGCAATATTCTGTGTTTTAGCAATGACCGGAGATGCTGTGTTGTGGTATAGCAATCCAGTCAAGCCGATTAGTAATACGATGAAAAAAAATGAGTACCTGACACGTCCATTGGTACCATTGTTGGTAATCAATTCAAAATTATCCCTTAATTGAGGGTTGTAAACGATTCTTCAGTAGCCAATTATTTCTATGCCAAATCCTTCAAACCTGTTAGGAAACCTGGTACATAGCGGTTCGTTTCTTTCCTTGGCTGTTGCAGCAACAAGAGCAAGCCTCACAACATCATCAGTTTCCTCAGCATTCAGCGCACCTATCCACCTACCCGCCCATTTTGCAGCTTCAACTGATAGAGGCACCGGTTCTATGAAACTGAGCATACTCGCATACATGATTTCCGTCTGCCTATCCATAGACGGATCTTTCCACAACTGTAGAATATTCACAGCTGACACAGAGGCCGAAACCGCACCATCTATGACTTCATTTATTAATCTCTGAGCATCCGAATTGCCAGACCGATAGTCTTCGAACACAGTTAAATCAAAATGCATATCAGACAAAATAATACTCCGTGACTTCCTATATCCTATGTCTGATCAATCGTTTTGGAGCCAAAAGTGGCCTTGACCACTTTGGCAGCCTCCTCTTTCCCTAATTCTATCGGCGAACCTATCGGTTGCATCGATTGCATTTTCATATACTCATCGTCCCAGACAGAGTTAGCCTTTTTTTCAGAGGCTTCTTGATTTTGTATTTCTTCGCTTATACCCAGCATTTGAGCCAACGCTATTTCCATAAGTTCCCTCAGAGGGACTCTCATTTCGGCTGCCCTAGCTTTTGCCGCTAGGTATAGCTCTTCGTCTATGGTCGCAAACACCTGCCGTGTATTTTTGGATTCATCATTCTTTGCCATACACACACCAATCTAACTCTATATCAATGGGTAGTCAAGATTTAACATACGCAAATATGTCTCTGGAAATCACTCCAGTTCACTCCCATATTGGTTAGTATATAATCGAGTAATGAACATTATCATCGCCCCACAAACATTCAAAGGAAGTATCTCTGCACTAAATGTAGCCAAAGCAATGGAATCAGGGGTACTGAAAGTCATCCCAAATGCAAATATCACACTCGTCCCAGTAGCAGACGGAGGAGATGGTACTCTTGAGACCCTCGTAGAAACCTCAAACGGAGATATACGGACAATAGAAGTTACTGGTCCAATGGGTGATAGGATAGAGGCGCAATGGGGTGCTATGGGAGATGGTAAAACAGCTGTCATCGAAATGGCCCGTACTTCGGGACTTGCTCTTGTTCCTGAACAAAACATGAACCCACTGATATCAACCACATTCGGTCTCGGTGAAACCATAAAACATGCTCTC
>CAZMZE010000029.1:0-32845 GCA_964570875.1 uncultured Dehalococcoidia bacterium
GGGGCTATGTGTTCGAAAGCATTTGGGGACCTAGGAGCGCACGTTGTTAAAATCGAGCCGCCAAGTGGAGATCCACTGAGGAAATTCGGTCCATATCCAGGCGATCAATTCAACATAGAATCTAGTGGTAGGTTCTTATATCTGAATGGTAATAAAGATGGCGTGACTCTGGATCTAACCAATGAAGCCGATCATCAAAAATTCCAGACCCTTTTGAGAGCAGCTGATATTTTCGTCACTGATTTTCCGTTACAGGAAATTGATAGACTTGGAATTGATAGTAAATCAATAGAAAAAGATTACCCTGCCTTGGTTGCAGTCTACATAACTCCATTTGGGTTGACCGGCCCGTACAGCCATTATAAGGCTAATGATTTGGTCGTTTACCACATGGGAGGACTCGGTTATGAAACACCATGGTTTTCTGTAACAGATTTGGATCTTGAATTCCCGCTGCGTGCCGGAGGATACCAGACCGAATACATGGCTGGTTGGACTGCGGCTCTTGCATCGATGATAGCAGTGTTTTACAAAAACACATATGGTCTCGGGCAAACAGTTGATATATCCGCTTTAGAATGTGTAGCTGACCACATACGCTCAAATTTCGCAATGTTTTCGCACGAAATCTCCCAACTTCCTGAGAGTAGATTGAAGTCACATTTCCCGTGGATATGGAGCTGTGCTGACGGATATATTTCAACGTCATTTAGTTTGCAACATTGGTGGGACTCACTAAGAAGCCTCATGGGAAATCCTGATTGGGTAGAAAAGGGCGGTTACTCAGATGTCGATGTCCTCGTGTTAGGAGCGGACGATGTTGGTCCCAATATTGCAGATTGGATGAAAAATTACACTAGGAACCAGTTGTTTTCGATGTTACAGGCCCACGGGATTCCATGTTTCCCTGTGAATTCCCCGTCTGAAGTAATGAGCTCTGAGCATTATAAGGAGAGAAAGTTTTTTGTCCAACAAGAGCACCCGGTGGTTGGCAAAATTTTGCAACCAGGCCCGCCTGTTCGGATGTCAGAGACCCCTTGGGCTTTGAGGAGCCACGCTCCTTTACTGGGCCAGCATAACGAAAAGGTGTTTTCTAAATCTGAGCCCAGGTCTCTATGTGCTGAGTCAAATTTCGTCAAACCCGGTGGCAATAAACCACTTCAAGGAATCAGGATATTGGATTTTGGCTGGATTCTGTCAATTCCTCACTGTACGCAATGGCTAGGAACAATGGGTGCAGAAGTTTTAAGAGTTGAGTCACAAGCTCACCCGGAAGCAGGGCGCGTGGGAGACAGGGCTAGTACCGACGGAGTGAAAGGCGTAAACCGTTCAGGAAGTTGGAATAATAACAATTATAGTAAGTTGGGCATGACCCTTAATTTGAAAGAGCCAATTGCAATTGAAATAATTCACGAACTGGTGAAGAAATGTGATGTTGTTGCTGAAAATTTCGCTCCTGATGTTATGAAGAGATTGGGGCTAGATTATAAATCCATTAGTGCGGTGAAGCCCGATATCATCTACATAAGTGGTTCAACTCTGGGTGTCAATGGCCCTGATTACAAAGCTACTGGATGGGGTCCGAATACGCTTTCCTATGGGGGGCTGACATCTTTGATGGGATATGAAGATGGAGAACCTGTTCAGGCAGGAGGAAATCTTCCCGACTATTTTGTGGGAACGGTGATGGCTTTTCATTTGCTGAGTGCTATTTCTCATCACCGGAGAACTGGAGTAGGACAATACATAGAAGTGTCCATGGCAGAATTGGTAAGCACACTTATTCCCGAGGCATTTATGGAATCTGTAATGAACCAGAGAGACCTAAAGCGCACAGGTAATCATGTGGATGAAATGTCTCCTCATAATGTGTATGCGGCTGAAGGTCATGACCAATGGATTGCTATAGCTGTACAAAATCAAAATGAATGGCAGGCATTTTGCACCGCAATTGGACGTACTGAGTGGATTACCGATGAAAGATTTTCTTCTTTGGATGCTAGAAAAAGTAATGAGATTCAGCTCGATAAACTAATTAATGAATGGACAGTGAAACATTTACCTGTTGATGCAATGAAAATCCTCCAAAATGCCGGAGTTGCTGCGGGCCCGGTTATGAGCACGTTTGATTTGTTGGAAGACCCGCATTTTCGTGAACGTGGTTTCATAGTTGAGATAGATCATCCTGAAGTAGGTTTACGCGAGGTTTCTGGATTGCCTGCCAAATTTAGTGCCATGGACCACCTTGGTTATTTTCCAGCTCCCACCATTGGACAGCATAACGACTATATTTTTAGAGATATACTAGGTATGGATTCCAAGCAGATTGAAACATTAATCCGAGACAAGATTATCTACTGAGTGTGGACAAGGTAAGTCGCATATCTCTTGGGAATAGGGTTTACCAATCCACAGGGACTACTGACTGTGGATCACAACCTTTCGCTACTCTTATAGCATTTTTTATTGCAAAGAGTTGAGCTTTTTCTGCCGCTTCTAGTACGGCTGATGAACGGTGTGGAGTTACAACCACGTTGTCCATTGTGAGTATAGGGTTGTCTGGCAGAGGAGGTTCAGGGTCAGTGACGTCTAATCCTGCGCCAGTGATCGCATTGTTCTCCAATGCAAATACCAATTCTTTTTCATCTATCACTGGTCCTCGGCAGGTGTTAATCAATATTGCTGATGGTTTCATAAGATTCAGTTCACGTTTGCCAATCAATTTTGTGGTTTTGGGCGTTAAAGGCACAAGTACCACGACGATGTCAGATTTTCTGAGCAGATCGTCTAGTGTTTCTCTTACAATACTCAACTTCGTTTCTATTTCGGGCGCTGTGGCTGAAAGGTCAGAATAGATAACGTTACATTTCCATCCGAGCAGTCTCTGGGCTAATTGTTTCCCGATGTGTCCCAGGCCTATTATGCCGATGGTTTTCCCCGTTATCTCACGGCTTTCATATGGGGCATCTCTAGGTACGTCTTTGCCCCAATTACCTGATTCCACAGATCTGAAAAGAAGATGGAGTTTTCTGTAAACACTTAGTATGAGAGCTATTGTGTGCTCAGCAACTGCATCAGCTTTACCGCCACCGTGATTGGCAACATCGATTCCGGCGTTCTTCAATTCCGAAAGGTTCATACGGTCTGTCCCTGCCCCTGTAACTTGCACCAATTTTAGATGTTTCGCGGCTTCAATTAATTGGGTTGGTATAGGGTATGAAGGGGCTATTAGAGCTACCGCATTTTTCATTTGCAATGATTGTTCTTCAAGACTTGAGTTAGAATTAACCCAAGTCACTTTGATGTCTGCGGGGATATCACGCTTGTATGCGGAAAATTCTTCTTCATTTGCGGACATAATGTGAATTTCAGTCTCCACGGGAACTCTCCGATACAATGATATTGATGGGCATCCAAGGGTATTTGATTCCACGAAAATAGTACAGTGAATGAATATGATGATTAGCTTGAGGTATTCATGAGTCTAACCATTACAGTTATATCAGACACGCATTGTCTTAGTTGGAATGAAATTCATCCCAATATTAAAACCGCGATGTCACGATCAGACTTGACTGTTCATTGTGGAGATTTTACCAAGATGGACGTGGTTGAAGGAGTTCTCGAAATTGCCAACCATGCTATTTTGGTACACGGCAATTCTGACCCGATAGAGATACGTCAGGCATTGCCAGCAACTGAGATGATAGACACGGGTAACTTAAAGATCGGAATCACTCATCCAGTTTGGGGAGGTCCTCCTTTTGAATTGCAGGAATTGTTGGGAGATTTCGATGTGCCAGTTGATGTTGTATTGTTTGGGCATCTTCATGAAGTTCACAATGTTAGGAAAGAAGGGGTAATGTTTATGAGTCCGGGACAAGCTTATAGGTCGTTTATGATGGATTCAACTATTATGGAGATTACCGTGGATGGATTGTCGGTACATGCAGAAATTAAAGTTATAGAATCCGCTGAAGAAAAAAAGAAATTGAACAGGAGATATCAATATGACTCGCAGAATTAACAAGGCTCTGGAACTTTTGAGTGAAGGCCAGCCAGTTTACTATACCCATTCTGGTTCACTTGATTACGAAAACGGTAAGGTTATGTCACAAACTTGGGCAGATTTTATTGCGATCGATTTTGAACATGGGGCATGGGACTTGGCTGGTTTAGATCAGTTCATGCTTGGATTGGTAGATGGTGGTCCTACGGCGAGCGGACACAGAACCCCCGCGGTGATAGCAACAGTTCCCACTGATGGTACAAATGAAGATGTGGTGCGGGCAAATGCATGGATGTTCAAGCAGGTTTTGGCGAGGGGGGTACATGGGATGTTGTTGTGTCACGCTGAAACACAGGGAGCTGTACGCGCATTTGTAGAGTCCTGCCGGTATCCGACTGCCAAAATTGGCCTGAGTCAAGGATTGGGTGATGGACGCCGAGGAGCCGGTGGCCAAAAAAGCGCATCTGATATTTGGGGGATTTCACCAGAAGAGTACATACAAAAGGCCGATCCGTGGCCTTTAAATGAGTCGGGAGAACTTTTGTTAGGTATCAAAATAGAAAATAACAGAGCTCTCTTGTATTCCGATGTTACCTCAGCTGTCCCGGGGCTAGCATTTGCAGAGTGGGGTCCTGGAGACATGAGTATGGCTCTAGGTTATGAGATTTATCCAGAAGAACCTCACCCAGAGGACATGCGAACAGCTCGGAACAGAGTTTTTGCATCGTGTAAAAATTCTGGCATATTTTTCTTAGAGGGAGTCTCCGACAGTAATGTTGAAGAAAAAATAGATGAAGGTATCATGATCGGTTCTGTTGGGCAAGGAGGGGAGCCCGTAGCATCAAAAGGTAGAGTTCATACTGGTCGAACAATGCCAGTGTGAGGTTATCTGGCACAATTATATTAATTTGTTATATGTTGAATAAGTTCTTTTCTGAAATTAATTGATTCGGGATGTATCATTTTGCCTTGATTTACAAGTTCCGCTTCCCGTATGGATAAATACCCTAGTAGAGATTGGTCGATATCTTTTTTTGCTAATGTCTTGATATCGGCAAGTAGTGGGTTTTTGCTTATCTTGCACGGATCTAGCTTGTCTGCAAGAAAGACTATTTTCCCAGTGATACACATACCGGTTTTGCCAGTTGAGTGATAGCGAACTGCATCGAGTATCTGGGTATCAGTATATCCGTCTGATTTAAGCCAGGCCGCTGCCACCGGTCCGTGTAGGAGGATCGGTTCATAAGTTTCAACTCTGTTAGGACTCAATCCAAGTTGTATAGACAAATTTAGCAATTTGTCTGGCTTGATGTGTCGTGCTAAGTCATGAGCAGTAATCCCAATATCCACTCCACGCGGGTCCACGTTATGAATGGCGGCTAATTCCGCTCCTATTTTTCTACTGCGGTAGATGTGTTGTTGAAGGCTTAGAGGCAGTGATGCAAATCGTCTTTGTATTTGGATCGGTATTGAGATTTGACTCATCCCATTTCTCCGAGTACTTGTCCTCCTAGTAAATGAATATGCATGTGTTCGACCGTTTGGCCTGCATCAGGCCCTTGATTGAGCACTAATCTGTATCCGCGGCTGGATAAATTTTCGGAATTTGCTATTTTTGAAGCAGTCTCGAAAATATCTGCAGATAAAGAGTGGTTTAATGTCGGTATCTCAAATAAGGAGTTTACATGTACATTGGGTATTATGAGCATGTGGACAGGGGCTTTTGGTGAGATGTCTTCGATAACAAAGCAATGATTGCTTTGTAAAACTATCTTGGCTGGTATGCTGCCGGCATATATGTTGCAAAAAATACAATTGTCCATTGTTTATATAAACTCCATTCTCGCCATGATGAAATTAAGATTTGAAAATGTTTATTACGGCAAGCCATAGTAAAAATCCAACTAACGTGGAGGCTATCGCTCTCCAGTGAGTTCGATCTTTTAATGAATGTTTAATTGCAACAGTAGTTGTAGCCATTTGCCATATAGCAGCTGTATTTGTAACCGCAATCCCAATATTGGGGATTACTCCAAAGATCCATAGAATCCCTGGCGTTTGAGCGAACGCCGTTAACCTTGCTATCTCTGTTTGTCTTGAGCGCTCGGGTAGTTTGAACGTAAATAGAAAAGATATTATGTAGCCTGAAAACGTGAAGACCACCCACCATATGAAGCTCAGAAAGAATCCCTCTATAAAGCCTATCCAACTTAAGTTGACACTACCAATCTGGCCGATACCTCTTGCACATGATGTAATTAATAGGATAAATAGAGCAAGAACTCCTGTGCTTTTATTGTTGCTCACTTTTGAATACGTTCTTGAGTCAAAGACAAACGCACCCATCATTCCAGTAAGCGTAGAATGCAAAGTGTTCTTGGCTTGGATCAGGATAATCATACTGGGCAATGGGACCATAAAAAGCAGGTCCTTCTACAGGCGAGCCTCAGTCGACCGATGCACGAGTTTCCCGTTAGGAGCGGACCTGAATTAATTCAACTCTAGTATCGAAAGGGCATTTCAGAAATGCTATTAGTGGGCCTCCTGGGACATCGATGGGTCCTTCTTTGAGTTCGGCACCCAACCCAACCAACCGCTCTATTTCCGCCCCTATGTCGGCTACGTCAACTCCGAAGTGTTCTAGGCCATAGTGAGCATTGGCATCACCTTGCCCAAGCTGTTCTCCATTTCTTTCTCCAGATATATTGACAGTGAATCCGGATGGATCTGCACAGGCCACGAATCTGTCACCAAAAGCCCTAACATTATCGCTAACAATTGTAAAATTGAATGCATTAACGTACCAGTCAGCAGTCTGTTTCGGCTCGGGAGATTTTATGTGAACGTGATTAACTTTGTACTGCAAGATTGATCCCTCCTTATAACTGTGTATATTTCAACTCTAGACTATGAGATCGAGGAGATGCCTGTCAAGGATACGGGTTTGATTCTGCTACAGGCTGGAATCAATAAGGCGCACTTGTTGGATGAAAGAGATTATTTTGTCTTTGTCTTTCGCTCCATCAGTTTCGACACCACTTGAAACATCAAGCCCCCATGGGTTGGCTGTAGCGATAGCCTTCTCAACATTATCTGTAGATAGACCACCGGCGAGGAAGAAATCGTATTTTGCAGATAATTTACGTGCTATTTCCCAGTTGAAGCTTTCTCCTGTCCCTCCCAGATGGCCTTGTTTGAGACTGTCAAGCACAGCGTATTGTCCGTTATTTGCTATTTCAGAGACTTGTTTTTGTGCTTTCAATTCCTCCAATGAGGGATCTTGATCCTTCATAATCTTAATTTGCTTTATAACCTTTACATCCACTGATGACCAGTAAGGCATTTCCTCTCGACCGCACAACTGAACCAAATCCAAATCACAGGATTTGACCACATCATTAACATAGGTAATGGGTTGGTTGGCGAAAAGCCCTACTATTTTCGTAAGGTATTTAGTTCGTAACTTGCGGATATTGGTGATTATTGCATCAGCTTGTTTTGGTGTTATCTGTCGGCGGACGCCTTCTACAAACACGAATCCGACGAAGTCTGCTCCTGAGTCTATTGCTACGAGTGCATCGTCAGTATTTTTGAGGCCGCAAATTTTAATCTGAGTCATGATAATTCTCTGAGTTTCATCCCAGGGTTTTTTGATGTGACAAGGGCTTCGCCAACCAGTACTGCATTTGCCCCGGCCGAACGTACCCGATGAATAGTCTCTGGGTTACTAACTCCGCTTTCACTAACTATGATTTTCCCTTTTGGAATCATTGGAGCCAGTCTTTCAGTCACAGATACGTCTGTTTTGAACGTCTTTAAGTCACGGTTGTTGATACCAATAATTTCAGAATCTAGTTCTAATGCTAAATCCAATTCTGATTCATTGTGCACTTCGACCAGACACTGCATCCATAGTTCTTGGGATAGAATCATAAGATCCTTGAATAGGTCATGCGGAAGCATAGAAACAATTAACAAGATAGCATCTGCTCGATATGCCCTTGATTCGTATACTTGGTATGGGTCAAATATGAACTCTTTGCGCAATACGGGAACTGACTTGGGATACGCTATCTCTTGAACCACCTGAAGATCTCTGATACTACCTTTGAAATGGGCAGTATTTGTCAGTACCGATATTGCTGCAGCTCCGTTTTCTATGTAGGTGTTTGCTAACTCAGCTGGATTTAAAATTGAACTGAGCATCCCTTTTGCTGGAGATGCCCTCTTAACTTCAGCTATAACTCGTAGGGTGTCCCCCCAAAGATTTCCAGCAAAGTTGAGTGGAGAGTCATTGCTCTTAATCAATTGTTCTAATTTGTGTACAGGAACATTTACTTTCAGGCGCTCAACTTCGATTTTTTTGGCTTCTACTATCTGTCTGAGTATTTCAGCCATTTTATCTCTCCACTATGTCAACTTGTTGCTCAAATTTACTAGGGAATCAAGTTTTGATTTAGCTCGTCCGCTGTCTATAGATTCGGCCGCAATTTCAAAACCATCTCTAAGAGAATCGGTAGTACCTGATACCATCAAAGCTGCAGCAGTGTTTAGCAGAACAATTTCTCTTTCAGGTCCTGGTTGTCCAGACAGGACTTTTTGGAGCTTGTATACGCTTTCATCCACTGTATATGTCTTGATAGGATCAATTGATTGCTTGCTTAATCCAAAATCAACTGGAGAAATCGTCTGGTGGCGGACTTTACCTTCTTGCAATTCCCAAGCCTGAGTGTTGGTACTCAGGCTTATTTCATCCAGTCCATCATCACCTCGTAAAACTAGCGCTTTAATGCTTCCAAGTCGGGCTAGAACCTCAGCCATTTTCCCTGCCATAGATTTGTCTGATACTCCGATTACCTGTCTCTCGGCCTTTGCTGGATTAGTTAATGGCCCCAAGAAGTTGAAAATAGTTCTTATACCAATCTCTTTTCGGGGGCCAGCCGCGAATTTCATAGAGGGGTGGAATCTTTGTGCAAACATGAATCCAAAACCAGCTTCTTCGATACATCGCTTAACACCATCAGGACTCAAGTCGATTTTCACATTTAGAGATTCCAGAACATCTGCGCTGCCACATGAGCCAGACATAGCCCTGTTCCCGTGTTTGGCGATTTTAACTCCTGCTCCAGCGGCAACAAACCCAGATGTAGTAGATATATTGAAGGTGTTTGATCCGTCTCCGCCTGTTCCACACGTGTCCACCAGAATCCCTTCTGCTTCAACGTGAAGGGCCATTCGTTTCATGACTCGAGCCATACCAACGATTTCATCAACAGTTTCACCCTTGATATGCATTGCAGTTACAAACGAACCAAATTGAGCTGGAGTTGCATCTCCATTCATTATTTCCTCCATGGAAATTGAAGATTCCTCCTCAGTTAGTGAAACGCCTTTGGCTAATTTAGTAATTGCGTCTCTTATCATATTAATCTCCTGAAATCACCATATTGCTTAACAATTAAGTTGTTTTAAGGATATCGGTAAAAACTCTATAGAGAGTAGGGTTAGGTATGTGATTTCTATTAATTTTTTTGTAGACAAGCAAAGTGGAGCCTGATTTAAGGAACGGCCCGTCCTGCCAATGTGCCAGTACACCGTTCGTTGTCAACTGCCACTTGTCCATTGACCAACACATAAGGGATGCCTGCGGGAGGTTGGCAAGGATCATCGTAGGTTGCATTGTCGATTACCCGTTCCGCATCAAAAATAGCTATGTCGGCAAAATATCCTGATTCTATTCGGCCACGTTTTTTAATGCCAAACCTGCGAGCTGGGTTATCTGTCATTCTTTGGACAATCTGCTCCAAGCTCAATATTGGAAACTGACGTTGTAATCTGCCGAGAATTCTAGGGAAAGTACCATATGCTCTTGGATGTGGCATGTTGCCGACTGGTATAGCATCGCTACCTACCATATAGTCTGGTCGTGACAGGAATTCCATCGTGTCTTGGCTGAGCTGACGCCAGATCGCTACACTATCCGGAGGAGCCCCTCTAAATGCGACTTTGAGATCGTTTTTTATTAACAGATCACAAACTATTTGACCTGGGCTTGTGGAATCGATACTTGCTAAATCCACGAGTCCCATACCTTCATTTTCAGGGGTTTCAGGTGAATAAGTTACGACTGACTCATGGACCCATCCTTCACTGTTTAAAATTCCAACAAGGTTTTTTTGTTCTGACGAATCTTTTATTCTCGCCAATGCTTGCTCTGGACCTCCAATATGAATGTGGCTTGGAAGCATGCTTAAGGCAAATGTGCATCCTGAAGGGTATGGATAGAGCTCCATGGTGCAGTCAACCCCTTCAGACTTAGCTTTATCTATCAGTTCCATTCGTTCAGCTACTTGTCCCTGTGATCCAGGACCTGTGCGATAGTGCGAGAAATGGACCCCGATTCCTGACTTCCTGCCAATTTCCAATGCTTCGGGCACACCTCCCTCTCCACCAAAGGACCTTTCGTTATGATTGCTCCTGAGATGAGTGACATAAACTCCGCCTGCCTCGTTGGCGGCTTTGCAAAGTTCAATCATCTCCGTGGTATCGGACCAAGATAGAGGGAAGTACATCAATCCAGTTGCAAAACCAACCGCTCCCTGTTCGATTCCTTCAATGATCATTCTTTTCGCGTTCTTAAGGTTATCACCAGTAAGCGGTACATCTTCGAATCCTAGCGCCTCCAAACGCACGGCGCCATGTGGAACGCAGTAAGCTGTATTGATAGAAACTTTCTTATCGTAGTGCGATCGGAATGCTGATACGCTGGACATGTCTAGTTCTTCTGGCGGTTCTCCCAGTATGCCTGCCATGTATCGCCTGTAGATAGCATAATTCTTCTGAGAAAGCGGGGCATACGATAATCCGTCCTGTCCCAAAATTTCTGTTGTAATTCCTTGTCTTAGGCCGTTGGAGTGTTGTGGATCCCAAAGCAAAGCTCCATCCGAGTGTGCATGTGTATCAATAAACCCGGGTGAGACAATAAGCCCAGCAGCATTAATAACTCTTTTGGCTTCTGAATGTGCAAGATTACCAAGTGCGGATATACTTTCGCCCTTGATTCCTATATCAGCCTGGTAATTTGGGGCGCCACTTCCGTCTACAACTGTCCCGCCTAATATCAATACATCAAACATTTTTGAAGCTCCCTACATATCTATGAAATTTTTCAATATATTTTTCCCGTATTTAGTCATTATTGATTCTGGATGAAATTGAATTCCTTCTGTAGCGTGAATCTTGTGTTTAACTCCCATAATGATACCTGTATCAGTCCTTGCGGTCACGCTGAGATCTTTTGGCAAGTCTTCTTCGTAAATAACCAGGGAATGGTATCTGGTCGCTTCGAAAGGATTGGGTATTCCTTGGAACAAACCGGTGCCGTTATGGTATATCAGTGAGGTTTTGCCGTGAACAATCTCATTTGCTCGATCGACGGTGCCACCGTAAGCGTGCCCTATGCATTGATGACCTAGACAAACTCCAAGAATCGGTTTGTACGGGCCAAAATGACGGATCGCATTACTAGAAATACCTGCTTTTTGGGGTGTGCAAGGCCCTGGAGAGACCACTATTTTTTCGGGGTCAATTTCAGATATTTCAGATAACGTGGTTTCATCATTACGTACTACGTGCACCTCAGCACCTAGTTCGCATAAATACTGGTAAAGGTTGTAAGTAAAACTATCGTAGTTATCAATAAGAAGTATCATGTCTAGCATCTTTCCAGTATTGGTTAGCGTGGGTATTATTTGACATAAGTTTTGTGTATTGAATTCCCGACATCATACATGTTTTAGTATCTGACATGTGGCTAGAATTACCCTCCCTGCATTTTCTCTGCCATATCGATGGCTCGGAGTATTGCCGAAGATTTATGAAGAGTTTCTTGATATTCATTTTCAGGCTTGCTGTCAAATACTATTCCTCCACCTGATTGGGTGTAGGCTACGCCATCTTTCATGATCATTGTTCTAATCGTTATTGCAGTATCCATGTTACCTGACAGATCAAAATAACCAACTGCTCCTCCATATGGGCCACGTTTGTGAGGTTCAAGATCCGAAATTATTTCCATCGCCCTGATTTTGGGTGCACCAGACAAAGTTCCGGCCGGGAAACATGCTCTCAAGGCATCAAAACTGTTGTACGGTTCATCGAGTTTGCCGGTAACATGTGAAACTATGTGCATAACGTGAGAGTATTTTTCGATGTCCATCATTTGAGTAACTGAAACTGTCCCTGGTTTGCTGACTCGACCTATGTCATTTCTCCCTAAATCCAACAACATCACATGTTCAGCTCTTTCTTTTTGGTCATTGAGCAATTTTTCTTCTTGGAGAATGTCTTCTTCTGGGGTTTCACCTCTGGGTAAAGTACCAGCTATCGGGTGAGTAGATATCATTCCATTATCAACTTGTACCAGTAATTCTGGAGAAGCGCCAACAATCTGAAATCCATTTAAATCAAGATAATACATATATGGAGATGGGTTAATAGCCCTCAGAGCTGTGTATATATCGAATGGGTCAGCGGATGTTTGTCGGGCCAACCTTCTTGATATTACAGCTTGGATTATGTCACCTGACTGAATGTATTTTTTTGTTTCATTGACGATTTTTTCAAATTGATCCTTTGTCATGTTTGCAGTGATTTGTCTGCCAATGGATAGAGGTTTATTGATTCTATTCTCGCGAAAATCATTAGATTGTAGTCTTTCTATGATTTGGTCTATTCGATCAGTAGCTTCGGCGTATTCATATTCAATATTACGATCCAGGCGGGCGTGGCTGACCACTCTTATTTTTTTCCTGACATGGTCAAATATCAGGAACGTGAAGGTCATCATGAAAATGGACTCAGGCAATTCTAAAGGATCAGTATTGTTGGAGGGTAGTTTTTCAAAATAACCAGCTGCATCGTAAGATATGTATCCGACTGCTCCTCCGTTGAATCTTTGCCCATCCGAGAAGGGGATGATTTTGAATTGGTCCATATATTTTTCAATGTTAATTAATGGATCCACTAATCCATCTTTATGTGCAGGTCCAGTGATGAATATCTCTTCCGGTTCGGTGCCTATAAGGCTGAATCTTGCTACTTGGTCAGTGCCTTCTACGCTCTCCAGTAAAAATGAGTAAGGCCCTTTAGTGACTTTCAAGTATGCGGACACTGGGGTGTCATCACCAGCATCGATTTCTCGAAAGACAGGTACTAGATTACCTTGGTCCTTCAAACCATTCATGTCTTCAAGATTTGGATGATAGTTATTAGTCATCTTTATCCCTTATAGTGTTCATTTTGGTAACAAAAATATTCACAACGAATTTGGTAGAGTCAGGCCTACACGTTGTTTCATTTCGTCAAGCTTGGGATTGGAAACGTTTTTTGCCCTCTCAGCACCAATAGACATTAATTTGTCCAGTTCGGTAACGTCTTTAATAAGTTGGTGGTAGCGATGTTGTATTGGTTCAACAGCTGAAATAACAGATTCTGCGACTCTAGACTTTAAATCTCCATACCCCCTAGCGTCTCTAAAATCTGATTCTACTTCTGATTCTGATTTCCCGGAAATACCTTTATAAATTTCAAGTAAATTGTTTACCCCGGCTTTACTTGGGTCTGCTGAAAACCTTATCTCATTTCCCGAGTCAGTAACTGAACGTTTAATGCTTCGTTCTATGTCGGACGCTGAATCTAACAGTCGGATCGAATGGCCTTGATTATCAGATTCACTTTTGGACATTTTCACAGTTGGATCGTCCAGTCCCATAATGCGGGAACCGGTTTCCGGAATAACTGCCTCAGGGACAACAAAAGTTTTACCAAAGTGATGATTAAACCTTTGTGCTATGTCTCGAGCTAATTCCACATGCTGACGCTGGTCGTCACCTACAGGTACTTCGTTTGCACTGTATAGGAGAATGTCTCCAGCCATAAGGACTGGGTAATCAATTAGTCCAGTTAAAACACTTTCTTGCTTCGTAGATTTGTCTTTGTATTGGGTCATACGTTCCAGCCAGCCCAATGGTGTCATACAGTTTAATATCCAACACGCCTCTGCATGAGTTGATACGTGACTTTGTATGAAGAGTGTACTTTTTGCTGGGTCCAGCCCGGCTGCCAGAAGCAATGCTGACAAAGAGCGAGTTTGTTCCATAAGTATTTTGGGATCCTGCATAACTGTAATTGCATGCAAATCAACAATACAAAAGAAATTTTCTTTTTGCTCTTGTCGGTCAATCCAGCCCTTGATTGCTCCAAGATAATTCCCAAGATGAACAGCCCCTGATGGCTGGATGCCGCTAAAGACTCGTTTTAGGCCTCCAGTAGTTGCGCCAACATTTGTTTCTAAGTGAATGTTCATTAATCCTCTCATTTCCGAACTAACAAATTACAAAAAAACCCGTCCACAAAGGGACGGGTAAATACCGCGGTGCCACCCTAATTAGCCACTGGTAATATCCAGTAGAATCTCAGCAGGACAGTTGAAGAATATTCCTTAAACCATCCCAAGCATGATAACGGTGCCAAACCCGGCCAAGCCTACTTATCCCAATATTGCGATGTTCGGTTGGCAGCTCCTAGGCCCATTCAACTCCTGCATAGGTGTCGGGATCACACCGTCTCCGACTCTCTTAAACCTAGCATGGAGCGTACTATTCCTATTCTCAGCTTTTACAAATATGAAGTTTCAGAAAAGTGTAAGTCTGAGGTGTGGGTGATGTCAACAAGTACTCGGGAGTCACTGGAAATTAATTTTTCACCCGGACATCTAATGTTTATCTGTGTAGATTAATTTTCCGTTTCGCACGGTAGCGACGGGTTCCCAATAACCACCTTGACGACTATTCCCGCTAACGTCCACCAATGGTTCATCTGTCGTATTCCATTGTAAAATTGCCAAATCAGCACAAGAGCCAGAAGCTAGTGTTCCAATCTTGCCTCGCATACCAATAGCCTGAGCGGGTCTAGAAGTAGCTCTCTCAAACACGTCTGTTTCGTGCATTCCTGCGGCGATTAATTTGGACATTGTACGGGGCAGGTCATGCCTTGGAGATGAATTAATGTGGCGTTTATAGAAGTCAGTAGATATTGTGTCAGGTATGAAACCCTCTGAAATTGCGGCTTCAGCTATTGAAAAATCGAATGAAGCCATTCCATGACCAATATCGAACAACACACCTCTGTCTCTAGCTCTCCATGCAGCATCAATTACGTGTCCATCATTGACGATACTCTGTTTGTTATTGCGGAAGCAGTATGTCACAACATCATTCGGACGTAGCATATCTAATTGGTCTCCGAGTGGCCATTCATCCGTTTCTATTCTGGCACCGAACAATAGTGGTTTACCAGTTTGTTCAGCTGTATCGAGTGATTTACTCATGATCTGCTTAGGGTCATTTGTTCCGGTTACTCCAGGATTGAGATTGATCGAAATACCCCAAATATGTGCTCCGCCTCTGAGTATTGTGTTGACACATTGACTTGTGTCTATGTCTTCTAGACATCCCAACGCCGGTCTGTGTTCGGATTCGCCTTGCACTGATAGACTTATGGCCATAAGTATTCTGGTTTCAGATGCAAAAATCACATCTTCCAAATACTGGTCCCATACTTTCGCGCCCGCATCTCCTTGGGAGAGCATTGTTGTTGTTCCTCGAGGTAAGACTTCCATATCAGGGTCCATACCGTATTTCCAGTTAGATGGCGATGGATGAGCATGCATGTCTATGAGACCGGGAATTATCAAGCAATTGGGGAAATCAATTATTGAGGTCGAAGAATTGATTTTTAAATCTGGGCCGGCAGATTCTATTTTGTTGCCTTTGATTAGCACAGACCCTGATCCATTGATGCCAGTTTCAGAGCAAAAAACGCGTCCGGCTTTTATTGCAAACTCAGAGTTGTGGCCCATAGCTTGAACTCCTAGGGTAGGGGTTGAATATTGCCAACAAAGGTTTAAAGCAATGGTATTATTTTGTCTAAAATACTGTGCCCGATGTTGTATTTGGAGGTTGTTCCAAGTTCCGTGACGGTACCGTTTTTCTCCAAAATTGTAACGCTGTTGTTGTCAGATCCAAAGACATTTGGTTCAGTCGCCACATCATTTGCGACGACCATATCCACACCTTTAGAGACTAACTTGGAGTGAGCGTTCTCAATAACATTTTCAGTTTCAGCTGCAAAAGCGATTTTTATCAAATCATTTCTTATGCTGGCAACTATGTCAGAATTGCGTGACATATCAAGGGTCCACGTTTCCGTAGTACCTTTCTTGAATTTCTGCTCGGATGGTTTTGATGGACGCCAATCTGAAACTGCCGCAGCCATAATTAGAATGTCTGCATCATCACATGCTTCAACGGTTGCGTCACCCATTTCGTTGGCAGTTGTTACAGGTATGAAGGTGACGCCAGTCGGGCGCTTCAATGAGGAAGGACCGGATATCAGGTGCACATCCGCGCCTCTGTCTCGAGCGGCTTCAGCGATTCTAAAACCCATTTTCCCTGAAGATCGATTAGTAATAACTCTCACAGGATCTATAGGCTCTTGAGTTCCTCCAGCGGTAACAACAAGTTTTTTATTTGAGAGGTCTCCATCCTGACCAAGGATGATTCGTGCGTAGTCAATGATTTCGTAGGTTTCGGCCATACGACCAGTACCAGATAATCCTGAAGCTAGTCTACCTGATGTGGGTCCAATAAATGTTATTCCGCGCGATTTTAGCTTATGGACGTTCTCTTGAGTTGCATTGTTATCGTACATATGAGCATCCATGGCGGGTGCGAACATGACCGGAGCATTGGTTGCCAGTAACGTTGCTGAGACAGCATTGCTGGAGAATCCATTTGCAGCTTCAGCAATAATGTTTGCAGTTGCTGGTGCTACTATAATTATATCTGAACGCTTCGCTAGAGCGACGTGGTCCATACTTAGTTCTGATTGAGGATCAAAGAGACTGGTAACAACTGATTTGTGAGTAATGCCGCTAAAAGTTATCGGGTTTAGAAATTTTGTTGCATTTTCGGTCATCACCACTTCCACGTGAGCGCCAGCTTGGACAAGTTTACTCGCTATATCTATGGATTTATAGCAGGCAATACTTCCGGTGACGCAAAGGGTAATATTTTTGCCAACAATAGGATCGCTCATTTACTCAGCCTTTGCCTTCTTAACTCAAGAGTACTATCTTGATTATACGACTTTGACACAACTTCATAGTTAACTGATTGCCCAAATTAATTCATTTCATAAATCAGTTTCAGCCCGACCAATGTCAAGTCTTCGTTTATATGATCAAAGATATCAATTTCACTTTGGATTATTGGGGTCATCCCTCCAGTACCGATTACTTTTGATCCGCCGCCAAGTTCTTTGTCGAATCTAGTGACCATTCCTTTAATCATTTCAACTGTACCTAAAACCAATCCTGATTGGATAGCATGTTCGGTGTTGCGACCGATTGCTTCTGGAGGTTTTGATAGATCAACTCTTCTTAACAATGAAGTGTTATGAAATAGTGAATCAGCAGCAATTCCAATGCCGGGCGCGATTGCCCCTCCCAGGTAGTTCCCATCACCCGTAATTGCATCAAAGACCATAGCTGTTCCCATGTCTACGATTATTAAGGGGCCTCCGTAGAGTTTTAGGGCAGCAGCAGCATCCACTATTCGATCGGATCCCACATCTCTAGGATTGTCGTAAAGTATTTTAACTCCTGTTTTAGTGCCTCTCCCTACTACCAATGGTTGGATTTTGAAATAATCTGTACATAATTTTTCAAAAGTTGGATTAAGCGGGGGCACTACGCTGCAGATAGATACTGCTTCGATATCGCTTGGGGAAACACCTTTGTACGGAAGAAGTTGGTCGACCATCATGGCATATTCGTCTGATTGTTTGCCTTCGTCGGTCGCTATACGCCATTTAGCGGCCAGCCCGACGTTGGTAAACACACCCAAAGTGATGTTTGTATTTCCAATGTCTATGGCGAGCAGCACTGAAAGTTCACTTTTATATTAGAACTAGCGCCGATGTACAGCATTTCCATCGCGTTTCCAACGTGCTTTAAGCAGTCGGCTGGCATAAAGTAGTTTCTCAATTGATTTAAATCCAGCTGATTTAAGGCTGGTTACTCCAAAAACTCGTACAACGTCTGCGGCTGCACCTTGGGAGGAGATTTTCTCACCTCCCCGTTTTTCCCACGCAGCATCAATTTCCCGTTCCTGATCCAATGTCAATTCGGAATCCTTGTCTTGATTGCCAATTTGGCTTAGTTGTACTACTACGTCCTCCCCTTGGTTTTGGGTGACTCGTACTTCCTGAGCGTCTTGTAGGAATTGGCCGAATGTTCTGTATCCTAGAGTTTTGAAATTGAAACTTGGATCAATCCGACGCATTGTTTGGAACAACTTTGCACCCACGACGTGACCATTCTCATCTGCCGATGATTCTACGGCTCTCGCCACCAAAGAACGACGTGAAGATACTACAGGCTGCTGATTTTGATTAGGCTGATTTTGATCAGGTGGAGGGGTCTTAGCGTCGCTAAGAAAAATATATCTATCACATGATTTTACTAGAGTCTCAGAAGTAATTTCACGCCTGCCTGCGGCCATGACTGATTTCCCAGCAGCTCTTAAGTACATGACAAGAGGCACGAAATCGCTGTCTGAAGATGCAATAACAAAAGTATCAACATCTGAAGTGTGCCTAAGGTCGATGGCGTCTATAACAAGTCTTATGTCACTCGAATTCTTGCCGGACTTGGTAGATCGGAAGTGATGGATTGCTTCAATTCCAAGCTCTAACAGTTGGTCTCTTCTATTTCTTTGTGTAGACCAATCTGCGTAGGCACGTTTAATGGTAATCCTCCCTACATCAGATATCTGATCTAGTAGATACTGGATACTGTCAAGGCCTACGTTTTCGTAATCTATTAATATTGCAACGTTTGGTTCGGTCAAATTTCCTCTTACCTTGCTTGAATTACCATACATTATACACCCACTAGTATCGAATCATTTGAATTTGAATTCGACTCATCAGCTTTGTGTAGTGTCGGAACTGGTGAGAATAGCTATGTAATCATTCCAGAAAATCTGCAAAATAGCTTCTTGATTAAGAAAAACGGGTATTGATTTTATACTGATAAAATCCTATAGCTCATATTAAAATTTAAAATCTAACTAAACTATATTTTGAGGACGACCTTCTAGAAACCTTATTACATTATCTACAGCCCCTTCATTCAAGAGTTCCATTCCCTCTGGAGTTTGATCAGCCATATGGGGGGTCAGGACTACTTGGTCACACAAAAGTATTGGGTGATTAGCAGGAAGAGGTTCGGTATCGAATACGTCAAGTCCGGCCCCCGCAAGATGATTTGAATTAAGTGAATTGACTAGGGCATCAGTATCAACTAGATCACCGCGTCCGCCGTTTATCAAAATAGCTCCCTGCTTCATTGATTTGAATTCCCGCTTTCCTATCAGCTTGTGGGTCTCTTTGGATAATCTAACATTGAGGCTTATAACATCTGAGATAGCCAGGAGTTCATCCAGCCCAACGTAAGATATTCCGATTTCACGTGATTTTGACTCTGACGGATTGAATGTCCATGCAAGGACTTTCATCCCAACAGATTTTGACAGTTTCGCAAGTTCTGTTCCTATGTTTCCCGTACCTATTATTCCGATTGTTTTGCCATGGAGGTAAATGTTCTCCATTCTCTGCCAGTTTCCGGATTTCAACTGGGCAGTTTGATAAGCTGTGCGCTTGGCTACGGCAAACATCAATCCGAATATATGCTCAGCTACAACTTTAGATGTGCGACCAGGCTGATTACATACGGATATACCGAGTTCTTTTGTCGCGGCTAAATCAATCATGTCAGTACCTATAGAACATGTGGCGATCAATTTAAGTTTAGGCAGTTGTCTCAGGTCGGTTTCGCTCCATTTAACGGAACTACGTGTGTTGATGATTACATCGGCTTCTTGTACTCTCTCTATCTGATCTTCTTTGTTAGTAGGGAGATTGTTGTATAAAACCACATCCCCAATTGGTTCCAGCCTATTGAGATGGCTGGAGTTCTTGATCTGTAGAGGATAGTCACCAGGTACCACGATTTTTATTCGTTTATTTTTATTTGTCATGATGCTTGACTCCAATTATGCTGTTTTAGTTTGAGGCTAATCTTGAAAGCTTATTGAAGTCAAGATTCCAGCCAGTGAATAACTTGTTGCGGATATTACTAGGATGCTTTCCAAAATGGTATTAGGTTAAAATTAAGGCTTTCATAGTCAAGATTGGGTATAGAATGATTTGGTTTCGTAGAGCGTTGACATTTCCCATCGGGGTATTGTTAATCATCTCAACATTTGTGTGCTTGGGTTTGATTGGGTTTGTAGATACTTTTTCGAATCAAGATCAACTTAAAATCCAATTGGAAGAATCCCGCGTGTACGATTTTGTGCTCAATGATGTCATCGAGTCTTTGTTAAACGATCTCCGTGATGAAGATGCAGAAAATACCGATTTCATCCATCTGCATAATATTGTTGTTGATAGTGGCCTTAGCAACCAAGAATTAGTTGTCTTTTTAAATAACATAATATCTTCATCGTATCTACAACGCGAGACTGAACAAGTTATAGATCAGATGGGACCGTATATTGCTGGTGAAACTACTACGTTTCAAATAAATATTCTAATTAGTGAGCAAATTATGGTGTTGATTTCTGAGGTCGTAGAGTTGTTGAATAAATCGAATGCATATGAATTGATCATTGATCATCTGGCTCAAGAAGTTACGGATCATCCTGCAATGTTGATATCGGAAAGTCTTGATCGAGAACGAATATCCAAGCTTTTGACAAATTTATTTCCTGAGAAATGGGTGCTTGAACAACTCGACTCTGCATTGATAAGTGCAACCCCTTTTATAATGGATGAATCTGATAAGTTCGAAGGTTCGGTTGTTTTGGAGGATCGTCTAGAAATTTTGTTGACGGAATCGAAAATGTTGCTGGCAGAATCTGGCCAATACGACCTGATATATGACAATCTGATCGATCAGGAAATCCGTGAATTAGTTCCCAACGGGTTGCAATATCCTCTTGGTTTCACCATAACAACCCAAGAAATTCTCACAGCACTGAGGAGTGTTCTTACTCCAGAATCGATTAGGTTAGAAGCAGAAAAACTGATTGATCAATTACCACCCTATTTTTTGAGCGAAGTTGAATCGCTCTCTATTTCGCTACCGATTCACAAAAACAAGGCTGAATGGTCTCGTATTATTGCAGATATTGTTAAAGATGAAATACAAGAAAAAATGATTTCAGTCCCTAACTGTACTCCATCTCAACTAGCTTTGTTTAGAGTGTCTCAATTAGATTCAATTCCGAGATGTCTGCCTGAGCTTTTGGATAGACAGGCGGTTATTGGCAAATTGACCAACGGAACCGAATCGGCGGTCCGATATTTATTGGCTTCATCAGTCCCTGATGAATTAATTTTCACCGCGAATGATATAGGACATCTTTTCAATTCAGAGACTGATCAAGATACTAAATTAACGTCCGAAACACTACATGGATTACGACATATTATTACGAATGGTTGGAATTATGATCAGGATACAGCAACGGAATTGGTTATAGATTTTTTTGGCGAATATAGAGGGCAAACCAATGGTTTAGGAAAGATCAGTTTACCTAGTTCATTGAATTGGGATCACATTTGGTTGAAAGCAATGAATTCGCCCGGAATCGGTTCAAGGCCTATGGGGATTTTTAGATTGGATGATTACAGACAAAATAACGGTGAATTATTATTTGAAGTGGGGCAGTATTCTCAAGATCAAGGTTCAGTATACGTTACGTTCTATAGCGACGAAGAGACAGTTTACGACGACCTGGAAATTTGGATATTTGACAACAAAAACATGGAACTATTGAGGGCATTAATTTCTGAGGGATGGGAGTATGACGAAATCGAATTGAGTAAGGATTTGCAAGTGGTGGATGCCCCAAATTTGGAACGAGGATTAAATCTATCACAGAAGTATGTAGGTTTAGGTATGAAATATCAGCCAATTCTTTATATCCCAATCCTGATTCTGTTTTTAGTCATAGGTTTACTTGGTGGTAGAAGTTGGAAAACAAGACTACGTTGGGCTTCGGCGTACATGATTCTTAATAGCCTCGTTGTCTACTTGGTGTTAGGCCCAATGAATTATCAGTTACTTGAGTTCTACGATAGATTCGCAGGGGATGCTTTTACCGAAGTCAAATCCATGATATGGGATTTTGCATATCACCAAAATATTTTTTATCAAACTCAAACTTTAGTGATCGATAAAATGTACGAAGTTTTACGATCTATGACTCATAGCCTCATACAAGAAGTCGCGAAAAAGTCTCTGATTTTATTAGTATTGTCATGCTTATGTTTCGCCTTGTCCCTACCTACATACCGTAGAAGGAAGTTGATTTAACAAAATGTATCACTCCATTGACTATTGATCATTCGGGTAATCAGATGTCCGAGTGGCCAAACAGTTTCAAGAGACCTGGTCTGGTGTTGCAATTAACAGTTCATTAATTCGATCCACTTTGATTGCGAATGGACATGAATCTATTTCAAGTGCCATATCAATGTCTTTAGGGTGGAACTGAGGCTGGTTGGGATCGCTAAATTTAAGGGATTCGCTGCCGGATAGCACGAGTGAACGAACTGCATTAGGGTCTGGTTGTCTTCCGCCCAACAGATTTCTCATATAAAACGCACATTGTTCATCTTCATCAGTTCGGAATTTTCCTCCGCCTCCCATTGCTACAATTGTCACAAGATCAGGATTATTCTGTATTATGCGATTGGAGGTTGCCTTGGCAAGTACCAATGAACCCAAGTAAATTTGGCTGGCATTTTTAGCAGCTGTAACCCCTACGGTTCCAGCCATTGTGGAGTGGATCAGTGTCTGTCCTCGAATTTCTGCTAGCGACAATTCGTAAGGCGAATTGCCGAAATCAAAACCATCGGGCTTGGATCCGTGAACTTCACCCATACATAGATCTCCAACACCTTGGTCACGTAGCTTAATAGCTTCAGATGGTGTTTCTACTAGTACAATACTTTTAGCGCCTTTGGTAAAAGCAATAGCTGCGGTGGTGAATGCTCGAAATACGTCGATAATTATTGCTGTACCTTCAGCTTTTTGAGCACCATCTAATAGACTGTCAATGATCAAGTTCATGTTGGAAACTCCCCAATATAATATTGCTTGTTCACTCTTACTATTGAGTTAATTACATAATTCGTAGCATGGTCTGGCTCGGTAGTATATCTAACAAATTTCAATCGGTAATGTGCTTTATTAGCAAATTCCAAAAGCACGCATAGATTGGAATCAATTTAATTCAATGGGAAGGTTGAATTTAATATTTTCTTCGGCCCCTGGCAGTTCGATGACTTCATCCGGATTAAGGTGATTAATGACGGATTGAACTAAAGATTCAGGGGTTGAAGCTCCAGATGTTATCCCTATTTCACCAATGCCTGAAAACCATTGGCTGTTGATTTCGTCTGGGCTGTTAACCAGGTGAGCGGGTACACCGTTTGACTCAGCTACTTCCCTAAGGCGGATACAATTCGAACTATTATCAGAGCCTATTACGAGTATCAAATCAACCTTTTCACATAGTTCCTTTACAGCCTGTTGTCGGTTAGTGGTGGCATAGCAAAGGTCATTTCGGACGACCACATCAGAAAAATGTTCGTTGATGACTCCTATAGTTTTATCTGTGTCATCTACGGACAGAGTCGTTTGAGTGAGCACGGTAACGGGTGATGATTGATCCCAATCTGGCAGTGCTGGATCTCCTCGATCATCTACAAGAGACATGTCAGCTTGTCCCATAGTCCCTTTGACCTCTTGGTGCCCATCGTGTCCAATGAGAAGTATTTTTCTACCTTGCTTGGTGTATTTGTGGGCTTCATTATGGACTTTTGTTACCAGAGGGCAGGTTGCATCTATCACGTTTAATTTCCGCAATTTTGCTTTGTCGAAATCTTCAGGAGGAGAACCGTGAGCAGAGAAAACCACGTTGGATCCTGAAGGGATTTCATCAACGTCATCTATTGTCACGGCTCCCTTGTCTTCAAGTGATTTGACTACGTGAGGGTTATGGACTATTTGGTGTTTAACAAAGACGGGAGAACCAAATTTCTTTAGTGCAAGTTCAACTACGTGAATTGCTCTGTCAACACCAGCACAGAATCCTCTGGGAACGCTCAGGTATATTTTCAAATTGCAACTTCACCTGTATTTAGGTTTGAATGAATTTTATCATAACAGTGATTTCTAGCGGCATTTCTTGGTAACGGCGGTGTATACTGAACACAAACCGTGGTCAAAATTATACAGGGAAAGGTGATCATTTGTGGAACTAGCTAAAAGAATGGCCAGATTGGGAACCGAGACTGCATTTGAGGTATTGGCGAAGGCCAGAAAATTGGAAGCTGAAGGCAAGGATGTTATTCATCTCGAAATAGGTGAACCTGACTTTGATACCCCTCAGAACATCATCAATGAAGCTTCGAGAGCCCTGGCGAATGGATTTACCCACTATGGTCCCTCACCAGGTTCGGTGGATTTACGGAGCACTATAGCTGAAGAAATTTCAACAACAAGAAATATAGATGTTAGTGGAGATAACGTTGTGGTTACCCCTGGAGGGAAGCCTATAATGTTTTTCGCCATTCTGGCGTTGGTAGACGAAGGTGATGAGGTTTTGTACCCCAACCCAGGATTCCCTATTTATGAATCAATGATTAATTTTGTAGGCGGCGTACCTGTTCCAATGAGGTTATATGAATCAAAAAATTTCAATATTAATATTGAAGAAGTTGCTAAGCAGGTAACTGAACGAACAAAACTGATTATTGTAAATTCGCCGAATAATCCCTGTGGAAGCGTGATAGATAAAGAAGGACTCCGCGCAATAGCGAAAATTGCTGAGGAAAATGACATTGTAGTTCTTTCTGATGAGATATACAGCAGATTTCTTTATGGAGGTCAACACCACAGCATAGCTTCGTTTCCAGGAATGGTAGATCGGACCATAATACTTGATGGTTTTTCGAAAACTTATGCAATGACAGGATGGAGGATTGGGTACGGTGTAATGCCTGTTGACTTGGTCGAGCCAATCTCTAGACTGTCCACCAACAGCGTTTCGTGTACAGCCAGTTTTACTCAGGTTGCTGCTATTGAAGCAATGAATGGCCCGCAAGATCAAGCAGAAGCAATAGTAGCGGAGTTCCAAAAACGCAGGTCTGTTATTGTTGATGGGTTGAATTCTATACGAGGAATCCGGTGCGCATTGCCTGAAGGTGCGTTCTACACTTTTCCTAATGTTACGGGTACCGGCAAAACAAGCCGTGAATTTGCTGATGGGTTATTGCAAGATGCAGGGGTTGCTTGCCTGGCAGGAGAGTCTTTTGGTCAATACGGTAAGGGGTATATACGGTTTTCTTTTGCTAATTCCACAGAGAACATAGAACGTGCATTGGATAGGATTGAGAAATATGTTGCTACCTTTACTTGATCGTTACCGTAGATAGTTTGAGGGTCAATTAAAATTTTTGGAAATCCGTTATGTCTAAGTTCAGGATAGCACTTGCCCAGATAAACGTTACAGTTGGTGACTTGGCCGGCAATAAATCCAAAATCGTAGAATATATGTCCAATGCGAGGGATATTGGTGCGGATGTGGTTGTGTTTCCAGAGTTATCGGTTACGGGATATCCACCGGAGGATCTTGTACTTCGGCCTCAGTTTGTAGAAGACAACCTACTTAGCCTTAATGAAATTGCTGGTGCGTCAAAAGGCATTTCTTCCGTCATTGGTTTTGTTGACAGGGATTCAGCACTGAGAAATTCTGCAGCTGTAGTCTTTGATGGGGCCGTTAGATCTATCTACCATAAATCTCGCTTGCCCAATTATGGCGTTTTTGACGAAAAGCGTTATTTTGAACCCGGTAGAGAAAGTCCAGTTTATTTAATGTCAGGGATTCCGGTTGGAGTAAATATATGTGAGGACATATGGGATTCAGAGATCGCTTTGGCACAGCGAAGCCCTTTCATGACTCAAGCTGTATCAGGCGCGAAAGTGGTTTTTACTTTGAACGGGTCACCGTATTATGCGGGAAAGCTCGAGGAGAGAGAGCAATTAGTTGGGGATTTGGCAAAACACCACGGAGTCTATTGTGCCTATGTGAATCTGGTTGGAGGACAAGATGAATTAGTATTTGACGGTGCCAGTATGGTTGTCTCCCCAGAAGGGGAAATTCTTGCTCAGGCTAGACAGTTCAAAGAAGAACTGTTGGTAGCAGATATTGAATTAGATAAAACAGATGACATATCCAATAAGATATTTATCTCTGGTGATACTCTTTCGAATGTTAAACCTGATTTCGTTCAAAAGCCGGTTCATAAATTGGATGGAATCGATGAAATTTTTCAAGCTTTAGTTCTTGGGACGAGAGATTATGTTCGTAAATGTGGTTTCAGCAAAGTACTGATAGCTCTATCGGGTGGTATTGATTCTAGCTTGGTTACAGCTATAGCTGCAGAGGCGTTAGGACCACAAAATGTTGTAGCGGTATTTATGCCTTCGAAGTTTTCATCGAAACAGAGCGAAGTGGACGCTATTGAACTTTCTAGGAATTTACGTACAGATTATAAAACTATATCTATTGAGGAACCGTTTTCTGTAATGATAGACAAACTGTCATCACATTTTACAGGAACTGATTGGGGCGTAGCAGAGGAGAATCTTCAATCAAGACTTAGAGGCAATTTAATAATGGCCCTGTCTAACAAATTTGATTGGTTGGTTTTGACTACTGGGAATAAAAGTGAAATGGCAACAGGATATGCCACAATATACGGAGACATGGCTGGAGGTTTTGCCGTTTTGAAAGATGTTCCGAAAATTTTAGTATATGAACTTGCAAACCACATAAATAAGGTAGCCAACAAATCCGTTATCCCTGATAGTGTCCTTACTAAAGCTCCAAGCGCGGAACTCAGATTTGATCAGAAAGATCAAGACAGCTTGCCTCCATACGAAATCTTGGATCCGATCTTGAAGGCTTATGTCGAAGACGATCTTAGCTATGAGGAGATAGTATCTAGTGGTTTTGCTGAAGATATAGTCAAACAGACAATTAACCTGGTAAATAAGAGCGAATATAAGAGGAAACAGGCACCCCCAGGAATTAAAATAACCCCAAGGAATTTCGGACGTGACCGTAGGATGCCAACAGCGAACCGATATAAATCATTTTAATTATACTGTAGACCAAGTCATTTCATGACCAATGGCATGTTGGGCCAGTTATAATTAATTTGGCAGCCCAGCCAACAGCGAATGTAATTTGACTAGGGCGCTACTGTTCTGCTCTAGATCCAGAGCATCCACCGAGTTGATACTTTCACCCAAGACTCCGTCTACCGCTCCAGCTTTTACGGATTCTTTGATGAGGGACTGCTCCTCATCAGTTGATAAAAGAAGATTCCGATTAATCAGTTTTGATAAGGCCGTTATCAACCCGTATCCGCCCCAGTTTGATACGCTACTTAATATCAATTCGCTAGTTTTTGTGACACTTGGTAATTCCACCAATGATGGGACTTTTGGAATCAGATCAGCGAGCGATCCCATGCCTATTTCATTGCCACCGTCTCCAATACCGATTGTGGTTTCGTGATTTTGGAAAATATAGTCAATTTGAGCAGTAAATCTTGTTATGTCCATGCCTCTCATATTTCTATATAACCCATCTGATGACATGCCACATCTTTCGATCGATATGAGGATGGAAGGATCCCATTGGTTAATCAGATTATCAGCGAATGCTTTGCTTTGATCATGATCTGATATTGGAAAATCAATCAATTGGTTTGCTGGTATGCCTAGAGCTGACAAAATCGGGGTGCAATATTGGTCTGTGACATATTTCACTGTATATCCAAGTTGTTCAATCGCTCTACCAATTGCTATAGCACCAGGAGGGCCATCAGTCTCAGCTGCTTCGGCTTTCAAAATATAGAAGCCTGTAGCAATGAAGGCTGTTCCCGAATTAGCTGTTATCAATCTAGCGGCACGGTCACAATAGTCATTGTGTAGATGTTTACGTAAAGCGGAAACACCTCTGAGGTCATTTTCTAATATGATATCTTCTATTTCTGCCATGTTGAATCTATATTACAGAAAATTCCTCGTCCCGACGGTCAGTGATGAACATGTGTCCAGGGGAGTGAGTTATCATCAATGGTGGCTTAGAATTCATAGCAACTGATTGAGGAGTCACTCCGCATGCCCAGAATATAGGTACTTCACCGTTTTTGATTTCAACAGGGTCACCAAGATCCGGTCGAGTTATATCCTTGATGCCAATTGCTTCTGGATCCCCTATGTGTATAGGAGCGCCGTGTACGCTGGGAAATCTGGAGGTTACTTGGATCGTACGAACTATCTGATCTTCTGGGATAGGCCTCATCGATACAACCATTGGACCAGAAAACATCCCGGCAGGGACAGTATTAATATTAGTAATAAACATTGGTATATTTGATTCTGCTTCTATGTGTCTAAGGGAGATACCAGTATTCATCATGGCTGTTTCAAAAGTGAAACTACAGCCTAGTAAAAATGTTACTAGGTCAGACCGCCAATAACTCGAAATGTCCGTGATTTCATTTGTCATATCGCCGTTTTTGTATACTCGGTATTTGGGTACGTCAGTTCTCAAATCGGCCATAGGTGCGGATTCTTTTGGTGTATAAGATCCAGGGTCAACAACTTCTATCAAAGGGCATGGTTTGGGGTTCCTCTGGCAGAAAAGCAAAAAATCAAAAGCCAATTCCCTCGGTAGAATTGCGAGATTGGTCTGTAAATATCCTGGAGCAAGGCCTCCTGTGTTGCTCGAAAAATTTCCTTGGCGGATAAGTTTTCTGAGTTCTCGAGGGTCTGTTGGCAGTACGGAAGTTTTCATTGTGGAATAACTCCGATCATATTTTAGGAATCTCAATTTGGTTCAAGGTTGTAAGCTATATAAACCTTATCATACTCTGAAATGTGTTCCGGCTATATAACGTGGACCTCCGAATGCCTTGCCGATTTCATCAGTGAAATAGTATGCAACGAAAATTCTCCCATCGTCGAGTTCTGTAGCCACTGGGTAGCCTAGATCAGAAGAAGGTGAATCGCTCCTCAGGACTTCTTCGTTGCTCCAAGTGGATCCGTTGTCTTCGCTGATGATGACGCCTATTCCGTATGGGGCTTTCCGGCGAGCAAATATTACTAGTATCCGTCCATCTCTTAAAATCATAGGCCAAGGAGATCTGTAATAAACGTTCCCTGGAAGTTGGTACTGTGAAGTTTTTATTTTTTCGGTGTTCAGCCATGGTGATTTTCCAATACTGACTATTGAACGGTAATCAGACCAGTCATAGCCGTTAGGTGAATGGGAAACCTGGATACAATTTCTACTACCTTGGTTGTTGGTTGTGATCAGTAGAAATTCCCCATTTGGGATTTTGAGCAGGGCGGGATATTCAACCCTTCCGAATCCTGAATTATCTTTGGGACCTGTTGACAAATAATCCCAACTCAGGCCGTTGTCACCTGTTCCGTAGATCATTGGAGCATTTTCACCCTCCGGATAAAACATACTTACAAAATATCCGTCTTCGAGCTCTACTAACGGGACTGCATCTTTGTAGATCCGTACGTGATTTCCCATTGAAATTGGAGGGTATATCAGCGTCGGGTATTTTTCCCAAGTTCTTCCGCGGTCTCCAGAGCGTATCGAGAATGTCTGCTGGTTGGATTCTGTGGTTTTTTCATGCAAGCGGGTCCTACCGAAAAATATCGCACTCTCAGGCTTAGAGAGGTCTATATCTGGTCTGGGCCCGGTAGATTGTAAAAAAGCTAACCGTTTTTTAAGCGGGGCAGATTCATCCCAAATAACCGAATATCCATCCTGCCACGAATCCCCATTGTCCATTGATCGTTGAATAATTATTTGTGCGCGGTTATGGACTGCGTCATGTCCTATAGATAATGAGTTGGAATAGTCGCTTGGAGAATGTTTGTGGAGTACGGCAATTTCCCCACTACCAAAATTAAATATTCCATCTTGGTAGGGGTGGCCACAATAAGTGTTGCTTCCACCACAAACACGTGAGTGTTGAATATCGTAAACCAAGGTTGTCATCTCCATCCATTAGTTTCTTCAAAATAAGTTAAGGTTCTAACCAATGGTGCTCAATCTAATTCACGAATAATTCCTGTAATATCTCCAGTACTTAACGCCATGTCCGCTACTGAGTTAAAATACAATGCTGACTTGCGTCAATTAGCCAGTTGCATAGATATTCAGCAAGGCTCCGACGAACAATTAACTCGAAAGAGGGAGTGTCATCAATCTGACGCATTGTTACCCCGACCTCTGCAAGTAAAGTTTGAGCACAGTCACCAACTCCGAATGAACGTGGGTGTAAATCTATGGTACAGCCTTTAGAGAGTACATTTCTCACTGAAGGACCAGTTATTCTTAGGATAACTTGACCACTACTGAGGTCGGTGATACTCGCTGACATCCCGCTCAATTTATTTTCCAGTTGTTTAATCAAATTTGTCTCTTGATTCTCTGGTGTTATGACCAACCACTCGCTTTCACTCAGCCAAAGCACGATGTATTTTCCACCCAAAGCAACAGTGTTGGGCTCAGTTGGAAGTTCGACACCCAAAATGTCTTTCACAGTAGTGGTGAATAAACTATCTTTTGCCGTTCCACGCAAATTGACTTGACCTAATTTAGAATGTTCAGAAAGTAAAATGTCCGATTCATTGAGTTGTAGAGTTCCATTGTTGGCATGAAGTATTGTCCATAATGGTGATTCTTCTTCGTGCAACAGATGAGATGTGTTAGACATGCTGACGGGCTCCAGAAGAATCGTAGAATGTGGGATCGGAAATCGTTGCTTTAGAACATCGATCATCTGGACCAAAGACAAAAATATCCTCACCTAATCTTGATCTGCCTGACTGTATTAATGCTAAAGCTATAGAATGGCCTAGGGTAGCACTGTAGTAACTTGAGGTTATGTGTCCGATCATAGGCTTAGGTCTCTCATTGCCCGATTCTTCGGTGATTTGGCTTCCCTCAGGTAAAATTTCATTTGGATTATGTCCTCGTAGACCCACCAATTGCTTCCTGTCCTTGCGTAGCATGTCAGATCTTGACAAAGAACGTTTCCCAATAAAGTTCTTGTTGCCGTTCACAATCCAACTCATACCAGCATCTTGTGGGGTTACTGATCCGTCAGTATCCTGCCCGACTATGATAAATCCTTTTTCAGCTCGTAGAAGATGCATTGTTTCGGTGCCGTAAGGTGTAATGTCGTATTTTTCACCAATTTTGATGCACGTTTTCCATACAGACATAGCGTATTTTGCAGGAATATTAATTTCGTAAGAAAGTTCCCCGCTAAAACTTATGCGGAAAACTCGCGCCTCTATTCCTGAGATTGTACCAGCGCGGGCTGACATGAAGGGGAAGGAATCATTCGAGAAGTCTATGTCCGCGCAAAGTGAGGAAGCTACTTCCCGACTATGAGGTCCTACTAGCCCGATGGTTGCCCAATGATCCGTTACTGATGTGAGATACACGTTCAAATCTGGCCATTCAGTTTGAAGCCATCTCTCTAGCCAATTCATTACAACTGCTGCGTTACTGCTGGTGGTGTGCATTAGGTAATGGTTTTCAGCCAAACGTGCTGTTACACCGTCATCCATGATCATCCCGTCTTCACCGAGCATCAGCCCATATTTACATTTACCAATCGCCAATTTTAACCATGAATTAGTATAGATTCTATTCAGAAACTTTGAGGCATCAGGACCCTGGATGTCGATTTTCCCCAAAGTTGATGCATCTGTTATAGCTAATTTTGTTCGCGCTGCTAGGGATTCCCTGTTAATTGTTTCTTGGAATGACTCTCCTTGTTTCGGGTAATACCATGCTCTTTTCCATTGTCCAACATTTTCGAAAAGAGCTCCGTTCTCCAAATGCCACTCATGGATAGGCGTTTTACGCACTGGATCAAAAAACGGACCAACAGATCTTCCTGCGATCGTGCCATATGTCACAGGAGTGTATGGAGGTCTAAATGTCGTTGTTCCAATGGATGACATTGCCTTAGATTGGATTCTTGAAACAACACCTATTCCTAAGACATTGCCAGACTTTCCTTGATCTGTGCCCATGCCTAAAGTGGTATAACGTTTTATATGTTCGATTGACTCATAGCCTTCTTTTGTAGCTATTTGCAAATCGTTAACTGTAGTATCAGTTTGTAGATCCACGAACTGTTTTGATCCGTGTCTTAAACTCTCGCCTGAGGGTAATATCCATAGGTCGCGCTGGTTAGATATTGGTGTATTAGTAGACACGATAGCGTGTGTTGGACGAGATTCAGCGCTGAACCCAGCCTTATGTGCAGCGTTTGCACCGGCGGTTGCCCCATCCATCAGACAGTCCTCTAGAGAGAAAACCCCGTTGGATGAGCCAACACTAGTTTCTTCTTGCATGTATTCTGAGGGAACGAAGCAAGAAAAGACTTCATCAAATTTCAATGTTCCTCCAGATTGAGTGTGCAGATGTACTGCAGGGTTCCATCCCCCGGATACTGCAACCAAATCGCATTTGATTTCGTGTTTTTTGCCTATTACTGATTCTCCAGATTTATCAA
>CAZMZE010000030.1:0-4176 GCA_964570875.1 uncultured Dehalococcoidia bacterium
ATGGAAGAGTAGTTTTAATAACACTTTAGATTATCATCTGGTTTTTGATGTCAAATAAACAGGGAGGCAGGTTGATACCGATCCCTGAAATTGGATAGATGAATGGAGAAAGGTTAGTTTAACCCCGTGAAGGTTCGGAATGGGTTTTTTTGTGTTCTAGAACCAATCCTGCCAAGTGTGTATCGTTTTCACGCACTTGCTGTAGGTGAACCATTCTTTCGGGTCCGGCTGTCCGCAACATTGCTTCACCGTGTATTCTGTCAATCCAGAATCTAGCTTCCGCGCCCAGGGATTCTCGAAGTTCAGGAAGTTTATCTTCCGGATATCTTTCGGTGAAATTGATTGTAAACATCCTGCGCCTGTTTGAACCACCGAACGATGAATGCTTAATGCTGTGATTGAAAACGACTACGTCACCGGGAGTCACTCGAAGGACATGTGCTGGTATTTCTTCCGGATTAACTCCGAACCTTCCAGTCTTTAATATGTGATCGAGATCATCAGCGAACGGCTCTCCTTTTCGGTGACTTCCAGGTATTACTCTCAACGCTCCGGAATCACGATCAACAGGGTCTAGATAGAAAGCCATCTTGATACTTAAAACAGGCCTTGTACCGTATCCATCCGAATGCCATCCAGTATCCCCAGTATATAAATTTCCATCACCACTAGTGTAGTTGAAATCTTCACCACATATACTGGACACGATGTCGTGAATTCTTTGGTCATCCAAGAGAGAGCTGAGGTATTCACTTTGGTCGGCAAAAGGCACAATTGAAGACCTTGCATTACCGTCATGTTCCTGACCGTGGTGACCACCACCGTGTTTGGACCAAATCTGTTCAAATTCATAGATTACGTTGTCAATACAGTTGGACAATAAACCAGGGAAATATAGAAAGCCAAACATTTCAAAAAACCCAATCTGTTCCTCGGACAATTTTTGTTTAGTTTTCATGCTGAGTCCTCCAGTCTAGATATCTCGTACTGAATGCCCCTTAGAATCTAAATATGTTGGAATTTCTGTACTCTGTCAGCTGGAGCAAGCTCTGCTACGTAGATACTACCTTCAGCGTCTACACAAATACCATGACCTGCGTAAACTGATCCTTTACCTTCTCCTTTGTCGGAATACCACCTTGTTATCAAATCTCCAGTTTCAGTCCAAATGCTTACCCCGCCTTTGTCAGTCTGTTCTATGACATAAATGACATCGTCTTTTATGTATATGTCTCCGGGCATATGCAAATCTGTCCATTGATCGATATAGATGCCTTCAGAGTCAAATATTTGGATTCGGTTATTTTCGCGGTCACATACCAATACCCTATTATTTCGATCGACTGCTAAATTGTGGACCAGTGCAAATTCGCCTGGACCATCTCCTGGAGATCCCCACGATGTAATAAGTTCACCAAGCGGATTGAATTTATGTACGCGTCTGTTGCCGTATCCATCTGAAACAAAAATGTTGCCATCTGGCGCTATAGCTAGACCAGAAGGCATGTTGAAAGGTCTCCCAAAATAGGTAGCTGCCGGCACAGATTTGTTACCAAGGGTTCTGATCAATGTACCATCAGGGTTATGCTCAGTTGCTACGTGAAAGTTGGCATCTACTAACCACACTGTGTCTGATTTTGTGATATATATGCCGTGTTCATTATCTGAAAATGTCCCCTCTCCCCATGAGGATACAAAATCTCCGTTTGGATTCCATATAGTCAGAGGATGATCGCCACGACTAAAAAGGTGGATTTCGTTAAATGAATTAACGGCCAAATCAGAGCATGTTCCCAATTCCCAATGCTTGGGAATGTTGGGCCAAGCATCTACTAACTGGTATGTGTAATCTCCTGAACCAACTGTTGTCATTAGATGATTCTCCTTTCAGAAATAAGAATCTTCTCACGGATGCGTATATTGCTTTTAATGTTAATTTATGGCCTTTTAGTGGCTTTGGGTAGTTGCAAATCTTTACCAATGGTTTCCGGGAATATCTTGAATACTTTTTCCAAATCCCAAGGCCCATCATTATAGATATGTCTTACTTGTTCAGATTTCGAATATAACCCGATGTGAAACCCCTCTGAAACGATTACTTCCCCTGATATATTTTTTCCGGATTCACTAGCCAGATAGATTATTGCTGGAGCTACATTAGATGGATCATATTCTGTCCCGGTTGAGTCTTCAGAAGGTTTAATAGCATGATTGTCTTCCCGAAACACTAACCCGCGATCTGCCATTCGTGTAGCTGCGTTGGGGGCAATACAATTTGCGGTTACGTTGTATCTTACTAGTTCGTTAGCGCAAGCTTTTGTTAGTCCAATGATTCCTGCCTTCGCAGCAGCATAATTAGCTTGACCTGGTACACCATGAATGCCATTACCCGATGTGAAGTTGATAAGGCGTCCGTATTCTCTGCGTTCCCTCCAGTGAATCGATGCAAAATGGCTGGTGCAGAAAGTGCCCTTTAAGTGCACTCTGATAACATCGTCCCATTCATCTTCAGACATATTGAATATCATTTTTTCTCTCAGTATTCCAGCAACATTAACCAATATGTCTAATTTGCCCCAACGATCAATTGCCGTTTGGACCATATTTTCTGCATCTTGCCAGTTTGAAACATCTCCTGTGTCGGGTATAGCTTCACCGCCATTTGCATTAATTTCGTTAACAACTTGCTGCGCAGGTGATGCATCTCTCCCTACTCCATCAACTGAACCTCCGAGGTCATTTACAACAACCTTGGCCCCTTGCTGAGCCATCAGGATAGCTATTCCTCTTGCGATGCCCCTACCCGCCCCTGTAACAAGGGCAGTTTTTCCTAAAAGCCTCTTCATCATATTGATTCGCTCCTTTAAGTTAGCAACAGTGAGATTATATCTGATATGTGTGTCGTGGTTTAGTATCTAGAGAATTGCTCGCTATGCATCAGCTTTTATTCTCTTAACGTATTTTTCCCGAAATTTATTCAATTTGGGCGAGATTACAACTTGGCAGTAAGGTTGAGTACTATTATTTCGATAATATTCTTGATGATAATCTTCTGCCCGATAAAATTGTTTGAAATCAACAATTTCAGTAACTATAGGATCCCTATATACTCTCCGGAGATGTAAATCAGATACAGTGGACTCCGCGATGCTCCGCTGGTTCAAATCTTGACAGAAAATTGCAGATCTGTACGATGCTCCAATGTCATTGCCCTGTCTATTGAGAGTTGTAGGGTCATGGATGTCAAAGAAAATTTCCAAGATTTCCTCAAAGGTTATGCTTTCCTGACAGAACGTTATTTGTACAGCTTCGGCGTGACCTGTGGTTTCTGAACACACTTGTTGGTAAGAAGGATTTGCGATATGTCCTCCTGTATATCCGGAGACTACTTTTGTCACTCCTTCTACCTGTTCAAATACAGCCTCCAAACACCAAAAGCATCCTCCTGCCAACGTAGCGGTCTGTGATGAGTGAACTTGCATGATTATGATCCCTCCATGTGAAACCAATGGTGAACAGCATTATCGCACAACGAAATTTGAAGAAAGTATCAACCCAGTTGATATCTGTATTTATCCCAATAATAAATAGTAAATCAATTTAAATTTAGACCAAATTACAGAATGTCAATTTTAAACCCGTAGGATACCATCCTTACAGGTAAAGTACTTAATATAATACAATTGACTCTTAAATATGTGATGTCTGGTGATTGTTAGGAAATAGGTACTTGAAGAATGGTTAATAGTCAAGTTCAATCAGGGCTTTGTGCTGAATGTAAATACATGGAAGTGGTCAAAACAACAAAAGGATCTTCTTTTTTTAAGTGCGGTAGATCTAAGAATGATCAGCGGTTTCCGAAATATCCCAAACTACCGGTAATCAACTGTATTGGTTTTGAAAAAACTCACTCGATTTTGACCAATTGATCATAGTGTAAATCATGCGCACCTCATTATATTTCAAAACTATTACTTGGTTCAGTACCTTCCATAGATTCATTCTATCAATATCTAATGGTAGATGGATGAGGAAATTAAAGGGCTTGGACATGCTTCTACTTTCGACAAGAGGCAGGAAGACAGGCAAAAATAGAAAGACGCCTCTTTTATATATAAAAATTGGAGAAACGTATTATTCAGCAGCTTCATATGGTGGAAATGATTCACATCCTGA
>CAZMZE010000031.1:0-14367 GCA_964570875.1 uncultured Dehalococcoidia bacterium
GTTAGGGCACCTCTCTTTCTAGCGATTTCAGCCACGTAAGGTGCGGCACCAGTGCCAGTACCCCCGCCCATCCCTGCGGTAATAAATACCAAGTCTGTGTCAGATAGCGCTTCAGCAACTGCTTCTGAGCTTTCTTTAATAGCCTTTCTTCCGATCTCAGGGTGGCCTCCGGATCCCATGCCGTTGGTTGTGTTCGGCCCTATTCCTATTTGACGAACAGAACTTTGTCTTTTCAGAACTTGTGAGTCAGTATTGAGTGAAAGATAGTCGACGTCTTTGATGTTGGATTTCAACATCCGGGAAATGGCGTTGCCTCCTCCTCCTCCAATGCCTACAACTTTTACTTTGACTGGTGAACCTAAAGGATTTATCATGCTCGCTCCTTGAATTCCACTTGGAAATTGAGATTCAGGTAACAATTGTGGTCGTCAGGCTACGCTGCCGACACCCAAAAAATAGTAAGGAACATGCCATGTTCCCATCAATCCCATGTCTACCACTGCCCTTTGATGTAAAGCTTTCTTTACTATCCCGTTGGAACCATACTTTGGCCCTCCGTTGATTTTCCCTATGTATTGGACGTGGACTCCTGGCTCTAACGTGCAGCAGCTGGGAGATTGCTTAGTAGTATTCAATTGATCCAGTCCAGGCATTTTAAGCTGGCTGAAATCGTTTGCAATATTAGTATTAGTCATGATCTGCCTCTACTGTGTTAAAAATGGTACTAGAACAAAATAGAACAGAACATATGTGCTTGTCAAGGGCTTTGTTGTATCGGCATAACAGATTGTTAGATGATCGCTACGCTGTAATGCCTTTAACCAGTCTTGCAGATGACGAGTGTTTGTGTCTGGTATATGGTGATTGGATAGTATGGAAAGCACTCTGGAACGATGGGTATGAATGAACAAAAACAGGAAAACCCGGATGTGTAATTTTGAAGTATTTGGTATTTTGGCAGGTGGTCTAGTTGATGAACATAGGTTGGGTCCACGCTTTGGTTCCAGATGAACTTTGGACCATGGTTCTAACGTATTTTTCACCTCCTTTAGGTTGGTACGAAGGAGAGAGAGAGGTGGAACTGGCCAGTTTAGCTCCGTTGTTTCCTATAAAGGTGGTTGTGTAAATGTAATCCCTTTCTTGCTTGATACTCAAAGATATTAATTTAGGATGCGATTGATATTCATATAGCTCGACACCAGTAGAAGCGTAAAAAGAGCCCTGTGCCAATGCAGACATTATGCCTTGATAATTAGGCTGGTCCGATTGCACCATGATCCACCCCCGACCGGGGTTTGATAATTCTGGGCTGAAATCTTTGTAATTATGAGAGTCGTCAGTGGCCACTCCAAATATTGGTTTTCCACTAGACAGTACTTTATCCCATATCTCTTCGTAACTTGGCCTACCGGGTGCTCCATGGATATTAACGGCAGGATGACCGTTAAAAATTTCGAGCATTGTAGCGCCATTTACCTGGCTTATATGTTCGTGGTTATATGACCATAAATAGTTTGGATGATTTAAAGAGGCCAACCCGCCCGCCTCTATGATGGAATTAACATTTGCTTGAATGGTAGGTACGATTTCGCCGGCATCGATAGGCTCAACCAATCTTGAAATTCCAATCGCGTTAATATGTATTCCGGTTTGACCTTGATTAATGGACAATGTCACTTCTTCTCCGGGTATCATTATCGGCCGTTTGAACTTTCTTTTGTTATTTGCGTATTTGAATAACGTCAGATGATTGTGATCACTTAATACTAGAAAATCGTACCTATGCTGCCGATACCACTTAACAACATTCTCTGGCGTTTCGTCACCATCGGAATTGGTAGTATGAGTATGAATGTTACCTTTGAACCAATTTGAGTTTGCCATATTTCCACTCCCACATATTCAATTCGAGGATTTTTAACTTTATTGGTGTTATTCAGACCAAATTAACAAACTATTTAATCGGTTCAGTTACTCGATATATTGGTCAAACAGAATTTAACTTCTCCGTACTATTGGTGCCCGGGCTGGTTGGATAGCAACGTTGATACATGCAGGAAGACCGGAGTCGATTGCACGTTCTAGCGCTGGTACAAATTCTGGGCCGTTCTCCACGTTTTCACCGTGCCCCCCAAGAGCTTTCACCATCAAGTCATAACGGGTTGGACTAAGCTCGCACCCTATCGTCCGTTCTCTCCCGTAATCGTTAAGCTGTATTTGGTATTCTGCATTCCATCTTGCGTCGTTACCAATAATCGCAATGAATGGCAGGTTATATCTTACTGCTGTATCAAATTCAATACCGTGGAATCCTAAAGATCCATCTCCCAGCATAGCAATTACGGTTGCGTTTGGATTTGATATTCTGGCTGCAATAGCTGCAGGTATACTGGCACCGATCGCTCCTCCTGGTCCGTTAATTATTCGGTTTGGTGTTGATACGCAGGCTTGAGTCCACTGACCAAATTCACCTCCGTCAGATACAAAAATGAAATTGGGATTCTCCATCAATCGTTGGATAGGCTTGCAGACAGCCGTGGGATGTAGCGGACCGTCAGTCGATAAGTTTGCTAATTGCTCCCATTCCCCAGGAGTGAAGTCTAAAGACTCTTGAACTCGAGTCGTCCATGCGTGGTTTACAGACACTCGCTTGCTATCTTGAATGCCCATTACAGTTTTTAAAGGATCCCCTATCGATCCAAGGATCAGTCGGCCAGATGAGGCTAAGGCTTTCTCAGATTGAGCAATGGCTGATTCTTCAAAATCTACATGGATTATTTTGGAGTCTTTAGATAGTGCCGGGTCTCCGCCGAATTTAAGACTATAATCAAGTTTTTTACCTAGTAAAACAACAAGGTCTGCTTCTGGTAGGATTTCTGCAAAAGCACCCAGGCTTGGGTCATTTATCCCCCGAGGACTTTCCATATCTATAACTGGTAAACCGGTACTTGTAGAAACCTCTGATAAGATTTTATGACCTACTCGGCTTATTGATTGTCCTACGAGAGCAACTGGTCTTTCAGAAGATTCGAGTGCATCCACCAATATGGTTAGATTTTCTTTGTTTATAGGTGAACTATCAGGCCTAGCGTGTTTCCCCAAGACATTGTTTTCAGGCACATGTACCGTAGCTTTCAGGACATCCTCGGGTACAGCCACATGTACTGGGCCAGGCCTACCAGTACCAGCTAGATTGTAGGCTTTCACGATGTCGTCTCTGATATTTTCTGGTTTTGTGGAGGTCCATGATGCTTTTGTAACAGCTCGAGCCATATCTGCTTGCGGCATTTCTTGAAAGGCACCCTTCCCCTGTTCGGATAACTGCGAGTGTCCGCTTATTAATACAAGAGGTGATTCAGCGCACAAAGCAACATAGAGGGACGTTATACAATTAGCAAAGCCAGGGCCAGCTGTTACCAAAGCGATACCCGGTTCTCCTGTAAGGCGGCCCAACGTGTCGGCCGCATGCACTACAGCACCTTCTTGCCTAAAGTGGATCAGGTTAATATCGGAATTCAACGAAGCATCAAACACAGACATAATTTGGTTTCCAGATAGTGTAAACAACCTGGGCACTTTCAAGTCTGATAATGTTTGAATTAGTATGTCAGAACCACGCACGGCTTTCCCCGCTGATATGCAAAACCCTGAATTTTCCCGGATTTTGTGTTTTTCCATGTTTTATTTGGACGCCAACTCTGAAAATATATTTAAAATGTTTTCCGGTTATACTCTAACAAACTTGTTAAGACCATTTTCAGCTCCAACTTGACTAACATATAGTGCTCCTTCATTGTTATCCAAACAGAGCCCGTGAGCTCCACCTGTGAATTGCCAAGATTCTGGTCCTCTCTCACCCCATGCTGCAAGATGTTCACCTTCATAATTAGATATACGCACCTGGCCGCCGGACGCTGTGTAAATTAGTCCATCATCATCTATAACAGACTGATTTGGGCTTGGGATTTCCCACTCTGACAAATAGTTCCCCTGATTGTCAAATATTTGAATCCTGTTATTTCCCCGGTCTTGAACGTACACTCTGTCTTCGTTATCTACAGTAAGGCCATGTGGGCAGTTGAACTCTCCAGGTCCAGTTCCAGGTGTTGCTGTAGAGTTGTGAACTTCCTGGTCATAAAGGTTCAGGTCGCCTTTACCCCATGAAAGGACTAGTTCACCGTCGGAAGTAAATCTGTGGATTCTGCTCTGGCGGTATCCATCTGAAACAAAAATATCCCCGGATTTTGGAGATCTCACAGCACATGTTGGCTGATTGAACGGTGCATCAGGTAGCCCAGGCTGACCCGGAGTACCCAGAACCATAAGAAGCTCGCCCGATGTTGAATATTTTCTTACGGTGTGGTCTTGGCAATCGGTATGGAAAATCTCGTCTTCAGGACCAACAGTGATATGGTGTGGCGTTCCGAGCTTCTCACCTCCAAATGCATGTAAGAATTTTCCATGTTCGTCGAAAACCAAAATGGCTCCCGTACAATTATCGAAGGCCTGGTTTGTTCTGGTGGCAACATACACTTTTCCTTTCGAGTCTGATGCAACACCAGAGGCAACCCCAGGTATGGTTATGCCTGCCCAATCTTCTATAGCCTCGTATTGATAATCACCCGTACCTAGTCGTTTTGTCATATGTCACACTCCCATGTACTTAATATTTGGACCAGAGATAATCACTTCTTTAACCAGACTGTTTATAGATATTTCCAACCGAAAAGTCAATTGCCGCGGTTGGAGGCTATTCTAAATCAACTATCGGGTCTCCGTCGAGGACTTGTTGGCCCGCTTGGACATGAACGGTTTTGACTATGCCTGACCAATCCGCTCGCAGGCTCTGCTGCATTTTCATGGATTCAAGAACGCATATCTCATCTCCAGTGATTACTTGATCACCACGTTCTACAGAAATAGAAATAATTGAACCAGGCATTGGAGTGCGAAAAATTTTGGTTGCAGATGCTGATGAGTCAGGCACGTCAGCCGATTGTTCCGGCTTCGTTTGAGGTGGAGTCTTTGATTGGGGGGCAGGCGCTGCTATTTTTTCCAGTGATACGTCAACAGGTATGCCGTCTACCAATACGCGCAAATTAGTTGGATCGCTGTTGTCGATCTCAACGTTGAACCAACGATCCTCTATTCTGACCCTCACATTGGTTGTCATATGACCAGTAATCTTCCCCTACAATGATTCGTCAATGGGTTTTTTACAAATTGGGTATTTGTGAAATCAAAACTCCGGCTATGACAGCAGAACCTATCACGCCTGCGACGTTTGGGCCCATAGCATGACCTAGTAGAAATACCTTGGGACTTGCTTGTTGACCCATATGATGAGACATGCGAGCAGCCATAGGGACTGCTGAGACTCCGGCCGACCCTATCAGTGGATTGATCTTTTCTTTTGTGAAGAGGTTCATAAATTTGGCGAATAAAAGTCCACCCGCTGTTCCAAGGCAAAAAGCAATTAGGCCGAGAGCGAGAATGATAAATGTTGTTAGGTCAAAAACTCGCTCGGCAGATAGTTGGGTACCGACGGTTATCATCAAAAAGATCGTGGCTATGTTTAGTAGTTCATTAGATGCAGCGTTGGTGAGCCTGGGGACTACTCCGCTTTCACGGAAAAGATTGCCTATCATGAACATCGATACAAGCGGGGCAGATCTTGGCACTATTAGTATGATTAAAATCATAGCTAATGCTGGGAATACTAGTTTCTCACGCTGGGACACCTCTCTAGGGGGCTTCATCTCAATTTTGCGTTCATCTTCGGTTGTCAAGAGTTTCATTATAGGAGGTTGAATAAACGCAACGGCTGCCATGTACGAATAAGCTATTACTGCGGTAATTCCGAGTATTTCTGGAGCAAGCTTTGCTGAAAGGAAGATAGTAGTTGGTCCATCTGCGCCTCCAATTATTCCGATGGCTGCTGCTTCTGATAGAGAGAATTCCACCCCGAAATCAAAATAATTTATTGCAAGAGCACCCCAAAATGCGGCAAATATTCCTACCTGAGCAGCTGCGCCGAGTAACATGAGTCTTGGATTTGCTATGAGTGGACCAAAATCGGTCATTGCTCCAATGCCCAAAAATATTATAGGTGGTAATAAATTCCAGAAAGATAAGCCATAACGAAACACTATTCCGAAGATGCCAGATTCCTGGTATGCATCTGATTCACTAAATATAGTGAGCCCTGTCAAAGGGAGGTTGGCAATTAGAATTCCTAATCCGATAGGTAAAAGTTCGTAAGGCTCAAGTTCGCGGGTTATAGCGAGGTATATGAATGCCAGCCCAATCAGTAGCATAAAGCCCTGACCAAAGCTTATATGGTTAAATCCAGTGTTGCTCAGAAATTCAACGAACGGTGACAAATTTTAAATACCGTATTGTTAGCGTAGGGTTTTGGTTTTTAATTACTGTTTTTGTCAGGGGAAGTTTCAAGTAGAGTGTCTTTATAAAGGGCAGTTATTGCTATCACTGCGGCCAATGATCTCAATCGACGTTCAGATTGAGCCACTTTTGAACGAATTCTTATCTTCTCATCTATGCGATCCAACACTCGTTCGGACAACTGCCTGAACCCTGTGATAACAATTATCATTAAAACCAACAGGGTGAACGCAGTCCCCATACCAAGAGCTGTTAGCACGGCGGCATCTCTTATTGTTTCAGACTCTATGTTATTCCCCTTCTAATTTCAACTATAAGGACGTCGATGATTGTACACTAATTTTAGACGCCTAAGCTAGCGGCCGTGTTGTTCAGAGATTATAATTTACTTACCGTACAGTTTAATTGTTGAGAGGGGCACATGAACTCGATAGACTTAAATTGCGATATGGGTGAGAGCTTTGGAATGTACAAGATGGGTTTCGATGAGGAGGTCATCAAATTTATCAGTTCCGCCAATATAGCATGTGGATTTCATGCAGGAGATCCTGTGTGGATGAAGCGTACTGTGGAATTGGCTGAACAACACTCTGTTGGTGTCGGTGCTCATCCCAGTTTCCCAGATCTCAACGGTTTTGGTCGCAGGAGCATGGATTTGAGTGCCGAGGAAGTCAAATCTGACATGATTTATCAAATCGGAGCTCTTAAATCTTTTACCAAAAACAATAAACTGCAGCATGTTAAGCCTCATGGGGCGCTTTATAACCAGGCAGTTAACGATGAGGTACTAGCCCGGTCCATATGTGAAGCTGTATTGGAGGTTGATTCAGATATGATACTGGTGGCCCTGTCAGGTTCAAGGTGGGTTGAAATTGCAAATGAGATGGGTATAAAAGTTGCAAGAGAAATTTTTGCAGATCGTGCTATGAATAATGATGGTACTCTGGTGTCTCGATCCCAGCCGGGCTCTGTATTACATGATGTGAACGAAGTAGTAGATAGAAGCATTAGGATGGTTACAGAAGGAATTGCAGTTACTGCTGATGGTGGTGAGATAGAGGTTGCAGCCGAAAGTATATGTGTCCACGGTGATACTGAGGGTGCGGTTGATATGGCGCGCGAGTTAAGGATCGGATTCGAAAAAGCAAGGATTAAACTAGTTTCATTGGCAGAAATTGTTTGATTTGCGCAGAACATAATACTGGAAAAGGAATACAGTGATGTACAAGTCTCCTTTATTGTTGACAGCAGGGGATCAGTCCCTGATGGTGCAACTTGGTGACTCAATCGAGTTGAAAACGAATATGAAGGTCCATGGATTGGTTCGGGCAATGGAATCGCAATCTGTAGAAGGAGTTTTGGACTTAATTCCAGGTTATTCTTCTGTTCTTATAAATTATGATCCACTGGTTATAAGTGAGCAGGAGTTGAAGGAAAGAGTGAATTCAATAGCACGTAAAGTTCGCGGCGGCGATTTGAATCCTAAGAGAACTATACAGATTCCTACTCTATACGGTGGAGAATATGGACCTGACCTATCAGAAGTATCTAGATACTCAGGTCTTCCAGAAGAAGAAGTTATCATCCTACACTCAGAGGTTTCATATACTGTCTACATGATTGGTTTTAGTCCCGGATTTCCGTATTTGGGAGGTATGACGAGCCGTATCGCTTGTCCAAGATTATCAACTCCTCGTACTGAAATACCGGCGGGTTCAGTAGGTATTGCTGAATCTCAAACAGGGATTTACCCGATGGCTAGCCCCGGAGGTTGGCAGTTGATCGGTCGTACTCCAATCGATATGTTTAATTCTGACAAGGTTCCACCGTCTGTGCTGGATGCAGGTGATCTCGTTAAATTTACCCCTCTGGGTTCTGAGCAAGAGTACTTGGAGATATCAGAAATGGTGTCTAATGGTCAATACAAGGTCCCGGTTGAGGAATTATCATGACCCAGATGCTTAGTATAATTGAAGCTGGCTTGCACACTACCGTACAGGATCTGGGCAGGTATGGCTATCAGCGTTTTGGAGTACCTGTGTCAGGGGCAATGGATTCATTCGCTTTTAAAACAGCGAATGCCCTTATTGGCAATTCAGAAACTGCGGCAGGACTGGAGATAACTGCCTTGGGCCCTAAAATAGAATTCTTGGAAGATACCAGAATAGCCATAACGGGAGCGAATTTAGGACCACTAATTGACGGAGAGCCCATTGAGCTATGGGCTTCAGTTAAGGTTGAAAGGGGTAGTGTTTTGACGTTTAGCGGCCCCGTGGAAGGCTTACGCGCTTGGCTCTCAGTTTTGGGAGGAATAGATGTACCGTTAGTCATGGGAAGTAGATCTACATATGTCAAAGGAGAGATCGGCGGATTCGGAGGTCGTGCATTATTGCCGGGAGACACCGTTTCAACGTTTGACCTTGAACAAGATCAAGACCCAGAGATATATTTACCTCAAGATTTCGACATTCCTAGATATACAGGTGAGTTCGAACTCCGTGTTGTTATGGGACCGCAGGATGAGGCTTTTACCGAAGCGGCTATTGATGGACTTTTTACAAGCACGTACACGGTTTCAATGGACCAAGATCGTATGGGCTGTCGATTAGAAGGACCGTTGTTAGAACATCTTGAATCCCCGGACATAATCTCTGACGGATCCCCTTTAGGTGCTTTGCAGGTTTCAGGTGATGGAATGCCGATAGTATTGTTAAATGATCGCGGGACTACCGGGGGATATACTAAGATAGCAAATGTTGTAGGTGTAGATGTTGGTTTACTGGCACAGGCCATGGCCGGAGACGCTGTTAGGTTTACCAAAGTCTCAGTAAATCATGCACATGCTTTACTGAGGCAGCAACATGCAATGCTAGCGTCAATTAGTCAAGAAGCTGATATACAGTTATCTCGACCCAAATTACATATAAGAGCTGATGGCTTTCCCGTAGAAGTTTTGGACGAATCTGGTTCTCCCCTAACGCTTGCTGAGTCTGAAGGTCCAAGTACTATGATTTTAGGTAAAGCAACCATAAAAGAGGAACTACATGAATTTGAACTGGAAATTCATGAAAAATCGGAATAAATTGCTTTTGCTACTAGAATAATGGATAGATTGAAACGCCTGCGACTTACCTATGAAGACTGTATCAGGGCGTGTGATTATTGTAATGTGCAAGCAATTGTTGGGGACAATTTGAAAATATTTGAATATGCGGCTGATGCTGGTTTGGAATTACCTGTACTGGGAGCGCAATTTTACAGCCGATGTGCTGACAGGCTGGCATGTACGGATAGGTTTGTGAAGGGTCAACAGCTGAGTCATGGACTACACTCTTCACATTGAGGAGTTCAATCATTGAGAATATTAGGACCAGATAGGTCTGAGGAATGATGGAGCTTATTCACTCATTAACTGATTGGCTCTTGGATTTTTCTGACAGCCAATGGGCGATATTAATACTGGGATTGTTGTCTTTTTCGGAATCTATATTTTTCCCTATTCCTCCTGATCCTCTTTTGATTGCCATGGGTATTATTGAGCCTGGCAATGTTCTTTGGCTTTCATTGGTGGTGACGGTGTCATCAGTGTTAGGCGCCATAGTAGGTCATTTTCTCGGCAAAAAACTGGGTAGACCATTGGCTCGGAGAATTTTCGATGAAAAAAAATTATCAAAAGTGGAATTACTTTTCACTAAATATGGATCTTGGGCCATACTGATGGCCGCTTTCACGCCGATACCGTATAAAATTTTCACGGTACTCGCTGGTGTCGTCAACATGGATAGACGTACATTCATAATTGCTTCTATTGTTGGCAGAGGTATTAGGTTTTTCCTTTTGGGAGGGCTAATATTTGCCTTTGGTGATGCGATAGAGTCTTTCTTGAATACTGACTTCAATTTGGTTACGGTACTGATCGGGCTTGTACTGATTGTCGTTTTCTGCTTTGTTGTGATTGGCGTGAATCGCTACCGTTCAAAAAAATCTAGTTGAAAGTTACGTGCAAATTGAATCGGAATTTGGCTGAACAAGATTTGTATAAAACTCTCAAGGTTTGTGTGGTTGGATGTGGTTGGATGGGTGAGTATTATGTTGACTGGTTTTCACGCAACCACTACGTTGAGTCAATTTCCATTGTTGATCCTGGAATCGAAAGATTGAAATTTATTTCTGGCAAATATGGTGTTAAGAATTTCTATACCAATATTGAAAAAGTGTTCGAGTCTCAAATACCGGATGTCGCAATAATTGTGACTCCTACTGCGTATTTCAAGGAAATGGTTATGATGTGCGCACAGGCAGGAGTGAAAGGAGTGTTGGTGGAGAAGCCGATAGGAGGCTTACTTTCGGATGTCGACGAGATGATCGATGTATGTGAGGCCCAGGGAATTGTTTTCGGAGGCGGTCGAGTTCAGAGAGCAATTCCTGAGGTGCAAAAAGTTGCTAATAATATAAGGGCTGGGGCCTATGGCAATCTTGTGGGAGCGAGTGTCCATAATTGGGGGGATGGTTCCCAGATTTCAGGTGGCGGGAATCAGCATATTTCGGTCTTACGATTATTGACAGGATCTGAAATTACTGAAGTAATTGCTTGGGCAAAGCCTAGAGATGTGCTGGAAAGTGAAACTGACATGGGTCTGTCCGTGAACGGACTTTTTAGTCTTAGCAATGGTATCCAGTGCCCAGTTTTCGGTATGTCCACCCCTTTCGGGGGACTGGATGGTGGTGTTCAGGTATGGAGTGACCGAGCCCTAATCAATGCGGATTCCTTCTCTGCACCAGAGATCTTCAATGGATTTAATAAAGACGGAACTAGAATAAGAATCAATACTCCAAAGAATCCATCAGAAGATCAAGCAGCTGCACTTGATGGATCCATAACTTCGTTTTTAGAGGCTGTTTTTAAGGGAAATGATCTTTGGATTTCTGCCAAAGATCTCAGGTCTGCGCTGGAAGTGGCCATAGCTGCCAAACGTTCAGCTTTACTTGGAAGCACGCCGATCAAACTTCCCTTGGAAGACAGGTCTTTAGCCTTGTACCCGAGTAGAGAAAGGTGGCTGGGTAAAGGCGTGTAGTGTTTTAGGGAACTGTGCGTGTTCAGAATGCCTTAAATTTGTGGTAAGGGGAATATTACCTACTGAATACCGCGCAATTGTTTTTGTGTAGCGAATATGAATACTGTGAACAAAACTATGAGAATTCCCAGTAACCCCACGGAAGCTTGGCCACCTACTGCATCAGCCATGATACCAATTGGTAATATTCCGAGCGGCATAAAACCGAAATTCATCATAAATATGCTCATAACGCGACCACGATATTCATCGTCGGTAGCTTCCATAATTAAAGCGGTGTTTAATGCCCTCCGGGCGGCATCACCGAGTCCCAAAAGCAGCATTATCCCTACTGCTGCAGCATAAAATGGCAAAATGGCTAGAAGTATCAGTGCAATCCCGGATGCGAGTGTGCCTAAAATAAGGGTTCCGCCTCTGTGCCACTTGCCTACCCAGGCGATATACAGTGTACCTGCCAATGATCCTATTCCCATGAAGCTTAATAGCAAGCCGAGAGATTCTGGTCCCATACGGTATATGTCTACTACTAGTACAGGCATCAAGAATCTTATGGGCATTGCCAAAAGTGAGGTTGCCAGGCCAATGACGATTAGGACAAGCACTAGTCGATTATGCATCACGTAAGAGATGCCTTCACCGATGTTTGACGTCATTGCCTTTTTTGCAGCCTTGGTTTCAGGTTCTTCAACTTTGACCATAGAGGTCAATACCGATGCCACAATAGTTAGGCCCCCTATAACTGCGTATACAAATCCCGATCCTAATACAGAATAGAGGATTCCCGCTATAGTGGGAGCAATTAGAGTAGTTGCACTCATCCCGGCGGCGTTAAGCGCTATTGCATTAGACAATTGACTTTGACCTACCAGGCTTGGAATAAGTGCCTGACGAGCTGGCATAAGGAAAGCCCAAGTAGCACCCTGAAATACTGATGCTGCAAGAAGATGATACCACTCTACTGTGTTTGTGAAGATTGCCACGCTTACCAGAATCGCCGTTAGGCTGTTCAGAAGTTGGCTGAGCATCATCACCTTTTTCCTGTTCATCCGATCAGCGATCTCCCCTCCTATAAGTGAGAGCACCAAGATTGGAACTGAAGAAGCTGCGGAGACCAGACCGAGGATGGATGCAGAATTGGTTATTTCATATACAAGGTATCCTCTAGCCACCATTTGCATGTGCATGCCAGACATCATTGCGAGCATGCCAAGCCATAAATACATGAAATTTGTTGACCGTAAGGAGCTAAATGTTTGTTTGAAGCTACGGTTGGAATCCGGCACTGATTCGGTAATGTTTTCTGAGCGGTGATTTGCCGGTGGCATGGCGACCTATATGGTTATGTGGATAAATTCAGGTATTGTATTCACTTGTTTGAGCTTACACGCGAGTTCTGATATATACAACTTGTTAACCTCTTAAGTGTATAAATGAGTTGTCGCCTCGCTTGTTACTAATCAAATATATACAATCAATTATCAACCAGTTATATTGTATTTAATTGTGAATTAAAGCTGATTCTCAAAGGCGACAGGTAGATAATATGGGATATGTTGGCTGGGCTATTGTGGCAATGGTTGGGTATGGTGCTACAGCAATATTTTTAAAGTTCGCCTTCAGGACAATCCCTGCTGAAGTAGCACTGGTAGTTACCAATACTATTCTTGTCGGATCAGCTTTAATTTTGATCTGGTTCAATGGAGAAAATTTTTCTTCCATTGGGCTGAACAAATCAGCATTATACTTGGTATTGGCCGGGGTAGCATTGAGTATAAGCATTATCGCTTACTACATAGCTTTAAGCCGGGGACCGGTGTCGATCGTGGCCCCTATATTTGCAATGAATTTCGCTGTTGCAGGAGTGTTGGGCTTTATGTTCCTGGGCGAAAATTTAACTATAGCTCGAGTCACAGGCGTCGCATTAGCAGCCGCAGCAATCATCTTGCTTGCCCGCTAAATTTCTGAAACCGTTAATTTTAGTATATCAATGCGCAAATTCGCAGAATTTGAAAGCATAGCTGCATATATAAAATTGTGTAGCAAATTTGTAACTTCTGGCTACTATCAAAAAACTAAAGGTCTGCGATAATGGACGTACAGGTTTTGAAAAGTTTTACTCTAGGATCATCCGATAATGAACGAGCACGATAAGTGCGTTAATGCTGTTATAAATGAGTTGGAACGCGGAGATTTTGTGGGTCGCATTTGGCGTCGCGACCATACCGTTTGGTCATCGGAAGCAGAAGAAGTGATCCACGGTGTGGAGTGGCTTAATGCAATAGATAAAATGAGTGGTTTGTCTGCAGATCTGAAGGATTTTGCGAAAAACATAGTTGAAGATGGGTTTGATCAAGTTGTGATTTTGGGTATGGGCGGCAGCAGTCTGGGTGCAGAAACTATACATAAGACGTTTGGATCCAAAACCGGATTTGCTGACCTGTCAGTCTTGGATTCTACAATCCCTGAATCGATCAAATCCATGTCTAGCAAGTTAGATATTGGTAAAACATTATTCGTGGTTTCGTCAAAATCAGGTACCACATTGGAACCAATGCTGTTTTATGAATTTTTCAAGAACCAGCTATCATTTTGTGATAATCAAATACAAGGTAACAACTTTATCGCGATTACTGATTACGAAAGTCCGTTAGCAAAGCTGGCTGTGAAAGATCAATTCCGCAAAATTTTCTTGAATCCCGCAGATGTTTGTGGCAGATATTCTGTTTTGACGTATTTTGGACTTGTCCCTGCAGCCCTTGTTGGCGTGGATATGGAACAAATATTGAATAGGGCCGCTGATATGTATAAGAAATGTGGGGAAGTGGATTCTATTCAAAATAATCCAGGGGCGATGCTGGGAGCATTTTTTATAGGCATGCACGGGGAGGGT
>CAZMZE010000032.1:0-18405 GCA_964570875.1 uncultured Dehalococcoidia bacterium
GTACTGTTTACCACCAGTCTGAATTATTGCATAACCATCCAATGTATATGAGTCTCCAGTTCTCTCTATTTATAAATCGACAAGAAAAATTGCACCAATCAGCGAGGAAATAACGCTAATCAGTACAATCGTAAGGAATCAGAATTAATTTCTATCCGCAAAAAGCCACCCCTTATTTGAGAAGGGGTGGCTTTTATGTTTTACGGCAGGACTAGCTCTTACCTATGCGGAAAACTTTAGTTCCGCACTTTGGGCATGTCCCTTGTGTTGCAGGGCGTCCATTCTTCAACGTAACTTGCTTAGGGTTACTTATTTGAGTCTTTGTCCTGCATTTCAGGCAATAGGCATCCATATTGGTATCCCCCCTTTTATGGTATCTATTAGAGAAAGATACAATTTAAACAGGCTATCTGTCAATAGTTATCTATTTAAATCTCAATCATAAACAGATCTCTCATAGGAATTCAGCTATAATTTATTTAAAAACCTTGATCGGTCTCCATTGAGATGTTCCATTTTGAGAACCCACTATTGCCAAGAACTTGCCATCTTCGCTATAAGCTCGACATCTCATAACTTCACCTGCAGGTGAAACATATTCATCTATGGAAATTTCACGTCCGTTTACTATGTCTGATTCTTCGTTTTTCCCTAGTATCAAAACATCCATACTATTCAAAACGATATCAATGGGTTCCAATTGCAAATCGCCACTAACAATTTTTTCTTCAGCGCAATTCAATTCCAATGATTGTTGTATCCGGAATGGACCGCTTCGTAATCTGATCAAGTCTTCCAGATGAGCACCTGAACCCAGAATTTGGCCTATATCATGGGCAAGCGACCGGACATAAAATCCGGAACCGCATGTGATTGTTACTGTTAACAATGGTGACTCCCAACAAGTCACATTGATTTCATAAACCACAACTTTCCTAGGTTTTCTTGGCACGTCTGCACCCAAACGAGCCAATTGGTAAAAAGGTATGCCTTTAAACTTCAAGGCGCTATACGCAGGAGGTAATTGATCAAATTCACCTTTGAATTTTTCCACAATTTTAGCCAAATCAGCTTGAGACAATTCTGGAGGATCCTGCGTCCTTACTACATCTCCCGTAGAATCATACGTGTCTGTTTCTACACCAAATCTAATTACAGCTTTGTATTCCTTTTGGCTATCCAGCAAATACTGGGACACCCTGGTTCCTTGACCAAAACAAACGGGCAAAACGCCAGTTGCAAGAGGATCAAGTGTACCCCCATGACCTACTTTTGTTGCCTTGCTAGCATACTTCAGTCGCCGTACTACCGCCGCTGATGTGATACCTTTCGGCTTATCAATGTTAAGAATCCCATTGATATCCATGACTCACATCAACTACTCCAGTGGCTGTGTAGATGCACTATGCTTGATTTTATCAAGTATCTCTGCACCAAATTCCAGTGATTCATCTATCCTAAAATCTAGCTGAGGGATGGATCTCAGGGTGACTGTGGACTTGAGTCTGTGATTAACAAAACCAGAGGCAGACTTTAGGGCTTCTAAGCTTGATATTTTTTCCTCATTGGAACCTAATACACTTACAAAAACTTTTGCCCTTCGAAGATCCGAACTGCAGTCCACCTCAGTCACACTTACCAACGACGCCATCCTTGGATCCGACAGTTCCCCAGTCACAACTTCACTGATTGCTTCTCTCAACAGAACATTTACTTTTTCTAGACGTCGCACCATAGGGCTATCCTATTTAAATTGACTGGCAAATCAATCATCTGGTCCTTTGAGTCCGATGAGCTTCAAGCACATCGCCCTCTTCAAAGTTTTCAAATCCCTCAAGCCTTAATCCACCTTCAAATCCGGTGTTAAGCTCTCTAACATCATCTTTAAAGTGTTTCAGGCTGGCAATCCGACCAGAATACAAAGCAGTGCCTTCCCTTATAACACTAATCGTAGAATCCCTGATGATTTGTCCATCATTCACGTAGATTCCTGCTATTTTTCCTCTTTTACTGATGTTGAACACAGCCCTAACAGTTGCTCGACCTTCCAATACATCGTCGTATTCTGGCTCCAACAAACCGTCAAGGGCTTTCTGTATGTCCTCGGTCAGATGATAAATGACGTCGTAGAATCTCACTTCAATCCCATTCTGACTGGCCAGACTACTGGCACCTGGCTCTATTGAGGTGTTGAATCCAACAAGTACAGCCTTTGAAGCCAATGCAAGCATCACATCACTCTCTGTCAAAGTACCTGTTGATATGTGGATCAAACTCAAATTTATTTCATGATCCTCCAAATGCTCTAATGAACCTCTGACAGCATCAATAGCACCTTGAACATCCGTTTTGATGATAAGATTCAAGCTGCTTACTTCACCAGTTTCTATTCTAGATCGCACATCTTCAAGACTTGGGTTCAGCGACTTCTCGCGCTCTTTCTGACGCTCCCTTTCATCCACAATTTTTCTTGCAGCCTTTTCGCTAGAAACCACCTCAAACACATCTCCTGCGTCAGCTACACCAGTTAGGCCTAAAATCTCAATAGCCCTAGACGGACTAGCACTCATGACTCGTTCACCATTCTCAGTCAGCATCGCTTTGATTCTGCCTCGAACAGTACCTACTACTACATTGTCACCCACTGATAATGTGCCTGTCTGAACAAGCAACGTGGCCACTGGACCTTTGCTCTTATCCACACGTGATTCCACTACCACACCTTTCGCATCTCTATTGGGATTGGCTTTCAGTTCGCTCACTTCTGCAACTACTTGGATATTTTCAAGCAGTTCAGGAACCCCATCTCCTTTAAGTGCCGAAACAGAAACGGAAATAATATCTCCACCCCACTCTTCAATAAGCAAATCATTTTCAGATAACTGTCGTTTCACTCTATCCAAATCTGAAGAAGGCAGATCAACTTTATTGATCGCTACAACTATGGGAACATTAGCCGCCTTCGCATGATTTATAGCTTCCACCGTCTGGGGCATTATCCCATCATCAGCTGCTACCACAAGTATGGCTATATCAGTGACCTGAGCTCCGCGTGCTCTCATTGCAGTAAAAGCTTCGTGCCCGGGAGTATCCAAAAAGGTTATAAATTTACCATTAGATTCAACTTGGTAAGCGCCTATATGTTGAGTAATCCCTCCCGCCTCACCCGACACTATATTGGTTTTCTGGATTGAATCTAGGAGTGTTGTCTTACCGTGATCAACGTGACCCAGTATAGTCACAACGGGAGGACGTTCCGTCAAATTATCAGGGTCCTCATCTGCAGCCTCCAACTTCACAGACGTTGCAGGCTTATCTGACCCTACATTCATTGTTGCTTGATACCCAAACACTTGAGCAACAATTGAGGCCACATCATACTCAACCACATCGTTGATGGTGAGCATATACCCACCTCTCATCAATTCTTTTATGACTTCAACTGCACCAATTTCCATCAATGCAGCTAAGTCGCCGACTGTTATCGCTTCAGGAAGCTCTATTTCGGCGATACTATCAGCCCCAGAGCCTTCAATCCCAACTTTTTCAGTTTCAGCAGTCATATCACTCATATCGATCTGCAAAGCCTTTCAGTCAACAACTTCTCATTCATTCTTGATTCCCAATGAAAGGAAGTGATGACTTCCAATTATCACTCTCAATTTCCATTCGCAGAGCTCGCGCTATCTTATCTATAGATCGGCCAATTGAGTCAGAGCTTTCACCATCACACAAATAAGCCCCTCTCCCTAAGGTTCTACCAGTGTCATCTATCGTAATAACGCCACCCAAATTTGCCATACGAGTAAGAAGTTTTTTTTCAGCCCTCACTCCACAAATGCAGCAGGTCCTAATTGAATTAGTTCCAATTTCCCCAGGCATCTCGGGCGCACACCTCGGTTATTTACGACGTTTATTGTTGACTCTTACTTTCTTGTTTTTCGAACGATCATTACCACCATCACGGGATTTACCTCTTCTCGCGGTAATTCCTCCCTTAAGGTCAGCTATATCTTCAGCGAATCTGATCTGACCGCTACCACCGGCTGGGATTTTAGATCTATGTATTGCCCATACATCTTCTGGAACATCACGTATAGAAGTTGCTTCTTCTGCAACAATTGGCAAGGCTTCTTCCAGTTCAACAGGTTTTTCAAATTCATCAATGGCCACATCCTCTGCGGGTATTGATGTTTCGTCATGCGCCTGTTCTAGGCCAGCGTCTACTTGCTCAACTTCTTCGATCAACTCACTGGCTGAACTGGAACCAACTTCCTGTAATGATTCGTCTTCAACCCCCAGTTGGGCTTCTTCATCCTTTATAGTTGTTTCTATAGTTGTTTCTTCAGGTTCTGCTGAGGTATCCAAAACAGTACTAGATGTATCCTCAACTGCCATTAAGCCCAGTTCATCGATTCTATTTTTGACAATCGCCGAAGACTTATCACCAAATCCTTTAATCTTTGAAAATTCGTCTTCTGTCATTGACAACAACTCGCCAATTTTACTAATTCCTGAACTTACCAATACTTTCAATATCCTTGGTGGTAACCCAAGCAATTCTAATTCAGCTTCATCAGGATCTCCTATGGCAGCAGCAGCAGCAGCAATCGCATCCTCAACTTCCCTCCTGGCGTCCGCCTCAACATTGCTCCTTATATCAACCCCCCAACCAGTCAATTTAGCAGCTAGCCTTGCATTCTGTCCCTCTTTCCCAATTGCAAGAGACAAATGCCTTTCCGGGACTACAGCCACGGCCGTTTGAGAATCTCCGTCCAACTCAACTCGCATCACTTGTGATGGGCTGAGTGCATTTGAAATGAATTCTGAAGGGTTACTATTCCACTCAACAACATCAATCTTCTCTCCCATCAATTCATTCACAACACTTTGAATTCGCACTCCTCGTAAGCCTACACAGGAGCCCACAGGATCTATTCCTTCCTGTTTTGATTGCACAGCAACCTTACTTCTGGATCCAGGCTCCCTAGATATTGAAACTATATCCACAGCACCGTTATAAATCTCAGGAACTTCATTCTCGAATAAGCGCTCTACCAACCTAGTGTCAGTCCTTGACACTATTACTTCCGGTCCTCTAATAGAACGTTCAATGGACTTGAGAATTACGCGAATTTTTTGACCTACTCTAAATCGCTCTGTCGAGGCCTGTTCTTCAATAGGCATTATCCCTTCGGCTCGACCTATTTCTACAGTAATTTGCCTAGCCTCTATTCGTTGGACAGTAACTGTAAATATATCTCCTTCTTTCTTCGAAAATTCGTCATACACAAGGTCTCTTTCAGCCTCTCTTAGCCTCTGCATAACTACTTGCTTGGCCGTCTGGGCGGCTATTCGGCCAGAGCTATTCGGCAGGGCGTCAGTAGGAACACTATCCCCGACCGCGGCGCTGGACCTGATTTTGATGGCATCCTTAAGAAGAATTTCGGATTTTGGATCGTCTACATTTTCTACTACCTGCTTGAGTATATAAGCAGTAACTTCCCCCGAACCAGGATCCAGTTGGACTGAAATATCTTGCCCTGCCATAATGCCATCTTTTTTATAAGCAGACACCAGCGCTGCCTCTATAGCCGACAGCACCATTTCTCTAGGCAAATTACGCTCCGCTGCCAGTTGCGTCAGAGCGATCAAAAAGTCGCTTTTCATACCTTCGCACCCCCTATTTATCGGTGAAATGCTGGTACCGATACAGCCACATAAACAAAGAAAGTGGGTTCGACCCACTTTCTACAACGTGATATCATCAAATTCGTTGCCTTTAAGGATATCACTTTTAACCATGATTCACAAACGGTTATTTCTGTTAACTTGCAGTCATGTTACGGGCTGATAATCTGTCTCACTCGACATAAACCATGATGGCACCTATCCTCGATTTGAAAATGCTGAAAAACTATAGCAAATTACAATATTATGACTATTCCAAAGACTAGAAATCGTCTGTCCTCAGTTACTCTGATCCTTACTATATGTTATATAACTTTATTCTTCATACAAGTTGGTTGTATCGGCCGAGAACCAAGTACAGAAAGACCCATATTGGTATTCGCAGCAGCAAGTTTGGTAAATTCTATGACCGAAATAGAAACAAAATTTGAAGAGCATTATGACACTGATGTATCCGTAAGTTTCGGCGGATCTCAGATGCTTTTACAGCAAATTATTCGTGGAGCTCCCGCTGACATTTTCATACCAGCCGGCAATTTTCAAATAGCCGCGCTTAAAGAACACGATTTACTCTATGGCGAACCAACAAACATCCTCCTAAATCAACTGGTAGTAATCTCTAGGCCTGAAATGAGTATCAGATCCTTAGACGAACTCGCAAATGATCAATTCAGTAAGATTGCTATTGCTAATCCCAAATTGGCACCAGCCGGGAACTACGCGCGGGAAGCCCTGATAAAAGCTAATGTTTGGGAATCAATACGGGGGAAAATTATTTTGGGGATCGATGTACGAGCTTCGTTGGGGTACGTTGAATCAGGTAACGTAGATGCTTCTATCGTATACAAAACGGATGCGGCAACAGTTGATAAACCGATCTCTATTTACGAAGTACCTCCTGACGCGCACCCAGGAATACAGTACCCGGCCGCACTGATCTATAGAACGGACAGACATGAATTTTCTCAGAAATTTATAAATTTCCTCACAACAGTTCATGCAGTAAATATATTTGAATCATACGGATTTGAACAATCAGTTAGTAAGGATTAGGAATTACAACAATTTTGATCAAATTTTCAATATCCTCATGTAGACTTCGGTCACATGAGAAAATTCTATGGAAAACATCCCGAAATACCGTGACACGAACTCTCTTATCAATTATAAGGTTGGATCCGACTTAATTCGAGGAATCAATTTCATTGAATATATCTATACTCATATTAACCATCCAAGTGGCTATCGTTGCAACCGCAATCAATCTACCCATTGCATTGGCAATTAGTTGGCTCATAACTCGAAAGCAGATCAAGGGCAGGCTGGTACTAGACGTTCTCGTATCACTTCCTCTAGCTATCCCTCCCGTAGCCATTGGCTATTTTTTGCTCTTATTGTTGGGTAGAAACGGGCCATTGGGTAGTATTTTGTACAATTTGGCAGGCATAGACTTAGTTTTTACATGGATAGCAGCCGCAATAGCATCTTCCATAGTGTCTTTTCCTCTAATTGCAAGGACGATAATGGTCGCTGTTGCTAGTGTAGACAGACGTCTTGAGATGTCTGCTAGAAGCTTGGGAGCCAGTCCCTGGAGGGTGTTCATAACTATAACTCTGCCGCTCGCTCACCGAGGCATACTAGCCGGTATTTTATTAGGTTTCGTAAGGGCCATGAGTGAATTTGGTGCCACTGTTGTGGTCGCCGGAAACATCAAAGACAAAACTCAGACGATTCCAATAGCTCTATTTACAAATGTTCAAATAGGCAACGATGAGGCAGCTCTCCAACTTGTGGGTGCCTCCATCCTTTTGGCGGTGGTTACTCTAATAATACACAATTGGTTACTAGATAAGTCTCGCCAGAAAGGAATTTGATGGAACAAGGATCAAAATCGAGTCACAATTCTAAGGCTGTTTCTTTTGAAATTTCAAAGCATTATGACAATTTTTCATTGGAATGCCATGCAACAATGAGCTATGGAATCACGGCTCTTTTTGGTCCATCCGGGAGCGGCAAAACTACACTACTTAACTGTATTACAGGTATAGATTCCCCTGATAGTGGACGGGTTGAAGTCATGGGTAGTTTAGTTTATTCATCCGATAACAATACCAACCTCCCCCCAGAAAGGAGGCGTTTCGGATATCTGGTCCAACACACAGCCTTATTCCCTCATATGAATGTGTTATCAAATATAAATTATGGTTACAAATTAACCAGAGAATCAGATAGAATCATTCGCCCAGAAAAGTTAATAGACCTTTTCCAACTAAAGTCCTTACTGCATAGGAACATCGGCAATTTATCAGGAGGAGAACAACGGAGGGTTGGCCTAGCTCGAGCACTGGCTACATCTCCGGAAATCTTAATACTAGACGAACCCTCTGCATTCCTAGATTGGTCAATGCGTAGTTTGATGCTGGATTACTTGAGAACCATTCACGAAGAATTAGGAACTCCCATAATATTCTCGTCACACTCACTCACAGAAATTCTAGCTGTAGCAGAATCCATCATTGTTTTGTCCGATGGCAAGATCCTAGAACAAGGCGCTCCTACCCAAGTCTTCTTAGACCCTAAACTATCTAGATTAGCTGAAATCAATTCTCTGGAAAATCTGTTTCCTGCTGAAGTCCATCATAAAACCGACAGTAATGGCATGACGATTTTAAAAATTGAGAACATTAATTTGATAACTTCAGATGTGGAATTTGAGAGCGGTGAAATACTGAATGTTTCAATCAAGGCAAATGACATAATTCTGGCGACCGACCGACCAGGACTCACTAGTGCCAGAAACATAACCACAGCTACAGTGGAAGAAATTACTCAGTTTGAACATCACGCCCTTATCCGATTAAATATTGGCATCAAACTATTTGTAGTTATTACCAAACTCGCTTTGAAAGAGCTAGAACTCAAACATGGGCAAAGGATATATGCAATTATCCAGTCTAGCAATGTTCACTGCACTAAAAGTTCCGCAAAACACCAAGGTCAATCATAAATATCCTTCTGCTTGGATCCAAATTCGCATTTGCTTTTAATACAGCATTTGGCGCAAGAAGGAATGGTTCGACACACTTTCGAAGCGTGTTGAACTATCAAAGCATGGTATTCTTTCATCCAACTCACATCATTTCCAAGGGTGGACATGAATATAGATTGATACAGCCTATAGCTACCTTTTTCTGAAGCAATTCCTAATCTAGAAAAAATCCTCTTCGTATATGAGTCCACTACAAAAAACGGCAATCCGACGGCATAGAGCAAAATATCATCAGCAGTTTCTTGACCAATTCCCTTGATCTCAAGAAGTTCTCGCCTCAGCTTGTCAGAATCCACATCTCTCATAATTTCTATGTCATCTCCGAAACGCTGTCCCAAATATTTGGTAACAGCTTTTAACCTTCCAGCTTTAATACGGTAGAATCCACTGGAATAAATTAGTTCAGATAACATATTCGAATCCATTTCTCTAATCGCTTTGGGATTCATTGCACCAGCCGATTTCATTTTATTTATAGCCTTTTCTACATTGCGCCAAGAGGTACCTTGGGTCAAAATCGCTCCGACCACAATTTCAAACCAAGTTTCTGCCGGCCACCAATTTTGAGGTCCGTATTCAACCAACAGCCTTCTATACACGATGTCAATTAGATTGTGTGGTTTATTTTGTATAACCCTCATACACTAATCCCCATTAATTATAAGTATCTCCAATCATTTGCCCACGAACGGATTCAGCATATAAACCTCACTCAACAAATGCTCCCTAACCTCGCCTGTAATTTTGATGTTTTGGTTTCTTGAAGATTGCTCTCAAGCATTAATACAATGGCCAGCAATTTCCTTCGCATTTTGTACCTGTAACAGGTTTGCGTGAACAATCCAATAAAGTATAGACTAGGCGAGGTAGTTAATTTAACCAAATGGGATAGAGATTTGTTTTCATTTGAAGATATACTCGTATCTAAGTGTCGCTCTCAACGCTCCGTACTATGTGTAGGACTAGACCCGGATCCTAAGTTGATGGCGATCTCAGACACATTCGAGTTCAATAAAGCCATTATCGACTCTACTTTGGATTTAGTTTGCGGATATAAGCCCAACTTAGCATTTTACGAAGCCCAAGGGATTCAAGGATTAATAGCTCTACAAAACACTGTTGAGTACATTCGTTCTCTAGATCCAGGCATAATCATAATTGGCGACGGGAAACGGGGCGATATAGGATCTAGTAACGCTAAATATGCCGATGCTTTATTCAAAGTGTGGGGATTTGACGCAGCCACAGTCAATGGTTACGGAGGAGGGGAAACTCTCGAACCATTCCTGAATTACAAAGACAAGGGAACATTTTTGTGGTGCCGGTCATCGAACCCGGGTGCCGCTGAACTGCAAGATGTTGAAATAATACAAAAAGATTCTCCAAGTAAATTCTTCGAATATGTATCTTCTAGAGCGCAGATTTGGAACAGAACAGGAAATCTAGGGCTAGTAGCTGGAGCGACGCGTTCTTCAGACCTGATATCGCTGAGAAACCACTGTCCTTCGATGCCGATATTAATACCGGGTGTTGGATCTCAATCAGGCGACTTAGAATCTTCAGTTCGTCTAGGAAAGAGCTTCCCTGAACCCAAGCTTATAATCACCGCTTCTCGCAGCATCATTTATGCTTCATCCAACAAAAATGACTTTTCAGTCAAATCAAGAAATGCCGCAACTCAATTGAGAGACAATATCAACCGAGTACTGGCTGAAGAAAATATCTGGGCATGATTTTAACCAATAATCACTCTCATTTGGGAATACACTAAAGAGATTTCTTGATTTGCCGTGACCGCTAAAGCTAATAATCCTCGGTATGGATACGGTAATTTGACACCTGTCCAAAACTAATTCTACAATTGTGTCAGTACTAACCGGCCTCTCAATCCAGTACTGACCAGCCTCTCAACTGGGTGATCGAGGCAAAAAGGGGCAAGCTTATGGTCGAGTTAATCATCGACAGCATTAGAGTGAATGTCCTCAGTTTCCAACGCGTTGTAATACTTCGCGTTAAAGAGTCTGATAGGTATCTGCCTATTTGGATAGGGGCTTCGGAGGCTGATTCTATAGCATTGAAACTTCAAGATGTAGACGTGCCTCGCCCCATGACTCACGACCTAATGATAGAATCTATATGTGCGATAGGAGCCGAGATTAGTCACGTTGTCATCTCTGATCTAAGCGATGACACTTTCTATGCGAAAATTGTTATCGTCCACCAAAATGTATCCCGTGAAATTGATGCTAGGCCCAGTGATGCACTCGCATTGGCTGTTAGGATGGAAATCCCAATATACGCTGAAAAGAATGTTATTGAGCAGGCAGCCGTCGAAATGGAATTAGATTCAGATACCCCACTTGTGGCAGAGCGCCCAGGCACCAAAGATACGATAGCAGATACTCCGGTAGGAGAGGACGAGCTTAAGAAATTATCCGCATACACAGAATTCGTCAACACTCTAAATCTTGAAGATATTGGCAAGCATAATCATCCACCAACCGGTAGTTCAGATTCTGATATACAGACTACTTAGCTTCAAATTGACTTACTCCTTTGTTATGATACAATCAGGTCTCTGTTGGAGGCCCCATGGACTCTCCTGTTTTGGTCACGGTACTGCGTTTATTGGGGATTGGGTGGTATATCTCAATCTGCTTGTGCATCGGTACATTCGGAGGCATGTGGATTGATGGGGTTCTGGATTCAACGCCTTTATGTACTCTTTTAGGGCTGGTTATTGGTTTAACTTTGGCATTTATCGGAACAAAAAGATTGTTGATAGCGGTAATTTCCATAACTGAAAAACATGAAAACGGACCCGACTCGTAATGCCTGGAATTCTTCGGAGCAAAACAGGTTACGTTCTCGTGTTCGTGATCCTCATATTTGTAATAAGCGTGGCTGGCGGTGTGCTTGGCGATAAATTCGGTGGTGGATTTTTGGGAGCACCGATTGCGCACATTCAACTCCCGGCAGAACCTTTGCACGAAGAAGAGTTATTTCCCGGGTTTAAAGTAACCAACACTATGCTTACCACTTGGGCCGCTATTTTGGTCATTACAACGCTATCTTTCTTTGCTACTAGGCGAATGAATGATGTACCTCGTGGGTTACAAAATTTCTTTGAGGCCATAATCGAGTTTTTCATGGAATTGGCCACTAGTATTGCGGGACCAGAGAAAGCCCGAAGATTCCTGCCTCTTTCAATGACAATATTTATTTTTATTGTTACTGCTAATTGGATGGGTATATTGCCTGGTTTCGGAACCATCGGCCGAATAGAATCGGCTGAGCATGTTAAACATCACGCTAAGGATAAATACGGCGACGATGTAGACCTCTCTACCGTCAAGCTCCAGATATTCGATGTAGTCGGCGGAATTAGTGTATTGCTCCCCGGATCAGTCGGACCTGAAAGTGAAACTGATTATAAGAAATATAAAGATCATAGTCACACTGAGGTTAATGAAGATAAAAAAGTTGGCTTGCTGGTCCCCTACCTAAGAAGCGCCAATACTGAGGTCAACACAACCCTAGCAATAGCTATCGTAGCAATGGTTATGATTCATTTTTGGGGATTCAGAACTCTCGGAGTATTCGGGCACGCGGGCAAATTCCTCAACTTCAAAGGAGGGCCTGTCGCTCTGTTCGTAGGAATACTTGAAATAATTAGCGAGGTTGCCCGCTTGATAAGTTTCACATTTAGACTCTTCGGCAACATTTTTGCTGGAGAAGTTCTACTGATTGCTATCGCGTTTCTACTTCCCTTAATTGGAATTATTCCTTTCTTAGGGTTGGAGCTGTTTGTCGGATTGATACAAGCGCTGATATTTTCTATACTAACTCTGGTTTTCGCTGCCCTGTCCACTACAGGTCACGATTCGGAACATCATTGATTCATTTACAATAAATCGTTAATATTTTTAGAGGATGTACTTCTATGAAAAGGAGATATGAATTATGGAAGGCAGTATAAGTGACGTTGGAGCAGCAATTGCTATCGGATTAGGAGCCCTAGGGCCAGGCCTAGGAATAGGAATGCTAGCTTCAAAGGCAATGGAGTCGTTAGCCAGGAACCCAGAAGCGGCGGGACCGATTCAACAAAACATGATTCTGGCTATAGCTTTCGCTGAAGCCATAGCTATCTACGCCTTGGTTGTTGCAGTCATTATCAAGTTCGCTTAAGTTAACTGCAGCGCATTTGAATTCCCCAAGGGAGTACCCACAGGGATATCCTTCGCTGCAGAGTAGTCTGAATATTCTAGCTAGTGCTGTTAGAACAGTGCTAACTACTTTATGAAGGTATATGGATTATTGTTCTAGATTGTGTAAATTAATACAAATTACACCATCCAGCCTACGCTTCTGGATGAGTTTGAGGAATGGTAGCTAAAGTTCATGTTTGATGCACTTGGAATCAATCTTGCGGGCCTGATCACACAATTGGTCAGTTTCACAGTTCTGTTCGTTTTACTAAAGAAATTGCTGTATGGACCTATTATGGGTCTAATGGAGCGGAGAACAAATCGTATTAAGGATAGCCTCGAACTCGCAGAAAACATGAAAGCAGAATCACAAAAATCACAGGAAGACATGGCCAAGCAACTTGAGGCCGCTCGAAGTGAAGGAAGACAGTTGGTAGAACAAGCAAAAGGAGTTGCTGATCGGTTCAGAGAAGAAGAGATATCTAAAGCTCGTATAGAAATACAAAACGAGAAATCCAGAGCAGAATCCGAAATCAAGCGAGAAAAGGATGCCACCATAGAAGCCTTACGCCAAGAGTTTGCAAGCTTAGCAATCACAGCCGCTGAAAAGGTAGTACAGAAATCCCTGGATGAAAAAACACACAACGATGTTATAACCCAAGTTTTAAACGACGCACCCACTGTTGTAACAGAAGGTGATCCGACAAAAGAAAATAATCCTAATTAAGGACCGGAAACACTCAGATTGGCATCAGCAAAGAGATATGCACAAGCGATTTTTGAAATCGCTGTTGACAATAATGACCTGGATGGTTGGGTCAAGGATTTGACATTGTTGGCACAAAAACTTGATGACTCTCAAGTAGCCAGCTTCCTTGACGCACCTCAGATTCCATCCAGCAAAAAAATAGAGCTTCTCAGAAATAGTATCGGATCCCAAGTCGGATCGTTAGCCGCAAATTTAATGTTTATTTTGGCTTCTCAACGTACCGTGTCAATTTTACCCAAAATACTGGATGACTACCAAGATATGCTCGACTCGTACCGAGGAATTGAGCGGGCAACCGTCACATCAGCGGTTCCCCTGAAGGAAAATCAGACCAAAGACATCACATCATATTTGACAGCAATTGTCCAAAAAGATGTATCTGTTAGTAACAAAATCGACCCTAGTATTTTGGGAGGATTCATTGCACGAGTCGGCGATAGAGTACTTGACGGTAGCTCTGCAACTAAACTGCATCAAATGAAAAAAAGTCTATCTCAGTAAAGATCTGAAATTGAAACGTAATACTAAATAGTGAATACAAACCCACAAATTTAATCAGACAATGATCCGGGGTGAGGGAGTTAACCCTCAATACCATCAAAACATATCAAGGATGGATATATGCCAGCATCAGGACAAGACATAGCTTCAGTAATAAAACGACAGATAGAAGAGTTCGGCCAAGACCTCTCGATGGTTGACGTTGGTACTGTGATTGAGGTAGGGGACGGCATCGCCAGAATACATGGACTTTCTGGAGTAGGAGCCAATGAGCTTCTGGAATTTGAAGGCGGTGTTGTCGGAATGGCGCTTAACCTAGAAGAAGATGCTGTGGGTGCGGTAATCATGGGCGATCCACTGAGCATCAAGGAAGGGTCGGAAGTTCGTGGGCTAGGGCGAGTAGCTGAGGTACCAGTCGGAGAAGCTCTATTGGGAAGAGTGGTAGACGGAATAGGGCGTCCAATCGATGGCAAAGGGCCCATAAAGACCCAGGAAACTCGACCAGTCGAATTTATAGCTCCGGATGTTGCTTCACGGCAACCTGTTAATGTTCCAATGCAAACTGGCATCAAAGCGATTGATGGGATGGTTCCTATAGGTAGAGGGCAACGCGAATTGATCATTGGGGATCGATCCACAGGCAAAACTGCCATTTGCACAGACACCATCATAAATCAAAAGAGCGGAGACTTGGTTTGCATTTATGTGGCTATCGGTCAAAAGGTTGGTAAAATAGCCCAGATCCAAAACCTACTAGAACAACATGGCGCCTTGGATCACACAATAATTGTAGCCGCCAGTGCTTCTGATCCCGCTCCCCTACAATACTTGGCCCCTTACACAGGTTGCGCTATTGGGGAATATTTTATGTATAAGGGCCAAGACGCACTAGTTATGTATGATGATCTTTCAAAGCATGCTTGGTCCTATAGGCAAATGTCATTGTTGTTGAGGCGTCCTCCCGGACGTGAGGCTTATCCAGGTGATGTGTTTTATCTACACAGTAGACTACTGGAACGAGCTGCCCGAGTATCACAGGATTTGGGTGGTGGTTCACTAACAGCGCTGCCTGTGATTGAAACGCTTGCAGGGGACGTTTCTGCATACGTACCAACAAACGTAATTTCAATCACTGATGGTCAGATATATCTTGAACCTGAATTATTTAACTCTGGGATACGCCCAGCGGTAAATGCTGGGTTATCCGTTTCCCGAGTAGGTGGTTCGGCACAGACTAAAGCCATGAAGGGAGTAGCCGGAAAGTTAAGAATTGAGTTGGCACAATACGCAGAACTCGCTACCTTTGCTCAATTTGGCACATCAGACCTAGATGCCGCAACCAGAAGGCAATTAGAAAGAGGCCAAAGGTCAGTGGAGGTTTTGAAGCAGGGACAGAATGTTCCCCTGAGGATGGAGCAACAAGTAGTAATTATGTACGCTTTAGTTAATGGTTTTATCGATGATGTACCGATAGCTAAAGTATCAGAATTCGAGGAGAATTTGCACAAATTCATTGATTCTAACAATCCCGAAATATTGCAAACAATCGCCTCTGAAAAAAACATTGTAGATAGTGCAGCTTTGGATGCTTGCATAACTGAATTCAAAAAAGGCTTTGATTGAAGCGTAACGGTTCAAAACTATATTGATGAGTAATGTAGTCGATCCATAATCAGAATTATAAAGTGAGGATTTGAGCTATTGCCAAGTGTTAGACAAATAAAACGCAGGATACGAAGCGTAGAGAACACGGCCAAGATTACTAAAGCCATGTCGATGATAGCTGCGTCCAAAATGAGGCGTACGCAAGAAGCGGCTTTAAAAGCTCGTCCTTATTCAAATCATTTGCAACAATTACTGTCCGATCTTGCGGCACAACCATTTGACGAAGAACAAACTCACCCATTGCTACAAAGACGCAATATAGAAAAGGCGGAGATCATTGTAATAACTCCTGACAGAGGGCTTACAGGCGGACTAAATTCTAATATCAACAGGACCGTAGCCCAATTCCTTGATGATCATCAAAACATTCAAACCTCAGTGGTGGCAGTAGGCAAAAAAGGTCGGGATTTCATGAATCGCACCGGTCAAAATATCAAGGCTGTTTTCACAGACCTTGGTGACCGTCCTTCAATGGAGGACTTGAGAGCCATAGCAACCATTGTTAATAACGGATATTCCAGCAGTGAAACTGATGCTGTGTATTTAGCTTATGCTGAATTCGTAAGTACTGTTTCACAAAAACCAATCATTACTCCCCTGCTACCAATAGTCCCTGCTAAATTGGAAACAAGCCAATCCGTCGGGTACATTTACGAGCCAAGCACTCAAGAGGTTTTATCAGAACTCTTGCCAAGGTTTGTTGAAATGAAAATATATCAGGCGGTTCTTGAGGCAACTGCAAGCGAACAGTCAGCTCGTATGGTAGCTATGAGAAACGCTACTGATAACGCTAGCCAAATGGTTGATGAATTAACGCTTATTATGAACAAAGCACGCCAAGAATCAATCACTACGGAACTGCTAGATATTGTTAGTGGTGCCGCAGCGGTAGAAGCATAATTATGGAGGATTTATGGCAACCGGAAAAATAACTCAAGTCATCGGTACAGTTGTAGATGTGGAATTCCCACCTGAATCGATGCCAGCTATCTACAACGCATTGGACACAAGCATAGGAGATGATCCTCTTGTATTGGAAGTAGAGCAGCATGTAGGAAACAACTGGGTACGTTGTTTGGCTATGGGATCCACCGACGGATTAAAGCGTGGGACGGACGTTACTGACACTGGGGCCCCGATTTCAGTCCCTGTAGGGGAGGCCGCTTTGGGTAGGCTTTTTAACGCACTGGGAGAACCGCTGGATAAGCTCGAACCAGTAGATGCAGAAACAAAATGGCCAATTCATAGAACTCCTCCTTCTTTCAGCGAGCAGTCTACCACTGTCGAGGTATTAGAAACCGGCATTAAAGTATTCGATCTTATAGCACCGTTCACCAAGGGTGGAAAAGTTGGTGCGTATGGCGGGGCGGGAGTCGGTAAAACAGTAATTATTCAGGAACTGATACGCAACATCGGAACAGAACATCAGGGAGTATCAGTGTTCGCAGGAGTAGGAGAACGATCAAGAGAAGGTAATGACCTATGGGGTGAGATGAAGGAATCTGGTGTTCTCAAGAACACCATGCTGGTATTCGGCCAAATGAATGAACCGCCCGGTATTAGAGCCCGAGTAGGACTTACAGGATTGACAATGGCCGAGTATTACAAAGAAGAACGCAACCAAGATGTTTTAATATTCATTGATAACATTTACCGGTACATCCTAGCCGGAATGGAGGTCTCCGCTCTATTAGGTAGAATGCCCTCTGCAGTGGGCTATCAGCCAACTCTGTCTACTGAAATGGGGGAACTCCAAGAGAGGATCACCTCTAGCGCTGGAGGCTCAATAACTTCATTTCAGGCTGTTTATGTGCCAGCCGATGCCTATACAGACCCCGGTATCGTTACTACGTTCGGTCACCTTGACGCCAATATCTCTCTCGAGAGATCGCTTTCTGAACAAGGACTGTACCCGGCAGTGGATCCACTGGCATCAAATTCCCGCATCCTAGAAGCATCAATTGTTGGACAAGAACACTACGACGCCGCGAGAGGAGTCCAGCAGGTTCTTCAACGATACAGGGACCTCCAAGACATCATCGCAATACTTGGAGTTGAAGAACTTTCTGATGAAGACCGATCAATCGTAGCTCGCGCCCGAAAAATTCAGAGATTTTTGACACAACCGTTTTTCGTGGCTGAGCAGTTCACGGGACAAGAAGGTAGATATGTGCCAGTAAAAGACACTATTGCTGGATTTACCGAAATTTTAGCAGGCAAACATGATGACCTTCCTGAACAATCATTCTATATGGTAGGGACAATTGAGGAAGCCAGAGAAAGAGGAGAAAAATTGAAGTCTGAGGAAGAAAACTAGTTCAAAATGCCTGCTATGAGACTCGAAATAGTTACTGCTGAGCGAGTAGTGTATTCTGAAGATGTCAATTCTGTTTTGGCGCCAGGCACAGAAGGGGAACTGGGGATTCTTCCCAATCACTCCCCGCTACTGACAACTCTGAAGCCCGGCGAACTTCGCGTAGAAAAAGACGGCAACCAATTCTACATGGCTGTTAGCGGCGGAT
>CAZMZE010000033.1:0-30073 GCA_964570875.1 uncultured Dehalococcoidia bacterium
TCTTTTTTGCATTCAGGGCACGAAAACCCAAGTAAATAACCGCATGTTTTGCAGAATTTTGAGCCTTTTTGATTCGTATCACCACATGATTTACAGTCCATTAATTTAAACTCCGCCAATTTTCATTTGGCCAGTATAAAACACAATTCATTTTCAAGGTAAGGTATAGTAGTGTTACCACATATGTGGTAATTCTCTCAAATAGAATTGATCCACAGACAAAATTCAGAAATAAATTAGTTTAAGGATTCAACATGAAAGAAAAACTCCGGGATCAATCTAGAGATAACCTAACCCATGCGTTGAACGATATCGGGGTCACAGCAAGCCTAGCCGAACGTAACAGGACAGAAGAACAAGTAGAGAACTCATGGTACCAGCGTTCACTGGGCATAATCGACATTTCTTCAGGGCCTGTCAAATGGATAAACATACTCAAGCAAGACGGCGGCCAACATAATCCCCCCCGCTGGTGGGCTATTCTCGGTATTCCTGATGAAAAACCAATTTCCGATCAGAATAGGATCCAAATTAAAACAGTTAGGAAGAAAACAATTCCACTGTTTGGAAAAGTAGTCGGTGTCAAGTGGAAAGGTGATGATGCAAGCACTGGCTTGATCAACACTTTGAATAGAGTTGAAACCATTTTCGATTTAACAAAACAAATTGGAGACATCGAGGTAAAAAATCAAAGCGATATATTCCAGGGATGGACTATAAGTTTTAATTTTCGGAAATTTACACAAGACCGATACTCTAGCGGTCTACAGTGGGAAATCATTGGAAATATTGCTGATCTATTGCTTGCCGCTCCTAGACGCCTGTAACGTACCTAAAACTCAGTACACTACGGGCCATCGATAGCCCGGCTCAGCACCAAGTCGCGTTGATCTTGCAAATACTGACTTCGATACTGACTGGTAAGCCTCAGTTTCATCAACCTGGGTTGAATGACCATCTCTAAACACAATTTTACCGTTAACTAAAACCGTCTCCACACTTCCAGTTCCCATGGTTAATGCCAGTCGATGGATAGGGTTGTTGGAGGGATATGCTTCAGGAACTTGGGCCGACCTGATGACTATATCAGCCCGCTTTCCCAATTCCAGACTCCCAAGTTCTTTATTTAATCCAGCAGCTGCCGCTCCGTTTACGGTCTGCATCTCAAGCAAAGCTTCCGGAGAAATTGGATCATTGTAAGTTTGTGAAATGTGGTGAGCAGATAACATGTTCTCACCCGGAGTACAATCGAAAGCACCGTCAGTGCCAATTGAGACACGGATTCCCTTACGGTATCTCTCCGACATCATAAATTGCACGTCACTTCCGATCCCTAGCGACAAGAACGCTGTCGGGCACCATACAATTTGGCAACCAGTCGCATCAATCACCTTTTCTTCATGCTCATCAAGTGCGTTAGCATGGACAATCACAGTATGCTCATCAAGAACACCAAGCTCCTGCAGGTGCACAACCTGACTTTTACCGATTGAGTCACGATAACCATCTGCTTCCTGAGGTACGTACCCGACATGTAGATGCAACGGAACCTTGTTATCGCGTGCACATGAATGCGCAGCCTTTAAAAGATCGGGAGAAGCAGTTCCCAAGCCGTATACAAATATGTAGCCTTTGACCAATGATTCTGGATCTTTGTTTCTGTGAAGCTCTGTCTCCAATAGAGCTATTGATCGATCATAATCAATTGGTGCTCTGGCCATAAGATTTTTGCTCTCAAGAGCCGGCATCGCATCAAAGGAATCCCTTCTATCCCAAAGATATGGTGGTGAAAAAAGGGCTCTTAGTCCTAAGCGTTCGACCGCCTCTGACCCCAACCCTGTAGAAAACATAGAACCCGGTTCAATAAACATGGTGAACCCACTACGGAGCATCTCAAGCCCGGCCGCTACAGTGGCAGCAGATTCATCTTCATCAGTGACCCCCGATTTCCAGTCTGCAAAATTGATTGAAGATGAACCAACATCGTGAATATTTTGAAATATTCCTCTGCAAGAAGTATGAACAATGTGGTTATGAGCATCTATAAATCCAGGGTGTACTATTCCATTTCTAGCATTTATAGTCTCACGAGCATCGAAACGATGTAGCATGTCTTCATCCGTACCGATCCCCACTATATGTGATTTTGTTATAGCCACTGAACCGGAATTATATATTCTCCTTTCCGGATCCATGGTTAATAGATGGCCAGCGCGAATAAGGATGTCACATTTACTCTTGTTCATATTCACCCCATCAACTATTGAAACACTATTGGGCTAAAATCACATCAGTTCATATTATAGCTATTTATAACATGATTTTATCTATTAGTAATTGTGGCGATACTATGTTTAATTATTTGAATAGATAATGCCGTTGACAGTAGCACACAAAAATGAATAATTACGTCTGGTAAGACACAATTTTTTCACTAGACACTGTCAAAAAGGTGCGAAAGATGCAAGATATACTCTATCTACATGCTAGTAGCAACTCCCCTACCTCCAAGGTACTGGCTATGCGAATAATAGAAAAAGGGGAGATTTCCGATGGACCAGAAAACCCAGATAATTGGCCATATCAAACGGTACTGGAAGCCATACGTGACGGATGGAGTGTAATAAAATTTCCTGAACTTGCATTGAGTATGGATGAAAGTCGTACTTACGGACTGGGTTTTGAGTTCATCTTGGAAAGAAAAGAGGTTTATCGATGAAAACGACCTATGATTGCTCACCAACTCTGGACGACAACGGTGTTCTTGAATTTTGTAAAAAGGGGTTTTTAACTCTTGAAGCTGTGGTTGATGATGAAACAAATCGCCGAACCAACGAGTACGCAGAAGAACACAGCGGGCTTGAACCGAATGAATTACTCGATCAGGAATGGTTCCTTAACGGTGTAATTAAGAATGAATATGCCGCTGGAGCTATCCGATCTCTGTTAGGGAAGGATTTTGGATTACCGATATTGATATCCAACCATCGTACACAGACTCCTATGCCAGCCCAAGAATGGCATGTCGACGGCAACCACAAGTTTGGTCCACAACTAGAATACCTACAAGTATTCTATCTACCTCAAGAATGCTCCCGAGAAATGGGTCCGACAGAGATTATCCCTGGTAGTCATTTTTTGTTCTCACATATGGACGCAATGAGGCAGATAGGTAGAGTCCGTGGATCATACCATGCTTCGGCACCCGCAGGGTCCATTGTCATCACACACTACGGTGTGTGGCATAGGAGATCAGAGTCTAGCGCTCAAAGTATAAGGAACAATCTAAAATATAGTTATTGGAGAAGATCTGCTCCAGCAAGGGATTGGCGTATCGACTCAAATTTTGATGTGGAGACTGCTGATTACACATCTCCTGAACCTACCTACCGTAAGCAACATAGACCAGAGCATGATACTGCCGAAATGTACTTATGGCTGCGTGGGGAACACGACAAATTCCAGGTTATAGGAGGTCAGGGTTGGCCACTTACCGGCCATGGCAACGACTCCCCATACGGAATCCCTCAAGGGATTCAACTATAGTACCTGTAAGCATATCCTCTATCAAATGATTATTGGACCTTAATGAGAATAAGCGGTGGCTACTTAATTTTCCGCCGTTGTTTGCATATATTTACTACTAAAACGCTTTCCTTTAAAGGGTTTTCTTTTATTTCTCATAAACCTTGATCTTTTATTTCTATAACCGTGACTAGATTTTTGATTTTCTGGGTTGCGATCGGATGACTCGGAGACTTTGGTTATAGGGGTTTCATTTGAAATAGGAGAAAACCCTCCATAATCAAATCCTTCAAGACGCTTTCTCACTATTTTGGCCCCTAATACTCGTTCAACTCGCTTCACGAGCGCCTCATCTTCACCTGTACAGAATGTGAAAGCTTCTCCGTTGTTGTCTGCTCGTCCAGTCCTACCAATCCTGTGAATATATGTATCGACAGTATTTGGCATATCAAAGTTGATAACATGTGTGACTTCAGAGACATCTATACCTCGAGATGCAATATCGGTTGCAACGAGTATGTCGTACTTTCCTTTTCGAAACCCGTTAATCGCATTTTGACGCTTATTCTGAGACATGTTTCCTTGGAGAGGTGCGACTCTCAACCCAAATTTCTCAAGATCCAAAGCGAGATATCGTGCTCGTCTTTTAGTTCTGGTAAAAATCATCACTTGGCCAGTGGCTGTATGACTCAGCAAATGGGTTATCATACGGTTCTTCATTTTGTCTGTTGTAGGATAAAGGGAGTGACTGACTGTTCTTGCTGGGGCGATAACCCCTATTTGAACAGTTTCTGGTTCTTGGAGAATGTCAGATGTAAGTGCTCGAATTTCTGGCTGGATAGTAGCCGCAAAAAACAGTGTCTGTTTTACTGTCGGGAGATGGCTAAGTATGCGGCGAACATCTGGCAGAAATCCCATATCAAACATCGTGTCTGCTTCATCAATCACTAGTACAGTAAGAGCGGACAAATCTATCGTTTCTTCTCCGATATGATCCAGTAACCGTCCGGGACATGCAATAACTATGTCCGTTCCATTCGCCAGTGCCTGATCTTGACGTTTTTTGCTAACTCCACCATAAAGTGTCTCACTGCGTATCTTTGTATTAGCTCCCAGATTTCTCACTGAATTGTTGATCTGTTCTGCCAGTTCCCGAGTTGGCACAATTACCAAAGCTCGCGGGATTCTTTTGCGACGGTGAAATTCAGTTCCAGTATCAGGTTCTGATAATTTTTCGAGTATCGGAATAGCGAATGCTGCTGTCTTACCAGTGCCAGTTTGTGCAAGACCCAACAAATCTTTACCCGCCAAAGCTACAGGTATTGCTCTTTCCTGAATTGGTGTGGGGGCTTGATATCCCAAACTATTAACTGCTGCGAGGATCCGCGACGATAGGTTTAACTCTTTGAATTCCAGCTTGGGTCCTGCCTTGGCCTGAAGATCAGGGGATTTGTATCATAGCTCCCGACCCAGTAAAGGTTTGAGGAGATTATAAGTAAGTATCCCACATCATGAATGTAATTACCAAGAGGAATAATGTCTTGTATTTATCACAAATAATCAAAGCGATTAGAAAACATGGTCGAAAGGATTCTTGGTAACGCATTAGTTGGGGAAGTTATTCCGATTTCTCAAACACTGAAATCCATTCTTCAATTGTCCCCTGTCCGTACCCCGCCCTGTAAATAATCACTCCGTTGAAATCAATAGCAATTTTTGTGGATTGAATTCTTACATTGAAATCTTCAAGCATATTTCTATCAGCTAATCCTATTGACCATGGATAGTCTCGGTCTTTAGCCAAGGTCCGTAACTTTTTTATATCAGAGTATCCGATATCAACAGCAACAAATCTGACTTTTGATGCAAATCTTGGTTGTATTTCCTTCATGCGCTGCAACTCAGCACTACAAGTCAATCAAGTTGGTATAAAGAAAAATAGAAAAGTCGGGATGGGTTCGACCCGTGAATACGATAGTGTTTCTCCACTAGACAGTGCCACACTAAATTCAGGGGCAATATCTCCAACTTGGTTACCAATCTGCTTGGAGGAGAAAGGTTGTTGGGGTGTATTGTGGATTTCAAGCGGAACCTTAGCAGTATCAACTACGTCAATTTCTGATGTTTTCGAGTCCGATGTAGCACACCCAACAACCACCCAAACTAGCAAAAATGCAAAAACAAGAATTACTATTCGTCTTGTATCAAAGTTCATATCTCAAGTATAGACCATCGGGTTAAAACATGAGTGGATTTTGTATTTAGTTGTCGAAAAAGTCGATGCTATCAAAAGCTTGACGAAGTTTTGCGGATTCCTCAGAACTCAACGTTCTATTAGGACTTCGCGGAGGACCACATTCCAAATCCATCCAAGCCAATACCTGTTTTATACCACCAATAAGATCCGGTGAAATTAAAAGTGCCTGTATAATTTCATTTACTCTAGCTTGAATTCCAGCCGCTTTATCAATATTTTTTCCTTGGTAAGCCTCCCACAACTGCACGAAAAGATCCGGCATAAGATTATAGCTCGCCCCTATACCTCCAATCGCCCCTGCAATCAGACCAGGCAATAAAAGTCCATCCTCCCCTTCAAAAATCACAGATTCTTTCCATTTACCAGCCAAGTGGCCTAGAGTATAAATATCCCCACTTGAATCTTTCATACCAATAATATTATCGACTTGTATTAGTTCTTCATAAAGTACTTCAGTCATTGCTATACCGGTTCGCTGTGGAATGTTGTATATCAACAAGGGAACTTCAGAGACCTGCGCTATAGATTTGTAATAATTTATTTGGGATATTTCGTCGGGCTTATAAAAATAAGATGGAGGTAATGCAGAAATTGCATCGACCCCGATTCCACTGGCATGCCGGGCCAATGCAATCGTCTCTGGTATTTGAAATGCACCCACATGTGCTATCACAGTTACATCACCACGTGTTTCATCTAACACAGTTTCCAGCAAATCTTGTCGCTCTTTAAAATTCATTAACAGCCCTTCACCAGTGCCGCCACATACATAGAGCCCATCGACTCCAGCATCTATTTGGTGTCTTACTATTCGACGCATCGATACAGGGTCGAATCTACCATCCATATCAAAAGTACTAACTGTGGCTGGAAATATCCCACGTAAATTATCCAATGCTATTCTCCTTCTACTATCAGATCACCTACGATCTTCAGGCAATCCATATGTCTCGGCTAAGTATTGAGTCTGGCGAAAGAATTTCGTTACCTTCATTAGTTACAAGTACCATGTCTTCCAATCCATATTTGTTTTTAACTTCTGAAATTGGAAACCCTCCATCGTGAAAGAAGTAAGGCTCGACGCAAATAACCTGATTGGGCTGCAAAATTTCTCCTGTGGTACTAGAAATCCCCGGCATTTCATGAATATCCAATCCTACGTTGTGACCGATAGCAGACATTCCGGCCTGCTGGCAGGATTCGACAAATGATGTGTATCCCGCATTTCTAAGAACCTGTTGAGAAGCTTCATACACATCACTGTAGGGAACACCCGGTCCGACTGTTTCTATTGCAGCTTCTTGACTAGCTCTGGCTAAATCATAAAATTTTCCTTGGTTAAGCGTAGGCCTACCAATAGATGCAAAGCGCTTAATATCAGTAAAATATCCATCGTACGTGCAGCCTCCATCAAACTGGATCAGGCTGCCTGTACGAATTTTCATTTCGCGCCGAGGGGTCGAGTCAGCCCAAAGAGCGCGTTCGGGGCCAGCATTTAGTATCAACGATCTTATTTCACTTCCACCGTTCGAATGCATCGTTGCCGACATTAAATTGGCTATTTCCCGCTCTGTCGTACCGTCATATAAAGCTTCAAAACCAGCCTTAATACCTAAACAAGTTATCCGCGCAGACTCCCGAAGTCGCCTGATTTCTTCTTCAGACTTTATGCTCCTGAGAGGCCAGACAATTTCCCCACAGTCGCTCCAATGTGTATCCGGCAAAGACCTGCGAAGAGTATCGAACATCTCCACAGACATACCCATCCGAAAATGCGCTCCCATCTCGGTTGCAATATGTGCCTGGTCCAAACCGAGATCCCCTATCCAATTCACAACCGCATCTACAACGGTTGATCCGATTTTGCCGGTATAAAACCCTTTGGGAAATTCCCACGTCACCAATGTTTCAACCCAACTACCCTGAGTCTGCGGATATCCTCCACTGCAAACTATTAAAGCAGGTGGTAATGCTGGGTCTCTCGGAATGAATGCCATCCAGAAATATGCCTGAATACTCCAGCATACTTCATACCATCCAGTGGCATAACGAACATTACTTTCTTGAGTAAGCAGGAGTCCATCAATACCGTTGAGTTCCATTTGTCGCCTGAGACCCGTCAAACGCCGGTTGAATTCCTCTTTGGTACAATCAGGCATTACGCCGGTACGAACCTGCCTTACTGTAGTAGCCGTCCCGGGGTTTGTAATTTTTTCCAAGATTAAGTCTCTCCTTCTTCTTTTTGACCTTACTGACAAGACTATGCTACCTCCATATGTCAGCATTATTTCGTTTGGTCACGGCTCTGATATCGGCCTAAGAATTAGCAGGTCAAAATCATGTCAGCCGTTGAGTCGTCTCCACTCATCAATTGTTTCCTGAGTGGGCGGGTAATATTTACCAGGGATTACTCCTTCAGCTTTTATTTTATCTTTGATCAGATTTTCCGCTCCCTCATGCTCCACCGACCAATCAAGGACCGGCACTGCCATCCATGACGGAACCACCAGCACACCATCGTTGTCCCCGACCATAACATCACCAGGACGGACAAGCGCACCTCCACACTGAATCTGGACGTTCTCTTCTGCAGGCAGACTGCTTGGATTACCGTGAAAACTTCGGGCCTTCGCATAAACGGTAAGATCGTACTCTTCATCTATGATTACATCGAGATCTCTTATGGCACCGTCTACAATAACGCCGTCAGCATTATTCATTGACAGTTGAAGCAGCTTCACATCTCCTCCAACCACATCCCGAACTCTGCCACCAATATCAGCCACCAGGACATCTCCGGTACCGCAACGGTCCATTGCGATATACTCAGGAGAATCTTCGCCATCTGGTCTATCTCTTACTATGTCCGGACGAGTAGGCATGAATCTAAGTGTTCGGGCCCTTGATGCTAACCGCTCTTTGCCAGGGGGAAAGGGGGTGAAGTTTTGCAGGCCTTCACAAACACAATGAAGTGACCCGAATGATCTGAGTGCATTATACACAGTGGCAGTCGGTATTAATTTCAAACCATCAAGTACTTCCTGAGAAACTTCAACCGGATTCATATCGAACTTAATCATATATTCCTCCACATAACTAGTCAGGCAAGTTCGTACGAGTACGGGCGATGATATATATGTCATTCTCTCGTGTCAACGGAACCGAGTTAAACAAAGTGATTTTGGGTATCTTGCGAGGCATCAATAGCCGATAAGTCAATCAAATCAGGTAATCTCCACTACTCAAGATTCGCCATGTTTCAACGGTTATTGGAGGATGTTGAGGTAACACCTTATTGTTAATCGGATAGGATTTTTTGGTTATACTAAGCTGAATTAAACTTAAGGCTTATATGCTCTAAGCCTTGCTATTTGGTTTGTAGATTTGCACTCGGTGACGATTGCTTTCTGTTACGTAGAGACTCCCCGCAGAGTCGATCTTAACTGAGGTAGGTCCCCAGAAAAATTTTTCAGTGTGTGCTGATTCTTCGTGAGGATTACCTCCGAAACGACCAAGGTCTGGTTCCATGTTCGATCTGGATCGTGGTTCCGCCTCTTCATAATTAGCATCCAAAAATTCCTGTGCCCATCTAGAAATCGTGGCCTCACCTCGAAGCTTTGTAATAAATTGTCCGTCAGAGTCCAGTATCTGAACTCGTTCATTGCCCCAGTCCGCAACATATATAGACCCGTCACTGTCTACCGCTACACTTGACGGGTTAGTAAACTGTCCATCCATATTCCCGTAACTACCAAAGGACTGAATATAGTCTCCCTCTTCTGAATACTTGTTGACCCTGTGATTGGCCCAGTCTGCCACATATACTAAATTATCGGGGCCAACAGTGATGCCCCATGGCAAATTAAGCTTGCTTTCATTTTCACCTTTGTCACCAAAGCTTAGTATGAACACGCCATCCTTAGTAAATTTCTGTACCCGGTTGTTTTGATGATCAGACACAAAAATATCGTTGTTTTTATCGAAAGCCAAACTTGCAGGCCCATTCAATTCTCCGGGTTGATCACCTTTAGTACCCCAATAACTAATTGGTGAACCATCAGAAGTATAGATAGTAATCCTATCTAATTGCTCGTCACTTACAAATACATTCCCATCGTGATCCGCTGCGATTGAAGAAGGCCATATAAACTTCCCTAGATCACTGCCATAGCCACCATAGACTCCGTAGTATTCTCCATCGGTGTCATAAATTGTAATCCGAAGGTTATGCGCTGCAGAAGTGTATGCACGACTAATTGTATGCATTCGTCCGTTATCCGCTATTAATGTATCGACCGGATACATGAAACCTCGGCCTTGCATTACACAAAGTCCAACAGTATGGCTGTAGGCCATAAATTTTTTATTGGTGTCCAACGATCCTGGGATTTGCAAGATTTGCCTCTTAATTATGGATTTTGGCTTGATGCTAACATCGCTGAAATTCTGGCATAAAACCAATGACGCTGAGCAACGAGTAAACCTTTCGTTCCGCCTCTGGCCCATCGTTCGACAAGTTTATATCAGCAAGTCCGTTTTCGTCTGCATATTTGATCAAAGTCTCACGTATGGGCGGAGAAGCTTCCAAAGCACCTAATTGTTCTAGGCATCTGTCTACGTACGATTCGGAAGAGATATAGGCATCTTCGTCTTCCATAACTTTCCGTACAATCTTCTTTATCCCAACTTTTGTATTGTCACCTAGTTGCTCAGAAGCAAAGTTGACTCTTTCGGTAAGAGAACCTGTCTCGATCCACTCAAGTCCTTGATGCCAACCCTCCACCGATGGTGGATTGAACAGTGTCTGGCCCATGAAAGAGATTTGTTGATTTCGTTCAGTTATCTTAATGTTCGGGCCAGGAAATTCCTCTGTCAATTTCAATACTCCGGTTACAAGTTCTGCCGGACTTTTCACTTTCGCAAACCGACATTTTTCAGACTTAAAGAATTTTGATAGTAGCAACACTCTTAACATCTCTTTTATATTGTGATCACTATCAAAATATGCTTTCTCCAACATCTCTATGGCTTCAATGTCCTTCGGATCTTCGTAAGGCCACTGAGGTACCGGAGGCTCATCGGCAACGAAAAAATGATATATGTGCCTAGCAATGAATCTAGCAGTTGCCGGCTGTTCGCATATAATACGGATGATGTCCTCTCCATTGAAGTTACCGGTTTGCCCCAAGAATGTCTTTATTCCAGAGTCGTGATCACCCTCGTTGTACTCGTAATCCCATGCAAGTTTCCCGTATGGGAATATAGAATTCCTAACCGCTAACTCCTTAATGTAATCCGCATTTGCAATCGTCCATCCAGTAAAGGCTCTGGAACATTCTTTTATATCATCTTCCGTGTAATTACCGACCCCCATTGAAAACAATTCAAGCAATTCTCTTCCATAATTCTCGTTAATGGCATTGTTGTGATTATCAATGTTGTCCAGCCATATGATCATGGCCGGGTCACGAGAAAGCTGTAGCAAGAGGTCGTCGAGCCTACCCATTCCATAAGTTCTATAAGTTCTGAACTGGTCACTCAAGGGTTTACCATTAGTTACCTTGGCATAACCCGTTGCAAAAATGTTACTCCAAAAAAAGGCCATCTTTTCTATCAAAGGCGATTTTGTAGCAACCAGTCGATATAACAGATACGATCCTGCTCCTGAAGTATCATGTGTTGTGGAATGATCCGGATGGTATCTTCGAATTAGAGCATCATCTACCGGGCTTACAGGGCTAGTATTTAGCAATCCTTCAACTGTTTGTTCGTAACCGTCATCCAGATATTCGTCAAGTTCTTCTCGCGAGGCACCGAATCCAATTCTTCTAAATAAATGAGCCATTAACGCCAAATCTTCTTTATTGCTCATGTCCTTGATTTCCACCTCAATATATATAGTCAATTCCTGAACAGTTTCAACATCAACCCATCTGTTTAAGAAAGGTCTCCGAAAAGTATAGCTTAGCGGGTCAAGTGTCAAGGAGAACGTAATTGATGAAATTGGTGCACTACTAAAATAGAGTGGTATATACTCTGTGCGCCCGGTGCAAAATAACATACCTTGTCCCTTTGTGCAGTTGTTATACTCTTAAATATGCAGTCTAATCAGCCTGGAATTTTGTGCTAACAATAATATTTATTTGGAGTTCTCTTAATGAACAATCTGAAAGTCATGTACATCCCTCATCCTCTCCCTGAAGTGGATAATAAAAACCCCTTTTTGCCTAAACAAATCGAAGGAAATTTCAACTTGCGCATCTACAACAGAAATTGCGCACCTGATTCACAGTTCGACAATATCGAAGTCATAGTTGATATGGGCGGTAATATGACCCCTGAACTGGTTCGCATTGCAGCTAAATCAGGAGTTAAATACATCCAAGTACAAACTAACGGACTGGATCACGTAGAAGTTGAGGAAATCATAAATTCGGGCATTACACTCGCTCACTGCCCAGGCGATCTCAGTAGCGTATCGCTTGCTGAAGGTGCAATGATGTTCATATTAATGCTTGCTCACGGATATGGACTTGCCAGAGAGCAATTCTTCGAGGGAAAGGCTTTCTCATTACAGGGGAAGGAAGTTGCAGGCCTTAGCTTAGGAATTTTAGGATTTGGAGCTAGCGGACAACAACTGGCTCGCCGAGCAAAAACGTTTGGAATAAGTGTGCATGGTATAGACGTACGAGAAATTGAAAAGGAAATCCTCGAAGAAATAAAACCCGATTCAATGGGAGGTCCTGAGGATCTTGACAATGTGATATCAACCTGTGATTTTATTTCTTTACACCTGCACTTGAATCAAAATACCCGCCACATAATAGACAGTCGTCGAATTGCCCTGATGAAACCATCCTCATACATCGTTAACGTCGCCCGCGGCGGCTTGATTGACGAAGAGGCCTTATACGAAGCGCTATCGGATAATCGTATTGCTGGTGCAGGTCTTGACGCATTCGCGCAAGAACCTCCCGACCACACTTTACCAGTTTACAAACTACCCAATGTTTTAGTTCAACCTCATACAGTTGCCAGCACAGATGGAACGATGCGCAAAAGAAATGACTTCTGCCTGGAAAATTTAACTAGGTACGCTGCAGGCAAAAGCTTAGAAGGACAAATATTAAAAAGAGTATAAATCAAAATAATCGCAATATTTAGTAGTGCTAGGAGTTAGATATGGCTATCCCAAAACAAAACAATATTTTGGAAGGTATGGTAGCAGTAGTCACGGGTGCGGCTAACGGGAACGGAAGAGCAATCACACTAAGACTGATTGCAGACGGTGCTTCAGTTTTTGCATCTGATATCGATGGTCAAGCACTACAAAACCTTATGGTGGAGGTCGTCCAAACTGGTGGTTCTATTAAAACCGGGATATTCGACTCCGCTAAAGTATCAGATGCTGAAGGTCTGGTGGACGAAGCCGTTAGTCATTACGGGCGTATAGACATATTGGTCAACAACGCTGGCGCGATCCGTGCTGAACCTTTTCCTAATGTATCCGAAGAGACCTGGGATTGGAGCACCTCCATCAATATGAAAGGACTCTATTTTTCCATGCAAAGAGCTGCGATACACATGATGAAACAACACAGTGGCACTATCATAAACATTGCTTCCATAGCTGGGATTGCTGGCGGCATGACGCTATCACCGCCATATGCCGCCAGCAAATCGGCGGTAATCAACCTAACTAAAGTTGCCGCCTCAAAGCTTGCTGAGTTTGGGGTGACTGTGAATGCAGTTGCTCCAGGCATAGTCAACACAGCTTTCAACTGGCAACTTGACGAACAGATAGGAGTTGGTGAAATGGGACTAAAGCCAGGTGAATTCCTGCAAGACCGTAGTACCGGAATCCCGCTTGGACGTATTTCAGTACCCGAAGATGTATCAAACGTTGTCGCATTTCTTTCAGGACCAGATGCCTCATACATCACTGGAGAGACCATTGTCGTATCTGGCGGGATGGTAATGCGTTAATCACCAATACACCAACGATCAAAGATTTGGCATGTAACTTGTTGAGAAGAATTTTCAATCCCGAAATATCGCTTTGAAAATGTCCCCTTGACTGTCTGAGCTATACTTGCGGCAGAGATAAATTGTTCAGGAGATACCTGTTATGGAAGCAACTCCAGAAAAAACCCGACCGAATATTGTATTTCTCTTTCCCGACCAGTTGCGTTCTGATTTTTTGTCATGCTATGGGGCAGAATTCATAGATACCCCTAATATTGATTCAATAGCCAGTGCCGGGACCAGATACGAAAATTCTTACTCCGCCTCCCCTGTTTGTGTCCCAGCCCGAACAGCTCTACTCACAGGGATGAACGCTGTACGAAATGGTGTCTTAGATAATTTCCACGGCATACGTGCGAACTACACTGAAACAGGGACATACACTTGGCCTCAAATATTATCGCGTGCAGGTTACTACACTGCTGCTATAGGCAAAATGCACTTCTATCCCTGGGACGCCAGCCATGGGTTTCAATATCGTGTAACAGCAGAAGACAAGCGATGGCTAGAAATTCGCGATGATTATTACCATTACCTAAACGAAAATGGACATAGAAAATACCACGTGAATGAACATCCCGGCTATCGCGAAAATAAAGGAGCTGTGACAAACATTCTGCCATGGGAACACACTGTCGACCGCTTTGTCGGAAACGAAGCTGTAAGATTCATAAACAATTACGCTAAAGAAGGCCCTTTCGCCATGATGGTGGGATTCCCGGGGCCTCACTGCCCTTATGACCCCCCAGAGGATTTTCCATACCATTGCGATCCTAAAGACATGCCCGCAGCCATACCCGAAGTACTACAAGACACACCACAACTAAGACGAGATAATATTGACCAAAACAAGTTACCTTGGAACGGAGTCGATTATACAAATTTCACCCATGGCGAAAAGATGAAGATCCGTGCTCATTATGCTGGTTTAGTCCGTGCAATCGACCATGAAGTCGGATCAATAATGCAGGCTTTAAATGACAATGGTTTATTAGAAAATACTATTGTCATTCTATCGTCAGATCACGGTGATTATCTCGGTGACCACAACTTGATTGGGAAAGCTTCTTTCTACGAGACCTGCATGAGAGTACCAATGCTGATTTCCGGCCCCGGAATACCCGAGAGTGTGGTGGTAAATGAATTGGTTGAGCTCCGGGATGTAACCTCCACAATACTGACTATGGCAGGAGAGGAAATCCCTCCGCATATGGATTCTCGCCCATTGCCTGATATAGGAATAACATCAATTCCAGCTCGAGATCGGATATTCGGCATGTTGATGAATGGATGGATGAATTATGACGGTAAATGGAAACTTTCCAGATACGCATCGGGCGAAACAACATTATTCGATCTCGAGGCTGACCCTACGGAGCAGGTAAATCTAGCTACTGACCCGAATCGTTTTCAAACTATAGTTCGTATGGACCAAGAGATGTCTGCTGAAATCATGGAATCCGTTAGGTATGCCGTACACGACAGGCTCGTTGATGGTGAAGACATGTTCAACAGTCAAGCATTCGGTAGAGAGGGTTGGCAACGGCCGTGGCCTGCACCCATAGATTTTCTGGATAAATAATATGGTGAACATGTCTCCTGCTCAAATAGAGTCATTTTTCCAAACACCCAGATACGCAGTGTTCGGTACTAATTCAACTGGTGGACATCCTCAGTTGACTACTGTGTGGTTCCTTTACGAAGAAGGTTTCGCATACATTGGAATCGAACGCAGTAGCATCAAATACCGTAATATTGAAAAAAATCCTTCGGTTTCAATGTGTATTGACGGAGAACACCCTGACGGTCGCACAGTAGTTATATATGGCTGCGCCGAGGTCCTAGAAACTGGGCAGGCGACAGACGATATCCTATGGCGTTTGACCAGACGATATCATGATTCCGATAAAGACACTCACCAATATCAGGAGTCTGTAAAAGAGTTGGATTTGGTTCTGGTGAAGGTAATCCCTCAAAAAATTGTTGCTATGGATTATAGTTCTGATTAAAAACCAACCTCCCAGCAATACTTGCTGTAATTAAGTATACGCTCTACGGTACAATGGAATGAATTTTAAATCATACTGCTCAGGTACCCACCACAGTCACATGAAAATCATTACTTCCATTATCATGATCATATCAATTGGCATGTTGAGCTCATGTTCGGATGGATCAGGCAATCATGATTCATCCATCGCGAAAATGGAAAGTTCACGGCACGCCGTGGGTGCACCTCCAACCTATGCTATTTCATCTGTGATGGATGGAGACTCACCTAATGTCGCGGAAGCGAGAATCCAGATAAATGGAACTCTTTCAATGCAAGTCCCAGATATATCCGGTTCTATCGATAAAACTCAAATATTGGTTGGTCAGTACAATGGTAAGGTGACCTCATCACATTCTGGCGACTCATATAATAGGTACGCTAACATAACGGTTTTGGTTCCAAAAGAATCATTCTATGAACTACTTTCAGCTGTAAAAAACATCGCAACTAAAGTTACGGACGAAAACATAAATTCCAATGATGTGACGGAGGAATTTATCGATGTTGAAGCAAAATTAAATGTAATGAAACAAACTGAGAATCGGTTCCTCGCATTGCTTTCTGAAACCACCAACATAAAAGAGATAATAGATGTGGAAAAAGAGGTGATGAGAATACGAGGAGACATAGACAGTCTTGAAGGACGAATCAAATACCTAACCAAGACCACAGACAACTCAGTGCTGAATATCTATATGGTGGAAGAATTACCCATCACAGGAAGCGAATGGAATTTTTCTGACTCTTTGGACAGTTCGGTAAGAGCTCTTGCTTCTTTCTCCAAACATCTCGTGAATTTCATCATAGACATCATAGTCTTTTCACCAATAATAATTGGGGCAGGACTGTTATCATTTTTGGTATATAAATTTAGCAGAAAGTTTATATTCCGTATTAGAAAATAGCCCATCATTCAGTTAAATTGTCTTCCTTTCACAACCAACATCGAGATTGGCAAAAGCCTTTTAACTCTTCGAGCTCACTGTCGCTCAGGCTGTAATATGGTGGTCTACGCCAGCGTTCGGCGATACCGAAGATTTCTAGAATTCCATGCATTCCGGCTCCAAAACCTCCCTGTAACCCAGAGAGGTAATCGAAGAAAGGCCAGTCGTGATCTGTTATGACCTTAGCTGCATCCGCCCAGGCTCCACGCCTTACTGCGTCCCAGTAAATATGAGTAATTGAAGGGTAAAAGGATACGAAAGTCGACATGTATCCAATTGCACCATAGTGAACTATATCTAAGTGATTTTGTTTTTGCCCTCCCGCAAAAACCGCCCATTGATCACCTGCAATAGCAGTCATTTTGCGAACAAATTCACCCAAAACATCATCTTTGACAGCGACTATCCCCGGAACTTTGTCCAGCAATACCTCTACTGTCTTAAGACCTTTAGCAATGTCATCCGCCCAGATGTTACTTACCAGCATCACCGGGATTTCTTTTGACACAGCTTCATAAAACGGTATCGACGTTTCTACTGTAGAAGAAGATCCTAAAATGGGAGGTTTCACCATCAGGACATCTACTCCCACTTCACGACAGTAGCGAGCAAAGTCCACCGTCTTACCAGTCCACCAACCTCCATCCGCAGCCACTGTCAGGCCTTTATTTCCCGTATGCTCAGCCACTATCTTGGTGACGTCAGCTATTTCATTGTCTGTAATCAATGAGAACAGGCTGTCACCATAAGTGAGTAATGACGACTTGCTCCCTCCATCCAAATTACCATCAATTAATTTACGAAGTCCATGATAGTCAATTGCTCCATCTCGTTTGAAAGGTGTTTTTAAAGAAGATACTGGACCCGTAAGGGCTTCGCGTACCTGCGCCCGACTTATCATCAAAAAGACTCCTTGAATTTTGGTGTAACGTTCGTTTTTGCTGGCAGTATTAATCCGCGATTATTGAATCTATTTCATACGATCAAATTCCATACAAAACATATTTCTATTTCATATCGAATTTTATCTTGATACAACGTTTTGTGGATTCCCTTCCAAAAAAGCTAAAATATTGCTGGTTACCACACTCAACAGCCCCTTCCCTGCTCTTGGTGTGTTCCAAGCCATGTGAGGAGTTACCACTACATTTTCAATTGCGGCCAACGGATGGTTATATGACGGTTCCTTTTCAAATACATCCGTGGCATATCCAGCTATTCGGCGGGACCGAAGAACTTCCAAGAGAGAATTTTCTTCCACCACCTGTGCTCGAGATATGTTAATCAGATACGCTGAAGGTTTCATAAGCTCAAATTCTCTTTTCCCAATAAGATGAGTTGTTTCGTCAGTCAACGTGACCGCAATTTGGACAAAATCGGAATTGATTAATAATTCATCCAAATCTTTGAATTGGACTCCGTGTGTTTTGGCTCTTTCTTCAGAAGGGCGTTTGGTATGTGCAATCACATTCATTCCCAGTGCATTACCCATAGCTGCCAGTTCACCACCTATACCACCTATGCCTATGATACCTAGCGTGCTGCCTCTCAAATCGGTGCCCTCTACCAAATTCCACTTCCCCCGCCTTATATCACGGTCAGCCTTGGTGATCCCTCTGCATAAAGAGAGCATTAGACCAAGAGCATGCTCTGCCATAGTCGAATCACTGTAATGAGGAGCGTTACAAACGGTGATCCCCAATTTCTCAGCATGCTTTAAATCTACCTGATTTACGCTGACTGCAAGGGGGCAGATAAGTTCTAAATTCGGTAGTTGATCTAGTAAATCACTGGTGAGATGGACCCAATTTAGCGCTATTACTGTGGCGTCTTCACATCGTTCCAAATACGTGGTGAGATCTGGTTTATCAAAATAAACATTAACGTCAGCCAATGCATTCAGGCGATCCCAATCTTTTACTTGTTCAGTCGTTGTGAATGTGAAATCGTAGAGGTCAGGCCAAACAACCTTTTTCATCTCTGTCAACCTTTCGTTATTTCCAGAAGCTGACATTGTATACATCTTGAATTTTGAAATCCACAACATCAGGGAAACACGAAGATGTTCCATAAACCTTCCTCAGGAACTTTCCGTTAAGTTATACTTGTCCGACATGTCCTTATATAGTTCGTTAGACTTCCCAGAATGGTACTAGATGATATGTTTATTGAATCCCTAGAGATTACTGTACCCTGGAGAAGGCAAATATATTGAGAGAAACAACCTCCGTTTTCAATCCTCGGTGATAAATTTGATAACAGAGCCTATCAGTCAGTAAATGCAGAAAGGTGATCGGGTATGAAGTTGGGTTTGCACTACGAAATGGCGAGACCAAATCTGGACGATCATTTGCTGCTACAGGAGACAATCGATCAGATTGTTCAAGCAGACCGTATGGGTTTTGACTACGTGTGGCTCGTAGAGCACCACTTTCTAACCGGGTTCTCAGGATCAGCAAGCCCTGAGACCATATTAGGTGCACTAAGCCAACGCACAGATCGAATCCGTTTGGGACTCGGCGTTGTTGTGCTGCCATATCATCACCCAATACAGGTGGCCGAGAGAGTAGCAACGCTGGATCATCTCACAAATGGAAGAGTCGATTTCGGTACTGGTCGCTCACAGCCCTACGAACTCTCAGGCATGGGCATCGATCCACTGGAGAGCCGTGGGAGGTGGGAAGAATCGCTTACTATGGTGCCGAGAATTTGGGAGTCTGACTGGTTCCAATGGGAAGGCAAATTCTGGAAAGTCCCTTCGAGGCAAGTACGGCCTAAACCTTACCAGAATCCCCATCCACCTATATGGGTAGCTGCTCTACAATCAGCAACTTATGAAATTGCTGCGCAAAAAGGCATCGGTGTATTGTCCATGGGTGCCAGTGCACCCTCTGTTCTAGAGCCGTATATACGTGCATATCATGAAGCAGTGGTCAAAGCCTCTCCGGTTGGGGGAACCATAAACAGCCAGTGGGGCAGCCAGACAATCGGTATATGTACAGAAAACAATCGAGATGGCAGGGATCTTGGAGCTCTTTCCACCAAGACTTTCTTTGGCCCAGACCGTCCGTACGCTAAGGGACAGAAAGACCTTTACAGTCGTCTTATCAAACAATGGGGAGGTATTCCGGACCATCTCAAAGAAGAATTCATCCGTAGTGGCGCTGCTTCAGAAGCTGGTGACAATTCTGAGGCAGAAGAGACCAATTTTGTGGTGGATGCGGTATGGGAGAGTCTCGACGCGGACACGTTAGCAGACAGAGCGGTCATTATAGCCGGAAATCCTGATAGTTGCATCGCGGCCCTGAAGAAACACGAATCAGCGGGCGTAGATCAAGTCCTGATAACTATGCAAACAGAGACGGTGCCACATAGTGTAGTTATGAAATCAATAGAACTATTTGGCAAATACGTCATCCCCGAATTCAAGGACTCGTAGACATTTAGAATCTACACGCAACTACTCACTCCAACTGTCAGTGCCCAAATACCATTGACAACTATTGATCCAGACGGCTAGACCTTATCTAAAGGCCATTGATAAAATTCGATCGGGAATATTTCCGGCGCGAAATCAGGGAAAAGTTCCGGACCAAAAACCAGTTTGACCAGTTCGTGCTCAGAAACTTCCAATGTCTTCCTTCCATATTCGAGCAGCCATCCAGCCTCTTGTTGACACAGGCTAATTTCACGAATGTTTAATGCCTCAAATAATCTTGGTGCATCAAGTATCACAATCATCCCAATGTAATCAAGTGTGTTTGGAATACCTTTGCGAAGGAGTATTCCTGACAATCCTTCCAAAGAATCAGGGCAGGATATTGTCATTTCGAAAGTCGGGTCCTCTCCTGGTGCGTAGGTGGATGCACTAATATCGGGATCATATAAATTGGAAAACATGGAATGGATGAGACTTTCTACCACTTCATAATCCCCTCCATACTCTTGCATTTCCAAACCTTTGACTCCAACGTAACCCTCTACCTTACCGTGTTTTGTGGCGACGAATACTCTATCCAGTCTACGTTCGAAAAGCAGCGGAAAGATCTCTGCAGAACGAGTAGATATCAGATGTTCTCTCTCGTGAAGATCTCTGAGTTGGCTAGCATAGGGTTTCCAATCTTCGGTTATTTGTACTCCCGGACTGTAAGATAGTAGATCCACATTACCCTTATTAAGGAAGAACTGACGTTTTCTCCCAGAACTCTCCCAACCATACCTACGATAATATCCTTCTATATTGGTGGACAGTAGCCCGATGTGGTGCCCGTTAATCTTCATTTTCTCAATAGCATCTAATAGAACAGCTTCACCAAGACCTCTCCGCCTATACTCAGGATGTGTCACAAAACAGTTAATACCTCCCACGGAAATACTGCCAAGTGGTGTGATCGTGGTCCCAGGGAAAACGGCAACAGAAGAGACGGCCAGTCCATTTTTCGTGATTAGCCTGATGTTGTCTAGGTTTCCGTGATTATAGACGTGCGCCCAGTCATAACCGATCGTAGGGAGACGCTGTGGTTGGCCTGGTGGAGTTGCCAAAGTACGCATAACCAGATTGGCGGTATCTAACACAGGACCGAGATCGTAAACCTGGCATGCTCTAGGACCATCGAATTGTTCTATGGATTTATTATTCATTGGCTTGTTTCCAATATTTTTACACGATCGCTTCGACACATCACAAGAAAAGGTCATAGTACCATTATTTCTCCATGGACAACTCAGTATATGAAAACTGACTAAGAGAACCCATGCCTAGTGATGTAATCATGTTAAGATGATCCCCAAAAACAGTGGAATTAATAACTGATGAATTAGAGATGAAACACTATGACTACAAAATTTGTTCAAATGACTGATCCTCAATTAGGATTTTATGCGTCTAGACATAGTGGGACAGAGGGTATCGAATACGAAATAAAAAATTTATCAGCTGCAATTTCTATGACAAATGAGATCCAGCCTGATTTTGTAATAACAACGGGCGATTTGATGCAAAACCGACTCGACCAGCAACACGCCGATGTTGTCAAAAAGTTATATGCTCAACTAAATTGCAAATATTATTTTGCTCCCGGCAACTCTGACCTGTCCAACTCTCCAAAATTTGAAGACATTGAACGATACAAAGGAAGATTTGGCTCTGATCACTTCAGCTTCTATCATAGAAATTCACAGTTCATAATATTGAACAGTTGCGTTCTGTTTGATTGGTCAGAAACTCCAGGCGAGAACGTGAATCAAATAAGATTTTTAGAGCAACAATTAATGATAGGTCGAGCAAACAACAGTATCCACCAATTAATTTTTATGCACCATCCTCTTTTCGGCACTCATCCTGAAGACGAAGACAGCCATATGGTGTTGCCTAAAAGTCAAAGGCTACAGATATTGAATTTGCTTGAACGGTTTGATGTAACTGCTGTATTTACGGGGCATTGGCACGCAAACAATATAGTCCAATATCAGAGTACCCAACTAATAACTTCCGGACCAATCACTTATCCTCTTGGAGACGATCCATCTGGAATAAGAGTAATAGAGTTAAACGACGACAAATTGACACACGAGTACATCACAATATAGCTAACAAGTTATCTTTTAACAAATAATTACTAAATATGGAATATCGAACACTCGGACGAACCGACCTATCAATATCCCTATTAAGCATGGGGACTGGTGGGTATGGCATCCTTGGCCAGAGAGACGGGAGGCCAGAATCTGAGGCACACAAGCTTCTTTTTAAGGCTTTTGATTTAGGTATAAATTTGTTCGACACCGCTCCAGCCTATGGGGACAGCGATCTGATTCTCGGTCGTGCTATTAAAAACCTTCCACGCAACGATCTCATAGTTTCAACCAAAGTCCATCTCGTTAACGGAGATTCGGGAAGATTGAAGACTCCTGATGAGGTTGCTGAATCGGTGGAGACAAGCCTACGTCGGTTGCAAATCTCTCACATAGATATTTTGTTTATAGGCTCGCCGCTAGCACGGCATTACGATGCGATAGTAAGCGACCTGCTCCCAGTTTTGTATAAACTTCAAGATCAGGGGAAAGTCAAATTTATTGGGTCAAACGAAAAATCCAGCACGGACGGTGCTCACGAATGGCTAGAATTGACCTTGCCTTTGAATTTTTTCGACGTGATTATGGTCGCATACAACATGATTAACCAGTCAGCCCGCCACATGGTATTACCCATGTGCGACCAGTACAACGTCGGAGTTTTAAATATGCTTGCCGTTCGTAATTTATTCTGGAATCCCTCCCGGCTCAGAGAGGTGATCAAAGATTTAAAGCAACGCGGTCTTATTCCGGAAACCGGAGAGTCGGACAAACGTCCTCTTGCATGGCTACTGGAAGAAAGTGATGTCAGTTCTTTGGTTGAAGCAGCTTACCGTTTCGCCGCCTACACCGAGGGGGTGTCGTCCGTACTTACAGGGACAATCGAGATCTCGCATTTGGAACAGAATGTTCTATCCATAGCAAAGGGACCATTATCGTCACATCAAACACAACGACTAGAGAAACTCTTCGGTCTCGTCTCAGAAGCAGTCGGAGACTAATCGGTCTCCAGTTATTATCTCAATTAACTACTTATCAATCCCAGACGTCCTTCACAAAAATCCATGGTGTGGTCTCACTCTTAATTTTCATAGATTACCCATGTGACAGAATAGATCGTGATATCTATACAGGGCAGAGAGTATTTATCTGAATATCATGCGATCGACTTTTACCCCAACCTTGATTAGAAATGACGACTTACATGCCTGTACCAGCGGTCAAGTCTCCCCGCTGATACAGTAACTGCTCTTAATCAACAAGTTTCACATTTGAAAACTATCTTACCGGGGCTGAGTTAGGTTGGTCACTATCTTGATTTTGGCTGCCTTCACCCATTTGAGGCAAGAAGGACCCGAAATCAGTGAGTCCTCCACCCTTTTCTAATTCTTGAGCATTCTCAAGCGCACCTGATATTACACCAAGGAGGCCGAATTCAGCGCTGCGATCAAGATCTCTGACTCTCTTTTCTAACGCAGAGAGTCTATCAGTCAAAGCTGATTGTTCACTGTAAAGCTTTTCAAGCTCTGTCCATCGCTCCTGAATCACAGAGTCAAGTTTTTTGGCTTCATTTTCCAAAGGTGCCATCTTCTCTTCAAAAAGTGCATCCTTTTGGATCTCAAGTTGTTCCACCTGGGACTTCCTTTGTTCAGAATAAGAGTCTTTTAGATTTTCACGCCTATCTTCTAACTCACGGAACTCGTTTTCTATTTCTTCGAACTGGGCATCATTGATTTCTCCAAACGCATCACGTATTTCCTCAGTTTCCGTTTTGACGTCTTTTTCACGGTCCTCCACCCATTCACGGAAAGTCTTATCTAATTGTTGTCTTTCATTCTCAATTTCTCGCTTCCGACTTTGACGCCAGTCATCAAGATTTTTCTCTTCTTTCTGAATATCTTTTTCTATACTTTTTTGTTCGTCACGAATCTCATCTTCTCTATCTTGTCTCCATTTATCAAATCCTCTATCTATATCCTTTTTTTCGTCACGAATCTCATCTTCTCTATCTTGTCTCCATTTATCGAAATCTTTCTTTACACTTTCCCGGTAGTTTTCTCTTTCTTCTTCTATCGGCTCCCTCTGTTGATTTAATAGATTTCTCTGTTGCTCGAGAAGCATTTGCTCCTTACTTAAAGACATGTCCTGCCTGCGCAAAGGTCTGGAAGCCAGATCCAATGCTCGCCGTTCATCCTCCAGCGGAGTAATTTGATCTTCTATTGCGCGTCTAGTCGCTCTTATCGCTCGGGCTTGTGTCTCACGGCCCTGGTGGAAGGCTTCTTTTTCATCCCAGAGTTCATTAATCTGATCTTCGAGAATCTTTACAAGGGCTTCCAGAGAAGTAAGGTTGGATGGTTGTTCAGACTCTTTCCCATACATTGCATCATCTATCGCTGCTAACCTGGCATTAAGGTCGCGTTCTGCCTGTTTAAAGAGCTCGTCCAAATCTCGTTCCATTTGTCCAAGATCCACTGAACCGCTGCTATTAGCTATCGTTTGAGTAAGCTCGTTAGATTTATCGTTGAAGTTTTGGTCTAGTTCTTTGATAATATCTTCGTATTCCGAAGCACGTGAGTAAGCGGCAGTTAATTCCGGATTTGAACTAGGGTCTCCCGCACTTTGGGCTGCTTCAAGTTCCTGCTCTCTTGAAGCTAAAGTTGATTCAAGGCTATTAACCTGTTGAATCAGAACATCATATTCCGGATTCGCAGTTTCTGAATCTGCCAGTGTCTCCGTGGTGCTATCACGCGTAGCCACAGCAGCATCAAGTTCTTGCTGCTTTAAAGAAACAGTGCTCTGCATATTCTGATATTCTGGATTGTCTACCATATCAAGAATACCATCCTCGTCACTATCCTCAGTACTTTCAATTTGCTGTGGGATCTCAGTCAAAGCTGCAGAACTTTCATTCAGAGATGCCTGCGCCTGTTCAACTATGCTTACAGCATTATCATAATCAGGATTCCTACCACCTACTATAGTTATCAGTTGTGGAGTGGAATTCAGTTGTTCTTTAGCCTGTTCTAAGGCAGAACGATCAGCTTCCACAGCTGCTATTAGTTGACTCTTATCCGGGCCAGTTGAATCTCCACCACCAGAGGACAATTCCGCTATTCGTTGATAAGTGTCATTTAGTAAATTTTGATAATTACTTTTGTCGTTGTTATATTGTTGCCTCAGATTATCCAATTGCCTCGAGGCATTATCAGACTCATCAGCCTGATTGGCCTGTTCATACATCTGGGTTCGTTGCTGTTCAAGCGCTGCTTGCCTGGCATTGAATTCTACCCACGCATTATCTTTGTCTTGGTTGTATACATCCCAATCTCGATCTTGCTGCTCATCAAATGCGTTCCATGCGTCTTCCACTTGCCGGTAGACACCATCAAGTTCATCATGTTTGTCGCTGACCAACTGATCGTAATTCTTCGGTGATTCTGTCTCCCAAATCTCCTGTTCTTGTCGATGAAGTTGTTCCCTCTGTTCCCGTAAGGGAGACATGGCGTCTTCCAAATTCATCCTGGCCTCTTCAAGTTCCATTTGCTTGATCTGGATATCAAATCGGGTTGTGTTAATCTGTTGCTGAGCCTTCTCCAAATCCTTGAACTGTTCATCAATGACATCAAATTTCGCTTCAATCAATTGTTGACCAGCTTCGATTTCGTTTTCTTTCGCAAGTTTCTCGTCCTGAAAGGAATCCCAAAGACCTTCATTCACATCTTTTGTTTCTCTCTCTCGAGTGCGCTTTTCATCTTCGAAGTCTTCCCATAACTTCTCTCTCAGCTCATTCATAGTATCTTGGGCAGAGTTAATCTCCTCTTGTTTCTCACGCCCTTCATCTTCGAAAGAACGATTCATTGCCTCACTTTGTTCCCGCAATTGATTTTCTCTGTTCCTTCTTTCGTCATCAAATGCATCCCATAGATCAGATGCTTGTTTCTCTATTTCTTCCCAGTCTTTTTCCCCTGATTTCTCTAAATCACGCCTCCTGCGATCTAGTGCCTTAAATTCATCGTTTATAGCATCTTCAAATTTCGCACGGGCTTCATCTTCCTGCATAAAAAGCTCTTCAAAACGATCACGCATTTCGTCTTTAAATTCATCTCCCAGGCGTCGTCCCTGGTCATAAAGGTCCTCACGTTCTTCCTCTAGATTTTCTATTTCTTCTTCAAGCGGATCAATGAGTTTATTGAGTGCTTCAATCTGATCTACCAGAGGATCAACTTCGTTGGTTTGTATTTCAAGGATTTGAGATCTGAGCTTAACCACAGATTGAGCTTCTTCTTCATCAATCAATCCACATGCACTCAATGCAACGGTTACCAGACCAAGAAGGATAATTTTCATCATCAATTTCATCACAAACTCCATTCGGGATTTCAAACAAACCCTCTGAGTATCCAGCCTGTTAGGATTTAAACAATTTCGCAGTAACCATAATTATACGCTATCCACTGGTGATTTTATTTTAGCCCAGCGGGTCAACAAAGATGTGTCGATTCATCCAGCGTTAAGGCTTCAAAAGAGACAGTTAATAACCACATCATCACCCAAAACAATCCATTCGAATCGGAGAAATACTTTACTGGAAGTCGCGCCGGTGTGCTTCAGCAAAGACAACAGCATCTCCCCCTACGAACATGTATATAATGCCAATGTCGCTGGAATTACAATTTTGGAGCAGCGGAGATGCGCCACATCCTTCACGCGGATTTCGATGCCTTTTACACTTCGGTGGAGCAGCTAGACAATCCTGAACTACGGGACAAGCCCGTCGTTGTAGGAGGTCGCCCAGAGAATAGAGGAGTTGTAGCGTCAGCATCCTACGAAGCCCGTCGTTTTGGGATCCGATCAGCCATGCCCATGCGGACAGCTCTCCAACAATGCCCACAGGCCATATTAGTGAGACCCAGATTTGACCGCTACGGTGAAGTCTCGAGACAGGTGATGGCGATATTCCAAGGATTCACTTCACTTGTGGAGCCGCTTTCTTTGGACGAAGCGTACCTAGACGTGACTGACTCAGTAACTCAGCAGGAGCAACCTGGACAGATCGGCAAAGACCTCAAAACTCGCGTTGAATCCGAACTCCATTTGACTATTTCGGTTGGAGTTGCCACCACCAAATCTGTTGCCAAAATAGCCTCGGACATGGATAAACCCAACGGTCTCACCATAGTTCTACCAGGCACAGAACGCAATTTCCTGGCACCATTAGCCGTTAATAAGCTATGGGGAATCGGGCCTAAGACCGCCACAAAATTGGCAACCGAATCTGTCCACACTATAGGTGATTTAGCTGCAAAGTCTGAGGAGTGGTGCAGCGTCAGATTCGGTAAGTTGGGCCCGGAGATGCGACTTATGGCCCAGGGTAAAGACAAGAGAGCAGTCATCACAGGACGAAGCAGTAACTCGGTCAGCGCCGAAACGACTTTGTCCCAGGACACTGAGGACCCCGAGGCTTTGTTCGAGCTAGTCAATCGCCTTAGCCAAAGAGTAGGTAATTCCTTGAGCCTCAACGACCTTCGGGGACGAACGGTCAAGCTCAAACTACGCTTGGCTGACTTTACAACCTTCACTCGGCAAACCACTGTGGTCGAGCCTGTTAGTGCACCAAACGAGGTTGCCCTAGCGGCCACTGAATTGTTAAGGGCAGAATTACAGCCGGGAAGATTATTTCGCTTGGTCGGCGTAGGGGTATCAGGTTTTGAGGATATCACTACCGAATCTCTCCAGCTTCGCCTGGAGGGATTTTAAAAGGTGTCTGGGGTTCCTACAACGTTGTCTACAGCTCTGGGGTAGATATCCCTTTTGCCTCCCACAATTCCCGTACGGCCGTACAGTCCTTCGCGATAACTTCGACCGGATCTTCCGTGTGGGCTGTCCCAACTTCGATCGTCCAAGCACCATCAAACCCTATGTCCGATAGCGCCAATCCAATTGACGGCCAGTCAATAATACCTTTTCCCGGCACCCAATGACGATCCCCATGACCATCTCCATCCTGAAGGTGAAGTGCATAGAGTCGTTCTCCGGCAATTCGTGCTTGGTCAGCAGGATCATACCCGGAAATAAGGCAGTGTCCAACATCAAGACAGATCCCTAGGTATTCAGCTGGAAAGTCAGCCATGAATGCACGCAGTTCTTGTGTGGTTTCCAAGGGTCGATATGGCACCCTGTGGCTAGGCAAATTCTCCAGAGCCATGCGTATGCCAGTCTCCTCCGCCACTTTAACAAGTTCACTCACCGCGCTATGAGCATATTCCATCCGGGTGCCAATGTTTTGAGGGGAAAGAGATGGCTCTCCCGGTCGGGGTGGCCCACTTGGGTGCACAACGGCTGTCCGACCTCCAAGATCCGACAGGAATCGCATCGCATCACCAACCAATGCGATACCTGCGTTCCGAACCTCCTGGTCCGGACTCGCCAGATTCACATCCATGTAAGGTGTATGTATGGTGTGAGGGTATATCCCCAATCGGTCCAGCGCACGGCCAATATTTGAAGCATCGTGAACACTAGGAGTTTGCCATTCCTCGCCCTCTGCCAGCAATTCGGTCTCGGTAAAACCAGCCCTTGCTACCAAATCTAGGGCGCTGATCGGATCAAGGATGGTCCGATTTTTTTTATCAAAGATGAATAGCCCTGCATGCAAGCTATAAGTCGTCATGACAACTCCTCTTCTGTCCCAATACTTTAGGTCAAGAAAGTCTATCTGGTCATGCCACAATATAAGGTCAATCTTGGAAAAATTAACGCCAATTCTACTCTCGCTATATAGGACCGTCAACAATCCAAGTCGGTATTCCTTGTCAGATCATTAAGCCTAGTGTGAGTACGTGCCTAGATTAACTACTAATTGGACGTAAACACCGGTTGAATCCAAGCGCGTGTGCCATAAGAAGAATGAATCACTGCTCTGACATACCCTTCGTCTCCACTGATATCATATGACGCCTCCAACCCAGCACTATCGGACAACACTGTTCCGTCGCTACCAATGAATCGCGTGTGGTAAATCCAATCCCTACTTTGAACTATCTCCAAAGATACCGACTGGTCTGAAATATCCAACTTAGCCAACTCTACACCCGTTGAGAAGTAGAACTGTCCAGTCGCCAGTGAATCAACGACGGCTTCCGTTGATAGTTCTGAGGCTTTGACCACAACCCATCCACGGCCTGGGTTAGCCATGTTAATTGAGAAATCGCTGTAATGATGGGAATCGTCCGTTGCAACTCCGAAGATGACATGACCTGCACTGAGCAAATGATCCCACATTTCTTCGGCGCTATCTTTACCAGGTCCACCTTCACTGTTATTAGCAGGACCACCGTTGTAGACTTCGAACAAGCTTGCACCGCTAGTCTGAACAATATCTTTATGGTTAAGTGCCCAACTCGCGTTGGGGTGGTTGATTTGCGCTATGCCGCCAGCCTCAATTATGGAATCAATATTGGCCTGTAGAACCGTTACCACATCACTCGCATATACAGGGTCAACAACCCGCGATATACCGATACCGTTGAGATGAATTCCAATCTCTCCACCATGCCATGCTTTAGAACCAGTAAGTCTAGCTGAGACCTCCTCACCGGGGACCATGAGTGGACCCCCCTCAATTTCATGATCCAAAATTGTGCGGTGGTTATGGTCACTTAAAACCAGGAAATCGTATTGGTGTTGCTTATACCA
>CAZMZE010000034.1:0-71384 GCA_964570875.1 uncultured Dehalococcoidia bacterium
GTGAAAAATAATGAAAAAGAAACGTCGTGAATTGACAAGGGATGAGGCTGTTGATCGAGCTGAGAAATTTTCTGAAAGATACGTTTCTCGCGGGCCATATGAATTTTTCCCAGAGGAAGAAGTGGTGAAGGTTGTGCAAGAGGGCTTGGGAGAAAATGAGATGAACTATGGATACAGGTATTGCCCCTGAATGCCGCTAAGTGGCGATCCAGTTGAGGATCGAAAAAAAATATGCCCATGTGAAAGACATCACGAGGACATAGAACGAGATGGGTTTTGTATATGAATGTTTTTTGTGAGCGAAGAGTTTCTTCGCAAATATGAAGAGGAAGAAGAAATTGTCCAGACAATTGATCAAGCGGTTCCGCTTGGTGGAGAACTGTTTGATAACGTTGCCGGCAAGAAAGAACACAACAAGAAGGAGAGAGCGCGTTCTGGTCGTGGAAAAGATGAAGAAACTCGACATAAACAACCCGAAAATGATCACGACTGAATTAGGATATAATTGAAGGGACGTTCAGCGACAGTATAGGATATAGAAATGAACAAGACCATAGAGGTATATACTTCCAACGGCTGAGGCCCTTGCCATATGGTGAAAGCGTTTCTTTCACGAAAAGGGTATGAGTTTACGGAGTACAATGTTTCTCTTGACAGAGACGCAGTAACAAAGCTAATAGATTTGGGATACAGGACTACACCTGTTACTGTTATAAACGATCAGGTAGTGGTCGGATATAGTCCTCCGAAATTACAGGCAGCACTGGAAACGGAATAGGAATTAAGTTAACATTTTCTGATCGTCTTATATCAACTAGACGCGGCCCCGTGGTGTAGCGGTTTAACATACTGGCCTGTCAAGCCAGAGATCGCCGGTTCGAATCCGGTCGGGGTCGCCATAAAAACTGGCTTCATTTATCTAGGTTCATCCTCCTGCTAAACCATAACTTAGAGAAGCAATTAACTAGAACGATTTCCTTCCGGAAGGTGACTCTTTGTATGGATGGAAAGTGAAATACACTGTATTGGCTCGAATTGCCGGTGTTGTTTTAGTAACAGTCACATTGGTGGTGATGTTGATAGCTTTGTCACTTACCGCAGACTCACCTGTGAATCAGTTTGACATGTCCCATTTGGCTGAGACTGTACCAATAGGCACCAAATCACGATTAGAGCGTGAATATAAACTCGCGGTCGAGTTTCCTCCAGGATTCACCACTGATACTGATGAGTGGGAAAGGAATATGCAAACTAGCCTTCTATTGGCATTGTCAGATGATTCAATTGTTGACCGCTGGGCCGCATCGACAATTTTAGGGCAACAATACACGGTTGATCTAGAGCCTACTCAGCTTGTAATGCGTGATTTCTATATGGACACCGCCGATGACTTACTACTGAATAATGCTATAGCTCTTAGACTGAGATACAGATTCGACAATAAAAATGCTCTTGTTTATCATGAATTTGCTCCTACAGTGAATCAGCATTATCCGTTTAGAGGAGAGATTCAAGTCAAGGTTGGTCATGAAGAAACCGTAGACGGCTTCAGTGTTTCGAATGAAGCAAGACTGGAATTTAGGGAATCCGCTCCACCATTTTCTTCGGGTAAAACGCCCCCTCCTGCCCCGTGGCCTATAGAAGATTATATGCCTGTTGTTAAGACGGGTATTTATGAAGGGTCTGTTTCAACTCCTGGTAGTTTGTTGTCAAATACTTTGATAGATAAAGGATTCAAAGGGATCATAAATTTAGAAGTAGCCTTGGTAGCGATATCTACTAGGACAAGATTTCATATGAACATGAAAACACAGTATGGTAGTGGTCCCAACCCAGAACAGGCTTTCATATTATCGTTTGATAAAACTGAGATCTATGATGGACAGTCATACTTGGCCTTTCTTCAAGCAACTAAAAAGGACCCAATGTATCGGCCTGTTCCCAATGGGGTCTTTTATGAAATGGAAATCGAGTTTGAAAGAAACATATCAACCAAGCTTGATGATGCGATCGAGACCCAAAATATTAAAGCAGCAAATTTGCTCAGAGACGCATTTTTGAAGGATCAGAAAACCATACGTTCTGTAGTTACTGAGCTATTCGAGTCGAGAGGCATAAAAATATCAGGGATGAACCTCAGTAAGTACCAACGTGGTAGAAGTTTTCTTACCAATAAATAACATATGGGTTTTGAGATAGCCTCAAACCGTTAATTAAAGGTCCCAAAGTCTCATTGCATAGACTGTGATTAGGTGTGCATAATAGTCTTAATGTAGCTACTTGAAGAGAGTTGAGTTTCATTTGCCTGACTTAACTGCCGATATTTTAACGATTGAGATAAGAGAATTGCTCACTGCTCTTTTGACAGGGACCATCATCTCTTCGATATTGGCTTGGCACTATTTGAAATACGGTAGGACAATGACCAACCGTTCCCAGGCCGGTTACACCATTCCCATCATAACATTGACTATTGTTTTGATAATTTTTGTTGTGAAATCATCGATAGCTCTGTCACTCGGGTTGGTTGGTGCGTTATCAATAGTACGTTTTCGTACTCCAATAAAAGAACCAGAAGAATTAGCTTATCTTTTTGTAGCTATAGGTGTAGGGATAGGCTTGGGTGCAGGTCAGACGTGGCCCACCATAATTGCGTCTCTAATGATTCTGATTGTGATGACCGCAAGGACATTAGTTTGGTCGCAGAAACACAACAGCAATTTGTACGTGAACGTGGACTTGAGAGGACCTGAAGTAGCAGATAAGGTCAATTTCGATAAAATAGAAGAGATATTGGGTCCAATGGTAAAGATATTAGATTTAAAGAGGATAGACGTTGGCTCGGATTTTTTTCAGGCGACTATGCAAATAACTTGTTCCAAAGGCAATTCAGCTTCTGATGCTGTTGAAAAACTTCGTGGAGCCCTACCTGACACGGCCAATGTAACACTGGTTGATCAAGGTAATTCTCCTAGTCCATGAAATTTCTCTAATTGTGAAACTTGCAAATCGCCGATTATGTGTTGATGTACATTGATTGAACCAATTCTAGATGAATGGCGTTATGAAATTAAACTCTCTGTAGCAGAGTTCGTTTTGCCGCTTGTAAAGTCAATAATCCAAGTTAACGAAAACGCTTTTTCAACATCCTATCCGCCCCGAGTTGTAAATAATCTGTACTTTGATACGTATAATATGCAGTGCTTGGAGGATAGTTACGAAGGTGTTAATGAGAGACAAAAGGTACGCCTGCGATGGTACGATAATAATGATTTATCTACTGATAAAGTTTTTGAAATAAAGAGGAAAAAAAACAATCTTAATTCAAAAATAAAATTCCATATTCCCCAAGCCATTGATTTGCTTGCTGGAGATACGTGGCCCGTAGTAATGTCTCGATTGTTGAATTGGTTGCCAATTAACATTAGGCACCAGATAGGACCAGATTGTATGCCTGTTTTGATTAATAAATATAATCGGGAATACTTTGAAGATCCAACTGGAAAAGTACGAGTTACCATTGATTCAGCGCAGAATGTTTATGATCAGAGATTTTGTGCTATTCCAAATCTTTACCGGTCTGCATTCAGACATCCGGACGCTGTAATTGAAATTAAAGGTCCGCCAGATTCCTATGAAAAAATCAAGCAAGTGTCTAGTGAGCTACCCATTAGAGTTTCAAGAAACTCCAAATATTCTCTCGGATATGAAGCTATAGAATTTCTTTAGGAGTTGGCGTTGAAAATCAGGTATAATTTAGCAATTTCATTGGTATTTGCAACCGTATGGATTCTGTCATCGTGTAGCACTGTTTCTGACGAAATGGATAAGGCGCACAGTGGTTTAGACCCAGCTACAGCGGCAAAAACTCAAACTTTCGCTCCACCATCTCAAAATCAAAGTGAATTGTTAGATTCTGAAATTTTGGAAGTTGATTCCCGTGGCGATGATTCTAATGCTTTGAACTTTGAAGTACTGATTGAATTAAGTGAACCTGCAAAAGTTTATGTGGAGTATGGAAATTCTGATGTAGGTTTATTCAGGACAATTACCACTGACTTAGTTACGCGGAATCATGTTATTCCGTTGGTAAGGTTGAGGCCATCGACATCATATGAGTACGAGGTGTTTATAACTGATGCTAAGCCAGGTACTGAGAAAAGAGCTGTAGGCTCTTTCAGAACTGGTGCATTGCCCTCTGCATTGTCTACTATTGAACACAGTATTGATGGAACAGCTACCTATGAATTGTTGTTATTGGATCATGAGGATGTATCAGGTAGTTATATATATGCTTTGGATAATGAGGGTGAAATTGTTTGGTACTATGAAAGTCCCAATTTAGTCCCTGATCAGGCTTATGCCATTAATGCCATACGTCAACGAGACAATCACAATCTAGTATATTACATGGGCAGAAATCGAAGGCCTTGTTGTATAAGAGAGATTACTCCATTTGGAGATGTGATTGACAATCTTTCGTACAGCGAAATTGATGGGTTACCGCATCACGACCATCTAATTCTTCCAGAGCATCAAATTATGTATCTGGCGAGGATATATGAGCAAATTGACGGTCAGGATGATGATGGTACTCTTGTCGAAGGAGATTCCATTCGGATTTGGGACCAGAGAAGCGGGATGACTCGCGAGGTATGGAATTCATTTGATACTTTTAGTCCAGAAGTGAGATTGACTTGGGAAACAGTCCCCTTTTATGGAGTACCAGGAAAGCCGGTCAGAGAGGGTAAATTTCAGCGCTGGTGGAATGCCAACTCTATTGATATAGGATCTAGAGGTAATTATATATTGTCTGTTAAAACCCACAATCAAATAGTTTCCTTGTCACCAGATTTACAACACGTTGAATGGGTTTTGGGAGGGCCAAACGGGATATTTAATTTTCAAAAACCTGAGGATCAATTTTATTTACCTCATACAGCTACGGAATTGCCCAATGGGAACATATTGATTTTTGATAATGGAAAGGGTAGACCTGAAGCCGAAGGAGGGGAATATACAAGGGTTATTGAATTCGCGTTAAACGAATATGATTTAGCACCGATTAAAGTTTGGGAATATCGACCAGATCCTGATTTGTTTTCGAGGACTAGAGGTGGAGCATATAGACTTGATAACGGTCATACTTTGGTTAATTTCAACACAATCCCTAGAGTGATAGCAGAGGTTGAGCCCAGTGGAGAAGAAGTTTGGAGGATATCTACATGGAGCCCTTCATATAAGGGAAGTTACAGAGCATATGCGATAAGCAGCATATGGGGAGAAGTGAAAATTAAGTAGTTTGGGCCTGAGGTGAGAGATTTTTCATAGTTAGTTGAGTTTAGTAGCCGGAATAGTTTCAGCCAACTTGATTTATTAACAATAAGCTCTCAGTTAGTTACTTCAATAGGCTAGGATGGTGGGATCTGTTACCCGGAATAGTCTCTTAACCTGGAAGGTAGCGCAACCAAGGAGCAACCGTTAGTGGTCATTACTCCAGATTCGTTGATAATCTGAAGATCCACTGTTACTAGATTTTCAGAATTATCTACATACTTACTAGAGACTGTACCGGATCCAATCAATTTTTTGTTAGGGATATCCATGCCGCGATATTGTACATTCAATTTCTTTATTACACCCTCCTCACCTATCCAATCAGTTACTAATTGAGCCAATAATGAGTTTTTCAATGGGCCATGTACTATGATGTCTGTTAGACCGTGCGATATGGCAAATTCCTTATCAAAGTGGAGTGGGTAGTAGTCATAGGTGGCGCATCCAAATTTGACCAATTGTTGACTAGATGGAATTTTGACTAACTCTGGTAGCCTATCTCCTTTTGTAATGTCTTCAAAGTACAAAGATGAATCTGATTCCATAGCACACTATTTATTCAGAGGTTTGTAAGGCGTCGTAGTATATTCCTGTACTCTCTCGCTTTGCTACGAGAACCCCGAATTGATTGGTATAGTTAATTTCACTGATAATGAACAGCATGTTACCGACATTACCTTTTTTCTCGAAAATATCTTTAACATTAGATGTGACGGTGATGCGATCCCCCGGTCGTACGTGACTGAAGTATTCCCAATTGCTTCCACCGTCAACTCCCACCCCATCAGGGCGCTCGAAGTCTAGTGGGGAAGCTTGATACGCATGCAGGAATGTTGGAGGAGCGATTATTCCACCATACTTGGTATTACGGGCATAAGATTCGTCACTATAAATTGGATTCGGGTCTCCTATAGCTTCAGCAAACCGTATAATCTCTCCGGTTTCCACTTCCCATGTCACGGGATCTGATTCAGTTCCTATACTATCTAGCATTGCTGGTGTTACTTCTATTTTCCCGGCCATAGTGTGTTACCTTCCTTCAAATGAAGCTGATCTCTTTTCCACGAATGCTCTGATTCCTTCTAGCCCATCTTGTGAATACGCCAGTCTCTTTTGGGTCTTAGAGCCGAACTGTATCAGGTCTTCGTTGTTAGAGGAGGATGCCTGACGTATTAAAGTTTTAGCAGCAGGTAGTAAATTAGGTGGCAAGCTTGCCATATGCTCAGCTATCTCAACGGCTTTGTTAAGGACTTGTTCTGAGGAAACTACTCTGTTGACTAATCCCATTTCGAGAGCTCGTTGTGCTGAGATATCTAAACCGTATACTATTTCAGCAGCAGCAGTTGGCGTTAAATGAAGTGTTTGTATATACTCCCAACCCACTGGGTAACCCAGCTTTGCTTGCCCCATTCTCATTTGCGCATTTTCCGACATAACCAATATTTCACATGTTTCAACTGCTAAATTCATTCCCCCGCCAACAGCCCAACCATTGATTGCAGCAATCATTGGTTTTTGAAGATCATTAGGATCAAAAACGTCGCCAAACCTAGGATCAACCCGTGGGTCGAAGAAGTCGGTACCTTTAGAAGCAGCTTCCTTTAGATCAAGGCCGGAGCAAAAATATTTACCGACACCAGTGATGATACCCACTCTAAGGTTAGGGTCATCTCTAAGATTCTGATGTGCTTCGACCAGCCCAGTCACTAATTCATGGCCCAGAGCATTGCCTCTCTCTGGTCGATTCATTGTGATTATTGCAATGGGGCCACGGACTTCGTAATCGACGAATGGCATGATTCATCTCCTGAAACTCTTTGAGACATGGCAAAATTGGAGTGCCTAGGCGCATTAAAACCTGTATTGTGTGAAAGTGCAACCATCAAGCTAGGCTAATACATAAATTGGAGAAAACTGATTGGTGGACTGTATATCAGCCTGTTTTGAATTTTAGTATTGCAGTATAAGTTAGGATAAAATCAAGATGTGTCATATTCGGGAAAACCTGTGAACACTCATTTCTACTCCAGTTGTGTAGATGTTATCATTTGAATCTACACATATGCCATGGCCACCTTTCCATTGGCTTTCCATTCCCCATTTGCCCAATGCATTTCCTTCCATGTCGAATATGGCGATACCTTCCCATGTAGCTATGTGTAATATGCCCTCGGAGTCTATATCCGCTTTGTTTGGGTGAGGGAGGTGCCATTGATTAAGATAAGTCCCCTCCTCGTTGAAGACTTGTATCCGGTGGTTGCTACGATCCATAACATATACTCGGCCGTCGTCACTTAGTGTGAGGCTGTGTGGTGTATTAAATTCACCTTTGCCCGTGCTTGGGGTGCCTAGTCCAAATAACTCCCAGTCATATTGGTTTCGGTCTCCTTTACCCCATGATAGTTTTAGTTCCCCATCATTGTTGATCCGATGTATTCGATTTTGTCGATAACCATCTGAAACAAATATGTCTCCACTTGATGAAGACTGTGCTGCGCAGGTTGGCATGTTGAAGGGCGTTTCTGGCATCCCCGGCTGACCCGGAGTGCCAATTACCTGCGTAAGATTGCCTGCATTGTCATAGATACGGACTACATGATCTTCACAATCTGTAAGGTAAATTTCGTCTTCAGGGCTAATCCAGATGTGATGAGGTGTCTTTAGTTTATCTGCGCCAATATTTTTTACAAAATGGCCATTCTTGTCCAATACCACAATCACCCCTGTATTATCATCTTCAGCTTGTGTTGTCCGTACAGCCAGATATACATTGTCCGAAGAATCAGTTGCCATGTCAGACACTTTTCCTGTGATTTCAATTTCAGACCACGTAGGTTCTTGTTGGTATTTATAGTCATTAACACCAATAATTTCAGACATCTGTTTCCCCTCCCTCTTCTGAGCTACTGTAGAGTGTTTGTGATAATCAATATTCAATTCTGAAGCTGAACTGCATCACTAATATATCAGTTCATGAATTTGATCTGTTAATCGAATCGTTGCATGTAAACAGTATATGATATGATTCGTACCTAAAAATTCCTTACAAGAGATTGAAAATGGTAAAATTTAGAGCTGGTGCTGACATTGGCGGAACATTTACGGACGTTGTTTTCCTTGGCGACGATGGAAGTGTGTTGGTGCGAAAGGTGGCTAGTACTCCTGATGACTATGCAAAAGCAGTTATCGATGGATTATCCCAAGGAATAAAAGATTTAGGATTGAAACCTCAAGACATTTCAGAGATTAGTCACGGTTTCACCGTAGCGACAAATGCGATACTTGAGGGAAAAGGTGAGCGGACCGCCCTAGTAACAACAGAAGGATTTCGTGATGTCTTGGAATTAGCACGCATCAGAATTCCGAGGCTTTATGATCTTTATTATCAGAAACCTCCGCCACTCGTGGAGCGGAGGCTTAGGTTGGAAGTTGGTGAAAGGATGACTTTCACTGGAGAAATTCTTAAACCACTACCCGATGAAGATGTGGATGCTGTAGTTACTGCGATAGAGGAGCTTGGAGTGAAGTCCGTTGCGGTGTCGTTGTTGCATTCTTATGCTAATCCCGTTCATGAAAAGATGATTGTAGATGCTATAGAATCTCGATTGCCCGATGTTTCACTGTCAGTTTCGAGCGAATTACTTCCTGAAATGAGAGAATATGAAAGAACCAGCACAACAGTAATCAATGCCTATGTTAGACCAGTTGTTGCTGAATATTTGAGCAATTTGAGTACTGAACTCAAGACCACAGGGGTTAGCGTTCCTTTGACTGTGATGCAATCCAACGGGGGGCTTACACCTGTCGAATCCGCTATTGATAAGCCGATGTACTGTATAGAATCTGGTCCCGCAGCTGGTGTAGTGGGAGCTTATCACCTAGGAAAAGGTCTCGGAATTGAAAATATCTTGACTTTTGATATGGGTGGAACTACCGCCAAGGCATCTATGATCGAAGACGGACAAATGCTTCTAGCCCCAGAGTATGAGGTTGGAGGGGGGATGAGTGTTGGCCATAGGTTGTTGAAGGGAGGCGGATACATATTAAGAGTTCCTTCAATCGACATTGCCGAAGTGAGTGCTGGGGGCGGGAGTATTGCATGGGTGGATAAAGGAGGTTCTCTTCAGAGTGGTCCTCAAAGCGCCGGCGCTGTGCCAGGTCCTGTTTGCTATGGACGAGGTGGAACAGAGCCAACTGTTACGGATGCGAACGTAGTTCTTGGTTACTTAAACCCTGATTACTTATTGGGCGGCAAATTTCCTATAGATTCTGAGACCGCGAAGAAATCCTTGCGTGACAAAATTGGTGTACCTCTAGGGATGTCTGACATAGAGGCAGCAAACGGAGTACATCTTCTTGTAAACTCTAATATGGCCCGCGCGTTGAGAGCCGTCTCTACAGAAAGAGGCAGAGACCCTAGGAAATTCACATTGATCGCATTCGGAGGTGGGGGACCAATTCATGCAGTAGGACTGGCAGAGTCACTGGGTATTACCAGTATCATTATTCCCCCTTCACCTGGTGTTTTCAGCGCATTTGGACTTTTATTTGCTGATCTGGAACACCATTTTGTGCAAACTTATTTCAAGGAATTCAGTCAGTTAGACTTTGATGCGGCTAACCAGATACTCAGTAAATTAAAGAAACAGGGCGAAGAACTGCTTTACTCGGAGGGGTTTGAGCTTGATCAACAGCAGATTATCACACAGCTTGACATGAAATATGTTGGACAAACATCTGAGTTGACTGTTGCGATGAATCAGTCGATGTTCAGTATGGAAACTCTAGAAGAGATTGGATTCAATTATGGAATTGAGCATGAAAAAACTTATGGTTATAAAGCAGATGATCCCTTCCAACTGGTGAATATCAGGGTAATAGCTCGTGGCATATCAAAGAATGCTCGGGTCCCGGACACCATTTCTCCCATAGATGTCGTGGGAAGTCAGAAGCCGACTGAACGGGAAGTATATTTTGGCCTAACAGGAAAATGGATCAAAACTCCGGTTATTGGTCGACTCGATCTTGATGAATGGATGGATGGCCCTGTGGTGATTGAGGAATATGACTCAACAACAATAGTGCCACCAAAATGGAGAGTGGCTCTTGATTCTTCAGTAAATATTAAGATCGAGAAAGTTAATTAGTCGTTATTGACTTAACGAATGGAGTAAACGAAATGACTCAAAGACAAGGCTTGGATCCAGTCACACGGAATATCATAAAAAATTATCTTGAGCGCGCGGCGGACACAATGGCAGTTACAGTTGTAAGAACTGCTCGATCGCTGGTGGTAAGAGACAACATGGATTTTTCCACTGCAATATTCAATGCTGATGGAGATCAAGTTGCCCAGGGACTCACCTTGCCTTTTCATATGGGGGCCATGCAGCCTGCATTGGATGCTGTCAGGGAATATTTTGCTGGAGATATTCAGCCTGGAGACATATTTGCAAACAATGATCCTTATGAAGGAGCAAGTCACTTACCAGACATTTTTCTTTTCAAACCGATTTTTGTAAATGATCTTCTTATGGGTTGGACTTGTGTTATTGCCCACCAAACGGATATTGGAGGACGCGTTGCGGGAGGTAATGCATGTGATAACACGGAAATATATCAAGAAGGTCTAAGATTGCCCCCTTTAAAGCTTTACGAAGGTGGGCAATTGAACAAAGCTGTTTGGCGGATAATAGAAAAAAATGTTCGTGTGCCAGATAAGGTGTTGGGAGACATACAAGCACAATTATCAGCTATTCGTCAGGGTGAAAAAGAAGTGTTGCGCCTTGTGTCTGATCATGGATTGGAAAATTTAAAGAACTACATGACTGATATTATAGATTACACTGAGAGACTAACTCGAGCCGAGATTAGTAGCTTACCAAACGGGACGTGGGAATTTACTGACTATGTGGATGACGATGGGTTTAGTGATGACCCGATCGCTATAAAGCTTAAATTAACCATAGAAAAAGATGAGATACTTCTAGATTTCACAGGTACGTCTCCTCAGGCGAAAGGATCGATCAACCCGAATTTTGCATTCACCAAGTCCGCAGCATGCGCAGCTCTGAAAAATCTGACAAATCCAGACATAACCGCCAATGCAGGGTTTTTCCGTCCTATCAAAGTAATAGCCCCTCCAGGATGTTATGTGAATCCTCAACACCCCGCGCCCGTGGCCGCTCGTGGTTTGGGAGGGTTTCGAGTTGCTCATACTGTTTTTGGTGCCATGGCTAAAGCGCTTCCGGGTAAAGTTCCAGCCGCATGGGGTGGTGGAGAAATAGGAGCAAGTTTTGGAGGCTATTATCCGGACGGTCAGGCATTTGTATTTTTGGAATTCAATAACGATGGTCCAAGAGGAGGAGGGCCTTACGCAGATGGTCCTGACGGAGCCACAGCTCCAGTGACAAATCAGTCTAATACACCTATAGAGAGTATTGAAGCTGACCAGCCATTAAGAATTACGCGATACAGCTACATTCCAGATAGTGGTGGTGCCGGTAAATTTAGAGGAGGTCTGGGAGTGATACGAGAATATGAACTGACGGCTGATGAGGCGAACCTGCAAATTCGTTCTGACAGAAACAAATTCCTCCCTTGGGGTACACAAGGAGGAAACCCCGGCACTCAGACTCACAGCATTTTGAATCCTGAAAGAGAAAACAGGGAACTTCCATCCAAATTTATGATGGATGTTCAAAAAGGAGATGTGTATAGATCTGTGCAGGCTGGAGCGGGAGGGTACGGAGATCCCCTGGAGAGAGATCCATCAGTTGTCCTCAACGATGTATTGCAGGAAAAAGTAACTATATCTGGAGCACGAGAATACGGTGTCGTTGTTAATAGTAGATCCTTGGAAATTGATATAGCAGCTACCAATGCTTTGAGGGATGATATAAGAGGGAAACGAGGTGGATTGTCTATGGAACCTAGAGTTATTAAGGCATCAGAACGACAATTGAACAATGTAGATGTTAAATAGGGAGTAGCTATGTGTGGTATAAGCGGTATAATCCACAAAAATAGCCTGGCTAACGATCGCCCTGATGTAGGAAGTGAGCTAGTCAAAATGCTTGAATCCATGACTCATAGAGGGATGGATTCCTGTGGTATCACGGTAGCAGGTCAGCCTGAAATTGGTGAACTGTTGGTCCGGATTTGGATCGATGACAGTTTGAAAGCTAAAGATATTGAGGGAGTTTGTGAAAAGGTTATTGGCAAAGCTGGGGGGGTTATAGTAGATAAGATAGTCATAGATGAATTTTTGCGAATAACTCTTAATTACAAAGGGAAAGTGTCCGAATTAGCCGAAGCACTTTTAGCAATTGATGGAATTGAGATACATAGCATAGGTCGCTCTTCAGAAGTAATCAAAGATATCGGGACCCCTAAGCAAATGGATACTAGGCACAAAATATCAGGTATGTTGGGAACTCATGGTATCGGACACGTCAGATTAGCAACAGAAAGCAAAGTTGACGTTAGTCATTCCCATCCATTTTGGGCGTATCCTTTCCCTGATGTGACTGTTGTACATAATGGACAACTTACTAACTACCATAGCGTTAAGCGCGACTATGAGGACAGTGGTCATCGTTTTCTTACCCACAATGATTCTGAAGTTATAGCGGTATATTTGGCAGATCGATTGGCCAGAGGGGCTACATTGAGAGAAGCTTTGGAAGACTCACTCGATGATCTTGATGGGACTTTTACCTATCTGGTATCTACTAGGGATGGTATGGGATTTGCCAAAGATCAGTGGTCAGCTAAACCACTAGTTACAATGGAGAATGAAGATGTTGTTGCTGTTGCTTCAGAAGAAGTAGCTCTGAGGCAAATTTTCTCAGAAGAGATAGCTCGGCAAGAACCACAGCAGAGTGAGGTGATGACCTGGTTACTTTAGATGCAGCAACTATGAGTATTAAGGAACTAAATTCCTCGATAAAGGCATTGGTAGAGGAAGGTAGTGAGATTAAAGTGGTTAATCCAGGTGCTCGGCACAACACAATAGTTGGTATTTTCAAGCAGTGCAAAATCACTGTAGAAGGTAGTGTTGGATACTATTCAGCAAGTTTACTTGATGGACCTGAGATTACTGTTGAAGGGAATGCTGGTTGGGCTTTGGGTGACAATATGATGAGTGGGAAAATTGTTGTGAAAAAAGATGCTGGCGCTTCTGTTGGATCTTCGATCAGGGGTGGTGAAATTTTTATAGGGGGTAACGCAGGCGCTAGAGCTGGTATCTCTATGAAGGGTGGAACATTAATTATAAATGGTGACTCTGGGTTTTTAACTGGATTTATGATGCAAAAAGGAAAGATCATAGTTTGTGGTGATGTGGGAGAAGCAGTAGGTGATTCGATGTATGAGGGTACCATATATGTTGCAGGTGAAGTTGGTTCGCTCGGCAACGATGCTACTATGGTCGATATTAACGAGGATGAACTATTGGAGATATGGGGAATTTTAGATAAATATGGTCTCGAACAAAAACCCAAATTTAAGAAAATAGTTTCAGGTAGGAAATTGTATCATCTTGATTCTCTGGAGCGATTGGAAAAAGCTTCTATATAGATTCTTTGATGATGATCTGAATACGGTGCGCATTGTTGAAAGAGTGTTTTTAGGAAAAGCTGTTTGGGCAATACAGGCATCTTGAACTAGGGAGGGGATTTTCAGATGGTAACGGATAGAAGCCAAGTTTGGTCTGAACACACTATAGATGATATACATTCCAAGGCTGATCTTGGCAGGTATAGAATCAGAGGGTTTTCAACTTTCCAGAAAATTACTCATTTTGATGATCTAACGTTTTTGTCGACAGGACTAACACGGTTTCCACTTGAAGGTTACAAAGAAAAATGCAGTACCAGTACTGTATTGGGTTCATTGTATGCTGAAAATCCTTTGATGATAGACACACCTATATATATAACTGGCATGAGTTATGGTGCACTGTCCGCAAATGCCAAAACCGCTTTGGGTAAAGCTGCGAGAATGGTAGGTACAGCTAGTTGCACTGGTGACGGCGGAATGCTCAGTAGTGAGCGAGAAGAATCAAATAAGCTTATCTACCAGGTGCTACCTTCAAGGTACGGATTTAATCCTCATCATTTGTTAGGGGCCCAGGCAATTGAAATTGTTGTTGGGCAAGGTGCAAAACCAGGGACCGGTGGAATGCTTATGGGAGTGAAAGTGTTAGATGAGATTTCTGAAATGAGAGACTTGCCATCTGGTATTGACCAACGTAGTCCAGCTCGGCATCCAGATTGGTTAGGCCCAGACGATTTAGCGATAAAAATCGAACAGCTACGAGAGGCAACTAACTGGTCAGTGCCAATACAAGTCAAGCTGGGCGCATGCAGAGTTGCTGATGATGTGAAATTGGCTGCCAAGGCAGGAGCAGATTCCATTGTAGTCGATGGTATGGTTGCTGGAACAGGTGCATCAGCTGAAGTACTGTTGGACCATAGCGGTATTCCGACAGTCCCGTCAATAGTAATGGCTCGAGAAGCGTTAAGAGAGATTGGTTTGTATAGGAAGGTCAGTTTAATTGCTTCTGGAGGTATTCGCAGCGGTGCCGATGTTGCGAAAGCTCTTGCCTTAGGTGCAGATGCAGTAGCAATAGGTATTGCTGCATTAATTGCTCTTAACTGTAACAGAGAAATACCAGGTAGCAATTTTGAAGAAGAAATTGGAGTTGCAGCAGGACAGTGTCACCATTGCCATACAGGCAAATGCCCTGTGGGTATAGCCACTCAAAATTCTGAGTTGGTTAAGCGACTGGACCCTGATGAAGGAGCAGAAAGGGTTGCTAATTTCATAAATGCTATGACTATGGAACTGGCTCTGCTGACCAGATCTCTGGGTAAAAGTGATGTTCATAGTCTTGAGCCCGAAGACCTTGCTGCTTTGACGATAGAGGCATCAGCCATGGCCCAGATACCATTGGCGGGAACCGATAAAATTTTTGGACAATAGTAGCCAAAAGGGTCGAGGATTTTTAACCAATTATTTATTGACTGAGTGATATGTGCTCCGTACAATCATCGCAGTAGTTTTTCGTAACAAAATACCGAATTTATTTAAGTGAGTTGTAACTGATGGATCTAACTCTTAAGGGAAAGAACGCAATCGTAACAGGTGGTAGTTCAAACATAGGACGCAGCATAGTTTCAACCCTCGCTCAAGAGGGGGCAAACATAGTGGTATTTGATATAGATGTGTCTTCTGCTACTAAGGTGATCGAATTTGTGAAATCAGAAGGGGCTATTGGTGATTTGTCTGTAAAAGAAACTGATATAACTAATGCTAGTAATGTAAACAATTCCATTGAGGAAGTGATAGAAAAATTTGGGCAAGTGCACATACTGATTAATGGAGTTGGTTGGGATGAAACATCACCGTTTATTGGTCAGCAGGCCGAGTTTCATGAAAAAGTTGTTGACATAAATTATTTGGGACCACTTAATTGTCTAAGAGCCTTAGTACCCCATATGGCGGAGAATGAATATGGGAGAGTGGTTAGCTTGGGATCGGATGCTGGTAGAACAGGTGAATATCATGAAGCTGTTTATGCTGGTGCTAAGGCAGGTGTGATTGCGCTATCCAAATCCTTAGCCAAAGAGGTTGGTAGACAAAATGTCACATTCAACGTTGTTTGTCCAGGACTCACCATAGCTGAACCGGGTTCTGCTGGACAGATAAGTATGTGGTCAGAAGATGCGATAAAATATTGGACACCAGAGCGTCGACATAGTGCTGCTAGGAGATATGCTTTAAAGAGGTTAGGTACCCCACAAGATGTAGCTAACGTTGTAGTATTTCTAGCGTCGGACAGATGTAATTTTGTCACTGGACAAGTATGGAGTGTGAGTGGTGGGTACACTATGTCTTAATTGGCGCATTATATCGAAAAAAATTTTCTATTTAAACGACTGAGCTGAAAATGCTTCAAACTCCTCCCAAATTGATAGAAAAATATAAGGATGCAGGTTGGTGGGGCGAGTCAGTCGTGACTGACTGTCTGGACCGGTGGGTAAATGAAATTCCTGATCAAGTAGCTATAGTTTCGCATTTCTATCTTAATGATAGGACGGAGGAATTAACGTATAGACAAGTCCATCATTTGGTGGATCGATTTGCTGCAGGGCTACTGGAAATGGGAGTAGAGCCAAAAGACCGTATTTTGGTACAACTTCCGAATTGGTGGCATTTCTCGATCATCTATCTCGCTTGTATAAAAATAGGAGTAACTATTGTGCCTGTTACTCCTATCATGCGTCATAGGGAAGTAAGACATATTTTACACCGCACACAAGCGCGAATGGTGATTGTACCTGAAGAATTTCGTTCTAATAACTACGTTGAGATGATGTCGGATTTAGTCGAAGAATTGTCTGATCCTCCAATTATCGTTGTTGTGGGAAATCTAGTGCGAGAACCGATGATTTCGTTTGAAAGCGTGCTGTTGGAACAAGGTAGAAAGCTCGGCCCCACGGTTAAAAACCTCACAGATTATCGGCCTAATGCTATATCGGAGATTAGTTGTATTTGTTTTACTTCGGGTACTACAGGGGAGCCTAAAGGAGTCATGCATAATCAGGCTAGCATGATGTTCCAAACTCGAGGACCCGCCAATGTACTTGGCCTTGGGACTGCGGACACCATATTGATGCCTTCTCCTTTAGGCCACTACACGGGTTTTCAGTACGGCATTAATACCCCTATAACCTTGGGTATGAAAACAGTATTGATGGATTATTGGAGTCCAACAGTTGCTATCAGGTTAATTGAGAGTGAACAAGTGACTTGGACTTGGGCTTCAACCACGTTTCTAATGGACTTGGCTGGATCAGACGAACTGATATTACATAATATGGAATCTCTAAGGTATTTTATTTGTGGAGGTGCCAGTATTCCTAGCTCATTAGTGAATGAGATACATCAGAGGACTTCATGTAGAGTCATTCCAGATTGGGGAATGACAGAGTGCGGAGGGGTGACTTTTGTTGACCCTAAGGATTCTCTGTCAAAAGCGGCCCATACTGATGGGACGCCGATGCCTGAAATGGAAGTAAAAATTGTGGACCAAGATACTAAAAGAGAGGTATCTGTCGGCAAAGAAGGAATGCTTTTTGTTCGCGGTCCGAGTCAATTTGTTGGTTATTATCAAAGACCTGATTTATGGGAAAAATCACATGATCATGAATGGTTCGATACAGGGGATTTGGCTCGAATGGATGAAGAAGGCTATATTCGTATAGTAGGTCGCACGAAAGATATAATTATACGGGGAGGGGAAAATATTCCAGTTGCAGATGTGGAAGAAATTTTGTTCGGACATCCGAAAATCAAGGAAGCAGCAGTTGTAGCTGTGCCTGACCAGAGACTTGGTGAACGGGCATGTGCATGTGTTGTTTTGAAAGACTCGGATAAAATCACCTTGGAAGAACTTCAATCTTGGTTTGACTGTAATAAAATGGCCAAGCAGTACTGGCCTGAGAGAATTGAAATTTTTGAAGATTTCCCCAAAACACCAGCGGGCAAGGTGCAAAAATATATATTGAGAGAAACTGTCCAAGCACGTTCGGAGAATGACATAGGAGCCGATGATTTATGAAAACAGATAACCACGTATTATACGGCAGTTTCGATGAAGATTATGTGACCATTACAAATGGAGATGGGGTATACGTCTATGATGATCAAGGTAATAGATATCTAGACGCAGTTGGCGGCGTATGTGTTGTGAATATTGGTCATGGTGTTGAAGCGATAGGCGAAGTTATAAAACAACAGATAGATAAGGTCACCTATACTTACGGTGGGATTGTAGATAACGAACCTCGTCAGGAATTGGCCCGAAAACTTCAAGAATGGGCGCCCTCAGGCATGGGCTTCACTAAGTCTCTTTTTTGCTCTGGAGGTGCTGAAGCTAACGAAGGTGCATTGAAATTAGCCTACCAATATCATTGTGAACGTGGCAATCCAACTAAGCGTAAGATTATAGGAAGATGGCAAAGCTACCATGGAAATACAATTGCGACTTTGTCAATGAGCGGTAGAACTGCGTGGCGAGCTCCAGTAAGTCCTCTACTCTTAGACTTTCCACACATTCCTCCCCCGTATTGCTACAGATGTCCTTGGGGACTGGAATATCCAGGATGTGGGATGACATGTGCAGAAGAATTAGACAAGGTGATTTCTCAGGAAGGCGCTGAAAACATATCTGCATTTGTAGCAGAGCCAGTAATTGGCACATCAATGTCAGCCGTGGTACCTCCAGAAGAATATTATGGAATAGTAAGAGATATTTGCGATAAAAATGACATTTTGTTCATAGCTGATGAAGTCATGAGTGGAGTTGGGAGGACAGGCAAAAAATGGGCTATAGAGCATTGGAATGTCACCCCGGATATCATCACTTCATCAAAAGGCTTGGCCAGTGGATATTCTGCCCTAGGAGCATTGATACTTGGAGAAAACGTTTGGACAGCTATTGCTGATGGTACGGCGAAAGTCTCTCATAGCACCACATATGGGGGTAACCCACTAAGTTGTGCAGTTGGTGTAGCAGTTTTGGAATATATCGAAAACAATAATTTGATAGAAAAAGCTGGACGTATGGGTGCGAGGTTGATAGCCGCACTGGAAGAGGCATTGGATGATATACCTTATGTTGGAGATGTTCGGGGCAAAGGGCTTTTTGCAGGAGTGGAATTGGTCTCTGATAAGAAAACCAAGCAACCGTTTCCAGCGAATGCCAATATAGGACACAGGATTGAACATAAGGCTCTTAAAAAAGGACTATTAGTTCTGGCGGGTGTCCCTGGTCTTGTTCAAGGTACGGGAGGAGATCATATTGAACTGGTTCCTCCTTATGTAATTGATGATACCCACATCGAGTTTATAGTAACGACACTTAGAGATAGTATATTGGAAGTGTGTGAAAATCCTTAAATTGATTAGCGCAAATTGTGGTGATCTACAGAATTACAGATTATGTCAGTGCAGCAAGTAGCTGTGGGATACTGACGTTCCCTCCGCTCATTACGAGCGCTACCTTTTTATTTCTCAGTTCATCTTTAATCTTGAGAGCAGCAGCTAGAGCCGCTGAACCGGCATGTTCGGTGAGGTTATGTGTTTTTTCAAGATTCATAACCATGGCGTTTTGAAGTTCGGATTCACTCACTAGGATGAAGTCATCAAGTAAATCTATGAGGATGCTTTGGGTGAATTCATATCCAACACCTGTTGCCAGACCTTCAGCGGCAGTTTTCATTGGAGCTTGTTCGAGTCGACCTGCTTTCCATGAAAGGTATGCTGCGGGTGCTGCTTCGGCCTGCACACCAATAACGCGTACTTTAGGGTTGATCGATTTAGCAACAATACATGCGCCGCATGCGCCGCTGCCACCCCCGATGGGTACAATAATTACATCAACATCGGGCAGGTCTTCCATGATTTCCAAAGTGTATGTACCTGTTCCAGCTGTTAACATCGGTTCATTTGCTGAATGAATATACCGATATCCTTCTGTGGAAGCAAGTTCTTCTCCGTGTAGCCTTGCTTCGTCAAACTCATTACCATGCAATATGAGATCAGCTCCCAGTAGCCTCATTGATTCGGCTTTACCTGGATTCACGTTAGTGGGTACAACTACATGAACATCAACCCCAAATATACCAGCCGCATATGCAATCCCTTGACCAAAATTACCTGTCGAAGAACTGATAACTCCATTGGCACGTTCTGCTTCACTAAGGCGTGACATCACGTTTACGGCACCTCTGACCTTGAAAGCCCCTAACACTTGATGATTTTCATGTTTCACATAAATTTCAGCATCGAGTTCTTGACTTAAAGTGTGGTAGAAATGCAAAGGTGTGCGAACTATGTGAGGTTCTATTAATTTCTTAGTTTCCAGAATGTCATATAGAGTTGGGCGATCGTTCACAATTATTCCTTTCAGGGTCAAGAAAGTAATTTTACTACGTCAAGTCTCCATAAACAGCATACGTCAATTATGGAACTACTGGAAGATGTGATGATATGAGCTCTAATTATGATTTTGGAACAGCGGATAGCATGCGAGTCATTTGGATAATGATGGGAAATGTTTATGTTGGTGTTTGTTAAAACGTCAGGTTGTGATATAAATCAATTGGTCTTTTAGATAGCGATAACCAATATGACGAAAGGGATATTTGTGATGTCTAGAATGGTTTGTTTCATAAAGAATTGGTCTTCAGGGACTTATTAATCATGCCCATTCGCTTGTTATCACCTTCGGTTTCCTCAAAGATAGCAGCTGGTGAAGTGATCGAGCGTCCTGCATCAGTAGCCAAGGAATTGCTCGAGAACTCAATCGATGCAGGATCTACAAGAATTTCAATGGATTTGAGAGGAGGAGGGATAGAAAGTCTAAGAATATCTGACAATGGATGTGGTATTCCTAAGGAAGAATTGGAATTGGCTTTTCGGAGGTTTGCTACAAGTAAAGTATCCGATTCTATTGACCTGGACTCAATAGGTACACTAGGGTTTCGAGGAGAGGCTTTGCCGAGTATAGGTGCAGTCGCAACGGTTACTCTCGCTAGTTGTACCCGGGATCAGAAATTTGGATCGGCTATTAATATTATTGAAGGGATAATAGGGGAAAAAACAGATTATAGTGTTTCGAATGGTACAACTGTGACTGTTAAAAATCTCTTTAAAAATGTTCCTGCCCGACTAAAGTTCTTGCGATCTGAGGGGACAGAGACCTCTCGAATTCACAATATATTGACTCGCTATGCAATGGCATATCCAGAGATATCTTTCGATTTAAGGATCGATGGTAAACAGAATTTTCTTAGTTCGGGTTCAGGTGATCTCCGTGAAGTTATAGCCTCAGTATACAATTCGAAGATAGCAGATTCGATGATCGAGTTGGGTAACGGAAATATAACGGGAGACAGCGAACCGTCGGTGGGCGGAATGGTTTGTGCTCCACACACCAATCGTGCTAACAGGAGCTATATTAGTTTTTTTGTTAACAGGCGTTGGGTTCAAAATAGAATGCTTTCTGTCGCAGTAGAGCAAGCTTACCATGGCTTTATGAAAGAAAGGAGATACCCGATAACCGTTATCGATATTAAATTACCTCTCACAGATGTAGATGTGAATTTTCATCCAGGCAAGTCTGAGGTAAGGTTTAGTGCTGAAGGTAACGTGTTTAGTGCTTTGCAAAGGTCAGTCAGAGATGTACTTGCATCACATACCCCGATTCCAAATGTCACTCACAAATCTAGTCGCGTCCATCATGAACATCCACAATCCACGAGATTAAAATTTTGGCCCGTAGAACCTTTCATACCAAGCAATATACAGAGTCAAAACACTCCTCCTATTGGCAATGAGGCGGAAAGACCAAAAATTGAAGAATCGATGGATGTACTTCCCAGTAAAATTTTGCCTGTGTTGAGAGTGGTTGGTCAAATTAATACCACATATATAGTTACTGAAGGGCCCGAAGGTCTTTATTTGATTGATCAGCACGCAGCCCATGAAAGAGTTTTGTTCGAGCGTATAAAAAATGAGATGGGTGCTGATACACATCCTGCAAGCCAAAGCTTATTAGAGCCTGTTTTGGTCGAATTGAGTGAGGCTCACAAAGAATTTTTAAACGAACATAGCCAGATACTGATTTCGTTAGGAATGGTGATTGAACCATTTGGAGATAGCACATATCTTTTACGAGGAGTACCGCCATCTCTCGGAGATATTCAACCTGAACAAGTTTTAACAGAAATATTAGACACGATGAATGAGGGGGGAGGCTTTGAATCGTGGAATGAGCGTGCGGCTTATTCTGTAGCATGCCATGGTGCGATAAGGGCCGGAAAAATCATGCCCCGTGAGGAGATGGAGGAATTAATCCGCCAGCTTGAGGAATGCCCCCAACCTAACACTTGCCCTCATGGACGACCAACGATGTTGGAGTTAAGTAACAAACAGATCGAACGCGAATTTGGACGGACATAAAACATGATCGTATTGTTTCTGGGGGCGTAATATGGATTTAAGCGAATTTATATGTCTAGTCCCGGATTTTCCCAAAGAAGGGATTCTGTATAGAGACATAACACCAATGTTAAAAGAACCTCGAGCTTATCAGCATGTTGTTGATAGCATTTATGCAGAATATCGGCAATGCGATATAGATGTTGTTATTGGAATAGAGTCAAGAGGTTTCATATTCGCGGCTCCTGTTGCATACAAATTAAAAGCATCTTTGGTGCCTGCCCGTAAGTATGGCAAGCTACCACTCCAAACCAATAAAGCAAGCTACTCACTGGAATACAATGAAGACACGCTAGAGTTACATAAAGATGCAGTTACCCAAGGACAGAATGTTCTGATAATTGATGACTTGTTGGCAACAGGGGGGACCATTGAGGCTGCAGTTGATCTTGTGGAACAGTCGAATGCAAAGGTGCAGGGTATTGCTGTCGTGATAGAACTTTCATCATTGAATGGCCGAAAAAGAATTAGTGGATATAAATTTAAATCACTACTGGTTTCTTGATGATTCATCACCAAATATGAGGCGTTCATAAAAGGATTGATGGAATATTTCAAAAGTCCGTTACGCAACACGAATGAGTAGCTGGGAATGTAACATAGCTTTTGGCTATTGCTGAGGAGAGGACACATTGGATTGTATGTGCACAAATATGTATTTTTGGGTATCGTTTGTTAAAGCATGAAATTTCAACCATCTTTTAAAAATACTGAGATTTTAATATCATACTCGGGCTTTCACTAAATATTAGATTCAACGACTATAGGAGCTAACTATGGCTGTAGTAACTCTAGGTGGTCTATGGGGTGGTGGATCGAGATTATTGGGCCCCAAAATAGCGAATTTACTGGACTATGAATATGTGGACAGGCTTCTACTGAACAAAGTGGCTAAAGATCTTGGTACTTCGGTTGAGCTTATAGAAATCCATGAATCAAGACCAAAAACGCTTACAGAAAAACTTCAAGAACTAATAGTTCATGCATTGGAACAATCAGCAATTAGCCCCATAGGGAACGAGCCATATCTTGGATCTTCAATGGCGCCGCTTCTGACAGATGATTACGAACATATTTTGTCTGGGAGTCAACATATTGACAATGTCTCCAGCAAAAAAGCATATTTCATAGCTATATCTAGTGCGATTTATGAGTTGGCCGAAAATGGTGATGTTGTTATAAATGGTCGTGGAGCTCATCTAATACTGGAGAGTGACCATACTGTGCTTAGAGTGGGTATATACTCTGAATTAGATGATCGTGTAAAAAAGATTCAAAGTATTGAAAATGTAAGTGAACCCGAAGCTTTACGAATGATAGAGTCTCGTGATGCGGCCAGACTATCGTACTTCAAAGAAATCTTCAATGTGAAAGATCCAGATGCACCAGAGCATTACGACATAATGCTTAACCTGAGTGAAATCAATCATGAATTTGCAGCGGACATTGTTGTTAAAAGTGTCGATGCCTTGGGCGATGGTTTAATACATCGTCATTAGCATGATTTCACAGTTGGTATTGAGGCCAATTTTGTCAGCGTGACTTTGCCGAGTAATAGATTGTAATTTACATACAGGTACTGGGAAACTTTCCGACTGGTATTTGGCAGGGATTTTAGAATAGATTCAATTAAGAGGTTGACCGATAAATTACCAGCGCTTATATTACCGAAGACTGGACAATAGAAGTTCTGTTATATGAAAACACAGGAGAATAGAATGATTTTTGGCAGTGGTGATTTTAAATATGAAGTGGTGGAAGATTGGGGAACCCTTCCTTCAGGTTACGAGTTAGTTCAAGTAGCTGGAGTTGCAGTCGATTCTTCTGACAGGGTATATGCCTTTAATCGTAGTGATCACAAAATGGTGGTATTTGAGTCTGATGGGACATTCATAAAGGCCTGGAAAGAAACATTCAACGTTCCACATGGGATGAGAATAGGCCCTGACGGGAACATATATCTGGCTGACCAAGGATCACATTTAGTTCTGAAATATGCACCGGACGAAACATTGATTCTCAAATTAGGGAATCCCGATCAACCCTCTGACACAGGAAAAACTCAAATCGCACCCGCTTCAGGTGGAGATGGATTTCTTGTTGAAAAGCCTGGAAGTCCATTTAACCAACCAACTGGAGTTGCAGTGAATTCGGACGGAGATATTTTTGTTTCAGATGGATATGGTAACTGCAGGGTACATAAATTTAACTCTAACGGAGATTTGCTGATGTCATGGGGGGTGCCTGGAATTGAGCATCCCGGGGAATTTCATCTTCCCCACGGAATAGGCTTAGATAACCAGGGTCGCTTACTTGTAGCAGATCGTGAAAACCATAGGATACAATTGTATAGCCAACAAGGTGAACACATAGACACATGGACGGGTTTTAATTTACCCTGTTCTGTGACTGTCGGGCCGGATGGTACAGTGTATGTACCAGAATTAGGCAGTAGGATGAGTATATTGGATTCGGACGGCAATCTTTTGGCTCGTTGGGGTGGTGAAGAGAGCAAAGAGAGTGGACTGTTTATAGCTCCTCACAGTGCCGCAGTTGATTCCAAAGGGGACCTATATATAGGAGAGGTGTTAGAAGGCAGTAGGCTCCAGAAATTTGCCAGGGTGTGAGTTTTTATTAATACTGGAATTAGATTTAATTAGTTGTACAAATTTATTGGATATCATGAAGGAGTTGCGTAAATGGACGGAAACAGAGCTATAGCAAAAATCTTGAAAGCTGAAGGTGTAGAGTGGGTTGCTTGTTTCCCAGAACAGAAATTAATTGATGCAGTAGCCAAGGAAGGCATTAGGCCTATACTTTGCCGGCAAGAGAGAGCCGGAGTTAACATGGCTGATGGATTCAGTCGGATCATGAACGGCAGGTCAATTGGCGTATTTACTATGCAAGTAGGCCCTGGTGCAGAAAATGCTTTTTCCGGAGTTGCGCAAGCGTATGCCGATTCAGTGCCAATGCTTGCACTCCCCGGCGGGATAGAAAGAAACAAATATGGGGTGCATCCTAATTTTGATGCAGTTCCCAACTACAGCGGTATCACAAAATGGGCTGCTAACATAAATCTTGTGAGTAGAATTCCTGAACTCATGAGATATGCTTTCAGCCAACTTAGTCATGGTCGTCTTGGCCCAGTTTTGGTGGAGATCCCAGGGGACGTTGGTACAGAAGAATATACTTCTCCGCAAATTGATTACCAACCTGTTCAAAGGCATGTGTCTGCGGGCAGTACTGAGGATGTACGAGATTTGGTAAAAGCACTACTGAGTGCTTCAAATCCGATCATTAACGCCGGACAAGGAGTAATGTACGCAGAAGCCACAGACGAGCTTGTGCGATTCGCTGAGTTGACCAATATACCAGTCACAACCACACTTGCGGGAAAGAGTGCATTCCCTGAAAACCATCGGCTTTCTCTAGGGGTAGCAGCAAACTCGTTAACTCAAATGGCTCAACATTTTCTAGAGAAAACTGATTTGATCCTTGGTCTAGGAAGTAGTCTTACCATGTCTACTTTCAATGCTCAGATACCTGAAGGAGTACTTACAGCACAAGTTACGAACTGTGCTGACGATTTGAATAAGCAGTACGGCCCTTCTTATGGAGCGGTAGGAGACGCAAAGATTGTTTTGGAACAGATGATAGAGGAAGCCAAAAGACAGCTTGGAGAACAGGGCAGAGGAGATGTGAACGGTGTTGTGGATGAGATTGCGAAGGTTCGAGAAGTTTGGATGGAGCAATGGAGTCCGCTTCTGACTTCGGATGAGGTGCCAATTAATCCATACAGGGTGTTTACGGAATTAGCTAACTCAGTAAACGTAGCTGATACTATAGTGACTCATGATTCTGGATATCCTCGAGACCAGCTTGTCCCGTTTTGGAATACGGTAAAACCAAGAGGCTACATTGGATGGGGGAAATCAACGCAACTTGGATATGGATTAGGGTTGGCAATTGGGGCTAAGCTCGCAGCACCAGAAAAACATGTGATTAACTTTATGGGTGATGCAGCATTTGGCATGGCGGGATTGGATATTGAAACCGCTGTAAGATCTGAGATTCCAATATTAACTATAATATTGAATAACAGTATTATGACCCACTACAGCTCTCATATGCCTTATGCAACCGACCAATGGAAACTTAACGAACTCTCTGGAGACTATGCAAAAGTGGCAGAAGGCTTAGGGGCTCATTCCGAAAAAGTTACTGCACCTGATCAGATAGCATCAGCTATCAAACGTAGTTTGCAGGCCAATTCTGAGGGGCAGCCCGCTGTTATAGAGGTTATCACCAAAGAAGAGGAACGAGTATCAAAGTTCTAGAGAATTAAAATAGGGGTACACTTCAACAGTGTTTGTTAACAATTGACCAGTGGTAACACTGGTCAATTGTTTTGTGTAAATAGTCCTTTAGGCCTCTCGATTAATTGCTGTAGGCGTTTGATGAAATTGGCAGCGATTGCTCCGTCAATAACTTGGTGGTCAACTGTCAAGCTAATAGTGATGATTTCACGTATAGTGATCTCTTTGTTCCTAACTACTGGTTTTTCCACTGAGCGTCCAGCCCCTAGAATCGCACTCTGACCCGGGTTAAGAATGGGAGTAAACCCATCTACGCTTCCTAGTATACTAACCGTGAATGTTCCTCCATCGATTTGTTCAGCAGTTAACTTACCCTCTCTCGCTGTTTCTGCTAGTGTGCCTATTTCATCGGATATATCAGAGACGGTTTTTGACTGTACGTCTCTAAGCACTGGTACTATCAGCCCATCATCTAAAGCAACAGCCAAGCCTATATTTATTTGATCAATAAATAATATTGAGTTATCGTGCAGGAGAGTATTCATAATAGGTATTTTGTTCAGTGCTTCTGCGCTGGCTTTGATCAAAACAGCGGGAAGTCCCACTTTTTGACCAGCATTTTTTGAGAATTCTCTTCTCATACGCTGAGCTTCAGTGACATCGATTTCAACAAAGAAAGAAAGTTGCGCCGTATCAGACAGGCTTGAACTCATACGATCGGCTATAGTTTTTCTCATACCAGCCATGGGCACTTGTTTGGATGAAGCTGGAAGACTGGCTGGTAATTGTGTTTTGTCAGAGGATTCAATATGGTCTCTGACATCTTGTTCGACAACTCTTCCCCGTGGGCCAGTTGGAGTAACGGAATTTATGTCAATTCCTAGATTGGCCGCAAGCCGCCTAGCTCCGGGCGAAGATTTCACTCCATCAGGGTTCTGACTGGTAATTATTGCGCGTCTTCTTGATGTTCTAGGCTCGCGTTTAGGACCTGGTGCTTCGAATTCCGGAGACGGAACTTCTTCTCCTTCGTCTAATAGATATCCAATCAGTCCATCTACTGCAACGGTGGCTCCTGCTTCAACTACAGAGTGAAGATAGCCGTCCCTAGTTGCTTCTAGATCGTAGTTGATTTTTTCGGTTTCTATCTCAGCTAATACAGTTCCAGATGTAACATAATCTCCTGTATTTTTGGTCCATTTATTGACGGTTCCTTCGGACATTACCATGCCCAGTTTTGGCATTACTATAGCAACGGCCATTCATGTCTCCTACTCTAATATTGATATTGCAGATTCAACAATTCTCTCGGTTGACGGCATGAACATAACTTCTAAAGGCAGACTGTACGGTACAGAGCTGTGAGGTGGGGTAATCCTTATTGGAGGGGCATCTAGATAGTCGAAGGCCTGTTCCGCTACAAGAGCTGAAATATCTGAAGCAACACTACATCTAGGGTAGTCTTCGTCTACTATTATTATCTTCCTTGTTTTTTTCACAGATGTAAGAATAGTATCTTCATCAAGCGGGGAAATTGACAGAAGGTCTATGACCTCAGCGGAATATCCCTCTTGTTCAAGCTCAACTGCTGCTTCATGGCAAAGAGTGGTCATATACCCAGTACCAAGAAGGGTGACGTCGGTACCTTCTCTAGCCACGATAGATTTGCCTATAGGTAATTCGTAGGGTTCTTCCGGGACATGGACACCGTAAGATAATCCTTGGCCGACGGCGGGAGTGACTCCTCGACCCATCAGGAGCTTATGGTTGAAAATAATTACAGGGTCATCATCACGTATTGCGGCAGTGAAAAGACCCTTAGCTGTATATGGATCCGAGGGGCACACGCATTTCAATCCCGGGAAATGTGAAAATACCGAATACAATGTTTCAGAATGCTGCGCAGCGGAATTTGTCCCTGCTCCTATGCTTGTCATGATAGTTAGAGGAAGTTGTACTTTGCCTCCGAACATATAATGCATTTTTGCAGCATTATTGATGATCTGGTCACCACAGACTCCGAAAAACCCCACAAACATCAGGTCTACTAGTGGCCGCATTCCAGTTGCAGCGGCTCCGACACCGGCTCCTACAAATCCAGCCTCAGAAATCGGGGTGTCTCTGATTCTCTCAGGACCAAATTGGCCTATCAGCCCTTTAGTTAGCCTGAAGACTCCTCCCCAAGCGTCTTCTAACCCATCTCTACCAGGAGCACCTGCGATGTCTTCACCCATCACAAATACAGCGGGATCGCGTTCCATTTCCTGACGGATTGCTTCATTGACTGCTTGGACGAAAGTTATTTGTCTAACCTTTTGCTCTTGAACCATTCGAACCTCCGTGTGGCCCTAATTACCGACGTATATTTGCTATTCCTTACAATAGTGGCAGTGAATCTTATTATCCGCTGGTCCCTCCTTGATCAAACCTAGTAGCGTGAACCAAAGCATCTTCAATACTAGTTGTTGACGCAGCTGTTAATTTTTGTTCAGGATATGACAGGTATACGTCTTCGAGTAATGCTTCCGGCTCTGGAAAGGGACTCTCATCAGCAAATTTTACAGACCCTGCCACAACTGATATCGCTTTGTTTTCAATTTCGTTCAATTCCTGTTCAGTAGCGAATTCACCTTCAATAAGGTGTTTTTGCATACGATCTATGCAGTCTCTGGCATGGTAATAGTCTTCTTCTTCTTTGGTTCTATAAGTATGTGGGTCATCTGCTCCAAAATGTCCATGATACCTATATGTTTGGGCTTCTATTAAGGTTGGTCCTTCACCAGATCGTGCTCGGCTGACCGCTTCTCCTCCAACTTCATACATGTCCAACACGGATTGGCCATCAACTGTTACTCCAGGAATGCCATATCCTGCAGCTCTTTCAGAGACTGACCCTCCAGCGACAGCGTATTCAAACGGAGTGGATTCTGCATATCGGTTGTTCTCGCATACGAACAAGACAGGAAGCTTCCAGATACCGGCCAGATTCATAGATTCATATAGCGTGCCTTGTCCGGCTGCTCCGTCGCCGAAGAAAACTACGCTGACAGAATCTGATCCTTTCATTTTGGCACTTAATGCTGCCCCAGTAGCGACTGGAATGTTGGACCCAATAATACCGTTGGCTCCAAGCATTCCTTTTGTTATATCTGCAATATGCATTGTTCCACCCTTACCTTTGTTGGTTCCGGTGGTTTTACCTAAAAGTTCAGCCATCATTTCGTTTACGTCAACACCTTTAGCTATGCAGTGGTGATGACTACGATGGGTACCAAGTACATAGTCACCGTCCATTAGGTGTGCACAAATTCCTGTGGGGACCGCTTCTTGACCGATGGACGAATGCAGTCCTCTCAATTTGCCAGAGTCGGCCTCTCTCTTACACTGTTCTTCAAATTTTCTTATTGTGACCATGGTTTCATACATCCAGAGGAGTTTCTCTGTCGTTAGTTCGGGTGTAGTTGAACTCATATCCGACTCCTTACTTTCGTGTGTTGAGGATTATAACAGCCGAACTGGCAGACTAGAAGCTCTGTTGGTCAAAGTATATTCATGGGATGGTTCTCACTCTGTGCTTTTGTGGTTCGAGATACAAGTCAACAGACTGATTTCTATGGTCATGAAAATTTGCACAAAAGCGATTTACTCGCTAATATTTCTATTAGAACATGGAGGGGAAATGGATCTGATAGATAAACAAATTATTGACATTCTTCAAGATGATGGACGTTCTTCAAACGCTGCGATAGCAAGAGATGTAGGAGTTAGTGAAGGAACTGTCCGACGGCGTCTAAAAAAATTAATTGATGATGATTATATAAAAGTAATTGCAATAACAGAGCCTGCTAAAATGGGAATGTTGTCTGAAGGGTTAGTTGGGATTCAGACAGATCTGGACATGATAGATTCTGTGGCAGATGAGTTGACCAAAATTGATGAAATTAATTGGGTTACGGTCACGACGGGAGCATTTGATATATTTGTATGGGCCACGCTCCAGTCTGCAGAAGCTCTGGGCGTTTTTTTAAGAACCAGAATTGCTACTATACCTGGAGTGACCCGGACTGAAACGTTTGTGAATCTGTCAGTCAGGAAACGTGGTCATGGGGTAGCGACACCTTCCTAAAGGTGTGATTAGCGATGTTAGCCGGTTTGGGCTAAATTTTAGGACTCCATAAAATTTACAGGGGGTGATGTGTGCTCAAGACAAGCGGTTGTGGAAAACTCAGGACTACTCATGTCGATGACGAAGTTACAATCGCGGGTTGGGTTCATCGGAGACGAGATCACGGCAATTTAATTTTTGTAGATCTCAGAGATAGCCAAGGTATTGTACAGGTAACTTTCAATCCAGACACTGGACCGGAAACTCATAAGATAGCTAGTACTCTTAGAAACGAATGGGTTATTCAGGTAGTAGGTAATGTCCAATTAAGACCAGAAGGTACCGAGAATGATGAATTGCCAACGGGAGCAGTAGAGGTTTCTGCAACGAAGGTTAATGTTCTTTCAGAATCAGAGACACCCCCATTCTATGTCAACGAAGATGTGGAGATTGACGAACTTCTAAGGTTGAAATATCGATATATTGACCTTAGGCGTCCTCGTATGGTTGATATCATGACACTGCGTCACAAAGTGGTTAAATTCATAAGGGATTTTTTGGACGCCCGGGATTTTCTTGAAATAGAAACCCCCATACTTATAAAAAGTACGCCAGAAGGTGCGCGGGATTTTCTAGTACCAAGTAGATTACATCCAGGGAACTTTTACGCACTACCTCAATCACCGCAGCAACTTAAACAATTGCTTATGGTTTCCGGAGTTGAGAGATATTTTCAGATAGCTCGTTGTTTTCGAGATGAGGACCCTCGTGCGGACAGAGTTGTCGAGCACACTCAATTAGATCTGGAGATGAGCTTTGTTGAAGAAGAAGATATTCTGGAACTTATTGAAAATCTTTATTCTTCCTTGGTAAGTGAGCTAGTGCCTGAAAAGCAAATTGTTAAGCCTTTTCCCCGGTTAACATATCAACAGTCTATAGACTTATATGGTACTGATAAACCAGACCTTAGGTTTGACCTCAAACTAGCAGATATATCAGACATAGCTGAAAAAACTGAATTTAAAGTTTTCCAATCAGTAATCAAATCGGGTGGAATAGTGAAAGGATTTGCCGCTCCTGGATGTGCTAGCTATTCACGGAAACAAGTTGATCAGCTAATTGAATTTGTTAAATCTCGAGGAGCCCAAGGATTGGTTTCTATTGCACTTGAGGGTGACAACAACTCTCTAGATGATTTAACTATGGATGTAGTACGGTCCTCAGTTGCTAAATTCATAACGTTGGATCAGGTCAAAGATATTGCAGGTCGATTTGGAGCATCAGCAGGTGATCTTTTGTTGATAGTTGCTGGGCCAAGTAAATCCACCAATTTGTCTTTAGGGCAACTAAGAAACGAAATGGGACAGCGACTCCAGTTAGCCGATCCTCAAACTCTATTGTTTAGTTTTGTGCTCGACTTTCCATTGTTTGAATGGAATGATGATGAGAATAAATGGGATGCCATGCATCATCCATTTTCTGCACCAAAAGATGGGTATGAATCTTTGATAGAAACCGACCCCGGTAAAGTTATTGGAAGACTGTACGATGTGGTATGCAATGGTCAAGAATTAGCCAGTGGCAGCATACGTGTTCACACACGAGAACTACAGGAGAAGATATTAAGGACAATAGGCTATACAGATGAACAGATTGGTGAGAGGTTTGGTCAATTGCTAGATTCTTTTGCATTTGGGGCACCTCCACATGGTGGTATTGCACCAGGTATAGACAGACTTCTCATGACGTTGGCGGGTACTGATAATATACGAGATGTTATTGCGTTTCCCAAGACTCAGAGTGGCCAAGATCCGCTTTTTGGCTCTCCTTCTCCTCTAGATCAAGACCAACTAGAAGAACTTAATATAAGTGTAAATGTAGATCCTGCAAATACGAGTGACAAAGCATAGTTATTGCGGCAATAGCTCGATGTTAGTGGGTTTCTAATAGAGCGCTGGCGATACGCCAGTTACCGTGTTTATCACAGCAAGCATAATAGATTCTGTAAGTGTCGGTTGAAATTTTCATCACTGACATATCTTCAGCATGAACTGCATCTAACCTGTCAGAATTGTGCCCGCCCCCATCAATGAGGCATTTTGCGGGACCCCATGTTGTGCCATCTTCTGAAAAAGCCACAAATATGCGGGATCGGTATCCAGCCATGTCCACTTTAATTGATTCAGTTGCAAAGTTGTCGGTTAGGTGATTCTCCTCAGAATTAGTATTATGACTGGGATGGATAGGAACGGTAGTTCCCGCAGGTACGTCTTGCCAGGCCGAGTAGACCAATGCCCAACCGTCTTGTTGCTCATCTGGGGCTATCACTTCTCCTGCAGTGATACCGCCTGTTTCCATAAAATATTGATCACTTCGTAAAATGTGATCCTGTTCAAATTCAAAAACGATTCCGTCGTATGTCACTGCACTTATTACTTTTTTTAAATTTTGTTCACTAGAATTTGGTGCTGTATTGCAGCAATATAAGCGCCCAACGCCGTCTTGAAACGATCTGTAGCGTGGCCCACCCAATCCCCCAGTTCTTTGCAGCCTTATACCATCTTCGATATCCCAATTCAACATATCAGTTGAGGTCGCACTGCATATAACGGTAGGAACATTAGCAGGTCCTCTGGCCTCAAAATACATACGCCATCGGTTGGTTCCATAACTAACTATTGAAGGGGCTAATACTCTGAGTGACATATGAGTAGACATCGGTTGTGGCGCTAACCTGATCCCAGGCTCTTTTTGGAATTTTAGTCCATCGTAAGAGATAGCGCTTAAAATATAACCCTGGCACTCAGGGTATGGTTTGCCTGGTCCAATAGCGGTATAGAAGAGTCGGTACCCTCCTGTTGGAATCTCGACGATACAAGGAGCCTGGACTTTGTATAAATCTAGTGTACTGTCTCCCTCTATTCGTGGCCCATTATCATTAAAGCATCTACGTATTTTCAAATGAACATGGCTCCAAATATAATTCGGTTATCAGGGACGGGATTTACTGGATAGATTAGTGTGTAGTTCAGCTTCTAATAAAATGCAAGCGTGTATTTGTCGTTGTCTGCAATTCAAGAAGGGTAGATTTGTCACAGAAACTAATCACTACCTTTGGCTAGTTAGCATTCTGGAAACTGACCAGTAAAGATAATGCTTGCTGTCTAGAATTTTCTGAAAGCCGAGCTTTGAGAGCATGTCCGATAGCTCTACGAGCGTTGTTTAAGTCTCCAAGTTCTGCGTAGAATTGGCCAAGCAATATATATGCTTCTCCTTCAAGAGGGTCAATTTCTAAAGCAGTACCTATGTTTGCAAAAGCCTGCTCGTATTTGTGGTTGGTGAAATTCGTTTCTGCCTGAATCAGATAAGAAAGTGCGGTGTCAGGCTGGGTCTTTATTCCTAGCCACAGCGCCATCAATAACAAAATTATGGCTGAAGGGACGACATACCATTTTCTCAATAAGGAAGTGGAGTTAGTATGATACGTAATAGGCTGGGGGAGTACCAATGTTGATTGATAATGGTGCCTGGGAGAAATTGGTACCGCCAAAATAAAACCGAAAGTGAGACCTCCAATATGAGCCCAGTTGTCAATACCTTGAACAGAGAATCCGAACAGCAGGTTGATTCCTGCTAACATAATCAGGCCAGTAAGATTTTGACGACCAAATTCCCCCAATATTTTACGGTTAACTAAAAAATAGGCAGTTAAAGCTCCAATAATTCCGAAAATTGCCCCACTAGCACCTGCTGCTACAACAGTCGAATTGATGTTGAAACTGGCAATGCTCCCAAATATGCCTGCCATGGCGTAAATCAAACTGAATTTTACGTGGCCATAGATACCTTCAACAATTCTTCCAAATATGAACAATGACAGACCATTAAACAGAATGTGCATGAAACCTGAATGAAGAAACATTGCAGTGAACAGTCTCCAATACTCTCCTTGCGCGACCAAAGGTGGAGACATTGCCCCGAAATCCAATAGTGTTCTGGTATCTGTTGACCCTCCTGACAATTCCAGAATGATCCACATGAAAATATTGAATGCCAATAGACATTCAGTGATTATAGGGCGCCCTTGAGGTGAATTTATCTGATGCAACTTCTGCTTGTTGCTAGATTAAATGGATTCAGTTTTTGTATGAGTCACGATATTTACCATACGTCCGTACTCATCATGTCTTGATAAGTCTCTCGACGCCTTATCAGAGTTGGATCTCCACCTTTGAGCATAACGATTGGTGGTTTGGGGTTCAGGTTGTAGTTTGAAGCCATAGATGGTGCATACGCACCGGAAGATGGTATTGCAATGATGTCTCCCTGATTTAGTGTTGGCAAATTGATATCTTTGATCAAATAGTCACCGGATTCGCAGAATTTACCGACCAAAGTCACGATTTCTTCCGGAGGTGAAAGAGGCCTGTTTGCAACAACTGCTTCGTACGATGAATCATACAAAGCTGGACGAATGTTATCACCCATACCACCATCTAGTGACACATATTTTCTGATGGTGGGGATAGTTTTTACTGCTCCGACCGAATACAGAGCCACCCCAGCCCGTCCTACTATTGAGCGTCCAGGCTCAATGACTAATTGTGGTTCTCCTAGTCCCAAATCAGCTGAACGCGTCTTCAAAGTTTTCGTAATTGCCTCGGCATATTCAGCTATTCTGGGAGGCTGTTGTGACATTACATACCCTATAGCAAAGCCTCCACCAGGGCTAAACTCGCGCAGTACGAATCCTTCCTGCTTGAACTCTGCTGCGAATGCTAACATTGTATCAATGGCTATAGAGTATGGTTCTAGTTCGAAAATTGGAGAACCCAAATGACAATGCAGGCCAACTAATTCAAGATTTTCAGCTGCTAATGCTTGCACCATTGCCTGACGTGCATCCCCTGTATCAATGGATATTCCAAATTTGCTGTCTAATATCCCAGTTGTAGTTTTTGCATGAGTATGCGGGTCTACCCCAGGTGAAAGGCGTAGCATGATGTCTTGTTTGATACCAACCTTACCAGCCAGTTCGTTTAGCAGGGACAATTCGTACAATCCGTCTACTACAATTCTTCCAATTCCTGCCTTAATAGCTGCTTCAAGTTCCTGAGGCGTTTTATTATTGCCGTGGAAATAGACCTTATTTAATGGGAATCCCACTGATTGAGCGACTGCTAACTCTCCTCCGGAAACTACGTCTAGGCCGAGATTTTCTTGATTTACCAAATCAGCTATTACTGGATTAATGAAAGCTTTTGAGGCATATGCCACCGTGGTGCTAGGGTACCTACTAGTGAATTCATCAATGAATTCACGGGCTATGGTTCGTAATGTTGTTTCATCATATAAATACAGAGGGGTGCCATATTCAGATACCAATTCGACAGTGTCACATCCCCCTATTTCAACATGACCAGATTCATTCAATCTAGTTGTAATAGGAAATAATTCAATGTTGTCTAAACTCATTTTGTTCTCCAAAGTTTGTATTCTCCGTTTTCAGGATTAGCGGATACTACTTTTCCTTCCTTTGCCAATTTTATCAAGTGGCATTTGATTTGGTTTTTAGCAGACTGGTGCAGATCTTCTTTAAGAGATGGGTAGATGTTTTTGAAAAATTCGTCTATTTTAGAAACACCTTCGCTAAGCATCGAAAGTATTTGTGTTTCACGCTTTTCTCTATGCGATATTAACCACTTCAATTTGGTGTTAGGTTTATCTATCATAGGTCCATGACCTGGGGCAATTGATAGAGGTTTAATATCAATAAGGCGTTCTAGTGACTCCAAGTATTTGGACAGATCGCCATGGTCAGGACTTATAGCAACACTACCAGTACCCAGCACCGTATCACCTGTAAACAGGCTTCCAGATTCTTCCAATAAGATACATAAACTGCCCATTGTATGCCCAGGTGTCGTGATAAATCTCAGTGTAGCTCCTCCAAGAGATAGTGTTTCACCATCTTCAACGGTTTTGTCCACGGCAACATTTTCATAATGGATGGGTTCCAATTCATGCTTGGAACATACCGTTTCGGCTTTAACTAATGACCGGAGTTGATTTGCTCCTCCAATATGATCAGTATGACGATGTGTAAGGATGATCGCCGCTATGGGGATGTTGCTCCTTTCCTTCCAGACATCGACGCATTCACTAATTTCGTTCTGCGTCCCGTATCCAGTATCGATAAAAGCAGCGCGTTCACTTCCCCTAACCATATATATATTTGGAGGACCAGCTGTTCCTGGAGATCCAACAGATATGCGATCTATAGAATCAGATATTTGCAAACTAAGTTCCTAATATTATTGTCGCAGATCAATTTCCAAATTACTCTTCCTAGATACTATAGCGTATTATAGGTGTCTGTACTTGGATTCTGCGGAATGTGTTGCAAAATAGAGTAAATACCACAATTCTGAAGATATGGGATATAAATTGATGTATCTAAGTTCGTTGACACACGCATGAACCCCTGCTAATCTCAACTCGGCGTCAATCTTACCAATGATATTTAATTGTCTTATTGAATTGAAGTAACGTGTTCCCTGAAATTTCCAACCCTGGAAAATTAAAAAACCTCGAAGAAATCCTAGAGAGTTTGCAGTCTGTGATTGTTGCGTACTCTGGTGGAGTAGACAGCGCATTTTTGGCAGTGGTTGCCAATAATGTTTTGGGTGAGAGAGCTTTAGCAGTGACAGCATACTCACCTAGTTTGACAGAAGTTGAACTAAATAACGCGGTTGAATTAGCAAATAAAATGAAGTTGAATCATCGTGTGATTGAGACTACTGAAGTTGAACGCCCTGATTACAAACAAAATACGACAGCCCGATGTTATTTTTGTAAAGATGAACTATATACCCAATTAGGAAATATTGCTCAAACGGAGGGATATGTTTCAATAGCTAATGGTACGAATTTAGACGATATGTCCGATTTTCGACCTGGATTGAAGGCAGCAAAAAAATATGGTGTGCGCAGCCCTCTGGCTGAATCTGAATTCACTAAATCAGATGTGCGTGAGTATTCTCGTAGAATAGAGATACCTGTTTGGGATAAACCATCTCAGGCCTGCCTGTCATCACGGATTCCTTATGGAACAGTGGTCACTGTGGAAGCCCTTACGAAAATTGCCAAAGCAGAAGGATTTCTAAATGACCTGGGTTTAAGGCAATTTAGAGTGCGTCATCATGAAAACATAGCACGCATTGAAGTTGAACCTTCTGAATTTGGTAGACTGATTGAAACAAATGTACGAGAGTCCCTAGTGGAGTATTTTAAGTCGATAGGGTATACCTATGTGACGATGGACTTGTTGGGGTTCAGGTCTGGCAGCTTGAATGAAATTGTGTTCGACCAAGAAGCCCAGTCAAAATGAAGCGCCCGAGCACTCCTGATGAAGCTGCAAAGGCAGTCTTATTTTTGGCTTCAGAGGATTCTTCCTACATAACAGGCTCAGACTTGAGAGTGGACGGAGGATCTTTGGCATAAGATGTTTTAGAAGGAGTATTGAGAGTGTTAGCTAACCGGAACCCAAGCATGAATTCTGACGAAGCACTTCAGTTTCATCACCAAACTATGGTTGTAGATAGTCAACAACCGGGTATAACATCTGGTGTTTTATATACCGAAACCATGCATGAAGTTATGCAAGAGCTGGTGGGGGAAGGACTGTCTAGAAGAGAGATTAACAAACGGTTGCAGGCTATGGCTGTCAGAGAAATTAGGGAACGCCCAGAATCTGCGAAGCAATATATGAGTATGTGGGAAGAGTCGGGTGTGAACGTAGCAAGTGGCACATACGCAGGTCCTCATCCACCTGAAGGAGCTTTTGAAACTTCAGTTACTGCTATCACCCAAGCGCGGGCAATTATAGATTCCCTTGGAAGCGATCAACTGAGATTGGTGTTGACAGCTGATGATATAGAATCCGTTTACAAAGATGGTGTGCGAGGGGTCATTCTGGATTTCCAAGAGACAGCACCTTTTGGTACTGATCTGAATAGAATTGACACTTTTTATAACATGGGGCTGCGTGTAGTTCAGCTCACATATAATCTGCGCAATCTTGTCGGGGATGGATGTACTGAACGTTACAAGACAGGCCTGACCTACTATGGGATAGAGGTTGTTAACAGGCTAAATGAATTGGGAATGCTTGTTGATGTTAGTCATTGTAGCGAGCAAGTTGGGTTTGATGCTGTAGAATGCTCAACTTCTCCGGTGATTGTCACCCACTCGGCCAGTAGTGCAATCTGTTACCACGATCGAGGTAAGAGTGATGAATTAGCTAGAGCTATTGCAGATAATGGAGGATTTTTTGGAGTGGCAGCTATAGGTGGGTTTTTGAGATCTGATTTTGATGCTACTCTGGAAGACTTTGCAGATCATGTCCAACATTTGGTCAATGTGATGGGGATAGACCATGTTGGTATAGGCAGTGATAAATGCGGTCCAGGTCCAGGTACGGAATCCTATTTTGAGTTTCCTCCAGAACTAGGACCTTTTGATACATCATATTTATATTCGGAGAAACCAGATCACCGGGCAACACAGGGGGGATTTTCATGGTCAGGTTTCAGAGAAGAACATAGGCTTAGTGATGATCATAGAATCGCAGGGTTTGATCAATTTACTGATTGGCCTTCGATAACCGTAAAATTGGCCGAACGTGGCTTTTCTGAAGAAGAATTACGAAAGATCCTAGGATTGAATTACCTGAGAGTGTTCAGGGAAGTAGTGGGTTGAATCAGACTTAGTCTTACATTTCCATAGGGCAATATATCAACCTCAAACCTATTACGGAATTGATAATAAGAAATCGACACAAATTCGAAATTGCGAATTTAGGTCGGGACTATCGGACTAGTTACTTTTCCATTTCTGCAGTGTAGCTCCCTTGCCTTGCTGCGCTTGTGACGGATGCTCGGTGGTAATAGGCTTGTTGCGCATCACCTTTATTAGACAATTTCCCTCCCCACGCTTTTAGTGGTGCCGATTGTAGTCCTCTTCCATAAGAGAAGCTTAGTTCCCAGGGAGCTGTTGCGGCTGATGCGTACTGGTTAATAGCATTAAGATTGACTGTTGCCTCCACGTCACTCTGGCCACCCGACAAGAACACTATTCCTGGTACTGCAGCAGGGACTGCCCTTTTGAAGCAATTGACCGTTTTTTCCGCAACTTCTTCAGGTCCAGCTCGGTGGGATGCGTCTTTGCCAGAGATAACCATGTTGGGTTTAAGTAGAGTACCTTCGAGCGCTACCTTGTTTATACCAAGTTGGTAGTAGACTTCCCTCAGGGTCGCTTCGGTGGCTTCAAAGCATGTGTCGATGTCGTGGGCTCCATCCATCAGTACTTCTGGTTCAACAATTGGAACGAGTCCTGCTTCGATACTCAGTGCTGCAAATCTCGCAAGTGCGTGTGAGTTGGCTTCGATACAATATCTACTTGGTATCTGTGGTCCTATTGATATAATTCCTCTCCATTTTGTAAATAAAGCACCAAGCTCGGCGTATTCAGCTAACCTGTCTCGTAGCCCATCTAGGCCCTCTGTTATTTGTTCTCCAGATGAATTAGCAAGAGGTTTGCCGCTTTTATCCACCTTGATGCCCGGTATGATGCCTTGGTCAGATATGACTTTTGACAGTTTGGTTCCATCAGAGCCTTCTTGTCTCAGAGTTTCGTCATATAAGATAATCCCACTTATGTAGTCGGATGCACCTTCAGTTCTAAATAACATTTCACGGTAATCTCGTCTGTTTTCTTCAGTAGATTCAACACCTATACTATCGAAGCGCTTTTTAATTGTCCCTGAACTCTCGTCTGCTGCTAAAATCCCCTTCCTAGATGCTACTAGAGATCGAGCGGTTGTGTTGAGTTGTTGTATCGTCATCGTATCTCCCTGATGTTAGTTAGTATCATTCTTTAAATTAACCGTTTTCTATTGTTTCAACAACTGTCATTACATCTTCAGCGTTACCTATGATAAGAGGGGTTCGTTGATGTGGATCCCGTGGTTGGATATCAAGGATTCGAGTATCAGCAGAAAATGCTGCCCCTCCAGCTTGCTCTGCTATAAAACCAAGGGGATTTGCCTCATACATTAGTCGAAGTTTACCATTGGGATTCTTGTTGTCACCGGGGTATAGGAAAATGCCACCTTTCAAAAGATTTCGGTGAAAATCTGCAACCAACGATCCGACATATCTAAGAGAATATTGCTCTCGTAAGTTGGTGACGACCTTTTGCGTCGGGACATCAAGTTTTTTGAAATTGCCCTCGTTAATACTGTAATACTCACATTGGTTTGGTATTCGTATATTCGGATGGGTCAGGAAGAAATCAGATTTCTGAGTATCCAGGGTAAAACCGTTGACGCTGCCTGTAGTAGCTATAATCAAAACTGTACTGGAGCCATAAATCGAATATACGGCGGCAATTTGTTCATTACCAGGTCTAAGCAAAGTATCACGAGAGACCTCATCATCAATACTACGGGCCCATATTCCAAAGATAGACCCTATGCTGATAGCTACATCAATATTAGATGAACCATCTACAGGATCCGTGTGAACGATGAATGTTTGATCCGCTCCGTAACTAGGTAGAACTGGATCTTCGATTTCTTCGCTTACTACCGCCGCTACTCTGCCAGACCTGCTGAGCAGATCTACAAATATGTCTGACCCGAAGGCATCAAGTTTTTGTACAAACTCCCCTTGGACGTTTATATCTCCGGTACCACCAAGTACATCTGCCAATGCGGCTGATTGCACTTGTTCGTGCACCAGCCGAGTGCCATCCGCAATAGCTTTTACAACTTGATCGAGACCCTTCAGGCTAACGTTGTCGATCCATGAATTTTCCATGAATTGAGTTATGGACTGTCGGGAAAAATCTGCGTCCATATCGCTGGCCTCCCGATGGTTAATATTCTGATTGTCCTTGATTATATAACAGTATAGAAACCAAAACTTAATTCTTTCCAAGAACTGTATTCATATCACAATTCCGGCGGCTTTATATGAACCACTTTCTTGTTGCGTATATCCGAACTGGGCTAATATTTCGTCAGTGTGCTGACCGAGGCTTGGGGCTGGCCGCCTAATGCTGCCGGGGGTGTCGGACAGCTTTACGGGGATTCCTATGTTTTTAATTAATCCTGCAACCGGATGTTCAATTTCAACTAGCATGTCTCGTGAAAGAACTTGGGGGTCATTGTATGCCTGTTCCATGTTGTACACTGGCCCGCAAGGAACACCTGCCTGCTCTAAGATCTTCAACCATTCAGCGGTTGTTTTTGACCTGAAAGTTTTATTGAGATTTGATTGAAGTTCCACAAGATTTTCCATGCGATCTGTGTTGGCATAGAATTTTTTTTCATTCAGTAGGTCTGAACGATCAATTGCACCGCATAACCTTATCCAGTTCGATTGCGTTGCCGCGCCAATATTGATGTGACCATCTATGGTAGGAAATGATTGATAAGGCGCTGTAAGTCGGTGGGCGGAACCACCTGGTTTTGGAGATGCTCCGGTGGCGAAAAATATAGCCGATTCCCAGAAAGTATAGGCCAATCCTCCTTCTAAGAGTGACGTATCTACCAACTGTCCTTTACCGGTCTTCAAACGTTGGATGTATGCATTCAATATTCCGTAGGCAGCATAGAATCCTGCATTCAAATCAGTTATTGGCACACCAGTTTTCGTAGGGTTTCCACCAGGCTCGCCAGTAAGGCTCATGATGCCGCTCATTCCCTGGGTGACAAGATCGAAACCAGGGCGTTTCTTGTAAGGGCCTGTGGTCCCAAATCCAGAAATAGAACAATATATGATGGATTGATTTAATTTCCGTACAGAATCATACTCTAGATTCAGCTTTTCCATTACTCCCGGGCGAAAATTTTGTACGATGACATCTGCCTTGGAAATCATCCTGCAGATGACATCGTAACTGTCGGGGTGTTTGAGATCCATGACGATGCTTCTCTTGTTTCGGTTAATTTGCAAAAAAGCTGCGGATTCGCCGTTAATAAATGGAGGTCCAATACCCCGAATGTCATCACCGCCCGGTTTTTCTATTTTAATTATGTCCGCTCCCATATCTGCCAACAGCATGGTGCAGAAAGGACCAGCCATTATTTGTGTGAAATCAAGGACAGTGATATTTTCTAGGGGCAGAGGGTTATCGCTCATGTTGCTACTTTGTGGTGTATGTATGTGAATTTATTAACATTTCTTATTCACCGGTGAAAAAGGGCTTTCGTCTTTCAACAAATGCCTGACGGCCCTCGTGGAAATCTTTGCTATCAAAATTTGTAAATGGAAGTTCATTCTCTTGATCTGATAAGTTTTGCAGGGATGGATTTTTCAATACAATCTGCATTATTTGCTTGTGTCTACTTTGTGACAGTGGAGCTAGAGGCGCCATATCATGAGCTAATTTGTACACATATTCGTCCACATCTGATAATGCCACTACTTGGTTGACTAGTCCCATGCGAAGAGCGTCTTCCGCATCAAATAGCTTGCCACTCATCAACATGAATGAAGCGTTTCCCGGCCCCACCAGATTGACTAATCTACTCATTTCCCTGTACCCAACTAGGATTCCAAGTTTTGCAACAGGAATCCCGAATTTGCCGGTGCTGGATGTAATACGGATATCAGCTGCCATGGAAAGTTCGCAGCCTCCTCCAATACAAAATCCCTTTATCAGGCATATTGTAGGTTTAGACATTGCTTCGAGGGTGTCCATAGCTCCATCGAATGCTGAAGCGTAAATTTTTGCATCATGCGAATTTTGTCTATGTTGCTCAAAGTCTTTTATATCTGCGCCTGCGGAGAAAGCTTCTTTACCTGCTCCGGTCAAGACCACTATCGTAACTTCTTTTTGATTTTCTAACTTAGTTAAAATATCTTGAAGTTTCAACCATCCTTCGTAACTTATAGCATTGCGTTGTGTTGGACGGTTGAATGTTACGGTTGCTACTCTGTCTTTGATGTTTAGTAATATGTCATCATCCATAGTTGTCTCCAGCGTCAGTTTTTTGATATATATGTATTAGTGTGTGGTTAGAAGGATGTGTAGCCACCGTCAACAGGAATTGAAGCCCCCGTGACGTAATTCGAGGCAGCACTTGCTAGAAAAACTGCTGTTCCACTCAGATCCGCCGGCTCACCCCAGCGGCCATTAGGAATTCTGGATGTTATAAACTCGTATCTCTCCGGCGATCCAGTTCGAATAGCGGATGTGAGGTTAGTATGGATCCATCCGGGCAGAATAGAATTCACTTGAATGTTGTCTTTGGCCCACGCTACTGCAAGGCTCTTGGTAAGCTGTACCACACCTCCTTTTGTAGCGGCGTATGCAGATACCCAATCACTTCCAAAAATAGATGTCATGGATCCTATATTAATTATTTTGCCGCCACCATTTTCTACCATTGGAGCATAAGCTTCCCTAGCTGACAGGTAGGTGCCAGTCATATTTATATCAAAGACGTGGTTCCACTCTTCTAGAGTATATTCTTGAGGTGCTTTACGCACTGTTGTGCCTGCATTATTTACTAGGATGTCGATTGCCCCGAATCTGTCTAGAGTCGTTTTAACCATCTGGCGTACTGATATTTCATCAGATACATCCGTAGTGGTTCCGATTACATCAGTTCCTAATGTTTCAAGTTGTTTTACTGCTTGATCTGTCTTGGCTTGATCCCGGGCTGCTATGATTATAGATGCACCTGCTGATGCCAAACCAGATGCTATTCCCAGTCCTATCCCGCCATTGCCGCCAGTAATCACTGCGACTTTCCCACTAAGATTAAATAAATTTGATTCCATTCGGTAACTCCCATTTATACGGGACGGCCGCCCCTTATTATTGTGCTATTGTACTTTTAATATAGACCTATTTTGTGATTTATATCTATTCTTTACAATCTTTACAACATCCTAACTCGTGCTTCGGTAATCAGTTATAGAAATTGTGAAACACTAGTCAAACGGGTTCTATATTCCGGAGTGTCTGCTTTTCAAGTGCTATAAAAGGTTTTTATTCACCTCTTTTCAAGATTCGTCCGGGGCGAGCTCCTGTGTGGATTCCATCTTTTATGATCGATTCTCCTTTTACTAACACATGCTTTATGCCAATCGGGTATTGATGAGGGTGTTGATATGTGGATACATCCGAGATATTTTCAGGATCGAAGATCACTATGTCGGCGACGTTTTTATCCTTGATCGTACCTCTGTCTTTCATGCCGATTCGTTCTGCAGGGAACCCGGTCATCTTGTATACTGCATCTTCTAGCGATAACACACCTTGCTCTCGAACGTATTTCCCAAGAACTCTTGGATGGCATCCGTATATACGCGGATGAGGTTGAGTTACTTTCCAAATACCATCAGGGGAGATCGCAGTTCCATCGGAACCAATTATCGAAAGCCGGTGTGAAAGGAAATAGCGCATGTCTTCTTCACTTCTGTTGTGCATAACAGACTCGATACTAGGATCTTCAATTATGGTGTCCAATATTGTGTCTAGCGGGTTAGAATTTCTAGAGCTTGCTATGTCTTCTAAAGACTGACCCAAATATTCTCTGTTTCCATTTTGACCAACTTTAACAACAATAAGCTTGTCGAAGTGCCACGGCATGTCACCCCACCAACCCTCCTTCATTTGGTTTTTAGCCCGTTCTCTGGTAGCTGAGTTGGACAACAATTTTAAGGTTTCATCTGGACTCGTTGATTCGAGCCATGGCGGAGTTAGAGATTTGAAACTTGCAGCTCCAGCTAAATAAGGATAAATATCAAATGCTATATCCACACCGTCATTTATACCTGCCTCAAAAATTAATGCCATTTCTTGGGCCTTACCATGATGACGAGAATCTATAATTGCTATGTGGGAATATTCTACTCGTACTCCTGTGGATTTCCCTATGTGAACAGCTTCTTCGACCGCTTTGAAATGCCATCCGCCAGCCAACCTTGGGTGCGTGGAATAGAATGCATTCTTGTATTGGGAAGCCGTAGCTACCAATTCTATTATTTCGCTTGTGGGCGCGCCTGAAAAATGTGCTCCAGTTAGTCCATTTGTTACTGCTACAGCTCCCTGTTCAATAGCTTCAGCAGTTAATTTTTTCATCATTTTAAGTTCGTCTCTGTTTGCCGGTCGGTGTTCGGAGGCCCCAGAAGCTTTCTTAATTGATGAATGGCCAATTTGAGGGACTATATTGAGACTTATACCTGCTTTTTCAGTATAAGTTGCCCAACTGTCTAAATCATGCCAATTCCATTTGGTTGGTGAATGGGGTATGGGGTGGGTGGGTTGCCTTTTCCTTAATTCTTCGCCAGTGCCAAAGATTCCAGCAGGGTATGGGGTGCTTCCGCAGTTGCCGCTAACTTCCGTTGTTACACCTTGGTAAGCCTTGCTCTCTCCGTTCGGGTCATCTAACATGGTCACGTCTGAATGGGCGTGCATATCGATAAATCCTGGAGCTATTACGTGGTTAGTGGCATCGATCAAATAGGCGCCAGAGGCTTGCGCGAGATCTCCTATGGCAGCTATTTTCCCAGCGGTTATACCGACATCTGCCTTATAGGATTTTTGGCCAGTTCCATCAACAACTGTGCCGTGTTTGATCAGTGTATCGAAATCCATGTTTTTTCCTCGTTCAAGAAATCGGTGAATACGGTTAGATTAGCGTACTCACGTTGACTGGATCCAATAAATTGGATATTTATTGATACTGCGATCATATATTAACTGGGAGGGTACAGTAAATGAATCAAGAACGTTTCAAACAATTACTCAATGAGTCAGGCTTAGATGGGATAATTGTTAATTCTTTAGAGAATGTTTCCTATTTGGCTGGAACTAGAATGGTCACGCAAAAAATGCTTCCTGAACGCTTAGCGTTTGTCCTTTGGCCTTCGGGTGGCGATCCAGCGATTGTGGTGTGCAAGGGGGAAGATGTTGCTTGTAAAGATGAATGCGTCATAGAAGATATGCGTACATACAAAGAATTTGTCTCTTCGCCAGTAGATACCCTGGCTGACCTTATTTTGGAAAAAGGGTTAGCAGAAGCCCGCATAGGGATCGAGAAGCGGGCACTGGCAGCTGATTTCATGGATCAATTGAAGGCCAGATTACCCACGCTTAAATTGATCGATTGCGGAAAATTGATGGATGAAACGAGAATGATCAAAACAAGTGATGAGATAGAAAGACTGGCTGCTGCGGGGCAGGCTACTGAACATTCTATACTATCGGCATTCTCTGCATCGAGCCCGGGAGATTCAGAAAAATTGGTAGCAAACAGAATGTCTGATCAACTCATGGACAATGGTGCAGACATTCTCAATTTCATGTTTTTAGGTACAGGGTTGAGGTCTTTCGAATGGCATGCACGTCCTGGACAGATGGTTCTGGAGCAAGGCCATCCAGTCCACACTGACGTCGGCGGTAGTTTTACAGGTTATTGGTCAGATGTAGCTCGCACAGTTTTTGTAGGTAAGCCGAGCGATCGCCAACGCGACAGGTACGATCGTTTGTATCAGATTCATGCGGAAACTATTGAAGGGATACGACCCGGTATGACATCTGGTGAATTGTATGACCTTTGCGTGAAGTCGTACGAGAAAGTCGGATTACCTTTCTGGATGGCATTTATAGGGCATGGGCTAGGTCTTGGTTTGCATGAGCATCCGTTTATCAAACCTAATACTGATCAAGTATTAATGCCAGGAATGGTTCTTTGTATAGAACCTGCTCATTATGAGCCGGACATAGAAGGTTATCACCTAGAGGATTTAGTTCAAGTGACTGAAACCGGAGTTACTGCATTAACTGACTACACTAGTGCTATTGAGCCTTTGGTTATAGATTGAACCGATTGGCTGAAACTATACGAACCGTCTTGTTGAATCAATGCGTTGGTTCTGAAGGACCAGTTTGTTGATTTAATTGAGTCAATAGATCTATGCCTGTTGAGGAGGCAACGATATGTCAAGAAGAACACTTGCTGTGGAAGAGCAGATCGACCCAAAATCTATAGGCCCAGCTTTGCATTGGCGATGTATAGGTCCGCCCAGAGGAGGCAGGACTGTTGCAGTGGCCGGGCATCCGGACGATTCAAATGTGTTTTATTTCGGGGCTTGTTCTGGAGGTGTTTGGAAGACTTTGGATGGCGGGACCTATTGGGAGAATATTTCAGATGGGTTTTTCAATACTGCTGCAGTAGGAGCTATAGCTGTTTCACCTTCAAATCCAAATGTTATCTACGTAGGAACCGGTGAAGCGTGCATTAGAAATGATGTGTCACATGGGGATGGAGTTTACAAGTCGCTAGATGGGGGAGACACGTGGAACAATATAGGGCTCGAAGACACGAGGCATATTTCCCGTATCAGAGTACATCCGGACAATCCCAATTTAATTTATGTTGCTGCTTTGGGGCACGCATTTGGTTCGAATTCGCAAAGGGGGGTTTTTAGATCAGACAACGGTGGAGATTCGTGGTCTCAGACTCTTTTCAAAAGTGATAAGGCGGGTGCGGCGGATTTGTCAATGGATCCCAATAATCCACTGGTTTTATATGCCTCGATTTGGGAGAGTCACAGGAGTTTTTGGGAGATTTCTAGTGGAGGTCCAGAAAGTGGCCTCTACAAATCAGTGAATGGAGGTGAAACTTGGACAGACCTATCTGATAACCCAGGCATGCCCGAAGGTTTGAAGGGCCGCATAGGAGTGGCTGTTTCCCCTGCCAAGGTAGACAGAGTTTGGGCCTTAGTGGAGGCCCAAGAAGGAGGACTCCTACGTTCTGATGACGGTGGCGAAAACTGGAAAATGCTAAATCAACAAGAAGATATAAAAGGTAGAGCTTGGTATTATAGTCACATATTTGCTCATCCTACTGAACCTGACACTGTGTGGGCTCTTTGCTGGCAGGCGTGGAAATCTACGGACGGAGGCGAACATTTTGAACAAGTGACTACTCCTCATGATGATAATCATGATTTGTGGATTGACCCCAATAACCCGGAGAGGATGATTGAGGGTAACGACGGAGGGGCATGTGTGTCATTTACTGGCGGAGCATCGTGGTCAAGCATATACAACCAGCCTACATCTCAATTCTACCACTTGGATGTAGATCAACAATTCCCATATCGGGTTTATGGTACTCAGCAAGATAACAGTGCTATAAGTGTGCCAAGTCAGTCTCACAATGGGGCCATCTTGTGGGGAGATTGCTATCTGGTTGGTAGTTCTGAAAGTGGGCATATAGCTGTTAATCCAAACGACTCGAATATCGTGTATTCAGGTGCAATAGGAAGCACTCCAGGGGGAGGGGCTCCCATACTGAGATACGATCATCTTACAAAGCAAACTCGAGCGGTTACAGTGTGGCCTGAAGCCAGCGGAAGTTGGCCTCCATCAAGGCAAAAATACAGATTCGCATGGTCATTTCCTTTGTGTTTTTCACCACATGATTCAACAATACTTTACACAGCTTCCAACTTTGTTTTTAGATCAAGTGATGAAGGTTCCAATTGGGGACTAATTAGTCCTGATTTAACACGGGATGACCCCTCTAAACAACAATTGTCCGGGGGACCGATTAGTGCCGAGGGCGGAACCATTGAGATGTATTGCACGATATCAGCTTTTGCCGAATCGCCTGCCATGCAGGATTTGTTATGGTCTGGATCAGATGATGGGCTAGTTTATGTATCCCGCGACGGTGGAGCAAACTGGGAAAACGTGACGCCCCCTGCTCTACCTGAGTGGTCCATGATTTGCAATATAGAGCCGTCAAAATTCCATGCAGGTTCAGCGTACATTTCAGCTACCAGATATAAGTTGGATGATTATCAACCATTGATGTTTAAAACAGACGATTTTGGGAAGACTTGGAAGGAAATTGTATCCAATTTTCCTCCTACTGCTGTAACCCGAGTGATAAAGGAAGATATTGTTAGGGAAGGTCTTTTGTTTGCAGGTACTGAAACCGGTGTTTTCATATCGATTAATGATGGGAATACGTGGATAGCTCTAAAAGAAGGCCTGCCAGTGGTTCCAATCCACGATATTGCGATCAAAGGGGAAGACCTGGTTGTTGCAACTCACGGCAGATCATTTTGGGTCTTGAGTGAACTGACGTTGTTGAGACAATTGACTCAGGATAAATTGGAGAAATCTAGCCATTTGTTTAAACCTGCAGATACCTACAGAATATTGCCACAGCATGGTCTTATTCCTGGTATCGGCCCTGGTAAAAACTTCTCAGCGGGTATTTTTGGGATTGGTGGAACATATGTACAGTCTTCAGATCGTCATAAACAAAAACTTTTTCTTGATGCGGGTACCAATCCTGATAGTGGTGTACCAATAATATTCAATTTGGATAAGGACTCCGAAGATGAAGTTAGATTGATTATTTCTAACGAAGATAATCAGGTGTTGGCTGAATTTACGAAAGAATCAAACCCAGAATCTTTTGACATTGGAAGAGGTATGAATAGGTTTGTTTGGGATATGAGACATCCGGATGCTGAACCTGCACCAATACTGAGTTTCCAAAATAAAAAGAGCCTTCCTTCTCCTGTTGCTCCGTTGGCTATACCGGGGAAATACACTGTCACTTTGGTTGTGTCTGAAAAAGTTCAAAGTCAAACTTTTGAAATATTGAAGGATCCTCGTTCATCAGCGACTTCGAAAGATCTTGATGATCAACTTAAACTACTTTTGTTAATCAGGAACAAGTTGTCTGAATCCCGTGGGGCGTTGAAAAAATTGGCTGAATTAACCGAACAGATTGAAGATTGGGAAGATAGAATAGGTAATTCTGAAACTGCCAATTCCTTGATTCAACACACCAAAAAATTGAAGGAAAAAATATCTTCAATAAAATCACAGTTAACCACTGTGAAAATACCAGGGGAACCAGGTAAGCTTGCTCAGATTACCGAAAAATTAGAGGCTTTGGCACCAGTAGTATCTAGTACAGATGCAGCTCCAACAAAACAAAGCAATCTTGTGTTTGAAGAACTTTCAAAAGCACTTGATATTCAAAATACTAATCTGAAAGAACTCTTGATAAAAGATATTCCAGAAACTAGATCTTTGTTAAGGAGTTCCGGTATTTCGGTTATGGATAAATAAATCCTTATGAGTCGGGTAAATACTGGTTGTTGAACCTAATACCAAGATGTGTATATTTTAGCTAGGTAGTGCTAGTATTTTGTAGGAATACATCACGCCAAATTTTAAAGGAGTTGAACGAGTATAGTCATCATGGGAGAGCTTGCTGTTTTAGATTTAAAAATAGAAGGTCAGAGACTCATCTTTCAATGGAGTGATGGCCACAAAGGCGTTTACGAAGCTAAGCATGTTCGAGTTAACTGTGGTTGTGCAGAATGCGTAGAGGAATGGTCTAATCGTAAATTATTAGATCCAGCTACTGTACCATCAGATATCTGTGCTGAAGACTATCTTTTGGTAGGTCGTTATGCTGTCCAATTTTTATGGAGTGATACTCACTACACCGGAATTTACCCTTTCGATGTACTCAGAAGCCTTTGCCAGTGTGAGGAATGCCAAACCAAGGAAGTCGAATAAGACAGTTTACCAGTTTGTAAATGCTCCGTCCTTCCTCCTGAAACGTGGAGGAAAACCACCGTATTCGGCTCTTTTAGCAGAAGCAGCTTCTTCATTGAAATCCACACCCAGTCCGGGGACATCTGGAGCATATACGTAACCATTATCCCATGATAGTTGTTTCGGGAATAAGTTTCTGTCTAAGGTTCCTGGTTGTCTCGGCATTTCTTGTACCCCAACGTTTGTTGATGCCATGCATAGCGCTACACATGCAGCCGCACTGACAGGGCCTAGAGGGTTGTGGGGAACGATATCTATGTAGTGTGTTTCACACCAGTGGGTAATTTTAAGTGCTTCAGTGATGCCACCGACTATACAGAGGTCAATCCTCGCATAGCTTATGAGTTCTTCTTCGATTACTTCTCTGAATGCCCATTTTCCGGCCCATTGTTCACCTGCAGCTATTGGTAAGGATACGTGTCGGGCCAAAGTACGGTAAGATCCGGGGTTTTCAGATCTGATGGGGTCTTCAATAAAGAACGGTTTGTATTGTTCCAACATATTGCACAGTGTTGTTGCATGAGTTGTATCTAACCGGGTATGAACATCCAGTAATAGTTCTATGTCTGGTCCCACCGCATCCCGGACAGCTGCCATTTGGGTCTCAGCCAAACGTATAGCTTCAACCGGTTCCAAAACCCCTATAGAATCCGGGTCTTTCGGATCAGCATATTCTGTTTCAGAGAGTCCCCATCTGACAAATTTCCAACCTTCTTTTTTCGTTTGGAGACAACTTTTTACAAGAGATTCAGTATCGTGCATTATGTTATGTGGATAACACACCACTTTGTCTCGTACTGGTCCGCCGAGCAATTTATAGACTGGCATTCCAAGGGACTTACCCTTGATATCCCATAAAGCGATATCTATAGCACTGATTGCTGAGCAATAGATTTTGTCCGCAGGGAAAAATGATCCTCGAAACATTTTTTGCCATAATTGTTCCGTAGAAAAAGGATCATGTCCGATGATTATATTGGACAGGTGCTTTAGTGATTCTTCAACGGCTGCCCCCCAGTTACGTAGGCCAACCTCTCCCAGTCCGTAGATTCCTTCGTCGGTTTCCACTTTCACAATATAGTAAAACCCCCCATTTTCACTGGTGAATGGGAAATTTTTAACTGCAGTGATTTTCATGTGTTGCCTCCGAATTCTTCTGTGTTAAGTCAGACAATGCTACCTAAAGATTGATGGGTGCATTGTATCAAACGTATAGCCGACTCTGATAAAATTGACATATGGAAAGTTCTGAATTTGAAAGATTAGTTTCCAATGCACTGGGCCAAATTCCTGTGATTATACGGGATAGACTGGATAACGTGGATGTTGTGGTAGACGATTGGCCCAGCCAAGATCAACTTCTTGGATCAGGCTTAAAAGAAGGCGAATTTATGTTGGGCCTTTATGAAGGCTTACCACTGACCGAACGCTACGACTACGGCATGGTATTGCCCGATAAAATAACCTTGTTTAAGGGGTCTATAGAATCAATATGTTCCGACGAGGACGAAATTATTAGAGAAATTCGAAATACTATTGTTCACGAAGTGGCTCATCATTTTGGAATCGGGGATGAGAGACTCCGAGAGATGGGAATTTAACTGGTTTCTAAGCAGGGTGGTGGATCCGATGGCTATCTAGCACCAATATACATGGAATTAATCAACTGATTTCCCAGCTTTAGTCATCAGTAGAACCGAACAATTCTTCTGTTTCTCGATCTATTTGAGATTTAAGTTCTGAAGCTTCGTAAACGCCAAGTGAACGATAGGACTCTGCAGACCCATATTCTCTTGTTTGGATCACCACTGGCATAGGCAAGGCATGACCGAAAACTAATGCCTGTCTTTTAGACTCAAGTCTTGCGAGCACAGATCTTAACTTTCTACTCCCGGATATTCCAGTCAGTACGGCCTCAAGATCCTTGTCGTTATCTAGGAGGCATGTGACTTTTGTGCCGAGTTGGCTCATAACTTCGTCGTCAATGCCGCTGGGACGCTGATCTACTACGAGCAAGGTCACATTGTATTTACGCATTTCTCTCGCGATATTTCCAAATGTTGTTTGACTGGCGACACCTGAATTAAGAAATTTATGTGCTTCTTCAATTGTTATTACTAGAGGCCTTGGTTGTTGACTGTGATCTCCCAGTGCGGCCTCGGTAGATTTTTGATATCTTTCGTATATTCGCCTTGTGAGAAGATTAGCCACCAGGATGTAGGCGGCTAGGTCGCTCCCGTAGCGCCCAAATTCAAGGACGACGTGCATTCCCCTGTCTAGGTATTTCAATATTTGACCAACTGAATCGTGATTAGATTTGCGGTCCATGAATTTCAGCCGCTCTAAGCGAGACAAACGATTTTTTAGAGAGCTGAGTGCTCTTTCGTTGACATTCAATGAGGTTGCAAGTTCTCCGAAGCTATCTCCTGTCGGATACTTAAGGAATTGTCCTAACCAGTCTTTACCAAAGTGCCTTTGGAGAGAATATGTTGCATCGGCTGCGACTTCCGAAAGACTTAATGACTCTCTAAGCAATTGGATATCCTCTGGTTCAATTTCATCAAACCCGATTCTAACAACGTAATCTGGAGTCAATCCACGTCTTTTGGAACTGTCCTCGTCCAAAGAAAAAACCGCCACTTTAGATGGAAATAGCTGTTTAAGTCCTTTAACTTCACGAGAATCCTCACTAAATCCTTTCCATCCGTATTCGCTCTGCATATCGAACACCAAATTGCTGGCAGCCCCACTTTGTAATATGCCGATTAGCAATAATCGGGTCAGGAAAGTTTTACCGGTACCACTTTTCCCAAAAACCCCGTTGCTTCTCATTACTAGTTCTGGAATATCAAGACATAATTTGGTCTCCATATCTAAAGGGCTACCTATCCAGAAATGAGACTGATCTTCTTGACCAAAGACTGTGTGGACGTCCCTGTCAGATGCCAAGGATACGGTAGAAAAATGTGGAGGAACTGTTTTGGCAGGTTGGGGGCCATCAGCCATATCGAGTGGATCATTGCTTAGAGCTAACATTGGCTCAACGCTGATGGCTCCGTAAGCAGTTGTTCCTGATATGACTTCAGCTATGAATGAATTTGTAACTTCGGGTGGAGAATTATTCATAGAGGGATCAGTTGAATTCAGCATTACGTCGTTTACCACACCGAAGAAGCGCATCAATTTGCCCTGAATAGTGATATATCTACCAACTTTAATATCTTCGATATTTACGTGTCGGTCTAATTTAACATCGAGCCCATCAGTTAAAGAGCCTGCGATTACAATTCCAAGTTTATCGCTCTGAATGGAGTTGTTCATACTGATAGCCTTTTCAACAAACCATTTAGGCGCCTGGTATCTTGACTAAGAATTGAAGCCAGTTCACGGCCGCTTTCAATAAGGAAATCCTTAGGATTGGTAAAGTAAGAGCTGGACTGCCTGATAAATGAAGCGGTGACATCATCAGGTGACGGTACGGAGGATGTGAGAAGTATTTGTATGAACTCTAATGAATCGCAAAACTCACGTATCTCTTCACCAGAACAGTCGTATACAAAAGCATGAACTTTGGGAGGAATTGGTCCGAGGAAACGAATGAGTTGTCCATTTGCTCGGTGGCCCACTAGTATAACTTTGAATTCAGTATTAAGGAGCCTAGTTAATTGAGGATTATTAAGATAGACATCGTCTTCACTTGATTCCTCTGCGCCTCTGGCTATAGGGTGCCGTGATAAGTCCATGCTCCGAGTACTTATTTCGCTAATAACACCGTATACGGGATCTCCTTGGTTACACCGAACGAGTGCACCAAGTGGGGGCGCAGTGTATAGTTCGTAGCATTGAGCAGTGAACTCCAAACTTGAAGTTTCCACTACCTCTCCAACACGGAGTTCTTTTTGATGGTCGTTAGATGTCACTATTGAAGGATAACAGCTTTAGAGTTGTGATTGGTGTACATATATATTTTTTTCTTGGATAATTTTGCAACCCTAAGATATTAATACAAGCACTATATTTGGACGATACTGATGATCGTATAGTGACAGAAACCAATATAGTGTCAAGCCTATTTATTTAATCTGTGATAATTTTTGGTACGTAACATACTTTCATTTGGTAAGTTATGGCGTACATCAAAACCGGCAGTGTTAAGGATAATAAAATATGATCAACAAGCTTTTTCCGACAACAGTAGTGGGATCAATGACCCGTCCAGGATTTTTTCGTGACCTAGTGGACTACTATCTCGTTGAAGGAGGTAGCGAGGAAAAATTAGATTCACTCTTAGATAGAGCAATCCCTTATGTGATTGCTCTACAGGAAGCTGCAGGGTTAGACATTGTTTCTGATGGGGAATGGCGCAGGAAATCTTATATTGGAGTTGTGTCGGATATAGTGACGGGATTTGATCTCAAAAAAACGCATGTTGATGAATTCTATGGAGTCAAAGGATTTAGACATGATGCATTTGTCGGATACACGATAATTGAACAAATAAAATCGGTGAATCCAGGGCTGTTTGCAAGGGAGGCAAATTTCATAAAGAAATATACCGACCGTGAAGCCAGAATAGCTATTCCTTCGGCTTTTCAAATAGCGGACGTGACATGGGATCCACAGAGGTCAGTGAATGCATACTCTTCGGTGAGAGATTTTGTTGAGGCGCTCGTGCCTGTTTTAAGGTCAGAACTCATAGCATTGCGTGATGAAGGAATAAGATATGTGGGGTTTGATGACACGAGTTTTGGCCGTATTTACGATCCTGCGAAAAAGGCAGAGGTATCAGACTACGAAGAACGTCAGGAAATAGCAGTGGATTCTTTCAACCGAACTGTTGAAGGAATAGAGGGACTTCATATCTCATTACACCTTTGTGGAAAGAGGCCGATGGGTCCAAATGGAGAATCCGGATATTCATTTTTGTTGAATGATTTTAAATCTATGAACTTGGATATGGTTATGTTTGAATTATGTGATCCGGATGATGCTGACTTAAATATGCTTGCGGATTTGCCTGAGAATATTGATGTAGGGGTAGGATGCGTAAAAGCTAAACAAAATGAAATTGACAGTCCGGATGAAATTGTTAGAAGGGTCAAGAATGTGATTGCGTCAATAGAGCCTCATCGCATTTTTATGCATCCTGACTGTGGGTTTTCTCCAGGTGCGTACTGGGATGTGCCGCTGGAAGAGGCATATGAAAAGCTTAGCAACCAAGTGATCGCCGCTGAGATACTCAGGAAAGAATTTTCTTGATTTTAATTGACTTTATATGCCGCTTGGAGAAGTATGGTTTTCTATAAATACTGGGCCAACCAATTTTCATTATATTGACGATCTAAAAAGCCGCGGCCAGACTCCACTTTAATTTCGATGGATTGGGTTGTTTTATTTTCTAAATCTCTTATTCTTTCAAAGTCTATTTCACTACAAGTCACTAGTGTTTTGGCTTTGATACGAGATACAAATCCCACTGGGTCAAATAGTGCAAGAGTTTGCTCTGCCTGATCCTTGAGATCTGGATTATATTTCACGAAATCCGACAATTCTTTCAGTGGATAACTATCCAGATTGGCCAATCTCTTAGAGGTTCCTCTGAACAATAGCTGACCTGCAACAATAGTGCTGATTTCTTGCCTGAAAGAGGCTGTGATTAATGCAAGATCGTTTCCTGTAACAGCTAACCTATTTGTCTCTACAGAATCTATGTTTTTCAAGACATCAAGTGCTCGTAAGCAGTCTGCAACGATATTTCTCCATATATATGTGTCAGCTTTAGGTAGACCTTCTGTGAGAAGTCCTGGATATGAGGCTGCATAGAGTTGGTCTGACAGTCGTTGCCCTCGGTGACTCAATGCTAGAACTACGTATTGAGCACGTCTTGTATAGGATGGAATGCCAACCACGCTTCCGTATGACGGAGTTTCCAGCAATCCTGCAAAATGCTCACCATGAAGTGGTATACTGAGGTATCCAAAAAGAGGGTAATTCCCTACACCCTTGAATTGAACGGTATATGCTGTGGAGTTCTCGTTTGATCGCATCGGTAGGGTTTTGATTTCAACTGTACTGCCTGAAAGCTCAGCAACTTCATCAACTATTTTATTCCAGTAAGTGTGAAATACTCGTGGTGGCTTAGTCATTTGTGTGGGCTCATTTAAGGTGTTTATCCATGAAGTCCATGACTATATTGTCATGACCTAATCCCGTACCTGCATCATGTGCGCAGTTATCGTATTCGTAGAGCCTCTTGTCATCGGATCCGATGGCTTTATAAACGGCATAACCGGTCTCTGGAGGACATACGTCATCTTTTAGCCCGATGTTTACTATGATTGGGCACAATATGCGATCAACAAAATTATGGATATCGTAGTAGTTAAGGACGGTGCTGACGGTGTCACGTTTATCGGGATACAATCTCAGATAGTCATTGATCTCCTCATAGGGATATGAACGTGTTAGTAAGGTTGCGTCCATTATTGAGCAAAGATAAGGACATCCAGCCGATGCGGCTTTGACGGTATCCGGCCTGAGAGATGAAACCAAGAGGCTTAACGCTCCTCCCTGACTGGAACCCAAGACACCCAACCGTTGATGGTCTACGCCAGGTAAACTCCCTAATAGGTCGTAACCTCTCAGTGCGTCCATGTAAAATCCACGATAACCGTAATGGTCACGATTTTCTATATTGTGCGTTAAGAGACCCGGATAACCTGGATTAAAAACTTGATTGCTACGTAATTTACCTCTGGGAGCTACGGATAATACAGCGTATCCCTTAGCAGCGATTGATGTAGGCAGAGCGGGTTCTCCTGCGTAGCCTGGTACTTGAAGTATGCCTGGCAGAGCGTTTTTAGTGTTACTGGGTTTTACGTACCAGCCGGCTATGTCCAGTCCCCCATAACTTTTATACCTTACGTCAAAAACTTCTAATTCACTGGAAGAATAAAGCTGAACCTTGGTTAAACGTGGTTCAAGAGGGATTTTCTCAGTTTGCAAGATAGTAGAATCCCAAAAATCCTGAAAATCGGATGGCATTGTAACGCTGCTGGGATATTGATTGTTTGAATTGGTATTCATGTTGGAGTGCGTAACTCTACAGTATCATGCTTGGTTCAGTCAAAATAAATATTGTCAATTAAATTAGCAACTTTGATGAAACGGCACGGAAATTTTGTGTTAGATTGGGGCGTATAATCTCAATCAGAGTGCAAGGAGTTAAATATGAGGAAACGTCTTGGTGTAGCAAATTACCAATATGAAGCCATTGAGAATTGGCCTGAGATTGATATTCCCGGAATAGCTTCCGATGTTGCAACTGATTCACAAGGCAGGGTGTATATTGCAACTCGCACCGCTTACGAATTTGATAGTCGTGCTGGGATGGTGATGGTTTTCGACAGAGATGGAAAGTTCTTGAGATCCTTTGGCGACGATAAATTACGATGCCCTCATCATATATGGATAAGCTCGGATGATGAAATATATCTCGCAGATAGTTTTGACCATGTAATAAGGCATTACAATTTGGGGGGAGAACTTATCGAGGTTATAGGTACTCCGGGACAGCCGGGTATCGCCGGAGGGCCTTTCAATCAGCCAACGGGAGCCATGCTGGCGCCTGGGTGTGGAGATTTGTTTGTAGCTGACGGTTATAGGCAGTGCAGGGTCCATCGTTTCGACAGTGGTAGGGATTTGCAACTATCATGGGGTTCAGGCGATTGGCACGAGTATGATTTTGCAATTTTCGGATACGACCCCAAGCCTGGGACAGGACCGGGAGAGTTTGCGTTGCCTCACGGAATAAGTATAGATAGGAACGACCGGATATACATTATGGATCGAGAAAATGATCGGATACAGGTATTCGACGTTAATGGGGAGTACTTATATGAATGGTCCATTACCAACCCCAACCAGGCTTTTATAGACGAATCAGATGTAATGCATTCAGCATCTAATGGACAGGTATATGTGAGTAAATTGGATGGAGAACTGATAGGGTCATGGTGTTCAATGGGGCCAGAGCCTTGGCAGTTTACTGGTGGGCCTCACGGCATCTGGATTGATTCCAGGGGAGATGTTTATGTTGCCCAGGTTGGTAAGCCCAATGCATTGAATAAATATGCCCGTGTCTAATACGGATGATGGCCAGAGGTCACCAACATCCTGATTTATTAGTAGTTCCTGCCAGTAGATTAAAGATGGTTATTTGAATATAAAAATGATTTAAATTAAGAGGTGTGGTAATGAAGCTTCTTGTAATTTCTGGAGGAAGACATCCATATGAAGAAACAACTCCAGTGTTGGAACAATTCCTTAACGGCGCGGGTCACGATACAACTGTCCATGGGGAAGCAGATATCTTGGCGAATTCAAGTGAGATGGATCTTTATGATGTCCTCATATTCAACACCTTGAGGTTTGAAGAAACGGCTCTTGATAAATCTCAACAGGATGGACTAGAGCATTTTATAAACAGTGGTAAAGGATTTTTGTGCATACATATATCGGGTTGTGTAGTTTCTGCGTGGCCTGAGTACCAGAAGATTACTGGTGGAGGCTGGATCATGGAGTCGAGTTTCCATCCTCCTCAGGAGTCTTTTCTGGTAAACATCAATAATTCAGATCATCCAGGAGTTGCGGGCATTAGTGACTTCTATACAAATGACGAACTCTATATGGGCATAGACTTCAGATCTGACAACGATGTTTTCATGGAAGCAACATCTGTCGCCGGAACGTACCCCTGGAGAGGTCAAGAAACGGAAATGCCTGCCGGCACTTTCCCTCTTGGGTGGACCAGAACATATGGTAATGGGAAAGTGTTTGTTACATTACTGGGGCACAACGCCCTGAGTTTTCGAACACCGGAATTTCAGCGATTGGTTTTGAATGGAATAAACTGGATCACCAGGTAGTGTTCATCAAAACTATTGGTTTTTAAGTCCTACGGTGGCTGTTATACAGGGTTCGTTTCCAATAGCAATAGTGGTGTGGCCTTTGCCTGTAATGTCTTCCACCAACCGGGCATCACCAGGTCCGAACACCTTTGTAGTACCGTCTTCAAAACCAATTTCCAGTTGGCCCGACAAAATAACTACAAATTGCCGTTGTGGGGCAGGATGCCAGTCCATCAATATGCCAGGTTGACGGCTACCGAAGCGTATTTGAGTTACGTCGATACCTTGAGTCCAACTAGGCATACTGTCTAAGTCGATCTCTTCCCAGTGAGATATGCCATTATCATCTGAATACATTCTGTATGTTCCCAATTTCCCTCCCCCAAGTTTCTTGTGACATTGAATCCTAGTAGTAGGATAACTTATCTACCCATTTAATACACAATCTATAAAAGTAATGAGCCCGTGACTAACACTTATTGATGGTTGTTCTGCTGTGACTCGAACCCCGTACCTCTTCAATGCCATTGAAGCTCTCTCCCAGATGAGCTACAGCCCCATTTTGAACTTTAATCGTGTTAATTTACGATTTGGGTTTTATTAATTTATTTTCTCCATCGAGTAAATTACGTCAGTGTTATTGTGCTTTTTATCCCACTCGACGACCCATGGAGCAGTTACCGCTTCTTGCATTTTGTCAAAGTCGATGACGTTTGCAATGGTAACGACTTTGCACCATCCTTCCTTGTCATAAGGAAGTTCAGCACTTTCAGTAGTACCATCTGTGATTCCTGGGTATTGATCACGAATTTCAGTCATCATATTGTTGAAGTCATCAAATGTTCCCTCAAAAGTTGATGTGAAACAAATATTCATTAAAGTTCTCCTCTATTATTAATCTAGTGGATCCGTCACACCGTTCGGAGCATCTTATTTAAAAACAATGCCCAATGCACAACTTATTGTATTTAGTTTGTTGTATATAGATAGCCCGATGGCATTGAAGCGCTCGCCCAGATGAACTACAGTCCCATTTCAAATACAATATACTTGTTTTTTGCCGATTGCAACTGACTGTGAATCGAGGTTTTTAGCACACGTTTTGGAGTTGATTGAGAGATTAATAGCTATTTAGGTTCAAATTGACATTCACATGGTTTTTTTGGTACATCTTCTGATTGACAATTAGTGATAGGAATTGAACATGTCTTGTATAAAGAAATTTTTGTTAGCAACGTTCATTTGTCTTTGTATATTGGCTTGTGGTACTGACCCTACTCCTCAACCTGCAGATATTGAACCATCGATTGAATCAAAAGTTGAACAAGAAGTTGAACAAGAAGTGTCGGAAGGTGACGGACATTCAGAAATTGTTATCAATATACAAAGGGGCTCTGTTGCTAGATATATAGTTAAGGAGCAACTCGCCAGATGGATTTCTGCTAAAGATGTAAGTGGTGAAACGGAGCTTGTTACGGGCCAGATAAGAGTTTCCTCTGAAGGGGCATTAATTCCAAAAGATTCACAATTTGTAGTTAATCTCAAAAGTCTAAAAAGTGATGAGCCAAAAAGAGACAATTACATACGAAAAAATGCACTAGAATCAAATAAATTTCCTGAAGCGGTATTTGAAATTAATGCTATGGAAGGCTGGCAGGGCCCGTTGCCTACTGCCGGTTCAATCAACATTAGCTTAACGGGAGATATGACCATACATGGAGTCACAAAAGAGATTACATGGGGTCTTGTTGCGGATGTCGAACAAGATATTGTGACGGGAATTGCAAAAACTGAAATTGATTTCGATTTGTTTAACATCAAAAAGCCGCGTTTACCATTCATATTGACGCTTGAAGATACTTTAAGGCTGGAACTGGACTTTGTAGCCAAAGTTCAGAGTAATTAATTTTCTTGTCGGACTGAGTGGTCCAGTTCAATAGGTAAGATTAGTGTTACTTGAAAATGATTACGACCCAGAGCTAAAACCTCAGGTGCTTAAATAATCAACATAGAGGGCTGATGCCAGATAAACAACAAAATACAGAGGATATTGATGTCAGACTAGTACAAACTCCTTCGGATTTTGAAGGCGCGAAAAAACTAAGATTCAAGGTGTTTGTAGAAGAACAAGGTGTCCCATTTAAAGAAGAGACGGATCAATTCGATATTGTTGCAAGCCACGCTGTAGCGGTAAAATCCTGGCAAATTGTTGGGACTGGACGAATGTTTGTTGATCCATCAGGTGAAGCAAAAATTGGGAGGATGGCAGTGCAATCAGAATTAAGAGGTAGCGGTATTGGCAGCAGAATACTTAATGTGTTGGAGCAACATGCTCGTGAAACTGGATGTGAATCCGTTACGGTCAATGCCCAGTCTTATGTAGCAGAGTTTTACGGTAACCACGGTTATATAGCACAGGGGGAACCATTTATGGAAGTTGGGATAGAGCATTTACGTATGACCAAGGCACTCAATTCATGAAACGGATGGTCTTCCACAGGGAGTCGTTTTTTTGATAAACCAATTGAGCAATTCTCAACGGGTATTGAGACAATTCGAAATTTGTCCCATGGGAATTGAAGATATCGAGCAGGCCTCGGGGATAGAAAAAGAGGCATTCCCAACGCTGTTCCCGTATACATCGTTTGAAAAGGAACTGGGTAACAATATAGCCTGTTACCTCGTAGCCTGCGAAAGTAATGGCATTAAAACGCAATATCTTGATAGTCCTGATGCCGATATTAATATGAATTCGTCATGGGTACGTAGAATGTTAGCAATTCTGCCTTTTATTGGTCGTCGGGAAGCAATTCCCTGTACTGAAACTCGGTATATATTGGGATTTATTGGCATATGGTACATGGGCGATGATGCTCACGTGGTGACATTTGCAGTTAGGGAATGTGAGCGGACAATAGGCGTTGGAGAATCCCTGTTAATTTCGGCTTTACATCAGGCAGTAAAGGATCGTTCAGATACTTTGACATTGGAAGTTCGTCCTTCAAATACAATAGCCAGAAATTTGTATCTTAAGTATGGTTTTGAGGAAACAGGTCTGCGCAAAAAATACTACAGTGATAATAGGGAAGATGCGATCATAATGACTTCTGAACCATTAAATTCCATAGCGTTTAAAAGTCGATTTCAAAGGTTGATAAATGCATACGAGTCTAGTTATGGCACTGTGAATTTTTCCCTGAGGTAGATTTATACATCACTTGGTTCTAAAATCTTCAGTAGAATGTATTTGTGCAGAGTGGTCACTAGATTCCTGAGATAGAACTATGATTCAATTTCGAGATAATATAGAAGAATTAAGATGGTACATGGAGAGAACTAATGAAATTCGCTAGATATGAAGCTCACGGAGATGTTGCGTACGGTGTTGTTGAAGGAAACACCGTTCAGCAAATAACAACCTCGCCATTCGAGGAGTATCAAATTACTGATTGTTCACTCAAGCTTGATGAAGTAAAGCTATTGGCTCCGGTTATGCCGAGAAAAATTGTTGCGATCGGTCTTAATTATAAAAGTCATTTGGGTGACGCTAAGCCGCCTGCAGTTCCTGAGCCGTTTTTTAAAACTTCCTCAGCAATTATTTCTCCAAATGAAGATATCGTGATACCGCGTGAAGCACGACAGCAAGACATAAACGTACAAGAGGAAGCTGAACTCACTCTTGTCATAGGCAAGACTTGCAAAAAGGCCACGCGGTCAGAAGCACTCAACTACATTCTTGGATATACATGTGGGAATGACGTGAGTGCAAGGCCGTGGCAACGTGGTGATCTCTCATGGTGGAGGGCAAAATCCTCTGACACTTTTGCACCGATAGGTCCTTTCATAGCTACCGGATTAGATCCCAGCAATTTGGGTCTATCAGCCCGTATAAATGGACGTACAGTGCAGGATGCGAGCACATCTGATTTAATCCATGATGTACCTACCATAATAGAATTTGTAAGTAGTGTTATGACACTTGAAGTAGGGGACATAATAATGACAGGGACTCCGGGAGAACCCGAAGATATAAATCCTGGAGACACTGTTGAGATCGAAGTAGAAGGAGTGGGTATTCTCAGGAATTCGGTCGCTGAGGAAGTTTGAATTAGCCTTTTGTAATCAAATTAATTTACCAAGGGTTAGCCAGTAGAATACTATGTATGTCCCTGCAGATATTAAAAGTATTGCACTGATCCGTTGCATGTATGGGATTGCCCGTTGTAAAAATCTTTCTACCGTGCCTTTGAATACGGCAACTGCTAAGGTAAGTGGGATAATTATAGATCCCATTCCCAGTGCGTAGAATAAGAATTGAATTACTGATTCTAAGAAGCTTTTTGACGTTAAGCTTATTCCTGTGACTGCGATAAAGATTGGAAGCGTACAACTAAGCGAAGCAACACCGTAGCTTATTCCAAAAAGAAAATATCCTTTTATACTAAGACGATTGCCAGCCCCTATTTTTGACGCAGTTCTATCGGCAAAATTGCTGTATATGGAAGTGCCGCTAAACATCAGGCCGCCAATTAGCGATATACATATTCCCACGACTAGGCCCGCCCACGGCATAATGTCAATGATTGTGCCGAAACCTCCGCTAATAACCAGTCCTGCTATGCCAAACAAGAAAACCATTCCGAAAGTCACAGTTGATCCGACTATGAAGCCTCTTATTAGCCGGCTTACGGTGACTGAAGTGTCTTGTTTTGCAACATTGCCTACATAAAGACCTAGATAGGCCGGTAACATCGGAAATCCACATGGATTTATCGTTGCCACCATCCCTGCTGCAAAGGCGAATCCAAATTGAAGATTAGTAGCAAAGTTGTCCAGAATTCTAATCAAACTCGATTGGAATTGTTCAACAATGCTGACTATTCCGTTGCCTGCATCGCCCGATATCGCGACAAAATAAACAGCAATTAACGGGACAGTTCCTAAGCCAATCGCCAATATGTATCTAGGAATATTGGTAGTAATTTTATTTTGATTTTTGTACATGACTATCCATATAGGATTATATCTTAACAACGCTAAAATTTGACTTGATATCACATCTCAGACATTTTATATCTACAATGTTGCTACTCCCTATTTGATTGACATGAGAATCATGGGTTGTTAGAGTTGAATCCCGAGTAGAATTGACATTAGCGTAAGTTCCTTCAAAAACCAGATTGCAGGAGAACGACAATGACACAGGCCGATTGGAAACCAAGAGTCGAGGGCATTATAGATATATTGCCCCAGGAGATTGATGAATTCGAGTCAGAAGCAAGTCGTTTTCAGGCGGGGGAATTTGACCCGATAGCATTCCAATCTTTCAGGTTAAAACAAGGAGTGTACGGACAGCGCCAAGCTGATGTTCAAATGATGCGCATCAAGGTTCCTTTCGGAGGCCTGAAAGCGGATCAGCTTGACGCACTTGGTGAGGTAGCTGCAAGATATGCTCCTTTGAATAAAGGTCACGTTACCACTCGAGAAAATTTCCAATATCATCACATACCGTTAGCTGACACAGCAGCGTTTATGAGGGTTCTTGCGGATGTAGGTCTATCTACCAGAGAAGCCTGTGGAAATACCGTTAGAAATGTAACTGGTTGCGATATGGCAGGTGTCTGTGCAGATGAGCCATTTGATGTAACTCCCTATGCTGCGGCTTATTCTAGGTATTTTGTGAGACATCCGTTCACACAGGCCCTACCGCGTAAATGGAAAACAGCCTTTTCGGGTTGCGAACGAGATTGTTCAATAACCGCCATACACGACATGGGATTTATTCCCAAAGTGGTTGATGGTAAGAAGGGATTTAAGCTTCTGACAGGCGGCGGCACTTCTATAATGCCTCGGATTGCGCCTACTCTTGCCGAATTTGTGCCGGTAGAGGAATACTTGAAGTATACAGAAGCTGCAATAAGAGTTTTCCATCGATCTGACGAGTTGCGTAAGAACAAAATGAAGGCCCGCATAAAATTTTTCATAGACAGAATCGGAATGGATGAATTTAGAGGAATGGTTGAAGAGGAGATGCAACAGCAATGGGCACAAAAGTCTTTCGATCCAACTTCGCTACTATTCTTGGATGATGAGTCAGCGGACGCACCCTCTCTGGATGGTAATTATTCGGTTAAAGCTCACGGCGGAGAATATGATAAATGGGTTGAATCTAACGTGAGATCGCAGAAGCAGGCCGGTTACAAAGCGGTCACTGTGAAATTACCTCTTGGTGATATACAGGCCGAGCAGTTCCCTCAGCTTGCTGAACTGTCTCGTAAATATGCAGGTAGCCGGGCAAGGATTACCCAGCAACAGAATCTGACTTTCCGTTGGGTACCTGAAGCAGCTCTGTCAGAATTATATGACGAACTCAATAAGATTGGCCTCGGTGATTCCGGCGCACATGAAATCAGTGACGTTGTTTCGTGTCCCGGCACCGACAGCTGTAAACTGGGAATAACTTCCTCAATGGGGTTGGGAAGAGTAGTAGGTGAAGCGCTTGAAGGTGTCGATTCATCAGATCCATTGATCAGGAAGATGCATGTGAAAATGAGTGGTTGTCCTAATGGTTGCGGACAGCATCATATTGCGGATATTGGTTTCCATGGGGCGGCAGCCAAGGCGCCCGGAGGACAGGTTCCTGCATATGAAATGTTCCTTGGGGGCAGTTATGAAGATGGAGATACCCGGATTGGTCTTCGAGTGAAGACTAAAGTTCCGGCCAAAAGAGTCCCGGAAGCTCTTAAGGTGGTGATGGGTCATTATCAGAAAAACAGAAACGAAGGTGAGCCCTTCAAAGATTACGTGGCTCGTGTAGGACCTGAGACATTTGAGCCGTTACTTGCAGACTTTAAGGATCTGCCGGAATTAGGAAGAGACACGATTGAACAGTACATGGACTGGGACAAGACCATTATTTACAAGCTTGAACGCGGTGAAGGTGAGTGCTCAGTCTAGATATATCGAGTAAATAAAAAAACAGGGGCTTATTCCGTTTTGAGAATAAGCCCCTGTTTTTTTTGTGTTGTCAATTGAGTTTAATCTCGGTCTGATTTGCCCTTAAGTCTTTCCCATATAGACGGTTTTCTTCCGTCATCAATCGGCTCGCCTCTCCATCTCTTTTCGTAATTTTGTTCAGGCTTTGACCATGATTTGGAGTAAACTACTAGTAAGATCAGTGCTAGTACTACGCCGGCAATTGGGAGGGCCCATGAAATTAATGACTGGAAAAGCAGGAACACGAGTAGTATTGCCAGGCCGGCCAAAGCCAACTGGCTTTTTGAAGCACCGGTGAAAATGCTTTGAACCGGATGAGTAACAAATCTTTTCAATAAGGTCAAAGGGGTAACGGAGTTCCTTTTGGTTTTGGGAGCACTAACCCCTGATTCCTTCAGTATTTCTTCAATTTCTTTCTTATATTTTCTGCCCATGGATGTATAGATTCTTCGAATGTGGTAAATTTATCTGGAAAGAGTTGCATTCGAGTAACTCAGAGGTAGATCGTAAATAAATACCGATTGAACTGTCAATCGGCTTATGTTTACAAAAAGTAAATATTGGAGAACTTCGTTAGCCTAGACATTCTTCCATGCCTGTGGCAAATTTTAACTTAGTATAGTCAAATTAAATTCTGGAAGTTGCAATATGAATTCGGCTCCAGGAATTTCAGGCGATGGTAACAAAAAGGAGGAGAGATGGAAGCCGTAGCACTTATTTTGATAGCGGGTGCGCTCTTTTGTCATTCGTGGTACATATTGGGACTTTATCCGGACGGCAGGACAGTAGGGATTTATATCGGAGCACTTGCTCTTACATCCCTGATTACAATTACGTTCGCGCCTTTAGTTTTAACTAATACAGGTGCAGATGGGTTGGCCCAGACTACGTTAATGAAGATTCTGATCATAGTATGGTCCGGATATGGTATTGGTGTGGCCGCGCAAGCGATCTGGGACTACGATGAGAGAGCAATCGGATTTTATGCGGCTATTCCAGCCGTAGTTAGCGCAGTGGCACTGGTCTTTTTTGCAGGGGAACTGTACGACGATTATGGTAATGCTGTAACGATCACCATGTCTGCAGCTTCTCTCATACTGGCCCTTATCTCTGGCGTAACTTTCTTCTATCATGCTATACCGTTTGTGGTGCTACGCCTGGTATCTGGATGGTTCACGTTGGTAGGTTCAGTAGGATTGATGATACTAGGACTCGGAATTGTAACTACTGTAGTGCAATCCAATTAATCTTCTTTAGGAATAGTTGATTCTAATCAAAGGGCTACTTTGTACCTGAATAACGGGGTAGTTATGGCCCCGTTATGGTCTTTTAAGGAAGTAGAGCAAGAGTGATTAATGACGAGTAAGCAATCAGTCCGAGAGATACTGGCAGAGAGTGTACGAGTTGCCGGGCAGAATGAGTGGGAAGGAACATTCGAGAATTACCTGCGACTGGTGACCGATGATCCTCAGATTCCGAGACTGTCCCATAAACTCATTTATGATTCTATTATAGCCGCAGGGGTAGAAGAATCTCCTTTAGGCGAGCCTGTTTACAAATTATTCGATGACGAAATATTTGGTCTTGAGGATAAACTTGAACGCACCGTTCAATATTTTGCATCAGCGGCCAACAGACTCGAAATCCGTAAACGTATTCTTTTGCTTTTGGGTCCCCCTGCCAGTGGTAAGTCGACCATAGTCGCCCTGCTGAAAAAAGCGCTGCAAGACTATACCCAAAGTGAACAGGGTACTGTATACGCCATTAAAGGCTGCCCCATGCAGGAGGAACCACTTCACCTGATTCCTCATGAAATGCGTCCCGCGATAAAAGAACAGCACGGGATTCATATTGAAGGGGACCTATGCCCTAAATGCAGGTACATATTGCATTCAAAATACCAGGGCAAAATTGCAGATATGCCGATAACTAGAGTTGTTTTTTCTGAACAAGAAGCTATTGGTATAGGTTTCTATATAGCTACCAATCCAAATCCTTCCGATGCTTCTCTTTTGGTTGGAAGCATTGATACAAACCAGCTAGAAGGAGACCGGCTGACAGTCGCCGGAAAAGCCTTCCGTATGGATGGGGAATTTAACGTAGCCAACCGCGGCATGGTTGAATTCGGAGAGATATTTAAAGCAGACAAGCATCTACTGACAACTCTTCTTGGTTTGGCACAGGAACAACTAATTAAGATGGAACGATTTGGATCTGTATACGCAGACGAAGCTATAGTAGCTCATTCCAATGAGGGGGATTTTGACACGTTCATGTCCAGCGAGCACTCTGAAGCGCTCAAAGACAGGATCATAGCTATACAGGTTCCCTACAATGTCCGTGTAAGGGACGAAGTTCGGATCTATAAGAAGATGCTGTCGTCTAGCGTGTCGCAGGGAGCACATCTGGCTCCTTTGACCCTTTCTACAATAAGTACCTACGCGGTGCTTTCAAGATTAGATGCACCGGACCGACAGGGAATGTCGCTGTTGGATAAATTACGTGCGTATGATGGTCGTGTGGTATCGCATGTCTCAGTAGATGATGTTAAGCAGATGATGAGGAAACATCCGAACGAAGGTATGAGTGGATTGTCTCCCAGGTATGTGATGAACAGATTGAGCGGAGTGGCCAGTGACCCCGAAATATCTTGCCTTCCTCCTTTGCGAGCACTTAATGCGCTCTGGGAAGGCCTGAGTGAAAACGTAAGTTTGGATATGTTCAATCATGCGAAGTTTATCGGCTTTGTGAAGGATACCGTGGAGGAATACGGGGATCTCGCAGTTAGAGATATCCAGAGAGCGTACAAAGAAGGATTTGAGGATAGTGCCAAGGAACTTCTTGATGATTACTTGGTTAACATAGAAGCATTCTGCTCGGGACGTGAGGGGAATGAGAGAGACATGCGTGATATGGAGAAACAGTGCGGTGTGGTTGAAAAAGGAAGGGCAGATTTCAGACACCAGATAAACAAATATTTCTCGAATCTCAAATCCAGAAATGTCGAATACGACCACTCATCTGAACACCGATTGCAAACAGCAATAGAAACAAGGCTTTTCCCGGACCGTCGCACTTTAGAGAGGGCGTTGACAAAGCCCAGGATGGGGAAAACTAAGCGTGTTGAGTGGGATCGCCAGCGTAAAGCGATAAAAGACAGGTTGGAAAAAGACTATGGCTACTGCCAGGTGTGCGCTGAGGATGTAGTTGATTACGGTCTTCACGTCCTTAAAAAAGGTTCCGTTGTGAAGCCTCAAAAAACTGAAGGAATAGATTGGCAATGGGATTTGAAGCCCAGTGCACCCAGTGGTACCGAAGATAAAGAATGATATTTTATAACTGATCTTTTTTGAACTGTTTTCTTGTAAAAACGTTGTGGGATTTTCGTAATTTCAGGGAGTATTTACATCTTGAGTTCCCGACGCAGGCGCAAAAGAGAATCTGAGCGGAGGTCTCACAAAACCAAGGACCGTGCAGTTCGCTGGACAGCTATGGTGATAGTTGTGTTAGTGGCGGTTTTGATAGGTGTGACTAGGATTTTGTGACCTCATAAACCCCTCTTCCAGTAGTCTATGCAGGCGTCGCCCACTAGTTTGTAGCGTTATGAAATGTTATAATTACAATAACTCTGGGGACGCGCGGGTTCGACAGGGGGTGTTTCCGCAGGATTGCAGGCCGAGGCAGCCATCGCACCGCGTTAAAAGGTGGCAAAATTTTAGCTGGCAACAACAAAGAGCTAGCACTAGCCGCTTAAGGCGGCTACGTCCACCGACTCCTCTCCTCGAAGGAGGCGACTGGGCGACGCAATTCGAGGTGCGACCCGACTGATGCCGATACGTGTGGGTCAAAGAAATATCGGCTGGCTCCTGGTGAGCCTTTGCTGGTGAGTATTGCCGGGGGCGAGACTTAAATACCAGATAAGCCTGTAGTATATCCTAGCGGAGTGTCTTCTGGACGGGGAGTTCGACCCTCCCC
>CAZMZE010000035.1:0-15914 GCA_964570875.1 uncultured Dehalococcoidia bacterium
TATAAAGAAGGCAGCCCACATGAAGGGAGACGAATTAAAAGCATAGATCCAGATGGCTTGATTACCAAGCTAATTCCAATGGAGAGAATTATTGGTTCCATAGTTTTTCCAGCCGTGATCCAAAATGGACTCAACAACGTAACTCATATTGAAGGTAACAAGCTTTCTGTCGGAGAACCAGACGGTAAGACAACAGAGAGGGTTAGACGTTTATCCAAAGCACTGAGTGAGTCTGGATTGAGAAGTCCGATAAAAAGTGACATTCGGGCTGAAATGTGGGCAAAACTTCTTGGTAATATTGCATTTAATCCTGTCAGTTCTCTCACTTTGGCTAATTTGCATGAAATATCCACAGAGGAGCAATTAATTATTGGGATTCGTCATGTAATGGAAGAGGCGAATGCAGTGGCGGAATATTTTATAAAAAAAGTTCCTATTACAGTGGATCAGCGACTGGCGGGGATTGCTAAAGTGGGGGATCATAAGACCTCCACGCTGCAAGACAGAGAGAAGAATGAAGGTATGGAATATGAAGCGATCATAGGTGCTGTTCTGGAACTGGGTGATATTGCAGGTGAAAGCATGGATTTTACCAGATACACTTACGGATTGATCAAATTGTTGAATTATAAAAATGAATCCAACGTAGATTAATAGCGGTACCATTTATTTGGTTTAATATTACTATGCACCATCGAATTATCGGCAACGATACAAGTATTCAGATCATGAATTGAATCTGGTTGGCGAGAATGGATCGATGGGTATATTGGATGATTCATTGATGATCATATCAGCAGTAATTCTACCCATTGAAGGACCCAGAACAATACCCTTTCTTTCAGCACCCGTGGCTAGAAATATTCCTCTAACGTTTGGAGCATACCCGAGTATTGGGAGCCTATCAGGAGTTACTGGTCTCAAGCATGCTGTATGTTGTACCAATTGGGCATTTTCGATATAGGGCATCATTTTGAGCAAGGATCTAGTGATATCTTCCCGGCCTGATTGGGTTGGAGTTTCATCAAATCCAACCCATTCTTCTGTTGTACCAGCCCACACTAAGCCGTCAGGTTTAGTAGACGCATAGTTGCCGTCCCAGCCTACAGAATATCTTATGGGATCTCCCGAAACTTTTAGTCGTACGATCTGACCTTTTAACGGAGTCACTTTAACTTCAAATCCCAACCATTCACCTACCCAAGTGCTCCAAGGTCCCATTGCAATAACTAGGTGGTCACAGTGGAGTATTTGGTTGTCGATTACCACACCAGACACCCTGCCATTATCAACAGCAACGTTAGTAACTGTGCCTTGTATTATTCTTGTTCCCATTCCTTCGATCAATTTTGCCAAAGCTAAGTTGAATTTGAGAGGATCTACTTCTGCCGAACCTTCGATCAATACCGCTGCTTTGATATTTTCTGACACCCTGGGCTCAAGATTTCGCGTTTCTTTAGGACTTAACAAAGTCACAGTATAGTCAGGATGCGATTGTCTTTGTTTGACATGTTCTTGGATGGTTGGGATGCTCGATTCGTCAAATACCAGTGATAGTAGTGATTTTTTGCCATACCCGGTGTTTATCCTTGTTTTTTTCTCAAGCATTGAACCCATATACCGATGGATATTCATACCATCATTTGCAATCACTTCGAGTGGGCGCTCTAGGGGAGATATTGAAATTGAGCTTAAGCCGCCGTATGCAAATCCTGAAGAATGGCTAGCCACAGTGTCACGTTCTACAACTGTACTGGTAACACCTTGCTGCGCCAGAAAATAAGCTGCAGAGAGACCTACAACTCCTCCGCCGATTATTACAACCTTACCAACTCTATTAGCCATGAATTCCTCTGTGATTAAACATTTATGAGTCGGGCCACGGAGCAAGGGTAGCTTCTATGTTAACGTACTCTAGATTTCTATATATTGATAGCGTGATAGTGTCGCCAGGATTTAACTCATTGAAGTAGCTTACAATTTGGTCTATTGATGATACTGAGCGGCCATCTACAGCAGTTATTACGTCTCCTTGAATTTCCCCCAACACGGAACGAAAAGGCTGGAGGCCAACTGAATAAGCAGGACTATCAGTGAATACTGACAGTATCGCTACGCCTTCGGGAATACCAAGCTCAACTCTCTGGGCATTAGGTATTGGTCTACTACTGATTCCAAGCCAAGGTCTACGCACTTCATCAGAAATGAGAAGCTTAGGAAGAATGGTTAATAGCGTATTGCTTGGTACTGCAAAGCCTATTCGGAATTCCTCGAATCCGTCGTAAGGTAATGATTTGACTGCTGAATTTATACCTATGACTTCACCACGGGAATTTAATAGAGGGCCCCCAGAATTTCCTGAGTTGAGCGGTGCGTCTGTCTGGATCATATCGGGTATGGGGCGGGATAAAGTACTTATAGGTGCTCTTCCCCTGCCACTTACAACGCCCACGGTAATTGAGTTGAAGTTTCGGAATGGACTTCCTATGGCGATTGCCATTTGACCAGGGAGGACATCGTCAGAGTTTGCCAAATTTAGTGCGGTTGTAACAAGTTTTTCATCAGAGATTATTTTCAAAACAGCGAGATCATCTGCTGGACTATGTCCGAGTTTTTCTGCTTGAAATATTCTCCCATCGTGTAGTTTCACTTCTATTCTGTCAGCATCCCTGACTACGTGGTGATTGGTAACTATATGACCCTTTGTATCGATAAAAAAACCAGAACCAGCTCCGCTGGCAGAGGAATTTGATTGACCTACGTCAAGTTCTACTACTGAAGGACTGGTACGTGCAAAAATATCGGAAACCATGTTTTCGTCGAATAGCGCGGGTGGCAGGGATTCTTTATTTACAACACTTGCTAATAAAATACCTAATGTTATTCCGGTGATTACACCGCATGCTATCAGGCAAATCACAAACCATGATGAACTCGCAGGTCTATTTATGGAGTTATGGGCTTGGAAATCAGAATATTCTTCATTCAAGTTGCTTAGTCCCAATCTTGGTAAGAGGTATGTGTTTATACAATCATTATACTTAACCTTGTACATTTACAATAATCTAGAATTCCCGAGTGAGTATATTCTTTTCAAAATGTCTGAACGGAATCTTGATAATTGCCTTTGTGAAGATCCTTTGTACAGGTTTCGGTAATCTTAATCGTTGACTGAGTATCCTTCAAAGGCTATGATTGTGGATAGTCTATTAAGAGCTGGAGGGCAAGTTATGGGATTCCTCGGTGGTATCAGGGGACCTGAACTTATATTGATTCTGGTCATAGTGATGATCATATTTGGAGTTGGTCGCTTGCCGGAAATAGGTGGAGCTTTAGGAAAGGCCATACGTCAGTTTAAGAGTAGCGTTTCCGATAAGACCGAACTACAAGAAGAGCATAATTCCTCCGAAACAAAGGAAAATTCTTCTTCCTGATTTTATGAAAATTAATAAAAATTAAATGTATAACCCTTGGTTTAACATCCAAGGGTTTGCTTTTTACGGTGTTGTAACTATTCTCCGTTTTGCCTCTTCAGAGACTTATTTTTGCCCAACCTACCGATCCGAGCAAGCCATATTCCAAGCTCGTAAAGGAGGATGATTGGAATGGCTACGATAGATTGGTTTACAGGATCGAAAGTTGGAGTAATCGCGGCTCCTAGTACAAATGCTATGACTATAGCGTACCTTCGCTGTTTAGCCAGGAATTCAGGAGTGACGATTCCGATTTTAGATAGGAAAAAAAGAATTACTGGAGTTTGGAACACTATCCCCATCCAAAATAACAGTGACAACATTAAGCTTATGTAACTGCCAATTCGTATCTGAGGAGTCGCAAGTTCTTGGCCGAAACTAAGTAGGAATTTGACGGCTGGAGGAAACAGAACGAAATAGCCGAATGCTGCACCCAAAACAAATGAGATTAGAGTGGCTGGCATTAGAGAATAGAGATAGCGTTTTTCGCGTCCCGTGAGACCAGGGGCTACGAACATTACGATTTGGTACAGGACGAAAGGTAAAGACGCGAATATACCCACCAACAGTGAAGATTTCATCGCTGTGCCTATCAACTCGGTAAGATCTATATAGATGGGCTTACCTCCCATCACGTTGAAACCTTGGGCAGGTTTCATCAATAACTCCAATACTTGCTTATGAAATGCGAACGCAATCCCAGTGGTTAACAAAACGACCAAAGCTGACCGGGTAAGCCGTTTTCGAAACTCCAATAGGTGTTCCCTTATAGATAAATCTCTACCTGTCAAGATTGCTCTCGGCATTTGAATCGTCTTCTATATTTTCATTTTCGAGTGGTTGGGATTGTTCCTTAGTTCTCCTGAAGGCAACGGGTCCATCCGGTTCAGGTAGGTTGTTAGTGGAATCATTATTAGGATGAGAATTCTCAGAGTTTTCCGATTTTGATTCATGATCATTGAATTCTTTTGTCAATGTGTCAGGCTGCTGAATATCTTCCAATGAGGGCAATTCAGAGGCAATTTTCCGAATGTCTTTCAAAGTCTTGCCGAGTTTCTTACCGGCTTCAATCATCTTGTCGGGACCTAAAAAGACTAATGCGACCAGCAGCACGGTGAATATTTCAAGATAACTTACGCCTAAGAAGCTCATTCTATGTACGCCTCGTTAAGGGGACAATCGTGGCAATTTATTGTAACCATGGATGGAGTATTGAGTCTTGGTTTTATTCGGAAATCTTGGAGCATTTCAGATAGAGTGCAAAGTGGTAATCCAACAACGTTGTTATAACATCCATTTAAGACTGTAGCAAGGTTGAAGCCATTGTCCTGAATACCGTAGGCTCCTGCTTTGTCCATTGGAGACCCTGATTTTATATAGTCCGAAATCAATTCGTTTGACAGATCACTCATCAAGACCAAAGATGAGACAACTGAGTCGATGTGCTTGCCAGTTATAGTATCAAGTATGGTCAGACCGGTCAGTACATGATGTGTTTTACCACGTAAGCTATTTAACATTTCAAAGGCCTCATCAGGATCCCGAGGCTTACCCATAATCCTATTACTTAGTACAACTGTCGTATCAGCTCCAATTATGAGAGCCTTGTGATAATCCCTTGATATCGAGTCAACCTTGTCAACTGCAAGTCTCAGAACGTAGTTTTCCGGGTCTTCTAGCGCTTTCGGAGCTGATTCTATTAGAGTGGTATCAGCATACACTGCATCGATGTTCAGTTGTTTCACCAAACTACGCCTGCGTGGAGATTTGGATGCCAGTATTATTTGTCTTTGGCCATTCATTCTACTTCTTCGCGCCTTGGAGTTTGAGGGAAGCAACGCATTCTACATGATGTGTTTGAGGGAACATGTCAATAGGATCGACGGAAGACACTGTATATCCTTGCTTAATCAACTGGTCCAAATCTCTTGCCAGAGAGCTAGGGTCGCATGATACGTAAACAACGTTTTCCGGACCCAGTTTTGCTAGTGCTTGTAAGGTTGAGGGATGACAGCCACTTCGTGGAGGATCAAGAATTACACCATCTGGCATTTCCGTTATTGTTTCAAGTACGTCCTCGGCTTTACCTTGAACAAAATTGATGTTTCGTATGTCTTTTGAATTGTACTGTGCATCTTCAATTGCAGAATGGGATTCCTCTATAGCAACTACTTTTCTTACGTGTTGCGCCAAAAGAGCTGCAAAAGTTCCTACACCGGCAAAGCAGTCAACCAAAATACCTTTTGAACCAACATCAATCCGTTTCAAAACTATATTGACTAATTGTTCTGCCTGATCAATATTCACTTGAAAAAACGACGGAGATGCTATTCGGAAAGTCCGATCAGCCAACTTTTCGGTATAGTGTTTTTGGCCTGAGGGGATTTGGATCTCTGGGTTGTTAAGTAATGGTTGGATAAGAAAATCATCAGTATTTTTTCCGAATCTAACCGAGAGTTGACTTGTTTCATTACTTAGACCCTGGAGCTTAGATAGAATAGTATTTATTCCGGGAATCATGATCATGCATCGTTCGATTTTCACAAATCTTCTAGTAATCCGATTTACGAATCCCAATGTACCTTGGTATCTAACGGTGAACCTAGCGTGATTTCTATACTCATAAATGGATGATCCGGGGAGGGTCGGAGAGATAGGGGTTTTAGCAAGTGATGGGTAGTCATTGAAGGCATTCTGAACACTTTCTCTCTTCAGTATTAATTGATAGGAGTACTCTATGTGTTGCCATTGACATCCGGTACAAGTTAAAAAGAAATTGCAAGGTGCAGATATCCTGTGAGGTGATGATTCATGTACTTCACTCACAATGGCAGAGGTTTTTTGTTGCCCGCGTCTTCGGTACCTTACTATTTTTGCAGTAACCTCTTCTCCCGGGATTCCCCCGAATACATTGATAAGTTCACCGTCTAAGTGAGCAATTGTATCTCCCAAGGTGCCCATAGATTCCAAGTATAGTTTTGCAGATGTGTTTGTCTGGTCATTAGAATTTAACAATGTTGAATATGTCCGTTTTAGATAGTCGAGATGTTTAAATTTGGGTAATCTGAATCGTGACAGGGGTTTCAGCCAACTAGCATAGCATGGTTGTAAAAAGTAGTTTTATATTCAAATGCCAATAGAGAGGTCAAATCATCATGGATTTGGTCAAACAAACTTTTCGAGATACAAATAAACGATTGGTTGACACTAGAATGTTAGGCCGTTTGATGTTCGAGTGACAAAAAAAATGACTGATTCATCTGGATCCGTACGTGTTATTATATTTCCGATGAATATATTGTGGAGGAGTGATGGTAGTTCAGAGACGGCTTCCTGAATGGCTAAAAGTAAAAGCACCGGGCGGGCCGAACTATCTCGATTTAAGAAATAGGTTTAGAGATAATGAGTTACATACGGTGTGTGAGGAGGCTCATTGTCCAAATATAGGGGACTGCTGGGAACGCAGGACAGCCACATTCATGATACTTGGCGACACTTGCACAAGGGCATGTTCATACTGTGCCGTGAATACTGGAGTACCTCTGACTCTTGATTTGGAAGAGCCTGCGAGATTGGCTAACACTGTAGAGCGTATGGATCTGAAATATGTTGTAATAACATCTGTCAATCGAGATGAATTACAGGATGGAGGGGCTTATATATTTGCACAGTGTATAACGCAAATCAGAAAAAGAATTCCAGAATGTAAAATTGAGGTGTTAATACCCGATTTCTGTGGAAATTGGGATGCACTTAAAACCGTTGTGGATGCTTCACCAAACACTCTTAATCATAATATAGAAACGGTGAGTAGAGTGTTTCCGAAAGTTAGACACAAGGGTGACTACAAACAGTCTCTTGACTTGTTGTCACGCGCGAAAGATATGGCTCCAGAGAGTGTGACAAAGAGTGGGATGATGGTTGGTTTAGGAGAAACTTGGAAAGAAATTATCGAAACCATGCGTGATTTGCGTTCTTCACAGTGTGATTTGCTAACAATTGGTCAATATTTAAGACCTTCGGATAAGCATGTCCCGCTATCGAAGTGGTACACACCGGAAGAGTTTGACCAGTTAAGGCAAGAGGGAGAGTCTTTAGGTTTCAGTCACGTGGCCTCAGGCCCGTTGGTCAGAAGCTCATATCATGCTGATGAACAACATGAAGCCGTAGTCAGTAAGTTGGGAATTTAGTTAGAATTCAGTCGGACGACGGGAGTTTTCTCGGTTCTTGAACTTCCATATCGTTTTCGTGGCACTGCACTGTTCCTGTACCTGCCTTGGTACACAAAATAGTTGTGCCGCATTGCTCGCACCGATATCTTCTACCGAGTTGATTTGCCATGGAACCTCACTGTAGACAATATACAGATCATGCTTTCTTGATCACAGGTTCATCACAACATATTATAGTGCCATCGCCACCTTTTGTAACTACGAATTGAGAGCCGCACTGTGAGCAGGAATAACGTTTGCCAGTTTCATTAGCCAAAATACACAATTCCCCATAAAATTTAATTCGGCGATGATTATATCTTTGCTATGTTGACTAAGTCAAAAAGATTATTTTTCGATACTATTAATGAAATCGATCACTTTTTTGGCAGATGTGTAGTCACGTCTACCACCTTTGTGAATACCAGGGATCAGGTAAAAGTGCCTGAAACCTTCTTGCATATGCTGAGATATTATTTTTAGAGCTATGGAATCTCCGGAATATCCCTGTGATATTGATTCGGTAACCCAATTTGGTATGGGGCCAAATGTTACTCCATCTTGAACCATTATTTGAATGCCTATGAATAAAGGGACTTTTAGAGTCTCTTTATTTGCTGATTCGTATGCTCGAATAAATTCGGATGGCCTGTCGTAGTCAAAAGTTGGTTGTGTTATCAAGAAATCAGCACCGGTATCTATCTTTTTCTTGGTAAGCTGGGCTTCTTTCCCCATGTCATTCCCCAATTCTACTGAAGCACCAATACAAAAATTGCTGGAAGGCTGAATCTGATAACCTCTAAAATCTTTACCCTCATTTAGTGATTTGATGCTAGAGATGAGTTGAGTGGAACTGTAGTCGTTGACTAATTGAATGGAATCAAGTTCCTGTCTGGTAAATTTATCTCCTTGGACCACAATTACGTTGTCCAATTCTAATAAACTTGCACCCATTAATAGGCTTTGGATGGCAAGTTTATTCATATCTCTAGTAGCAATGGTGAAAATGACATCTTTTCGGACGTTATTTTTGATCCAATGAGCAGCAAGAGGAGAAGAAATACGAGGAGATTTTCCAGGATTGTAGGCGACTGAAATCCAGTCAGCATTGAGTATTTCGGCTTGCTCAAGTAATTTTGATGATATTCCTCTCGGAGGCGAGAAGTCGCATATCACCAATGCCCGATCAGGGGATTGATTACAAATGTCAGTGATTTTGGGCATATAGTATGAATAATTTATTGAACGGTTAAGATAGTTAGTAATTTTGGTCCGATGTGTTCACTATACCAACAGTGAGGTCGAGGCGATAGATTCATTCTCACTGATTTTCATAACAGTATCAATCAGCCTACTTTTACCACGTTGACACTGATAATATTCGGGTGCTATATTCGGATTGTCTGCATATCGACAATCCTGCCTCCATGGTCAGGATATGGCATGATTGCAGTCCAGGTATCAAATCTGTAATTTCCCAGGGGGATATCGTTGGCGCTGAATGTAGTTGTTTGTGTGAAGCAGGTTGTCGATCCGGAGACTCCTGTTTCAGCGTTCAAAATTGATCCACTCAGCAAACAAGTTGTTCCAGCCGATGGTATACCGCCAGTAGTTAATGGTTTTGATGAAAATGCAGTTGAGGCTGCATTGAGAATCAAAGACCATACCGATGTTACCGTTACAGCTGTTTCTATTGGGTATGGTTTTGTAATGGATGTAATGAAAAAACCGTTATCTATGGGAGTGGACAAGCTGGTACTAGTCGACGATGTTGAAGCATCTAATCTGGATGCACCTGCTACAGCATATGTTCTCTCTGAAACGATCAAAAAGATTGGTAACTACGATTTAGTTATATGTGGAAGGCAGGCCTCAGATTGGGATAATGCTCATGTACCCTTGGGAGTGGCGGAGTTACTAGGTATACCTTGTGTGCCTGTTGTGCAAAAACTTGAGATTGTAGACCAGCTATTATCGATACAGGCATCCCTAGATGAGGGATACGAAATTGTCCAATCTTCATTACCCTGCCTAGTCACAGTGAGTAACGAATTGGGGGAGCCTAGGTACCCTACCTTACGAGGGATAATGTCTGCTAGTCGAAAATCTCCTACAATATGGAATATTCAAGATTTGAATCTTAATATGACTAAATTAGAACCATCGTTCGAATTGTTGGATCTTTTTATACCGGTTACAGAGCGTTCTTGCGAATTGATTCACGGGGAAAATGATGAGGATGCTGGGCGCAATCTTGCTTTAAGGCTGAGGCAGGAGAATCTTTTATGAAATTACCCTTTGTGGTAGGTGAATGGCTTGTCTGATATTTTAGTTGTGGGTGAGTGGAGTAACGGTAGCCTTTCTGTTACCACTGGTGAACTGATTGCGGCCGGGAGGCAGTTAAGCAATGATTGTAGCTTGCCAGTAGCAGTTGCGGTTTTTGGATCTGCACCTGAAAGTGTCTCTCAACAAGCAATAGAGATCGGCGCAGATAAAGTATATCTATTGCGGTCCCAATATCTGGATGATGGGAGTTCGGAAGTACAACTGGGTTCTCTGGAAAAATTTTGTAGAGACATTCAACCTACAATAATTTTATTTCCAAAAACTCGGTTTGGTTCAGAATTGGGTCCCAGATTATCATTCAGATTAAACGTGGTACTTGCTCAAGATTCCATATCTATGCTCGTAGAACAGGGTACTAATCGAATTGTGGTACATAGGCCGGTTTATGGTGGTAACGCTGTTGCAAAACTTAGGTTTCCGCCCCGAGATCCACAAATAATAATATTGAGAAGTAAATTGTATGACCCGATTTCTGCTGACAGTTCTCGCCATGGAGAAGTATCTGAACTCGAATATGACATTGATCCGGATATGGTGAAAATAAAGCGTCTGGAAATTGTGAATCGTAAATCAGAAGGAGTTAGCCTTGAAGAGGCATCAGTAATTGTTGCTGGCGGTAGGGGACTGGGTGGGCCAGAACCTTTTGAACAATTACAACAATTAGCGGATATGCTTGGAGGCGCTGTAGGTGCTTCCAGAGCGGTATGCGACGCGGGTTGGCTTGAACACAGTTATCAAATAGGTTTGACTGGGAAAACGGTCACCCCTGATCTTTATATTACGGTAGGTATTTCAGGTGCCAGCCAGCACATGGCTGGATGTTCAGGGGCAAAAGATGTTGTCGCTATAAACAAAGACGGGGATGCTAATATTTTCAAAACTGCCAGTTTTGGTGTTGTCGGGGACTGGGAGAAAGTATTGCCTGCTTTCATAGATAAAATTAAGGAACTCATTTAAATTTAAGAACGGATTGAATGCTAATGGATGATGATTTCGCTTTAGAATTAGATGACATACTTATGAGTATTGATTCGGCAGAGGTGATTTCGCTATATTTCCCTATGCTGTGGAAGGCTGTAGTAATTGATACTAGGGCCAATGAAACACACGGTCCTCTGGTTAACTTATCAGGCATGGCTGATTCTCCGGAAGAACGGCTTAGAAGTATCAGGCGGATGAGGCCAAGTTTCCCACGGGTGCATAATCTAACTCTTATACCATGGGTTAGATCAATAGAAGGGTTAGTAAATCATGGTGTATGGCAGAGAATAGTTGACAGGTTCGAAAAGAGCGGGCACCATGCTGCGGTTGATGCTTGTGAGGCCATTTTGGATGAACTAAGTGAATTAGAGGCATCGGAAATAGCGTCGGCTATTATAGGTAGGAATTATGAAACAATTTGGCCAAAAGACGAGTGAAGAAATCCTGTAATATTATGATGTTTATTCATCTATCGACTTTATAGCCTGAACTAACTTATCAACTAGGTGCGCAGGTACTTCTTCGTAATGATCAAACTTAGTTGTGAATGATCCGATTCCCTGAGTTTGGGACCGTAGCGTAGTGGAATAAGTTAATACCTCAGCTTGGGGAACCGTTCCCTCTATGACAGTTGTTCCGTCTCCTAGTGGCGCCATACTCTGTATGCGAGCTCTCTTACCATTCAGATCCCCAGCTATTTCTCCAGTGTATTCGTCTGGAACGCTTACAGTGATATGCATAATTGGCTCTAGTAATATTGGACCTGCTTCCAGCACACCTCTTCCTATTGCGTGCATGCCTGCAATCTCAAAAGACATCCCCGATGAATCTACTGGATGGAAACTGCCATCCACTAAAGTTGCTTTCATGTCAACTATTGGGAAGCCTGCAACTGAGCCTTCAGAAAGAGCTTTATTTACACCTTTTTCAACAGAAGGAATGTATTCTTTTGGCACTGATCCTCCAACAACTGCTGATGCAAATTCGAATTCTGATCCCCGTGGAAGCGGTTCTAGTGAGAGGTATACGTGTCCATATTGGCCATGTCCTCCAGATTGCTTCTTATGTTTGTATTCAACAGTAGCTGATTTGGAAATTGTCTCCATGTAAGGTACTTTTGGTAAAGACAACTCTAAATCAACTCCAAATTTACGTTTGATTTTTTCAACCGTTACATCTACGTGAGTATCTCCCAATCCTCCCATAAGCATTTCTAGTGTGTTGGGTTCTCGTTCCAGAGAAATGCTAGGATCTTCCTCAACAATTCGAGCAAGGGATGTAGTCATCTTATCTACATCAGCCTTGGATTTAGGGTATACTGCCCTGCTGTAAACAGGGGAGGGGAATGTAAATCCATCTATAGTTATATCTGATTCCTTATCACTGATTGAATGTCCTGTCAGTACTGAATTTAGCTTCGGGACGGCGCCTATGTCCCCTGAAGATAAAGAGGTTGCTGGTTCTTGGGTTTTACCCGTTATGTGGAAAATTTGACCAATTCTTTCAGACTCCTCGGTGTTACTATTCCAGATTTGAGAATCACTTTTTAAGGTACCGCTATATACCCGAAAATAGGACAGCTTTCCCACAAATGGGTCAGCGGTGGTTTTGAATACGAGTGCTGCGAGGTTAGATTTACCGTCACCTTTAATCTCAATGGATTCCCCTGACTTGTCTGATGCGACGGTCCCTGATTCACCAGACGGCATATATTCTGACAGTGCATCCATTAGTTCATTAATCCCTTTTTTAGATTGAGAGTCACCTGATAGGATGGGCACTATGTTTCCAGTGGCTATTCCTGTTTTCAAGCCTTGTTTCAGTTCGTCGTCTGTTAATGTCTCTCCTTCCAGATATTTTGTAGCTAATTCGTCATCAGATTCAGCGATCGCCTCCGTTAAAAGTTCTCTGAAGGACTCGATTGATGACTGAAGAGTGTCAGGCACTTGAGCTTTTGAATCCAAAAGGTCAATAACCCCTGAGAAGTTGTCTTCTGAGCCTATAGGGACTGTAAGAGGAACGCATTGTCTCCCAAAGCGTTCTGTCAAATCATCTACCACTTTTTGGAAGTCAGCATTTTCTCTGTCCATTTTGCTAACATAAACTATTCTAGGCAGATCATGCTGGTCGGCGATTTTCCACATTTGTTGAGTTCCTACTTCAACTGACGAAGGAGCCGATACAATTATTAAAGCTGAATCTGCAACCCTGGCTCCAGAGAGTACCTCACCTCGAAAATCAGCATATCCTGGAGTGTCTAGAAGATTGAATCGGTTGGATCTCCAAGGACATCTCAATACAGATAACTGTATAGATGATCCTCTCTTAGACTCCTCGGGTTCGTAGTCAGACACAGTTGTTCCGTCTTCTACGCTTCCCATACGGGTCGATACTCCAGCTGCATTTAACATTGATTCTGCGAGCATTGTCTTGCCGGCACCAGTGTGTGAAAGAAGGACGATATTTCTAATTTGTGTAGAATTTGGTTCATTCATATAGTGTCTCCATATTGTGTGAACTGGGGGCCTATTGTAGTAAATGACTGAATTACACGCAAACCTGCTATATCAAACGCTAAGGTTTAGTATCGAATAGTATATGTTGAATTCGCTGGATATTATAATATTGGAAACGAATCGACGTGTTGGAAAAACAAAACAGAGCTTGCATAGTATTTGTTTAGGAGGATTGAGATATGGAAGTGTATTGGAAAGAACGTAAAAATGGTCAACGTCTAGTATGTGTAAAAGAAGGTGAAAATGAAGTAATTGAAATAGGTGGAGTCAGGCTTACCAAAAATGGATATGATGCATTTGCCAAAACATTTGGATATGATCCCGGAAGAGCGATGAGAGGTATTCCAAACGTGGATGAAGCGAAAAGCTTTGTAGAGTCTTTTCGCCCATGGGAATTATTTGGTAGTGGTGATGGCATAACCGTAGAATCGGAAGTAAGGTCTGACGATTAGGACTTGAATTTACTTACATGTGTAAATGGGAAGGCATTCAAAGATGATAGGATTTGTTGGGGGTACTGGTCCTGAAGGAAAAGGTTTGGCCCTTCGCTTTGCTTTAGGCGGGGAAGATGTTTTTGTAGGATCAAGAGATGCAAACCGTTCTGATACGGTGGTTGCTGAAATTGCTAAGCACTCCCAGAGCGGGAAAATTCACGGCGGATTAAACTCAGACGCAGCTCGAGAAGCAGACATTATTTTCTTAACAATACCCTTCGATGTTCATGCATCCGTATTAACTTCTTTGGAGGCTGAACTAGAAGGGAAAATAGTTGTTGATGTGTCGGTCCCGATGAGATTCTGCGGGAAGGAAATTTCCTCTATTGAAGTAGATGATGGTTCTGCTGCCGAACAGGCTCAGGTGTTGCTTCCTCAATCCAAAGTTGTTGGAGCGTTCCACACAGTGAGCGCTGTCGAATTACTACTCCACGATAGGCCGTTAAATTCTGACGTGATCGTTTGTAGCGAGGACGAGTATGCAAAAAACAGGGTTATGCAATTAGCGGAACTGATTCAAGGAATTAGAGCTGTAGACGGAGGCAACTTGTCGAACGCTGCTTATCTAGAGAAATTCACAGTGTTATTGATTCAGATAAATAGTATCTACAAAGCTCATTCTTCCATAAAGTTGGTAGGAATATAATTTGCAGTTAGTATAGGGCTAAATTTGTTTTTAGAATGCGACGGAAAGAGTTTGTTCCGGTTACATTTGGTGATTAGAGAACTTTAATTGGTTAGCACTGTCTCATATAGAGGGTCAATAGGGAATTGAATGAAGCTATCTACGCTTCTTTTATTTTTATCAGTTTCTATTTGGGTTATGTCCATGGCTTCCAATCGAGTGGAAGCCTCGAGACCATCAATTCCAATACGAGTTATAGCTAAAACACATGTGATTGATTTCCCGAAAAGCGTAACTTTAAAATTAGAAGCAGTGTCTGACTCACCAGTGAGATCGATCAAGATTTTTTACACATTAGGAAAAGAGGAAGCCGTAAGTATCTACGGATACCCTGAATTCATTCCATCAAAGACTGTAAACGCAGAATTTGTTATAAAAACTTCGGGTGCCAACCATATTCCTCAAGGTGTAGTTATAAACTATAACTATTTGATTGAAGACTCTGAAGGTAGGTTTAAAGAAACCAAATCAAGCCAATTCGAATATCTTGATCCAATTTTTACATGGGATAGATTTGCTGTAGGTGATTTGGCAATTCTATATCATGATAGGCCGTCAAAATTGGTGGAAAAAACCTTGTTGGATGTTCACGAGCAAATAGAGCGTGTCAAGAATATCTTGATGATCGAAAATATCAAGCCGCAAAAAGCCATAGTCGTCAATAGTATGGAAGAATCTAGAAGAAATTTCCCGTACATCAGTGAACGTGCACGTCGGGATCATTTGTTTTCAGGATTTGCATATGGAAATTACGATCTTTTTTTGTTGTTTGGGTTGAATAGGTCTGGGATGGTACATGAATTCACGCATCTTCTGTTAGATGAGGCTCTAGAATCACCCGCAGCAAATTTACCAGCGTGGTTGAATGAAGGTCTTGCCATGTATTTTGAATCAGATTTTAGTAAAGGAAATACAAATATTCACAATGCACTGAAAGCTGATGGATTGTTACCGCTAAATAGCATGGGCACTATTCCTGGGAAACCCACAGATGTCCATTTGTTTTACAACCAGTCATTGAGTCTAGTGAAGTTTTTGATTAATGAATATGGCGAAAATCACATTTCCAGCATGATTAAATCCATAGGTGAAGGTAGTGATGTGCAGGGAGCCTTCCAACAGGCATACGGTTTATCATTGGAAGAATTTGAGGCTGAGTGGTTAAGTCAAACCCGTGAACAACATGGCCTGGATGGCAGAAATATTGT
>CAZMZE010000036.1:0-54252 GCA_964570875.1 uncultured Dehalococcoidia bacterium
TACTATTCTGGAAGCCAATGTTTTAATAGTAACTACCCTCGGGGGTTAACAGTGTTATTAGTATGACATATTCGCAATTATGTTACCTCAAACCCAAGAATGAATTTCATCCATTTCGGGTAATTAGGATCACCATATTGGTTTCCATATAATAAGTTACCCTTTTGGGAGACGTAGTCATGATATTTGACGATTGAAAAAAAACAGAGTTGAAGGTTTACGGGTGGGGGGTAACCAAAAATTTTAACATGTTGAGCCATCAATTTGAGTGCCTAGAAATTGGACCGCGTCTCCCACTGCAATTCCATATTTTGTAACTTCACCGGCATTAATTTCAAATACGTAATGTGCAGGGTTGCTAGATCCATAAGTTAGTAGGTTCCCATTGTGCGGGGATTTGGGAGACGGTACGTTAAGTGTGATTGATACTACAGTGCAGCTCAAGTCTATCCATACGAAGTCCAAGTTAAATTCCATTCCCTTCATCCAAAAAGCTGGTGCAGGATAGTGTTGAAAAACAAAAAGCATCCCAGTCTTTTTAGGATGACTTTCACGACCGGATAGGCCTATTGATTTTTCTATCTTAGTCCTGGCAATCTCAGCTCTAAACTTCTCGTCACCTATCATGACAACAGGCCCTGAGCCAGTCAGTGTGTTTGAAACAGATTGCCCATTATTTATACTATCCGTACTTGAACTCATGGGATCCAGTTGAAATGTGAAGCTATGGTGTTCAATCAAACCGCTATCGGGCTCGCATCCTAAAATCATCATTGATACCACCGACAATAGAGCTAATACTAAAACTGCTATGCTGAATCCACTACTGGATATATACTTGTAGTTCATATGCGAATGTTCGACTTTAGAAAATGTATTTGCATATTGAACCTTTCATTCTTGGTCCGTTGTAAAATACTGGTAATTCTAACAGTTGATTTTGGGTCCAGATAAAAGTTTCAGAAAAATTCCCTCTAACAAAAACTTATTGGTTTGATTTCCAAGTTAGTCTAAGATTGAAATGATGAAAAATATTATTGTAAGAGTTCCTGCTACGAGTGCAAATATGGGTCCGGGTTTCGATTGCTTGGCCCTAACCCTAGATATATGGAATGAGTTCCATGTGGCTGTTGGGGAAATTGGGATATCAATTACTGGAGAATCTGCCGAATTGCTGCCAAAATCAGAACAAAATTTATTTTACCAGAGTGTTCAAGCGGTCTTTGAGCATTTAGGTAAAAAGATGCCTGCAATTAGTATCACTTACGAAAATACTATACCTGTCGGTCGGGGCCTGGGTAGCAGCGCATCAGCCGTAGTTGGAGGGCTGGTTGCAGGTAATGAATTAAGCAATAATGCAATTCCTAAAGACGTCCTTCTTGCGATGGCTGCCAATATAGAGGGTCACGCTGATAATAGTGCTGCAGCATTATTTGGAGGATGTCAAATAGTTGTTAATGACAATGGTAATTATGTTGCTAGTAGAGTTAATCTGCCGGATGATTTGAGAGCAGTACTTTTTATACCAGAGGTCAGTATGCCAACTGATCAGTCAAGGGCTCAGCTTTCTGATGAAGTAGGTCGGAACGAAGCGATATTCAACATAAGTAGAGCAGCTCTTCTGGTTAATCTTCTTAACAGTGGGCATCTTTCTGATATGCATATCGCTACGCAGGATCAACTTCATCAGCGAGTTAGGACCAAAAATTTTCCAGCCATAAATAGTATTTTCAAATCTGCAATGCATGCTGGAGCTCTTGGTGTCTTTTTGTCAGGAGCGGGGTCAACTGTCCTTGCTTTAGCGAATAGTCGGGAAGTAACTATTGGTTATGAAATGGCTGACGCGGCAGCTAAATCTGGTTTTAAAGGGGATGTGAAAGTGACTACGTTGACTAGTATGGGTGCCTATATAGTTGATGGTAATTAAGCTTTTGGCGAAAATCGGAAACGGATATTTAATATAATGAAGGCCATATTTAAATTTACTTATAGAATAATTGACTATGGCTACATGGTGTGTTGATGAATTCTGAAGGTATGCCTCTGGTGGTGCAGAAATATGGTGGAAGCTCTCTAGCTGATTCTGACAGGATTCATTCAGTAGCACGCAGAATTGTAGCAACTACGGAAAAAGGATATAAGGTTGTGGCAGTGGTATCGGCCATGGGCAGTACCACCGATGAATTAATTGAATTGGCCAAGAGTATGTCTAACATGCCAAGTGCTCGCGAGCTCGATCTACTTCTATCCACGGGCGAGTTGGTTTCTTCAACGTTACTTGCAATGGCCCTTAATTCCCAGGGATTGGATTCTATTAGCCTTAGCGGAGCACAGGCTGGCATCCTTACTAATTCTAGCCATGGACACGCGAAGATAGTTGAAGTAGATACTGGCCGTATTTTGAATGAACTGGAAAAAGGTAAGACAGTAGTAGTGGCGGGCTTCCAGGGAGTAACTGATCAAAAGGATGTCACGACCTTGGGCAGAGGAGCGTCTGACACGACTGCTGTCGCTATCGCTGCTGGATTGGATGCTGAACGGTGCGAAGTTTTCACTGATGTAGACGGTATATATACCGCTGATCCTAGAATTGTGCCAGACGCGAGGAAATTGGAAGAGATAAATTTCGATGAAATGCTTGAACTTGCGAGTTATGGCGCTAAGATGGCTCCAAGGTCAATCGAGATGGGTATGGTGTACAACGTGCCCATCGTTGTATCTTCGAGTTTCCACGAGAATCAAGGAACCCTTATACATAGAGAGGTAAATATGAGAACCGCAGTCACCGAAGTGCGAAACAGAGTCAGTGGCATTGCTACAGATACTGATGTCGCCAAAATTACGGTTCTAGGTGTTCAAGATCGACCTGGTGTTTCAGCTATGATATTCGAACCGCTTGCCGCCGTAGATATAAGTGTGGATGTGATTGTTCAAAATGCTAGTGAAGGCGGAGAAACCGACTTAACCTTCTCGGTTAAGAGATCCGAATTGCATCATGCGCTTGAAGTTGTAGAAAAAGTTGGCAACAGCGTCAGTACTAGGGGAGTAGTTAGTTCAGACAATTTAGCTAAGGTTAGCATTGTTGGAACTGGAATGCGTGAAGGATCTGGGTACGCGTCTCGAATGTTTCGAATATTGGCTGATAACAACGTCAATATAATCATGATAACGACTTCAGAAATCAGGATAACTTGCATTATCGAGGAGTCGCAATTAGAGGTAGCTACGAGGGCCTTACATGCAGGGTTTGAATTGGAAAAATCTGACCGATAATACAGTTAAGATTAATGCGCAATCGGGCATGCTGGCTCCCGTAAATTGATTGGTAGTTGAGTTTTTACATTACTTAATCGTGTGAAAGACAACCCACGAGCATGTAGCTTAAAGTCGTATAGCGGAGCAATCGTTTTGGATAGTGTATTTCTATCTATAATTATACCTGCTTTCAACGAGGAAAAGAGAATAATTCCTACTTTGGAGGCGATATTGTTATACCTCAGAGAGCAACCATACAGTTGGGAGGTTTTGGTTGTTGATGACGGAAGCCAGGATCAGACTTTTTCAGTAGTTAATCATTGGGCGAAAAACAAAGAAGGTGTCCGTGCGGAAATTATCTCGCATCAAGGTAAAGGATGGGCAGTTAGGCATGGGATGCTACAGGCAATCGGGGCTTATCGGTTTATGTGTGATGCAGATTTGTCGATGCCGATTGAGCATCTGTCAGTATTTCTGGAACAAATAACGTCTGATTACGATGTAGTTATAGGATCCAGAGAAATAGATGGCGCTCAGCGATTTGATGAGCCCTTATCCCGTCACTTGAATGGTCGGTTATTCAACTATTTAGTACGAGTACTTCTTGGTGCTCCATTTTTCGATACACAATGTGGCTTTAAATGTTTTAGAGGAGATGTTGCTGAAAAACTCTTTAAGAAACAAAAAATACGTGGCTTTGGTTTTGATGTTGAAATATTGTATATGGCTCTAAGGCTAAATCTGAAGATTCTAGAACTTCCGATAGATTGGCACCATAATTCGGATAGTAAAGTTAGGCTTTGGGCTGACGGATTGGCCATGCTGCTAGACATGATAAGGATTAAAATCCAAAACCGAATTCCTTAAAATTTCGCGGTTAATTTCATAAAAACAATGCCACCAAAAGACTTGATACGCAATATTGCGTGCGCTAGAATTCGCCAACTTCCCACTGGGGTGATTCTATGAATAGCACAGAAATGATAGACAACAAAAGGCTCAAAAAAGACATGGTGAAAGAAGCAATCTCCATGGCTTTATCGGGTGATTGGTCTCGGGCGATAAGCATTAATCAGTCGATAATAGATGAGTTCCCTAGTGATGTAGAGGCATATAACAGGCTTGGCAAGGCCTTTAGCGAGTTAGGTCAAAATGATCAAGCTCTTAAGTCTTTCAAAACGTCACTAGATATTAGTAGTCACAACGATATAGCTAAAAAGAATGTTGAGAGGCTTGAGAGTCTGTCGTATCAATCAGCTTACGACTTGGGAAATTCTGAGTTGCAAGTCTCCATTGAAGAAAGTGGACAGACGACCGTTACGACATTGATCAACTTGGCACCGCCTCCTATTATTCGTAGGCTCGCTCCTGGTAATAAAGTTTTGTTGAACTGTGTAAAAAAAACGATCAAGATAACTTTGAAGAATGAAGAATATGTAGGCCAAATTGAGCCTAAGTTGGCTACTCGATTGACCAAGTTGATTGGCGGGGGTAACAGATATGATGCTAACGTTACAAGCGTGTCCGAAGAAGGGCTTGCAGTGATCATTAAAGAAGTTTTCAGAGATCCGTCACAATCGAAACTGGTTTCTTTTCCATCCCAAATTTCAACTAAAACTACTGAATCTTTGAATGAAATAGGCATTAGTAAAATTGATAGCCAGCAGCATGCGTTATCAGTCAAGCCAATGGTTCTGAAGGATTGGTCAGATGACGATACAGAACCTGGTGATGATAATGACTACAGAATAGGCTTTGACGGGATTGTGTCCGCGAGACCATGAAGAGGAAACCAATCAGAATCTGTGATCGCTTGCTGTTCAGTGTTACGTAATATCTTCCAATGGTAGTTCACGGTAGTATAGACCCCATTTTTGCATGACATCTCGCACGCCTGGGTCTTTGAGCCCAGAGATATCCTTGAAAAATCCTGCAAGGGAATGCACGTGTCTTAGCTCATCAGTGCAGACCCAACTTGCTTCACTAGAAACGACATAAACAATTCCATTTTGATGCTCGCATCCTAGTTTAATCCGCTTACCTTCTGAATCTCCTTTTACGGTAATCCCAGGGCTGGACATGGTTACACCTCCATTCAGAATCCTGTTTATTTTTGGTAAAGGCATAGTAAATAGTATACGTAAAGTTGACTTTTGTTGTGGGGCCACAGGCCACAAATTGTTTTGTTTGAGACTATTCGAGGATACCAATCCAAGTCATGAATTCACTCGAAAGGGGTATTAGAAATTTGAAGTAGCATGGGATTAGCGAAGATTGACCTTTGCTGACAATTGTGGGTGCTGGTAAACTTCTTTCTGGAGTAGAGATATGTTTACTAAGATGGGTCGAACAACAATCAATTTTGAATCTGTGCCATGGAATAACATGGACGTGCTACGGGCATCATTAATTGTTGTGTCATTTGTATTAGGTTATTTTCTTTTATCTTGGTTGCTCATGCATACTTTCGATTCGCCAGAATTTGCTGACTATCCTTCAGTGACTATATTTTTGTCCGAAGGCATCATGCTTTTGGCAGTTTGGTTGTTTGCTACTAGAAAATACAATACTAAATGGAGTAAATTGGGACTGAGACCATCTGACAGATTTGGTACCTATCTTGCTCCTTTTCTGGTACTGCTCATTAGTATGATTTTTACAGTGGGCTACAGTTATGTTGCATCTACTTATGGGCCAGAATTTTTAAAACCTCCAGCCTTGCCGGAAAACCTCATTGGATCAGGCTTACATAGGTTTGTGATGATATTTGCTTTGGTTATTTGGGGTCCGTTTGCAGAAGAGATATTCTTCAGAGGATTTATGATGACTGCCCTAGTTCCGACCTTCGGTATATTCGGTGCTATGACTGTGAGTTCCCTAATATTTGCAGTTTCTCACATGTCCGCTGGTTCACTAGTGCCTATTTTCTTCTCAGGTCTTCTATTTTCTCTGCTGTACCTTAGGACCCGTTCGATTTGGCCTCCTATGACTGCACATGCGCTTCAAAATTTTGTAGTTGTGGCCGGAATGACTTGAATGGAGGATTATATTGCCCAATAGAATAGATACAAAATTCGAAATGCTTGTTCAGGCTGGCCGCATAGCTTTAGTGCCTTTTATAACAGTAGGTTATCCAGATATTGATACATCTGAGGAGTTGTCATTGGTGCTTCTAGAATCTGGGGCAGATATCCTCGAACTAGGGATACCATTCAGCGACCCACTCGCTGAAGGCAAGACGATCCAGAGTACGAGTTTCCATGCTATTCAACAAGGAGTCACCGTATCCCAGAGTTTAGAATTACTGGAGAAACTGAGAGTGCATAAACCTAACGATCCACTTGTCTTTATGGGATACCTCAATCCGTTCTTGAGTTACGGACTAGACAAATTTTCCTGTGATGCGGCGAAAGCGGGCCTTGATGGCGTGATAGTGCCAGATTTACCACCAGAAGAGTCTGAAACATTTGCTAAGTTGCTTGAAAAAAATGGCCTGCATCTCATACCACTCATTGCACCTACCAGCAGTGATGATCGTATAGAGCAAGCTTGCGCTAATGCCGGTGGATTCATATACTGCGTTAGCCTGACTGGCGTAACAGGAGCTCGAACGGAATTGAAGTTAGAAGTTGAGGACTTTGTTGAGAGAGTTCGAAACTACACGGATTTACCGCTGGTGGTAGGTTTCGGTGTCTCTACAGGTGAGCATGTCAAAACTCTATCAAAGTTTGCGGATGGGGCGGTTATAGGAAGTGCACTTTTGGACGCGATTGGAACTTCCCCTGATGGACATGCTGTAGAATCTGCCCGAAAATTCGTTGAGGACCTGACTAAATATCTATAGTGAAAGTATATCTATGACTAAAGTTAGAGGAATTCGAGGGGCGACCACTGCTTCTGAGAATACAAAGAATTCTATTTTGGATGCGACCGTTGAACTATTGGAAAAATTGATTGACACCAATTGTATCCAAGAAGATGATGTGGCCGCAGCGGTTTTTACTACTACCAAAGATTTGAATGCTGAATTCCCTGCGCAGGCTGCTAGGAAGCTAGGTTGGAAATACGTGGCTTTGATGTGTGCCCAAGAAATCGATGTAGAAGATGCTCCTGGTATGTGCATACGCATATTGATACTTATCAATACGGATAAGAGTGCTCAGGACTTGGAGAATGTCTACATTAGAGGTGCTAAAGACCTTAGATCAAGAGGGATTGTTGATTCCGTAGGTTAATTTTAGCGAATGTCTGGTTATGGAGAATTCCCACTGACCAAGATCTGGTCCAATATATCCCCAAAGAAGAAAGTCCTATTTCTGGCTATAACAACCCATGCCACCAGTGATTTGTTTTTTGCGATCCTTGTTCCAGTCCTTCCCCTTATAAAAGCTGATTTAAATCTTTCGTACACTGAGGCAGTGCTTGTAAAGGTTTTATTTACAGGTGCTTCAGCAGTGTTCCAGATTCCTATGGGTTTGTTGGCCGAATTGTTTAGCGGAAGTTGGCTAATATTAATTGGCAACATTTGGGTGGCTGGTGGCGTTATATTGATGACATTCGCACCGTCTGTACTCACTCTTTTGGTTATAACATTTTTTGCAGGTTTGGGAGGAGGTGCTCAACATCCTGTTGCTGCAAATTTGGTTTCAAACGCATATGAAAGTGGCGGGAGATCAACTGCAATGGGCACATTTAATTTTTCCGGAGACATTGGAAAAATGCTAGCTCCCGCAATAGTGGCTTTGCTGGTGATGTTTGGTTTTGGCTGGAAAACAATGCTGTGGTCGGTTGGAGTGTCGGGAATAGTAATTATGGTCGGAGTTAAATTGATTTTCACAGGCACTTATCATCAAGGTATCAACCAGAAAAAGGGCTTGTCTACCACCAAAATCGACACGGAATATCAAGGGTTTATGAAGCTATCGGTGGTAGGATTTTTAGATTCTGCAATTAGAGCATCGGCTCTCGTTTTCTTACCGTTTGTACTTTATCAGAATGGGTTCACAATCACTGTCACAAGCCTTCTAGTTGCTTTGCTTTTTGTCGGTGGTGCTTTTGGAAAATTTGTTTGTGGGTGGCTGGGGGACCAATATGGGTTAATCAATATCACAATGGTTACCAAATGTGTTACGGCTGGTTTGCTATTGGCTTTGGTGTTTGCCCCAGCCTACATTATGGGTCCACTAGTTCTGTTGCTGGGGTTCAATCTTCAAGGAACTTCGTCAGTTCTTTATGCTGCTGTAGCTGAATTCGTTACCCCTGAGAAACGAGGTCGACTGTACGGATTTTACTATACAGTCATAGATGGTGGTGCGGTGATTGCACCATTAACCTTTGGGTTGGTAGCCGATTTATATAGCTTGAATGATGCGATTTTTGTTATGAGCTTGACCACAATAGCTATATTACCGGCCAGTATGACATTGCGGAAGTACATCAAGTAAGGTTTACAAAAGCAGACGTCTGTGAGTTGACTACTATTAGACCTCATGCTAGTATCCAATCGGTTCAAATGGGATAGATTTCTGGTACGAGAAACGTGTTTTTTTTGGGTGAAACGCTTCTATAAGACTCGATCTGTGGGCGATTAATCAATTACGATGAGAATTTATAATGAACTGTCGTCTGCGGGAATCGACAGAGAGTCTCTGCTGGCGATAGGGGTATTTGATGGTGTGCATGTCGGGCATCGCCATTTGATAGAGGAACTGACCGACAAGGCTTCTAGCACAGGTAAACTCGCTGGGGTGGTAACATTCAGAACCCATCCAGCAGAATTTCTTAATTCTTATTCCAATATCCAGTATTTAACCAGTTTAGGCCAGAGGATTAAATTGCTTGAAGATATTGGTGTAGATTTCGTTGTTCCCGTGGTTTTTGATCAAGAATTTTCTGAATTGCGCGCGAAGGATTTCATAGTTCTTCTTCAAAGGCAATTAAAGATGACTGGTATAGTGATCGGTGAAGATTTTGCCATGGGGCATAAGCGTGAAGGAGACACAAAAACTCTTGTTAATATGGGAAAACATATGGGGTTTAGCGTGGACGTAGTGGATTTGCTGGCTAACTCGGATTTACTGATTACTAGCACTGTAATTAGGAAAATGATCGGTATGGGTAAGGTGGAAGAAGCCTCCATGTTTCTGGGGAGAAACTTTGTGCTTGAAGGCAAGGTGGTAAGAGGAGCTGGTCGTGGCTCCGGGCTGGGATTTCCTACAGCAAATATTGAAACAGAGAAGAAAATGTTGTTACCTGGTGACGGGATATACGCGACATGGGTTGATTTTGATAACAAGAGATATATGGCTTCTACTAGTATTGGAACTAGGCCAACTTTTGATGAGACTGAAAGAACCATCGAAGCACATTTGTTGGATTTTTCTACAGACATTTATGGCCAGTTGATTCGGTTAGAGTTTGTTAAGCTACTGAGAGATGAAGAAAAATACGACACAGTTGATGAACTACTTGTCCAGATAGCAAAGGATGTTGAAATAACCAGATCAATCATGTCCGATTGACACAATGGATCACACGGGTGTTTCATCTTGATATATGTGTCGCCAATACCTGTGTCGAATAATAAGGATAGCAAGCATCATTGACTCAAAGTTTTAGGTCAGAGTCAAAATAATACCAGAGGTTTTGGGGTGAAAGAAACAGATAGGAACCGACTTCTAAAACGCGGTGTCACCGAGATTATTGTAGAAGATGAATTTATAGAGCGATTGAATTCAGGAAAGCCTCTTAGGTTGAAGATGGGGTTTGATCCCAGTGCTCCTGATATACATGTTGGCCATGCTGTAGGGCTTCGCAAGTTGAGGCAACTTCAGGACATTGGACACACAGTAGTACTGATAGTGGGGGATTGGACTGCCCAAATAGGTGATCCCAGTGGTCGATCTCAGACTCGGCCTATGCTGACAAAATCGGAAGTTATGGAGAATGCTGAAACATACATGAAGCAATTCTTTAAAATTATAGATGAACAAAAAACGGAGACGAGATTTCAGAGTGAGTGGTTCGGCACATTTACTATTGCTGATGTTATTAAACTGACTAGTAGATTCACCGTTGCCCAATTTTTAGCACGAGAAGACTTTGCTAAAAGGTATAAGTCTAAGCATCCTATAGCCATTACCGAACTATTATATCCGTTGCTCCAAGCATATGACTCTGTAGCTGTAAAGTCTGATGTGGAATTTGGCGGCACAGATCAAAAATTTAATTTGCTTGTTGGCAGGGACCTTCAAGAAATGATGGGAGACAAGCCACAACAGTGCTTCATAATGCCACTGTTACCAGGTACAGATGGTATTCAAAAAATGAGTAAGAGTTTAGGTAATTATATTGGGATTTCAGAACCAGCCAATGATATCTATGGGAAGACAATGTCATTACCAGACTTCATGATAATTGAATATTTGGAAAATGTAACAGACATTCCTGAGGATGAGTTGTCAGATGCCAGAACGGCAATGGAAGATAATTCTGGAGATCCTATGGAACTGAAAAAGCTACTGGCAAGAGAATTGGTACAGCAATTTCATAGTAAATCAGAGGCTGCGCGAGCACAGGATTACTTCGAACGCACTGTGCAACGTCGCGAGTTGCCCCAAGAAACAGAAGAATACAAAGTATATTCTGTTTCTCAAGCGTCTGGGAAAAAATTAACCAAAATTTTGGTAGAGACTGGCCTGGCTCAAAGTACAAGTGACGCAAGAAGAATTGTTGCTCAGGGAGCCATAGAACTTAATGGAAATAAATTACCTGGTGAGATTATTAATCTGGAACTTAATACAGGTGATGTTATGAGAGTTGGTAGAAGAGGGTTTCTCAAAATAGTGAGAGATTGATAGAGTTTGTTTCGTATTACCAATACTCTTAATCCCTATGCGAAATTTCATACTATTTGGTATTGGTAGTCTCAAAAACCAGTTGAAATTACTAATGCAGAACAATTCATAGATATAATTAGACACTATGTCTATCTATATGGACACTATGTCTATTTATTGGTATGTTTGTAGTCATGCAATGGAATTCAGCAGTCACCAACTATAAATCCAGTCAACGCGACAGAATAATCGATACTTTAGCTGAATTGATATTTGAAGACGGACTTGTAGGTTTGAGCATGGCTAAGCTAGCACGTTCATCAGGTCTATCTCGCCAGACTCTCTACAACTATTTTCCTGATATAGAAACGGCATTAATAAGTTATGTGAACACAAAATCTATCTATTTAGATACTCAAATTAGGGAATTGCTATCGATAATCGATGACCCGACGGAAAAATTGGACGCATTTGTAGGTGGTTTAGTTATGACATTGCCGAACCAGGCTCCATTTTCGGTATTGGAGTTGAGTGTCGGGCAACAACTAATTAATGATATTGGATTTCCTGTCAAAATGATCAGCTCATTACTATTTGAAGTTCTCCTAGAAGGAGTTCAGAAAGGTGTTTTTAGGGAAGAAGTGTTGGAAGAGAATTTCTCGATTGCTCTTGTAAGGATGTTGTTTTCTTTTCAACCGATTGTTGTCGACGGTCGTGTGGACGCGATGGTTTTTGCTGGGATGACGGTCGATTTGGTCCGCAGAACGGTGATTGCGTAAGGGTTAGCTGGCCGTGGTTAAGCCCGATTGCGTTGATGTATACGTTCTGTCTAATCAAGAAAGCTTCTGATATATCATCTCAACCAAAAATCGGAACACTATACACCAGACATCACGATTGTGGCCGAACATAGCTGTAGGTGGTAATATGTCGCGAGTCTCCTATTAAGGATTCTTGTATTCAGTTTTTAACAATACCAGGAGGTAATTAAGTGGAATTTCAAACTCGGAAGGTTGATGTAGTGGTTGACACTCCTATGGTGCCACCCCGATGGGCCATGCTGGAGCGCAGATTGATCCAAGCACAGACTGATGCCACTATGGAATTTTGCGAGCGTTATTTTGATGAAAGAGGTTATCTGGATTGTTATCCGCGTTGGGGAGGAGATGACGGTCCAGATGATGCGGCTGAAAACTTTGCGCACTGGACAGAGCTTTATGCATTAGGCGCGCCACAAATAATACTGGATTCCTATAGAAGAGTTTGGGAAGGCCACTTACGTCAATACACAGAGGCCAAAACGATCGAAGTACCATTTGCTCGGGACGGTATGTATTACAGAGAATTTCCCGTCATGTTCGATTGGACACATAACGGAGAGGGATTTGTTGCCTTCTGGCTGGAAGGACTGGCTGATCCATATCATGCGGAGTTTAGGAGAAGAACCAAGCGGTATGCGGGTATGTACATGGGAGAAGACCCTAAAGCTGACAATTATGATCCCAAACATAAGGTAATCCGTAGCATGTTTAATGGTAGCAGGGGTCCTATGATGAGAAAGACCACTGGGCTAGACTGGGCCGGAGACCCATTTGAAGTAGAGGGTAGATTCAGGCCTGCTCATGGAGAGAGTAATTACCAGGAAATGCTTGACCATTTCAAAGATTACAACAACGTTGTAGGCGACCATCCTCTGAATTTGAACACGACGACTCTGGCACTAAATGCTTACATGCTTGAAGGAGAGCCTAAATATCGTGAATGGGTGTTGGGATATATTGATGCATGGATGGAACGTACGTCAGAAAATGGCGGGATAATCCCTACAAACATCGGATTGGATGGAAAGATAGGTGGGGCATGTGACGGAAAATGGTACGGTGGAGTCTATGGTTGGGCTCATTCAACTTTAGATCCGGGTACACAACTGATCAGGCACAGGCCATTTTTTCAACATAGGGCACCCTGGGCTTTCGGTAATGCTTTGATGTTGTCTGGGAACATGGGTTATTTAGATGCGTGGCGTACTACGATCGACGGAGTTAATTCGAACGTGAAAACTGTAAATGGCCAAAATATGTACCCAAGATGTTACGGTGATGATGGGTGGTACGATTTTAGAGAAGAGCCTTTTGAGGCAGGTGCATTGCAGATTTACTACTGGTCGATGGATGACTCGGATCGAAAAAGAATCAACGATAATTCGCATTACCCGATTGAGGATACGGGATGGTTGGATTACATCGAAGGTAATGATCCCGACTGGCCAGTCAGGGTATTAGAGGATGGATTGGCAGTAGTCCAGGACCGAGTGGAAGGGTTTAGGAATGATATGACCACCCCGGATACGAGACTATGCGATGATATGAACAATTTGAATCCCGCACAGACCGATGTTTTGACTCAAGTTATGCTTGGGGGATTGCCTCCTCAGCACCATGGATATCCACTTCACTGCCGCGTGAGGTATTTTGATCCTGAACGAAGTCGTCCTGGATTGCCTGAGAGTGTAGCGGCCTTGGTGGAGACATTTACAGCAGATGAGGTTACAGTGGTTTTGGTCAATATGGACCAGGTAAAAGGTTCATCAGTTGTAGTCCAGGGCGGTGCCTACGGAGAACATCAAATAACAGTTGTCGAAGTGGATGGACAGAATATTGTTGTTAACGATTCAGCGTTTTCTGTGTGGCTGGCTCCAGGTTGTGGGTCCAGACTAGTGATTAAAGCAAAGAGATTTGTTAATCAACCTTCTTTTGATTTCCCGGTTGTGTAGTTGAGTTTTGTACCAATCCCTAATTGAAATGTTAAAACGGATGGGTTTCAATCCATTGTTATTGTTTGAATCGATCACCTAGTTGCATATTATCTAAAAAATATCCGTCGTTAATTTCTTTTACCTCATCTGCCATGGTGATCAGAGTATGGTCGTGAGTCACGGCTATAACACTTATTTCCTTGTCATTTACCATGTTTCTGAAAAGGCTGAAAATTGCCTTGGCATTGGTTGAGTCAAGTTCACCAGTGGGCTCGTCCGCCAGTATTAGCAGTGGGCGATTCACGATTGCTCTTGCTATTGATACACGTTGCTGCTCGCCACCAGATAGTTCGTAAGGGCGATGGTGTGAGCGATTCAATAACCCAACCATGTCTAAAACCTCTTTGGTTCTGACATGTCTTTCTTCTGACGGTATCCCTGCTATCCTCATAGGGAGTTCGATGTTTTCAAAAGAGGATAGTAGTGGGAGTAGTCCAAAAGATTGGAAGACGAACCCTATTTTGTGACGACGCAAGAGAGTCAGTTCTTTTTCGTTCATCTTTGCCATATCTCGATCTTCAAATAGAACTTGCCCACTATCGGGCGTATCTAGGCCAGACAATATGTTTAATAGAGTTGATTTGCCAGATCCGGATCTCCCCACTATAGCGCAGAAATGTCCTTTCCTGACCGCTAGGCTAATATCACTAAGTGCCTTCACATTTGTGGATCCCACTTGATATGATCGACTAAGATTCTTCGCTTCTAATATCGTGGGATTTTGCTTGGGTGTGCTACTCATCTGTAGTCAGTATAACTTTCCCATTTTGAATCTTAGCTTTCACTCTATCGGTAATTTCGGATTGATCCAATAATTCTTGAGGTATTTTCACTCTGCCGCTTTTGTCCACGAGTAAGTATTCCTTTGGTTCTGTCTGTCCACTCTCCGTAGTTGAGGGGGTTTTAAAGTTAGGCGGCCCCTTTATTTCAGTGGAAATTCTCCCGTCTTGAATCATTACCACTCTACCAACCTTGTATTTAATGTCTTGGTCATGAGTCACGATCAAAATTGTTGTCCCCAACTCATTATTGACTAGGTTGAAAAGATCCAGAATTTCGTTGGCAGTCTGGTCATCTAACTCGCCAGTAGGCTCATCTGCAAGTAAAAGAGATGGGCGGTTTGCCAGAGATATAGCTATTGCGACTCTTTGTTGTTCACCGCCAGATAGCTTCTCAGGGGTATGGTTTTGTCTGTGTTTAAGACCGACCATTTCTATCAGTTCAGTAGCTCTATCACAGCTCTCACTAGAGGAAAGGCGTGTCAGCATCATGGGCAATGTAACGTTTTCTATTACTGAAAGATAAGGAAATAAATTACGAGTTGTTTGCTGCCAGACGAATCCTATTTGATCGCGTCTATAATTCTCAAGTTCCTTATTGGTCATGGTGAGTAGATTGTGGCCGTCAACAGCAATTATTCCAGCGGAAGGTTTGTCGTACCCTGCTAAGATATTCAGTAGTGTACTTTTGCCACTGCCGCTTGTTCCTACTATTCCAACAATCTCTCCATGCGTTACATTAAAATCTAAGCCCTTGAGTGCGACTACCTCTACTTCGGAAGCTTTGTAGATTTTGAAGAGATCCGTACAAGTTATGTGATTTATATTAGCCATAGGTTTAGATTGATCAATGGAATCCAACTTGTTCACAATTCACCTATTCTCAAGGTTTTAGCTAGCGCAATCCGTTTTACGAACCATATCATGGTCAACATTATTAATGTGAATATAGCAATCATCACTGTGTAAGTGACAAACAAAGTTGGCCAATTAATCTCCATGATGAATGGGGGAATCACGGGTTTGCCACTTTGATCATTACCAAGAAAAGGCATGATAGTAGCTCCAAGACGACCGCCCATCCATGTTCCTAAAGCAAGTCCTATAACTATGATAAAGGCTTGCTCCAACCATATTGACAGCGTTAATTGATTCTTCGACAGGCCTATTGTTCTGAGCAGTGCGAATTGTGCTGAACGGTTTTTGAAAGATATATACGCGTGTAGCAAAAACCCAACAATGCTTAGTATGAGCACCGATGAAAGTGCTACAAATAATAGGGCTTTCCAACCTGCCTTAACTAACGGGTCGACTCGAATGGTTTCTAATACTTCCGATCTTTCGTGGACTGTAGAACTAGGAAATGGCAAGTCTTGCCCCAAATGCTCTTTGAGCTTGGGTAGTAGATAATCTTGATTGTTAGCTGAAATCCAAATCTCATTGGGTTTTAGATCATTTACTGTTGTTTCTAGGTTAGCTACAGATTCTAGAGTTGGCAGGTCAGCTATCAGAAATCCTCTTTTCCTACTTGATGAGTCTATTGTGGGGAAGTAATGTATGTAGTCAATCAATTTTACATTGAACCTGTGGCCGGCTACAGATATGGGCAAAATATCATTGATCTTATGCCTAGATGAATCAAGGAACTCTTTATTGACCAGTACTGGCACGGGGTTTATGGGTGGTCCAGGATGAATCCCCCTACTCAAGTTCGCGATTCCCTCAGTCCACGTAAATTTAGCTATGTTCATATCGCCCTCAATACCATCCCCTATTATCAGAGTGTCTGTCTGTGATCGTGGCGCTACTCTCAGCACACTCCACAGTGCGTTATTTTCAAATGGCTCTATTTCAAATTTATCGCCGTCTTTGTTTAGAGCTGAGATTTTCGAGATTAACACTGATCCTTTAGATAATTTTTTAAGACCATTCCGTTCATGAACCGTGATTGAGACAAGACTGAGTGGAGGCTCGGGGACTAGCTTAGACACACCTCCGAAACAATTCTTGGGTTGCTTTAAATCTGATGAAAGTTCAGTCCAGCCAATGAAATATAGTGATCCGAAACAATTGCTGAAATATCGCCCTTTTGAATCCAGTATCCTAGCGTCAATGAGAATCGACCTATGGGGTCTGTCAGGTTTCACTTTGATCAATATTTTACTAGCTTCATCAGGGATTTCAATTTTGTCGGGCAAGTCAAACTCACTGAGGTCTCTGACTAGATCGTCGAAAGCTGTGTTAGTGAAATCTTCACGGAAGTACCCTATTTGTGATATTTGTTCGGAGTCCATTGCAAGTATGTCGTATGAACCACCGAGAAGTCTTGACCGGTCACTTCCGATGCCTCTGTATATTGGGCTGGTATTTTTAACACCAGGGAGCTTTGAATATTCATATCTAAGTTCAGTTGAACTTCCTTTTTCACCTAATGTCAGTCCGGTCAAACGCAGATCAGCACCAGTTAAGTACATGGTGCGATCAACAAAGCTTTTGTCAAGCGTGGCACCGAAACTGGCTGCGAATATACCTAATCCTGACACCAAAACAAGCATCAACGAGAGACGCGCGTAATGTTTTGGATTTCTGGCAATTTGCCAAACCGCTATAGCGATACTGCTTGGCAGTAAATTGGAAAGTAATTTACTCAACAGACTCATGAATAAAGGGAATAGTCTTAATAGGATCATTGCAGACGATATTAGTATTAATGCTGGCACAGCTGTCTTGAGATGGTCTACGCTTTCCACTCCGAAAACATCTCTGGCGATGGCCGATCCGTGTTCAGTCATTTCTCTGAACAGAAGGACTGCAGTTACCAGCAGTAAGATGTCAATGTAGTAACGATGGAAAAATGACTTGCCGATCGGCCGTGATTTGTATTGAATTCTCTTCACGATACTCAAATTCGACACTTGGATGGCCGGAACCATTACTGCTGCAAAGCTAAGTAAGCCGCTCACGGTGCTCATGCCTATCGCACCAAGCGAAATCCGTGTTGTTAAAGCACTTCCTCCAGTAAGATCAGAAAAGGCGGGAGTGTATCCAAGTAAGGCGATAATGATTGATGAGAATATGGGACCTAATATTATGGCGATCAAACAGATAGATGCTCCTTGGATCGCGAAAACGCTGAGAATCTGTAAGGATGATGCTCCTCTGCTTCTGAGAAGAGACGTTTCTGATTCCTGTTGCTCTACCAGCATTGAGGATAGCGTGATCAGATAGTAGAGGATTACCGAACCAATCAATATAAAAACCATGAACATCGGTGCTTTCGAGTAGAAAAGAGTTTGGTCGTACTCAATGATTGTTTCGTCGAGAGAGGTATATTGTCTGTAACTTCGAATAAGTGATGACAGTCCTTTTTCCATGGAAATCATATTCGTAAGGGCTTGACCGGCATTTGAAGCATCTAATTTAGACCTATCAATATCCAAGAGCCAGACGTATGAACTGTCCATATTCGTGAACGTTTCTCCTAAAAACGACAAATAACTGTCCTCAGAAATGTAAAGTGGAATTGTTCGAAAATCCCCTTTCGTAGCCGATGCGAATATATTGTCTGAAATACTCCATATAGCGTTTTCGGGATTATCTCTGTGAAATATTCCTGTCACCGTTACATCAGCATAGAAATTTTTCTCTGCCCAAAATGGAATTGCAGACAAATGATCGCCTTCTTTAAGTCCGAAAAGTTCGGCCGCATCCGCGGGAATAATGGCCTCGATTGACAATGGAATTCCAGCTGTTGGAATCTGTGTTGGCTCTGCAGGCATCTTTCCGCCTGGATTAATGGTTATGTTTGATGAGAGTTCAGGTAGGAATGCAAAAAAAGCACGAGCGTTGTCGTTAGATGCATTAGATTCTTGGCCGGGTGGTGACATGTAGAAGGTGGCAGTTTTGCCTCCGTGCTTGATATCTTCTAGCAGCCAGTTGATATTAGAATCTATCCGATTGGTCACTATGTTAGCGACTTTACCGTATTCGTCGAGATTGCTGGGTCCCCTTACCGCTTTGATCAAAATGTTGGTTTCTGTTGGTGTGAGTTTGTCTAATGAGTTTTGGAGTGCAAGCTCTTTTAACGAATCAAAATATATGACTGTTCCAGACAGAATTGCTGATGCAATTAAAACTCCTGTTATTACCGAGGAAAGTAGTTGCCAGTGGGAGACTCCTCTCTTTAACACAAGAGGCCAGGCATTTGAGATGCTCAATAATATTAGGAAAACAGATCTCATTTAATGTTGTTCTTGAATTGAAACGGAACCAGTTTAGCTGGCCTCCATTTTTGTTATTTTCGATAGGTTGAGATAGATCGTGTCTCTTATAAGAATGTATGAAGTAGTTATGAAAAACACGAACAATCCAAAATACATCACGGCGAGTATATTCCAATCTGTTTTGGTGATTAGTGGAGGCACTGTACGGGTGCCCATTTCATTTATAGCAATTGAATTTACGATCACATCGCTCAATTGGAATCCTGCCCATGTTCCTAGAGATATTCCAATTATGATGATGACTAAATTTTCCACTCCAACAAGTCCGAGAACTTGTAGGCGAGATAAACCGAAAGATTTTAAAAAAGCCATCTCAGATCGGTATCTAACCATATATCCCAAAAGGTAAACGATGTATCCAAGGCTGGTAGTGATGAATATAACCGATAAAGAGATAAATACCATTAATTTCCATCCCATATTAGCTAGGGGATCATGCATGGTGTTAGCGATCAAGGACTCAAAATGATAGACGTCTGGTCCAGAACCAATGATTTCAGTCACTGCATCACTGACAGAAGTGCCTTTCCCTTCCATTTCACCAATAAATATTTCGTTTGGGGCTAACCTTTCAAATTGAGTACCGACTATGTCGAGATATTTGAACAGAGTTTTTATATCCATCACAACAAATCCCATATCATGGGGATTCAAGGTTGGAAAGTAATCTATTACATGAACGATAGATATAGGAACAGTCCTGCCCTGCAGATTCAACAAAAGACTGTTTCCTCTGACGGCTTCAGTTTGAGCGATGAAAGAAGAACTGGCTAATGCTGGTATTGATCCATCGAAATTACTCCTATAAATTCCCCGGATCCCGTTGTTAGTGTCTTTTCCGAACTTAAAAATTGCTGACTTAAGGCCTTGATGCATGTTGTCAGTAGTGATTTCAAATTTGTCTGATTTAAGTAGAGAAGTTTTTATGGTGGTCCAAGTAGTCGTATCTTCAAAATCTTCTAGAATTACCTCGTCTTGTCCCTCAGCAATCTTGGTATAGACATCGTCGATCAAAAAATGACCAGGCGTACCCGCAGCTCCATACGCTCTTTCATAAATCTGTATTGATTCCAAATTTAGCGGACCACTGAGATTTTTAGGTAGTTCTGCGGAAATATTTGTCCATCCAGGTGCTCCAAGCTCACCCATAGAAATTGTGGTAGGTACACCGTCACTATCAGAAACAATGGCCCAGAGATAAATACCATCGTAGTGTTCTTTAGTATTTACCCACATCCCAATAGTCTGCGCTTCGCTTGGAATTGGAATGGATGCATCCTGTCTGTCAGAATTAATCTGTTCAATAGCCTGTATTATTTCAATATCCGAAAAATCGTTCCTGAAACGTAGCAATTGTGGTATTTTTGATGGTTCCATAGCAAGTAGTCGGACTCTGTTTCTGGAGAAAGATGAACGTACTGAAGCATCCCCTCTATGTGCCAATGAAACGGTTTCAACTCCCGGGATTTCCTCAAACAGACTGCTTAGCATGGTAACGTTATCTTCACTGGGCCAAGACTCAATATCACTTACTCTAATATCAGATCCTGTCTTATATCGTAAGCGGTCTTCATTACTTTTCTCTAAAGTACCGCCAACAGTCGTCGACAAAACTCCTAAACTTGTGACTAGCACGATCAGTAAAATTAGCCAACCCGATTTATATGGATTGCGTGACAGCCTCAATGCCGCTAAATTGATCCATACAGGTAATGAAGAAGCCATTTTCTGAAAACACATGAATGCAATCTGTGCTACCACCAAAGAAATGAGTGCGGTAGTAGACAGTTGATTGATCATGGAGTTTGAGTCTGGACCAAAGAATATTAAGACACCCACAATAAATATTTGAAGCATTAAAAAAGATAGTTTGTAGAATCTGTTGTAAATTTTCTGTGTCGCCAAATACAATCCCACAATTCCAGCGAAGCAAAGAATTTGTATTAGGCTAAATTCTGTAAATCGTATGAATATTAGTGATTGAGATAGGAATGCAACGAACGCTAATATGTGTTGCACCGCGGCCGACTCACCTGTAATAAATTGAATAGTGAGTGGGAAAATCCTCATGAACAAGAGCGAAATAGCCGAAACCAACAACAGAGGTCCTATTAAAAGTACCTCATTTATGCCAGTGTCATTGAAAAGGCCCCCTGTTACAATTCCTTCGCGGTTTTGTAATTCCCAGAAGATAATTACGCCTATAAAAATCATTCCTATATCAATGTAGTAACGCTGATAGAAAGGATTTTTACTTGGCCGGGAAAGCTTCAGCCCCAGAGAAACTAAGCTTGGTTTTGAACCAAGTGTCGTAAGTATTACAAATAGTCCCAATTGGATTAAGCCAATTGCAGAAGATAGTGCAAATGGGAGCCAATTTATAGATATGGGAAGTAATTTCGCTCCAGTCAGATTGTAAAACATGGGAGTAACTCCCAATATGGCGACTATTGTATAGGCAAATAACGGACCAATGAGCATTGATATTATGGATATGATAGAGCCTTCTAAAGCATACAGTCGAAGGATCTGAAAAGTGGAGATGCCTCTGTTTCTGAGTAAAGCAACATGGTGTTCTTGTTGCTGGACCATATAAGAGATTGTCATGGCCAAGAAATAGAGCAGTGTGAAGACTATAAAAGATAACAACATGATCATGGGGATTTTGGCAAAGAAATTACGATTGTTTTGTTTTGGAAGGAGGCTACGAATTCCAGTAAACAAGGCTGAACCGGGAATCAGCTGAGATAGCACAGTGTCGGTATCTTCAATCCGGCTTAAAAGTTCATCAGCTTCCCATAATTTTAGTTGATCTTTATCTAAGAATATAATCCAATTAGTTGATACTAAGGAGGTTGGGAACTCCTGTGCTATTACATTGGCCATTCCATGATTTGTGACGAATACGGATAGAGAGGGGGTCTCTGGAGGATCCACATCCATATTCCCCCACATTGAGTTAGATGAGCCATGCCAGAACTCAGATTTCTTATCTTTCGGTTCGATGACCCCCACTATTTTCAATGTTACTTGGGACACATTTTTTGCATCGTTCGACATCAATACGGTGTCGCCGATTTTCAAATCGAATATGAATGCAGTACGCTCACCAATTGCTGCTTCTAAGACTATCTCTGCAGGGTTGTTATCTATTGCTTGGACTGGATACGAGCCGCCTACGTATGTAATGTGGTTCTCTAGGTTCTTGATGTTATAAATAGAGCCGTGAGATGAAAGCGATTTTAAAGGCATTTGATTGTCAGGATTTATTTCGTCAGGAATTGAAGCAGACGGTAAACTAACATGTGGCATTGGTAACATTACGTGTCTGGTCCAGGCCCGTACGGTTCCCGGGAGGTGGTTTGACAGATGATTTTGGAACAAGTCGTCGATTTCACCAATATCGCTTAATTGTACGTTGGGACCGTGTACAAAGAAATTTAGGTATGATGAATTTGCATTGTCAATTGCTGAATTTGTGCGCAATTGATCAATGGAGTCAACGAATATCGGCGCAGCCGATACAAGCGTAGAAGAGACTGTGAAGCAAAACAAAATACATAGTGTAAGTTTCCAGCGATGGGTCAACCTTCTGATAATTAGTTGCGTTGTAGACATAGTTGCCATAGAACCTACCAAGCTTGCAAATTGGATTTATCTATGGAAGTCCTAAGTTGTTTAATTATTTTAAGCAAGGCCCGCCTAGCTCCGACATAAATCATATCCATAAAACTATGTGCCTGCTATCGTATTTTTTTAACGGGTGCAATGCTACTTAATAGTCTTTTTATACCATGACTTTCTCCGAAAGCCACTGTCAATTCCAAATCAATTCCGCTTGGCTTTACACTGATTACCCTACCTTCGCCAAATACTGTATGCATGACTTTATCACCATCATTGAAAATGTCATGCGAATCTGTGAGGTGTTTTTTAGACTCCCTTATATTGGAGCCATTGGGATGATTCAGTTTTTTCTTAACGGATGAATAATTCAGAGTTTTGGATGACTCAGGCTTAGGAGTTATCATCAAATCTGCTGGGATATTCGACAAGAAGGGAGAAGGTGGACTAAACGTATATGATCCTCCATAAGTTCGTCTCTTGAAAGCTCTTAGAAGGTAGAGTTTTTCTTCTGCGCGAGTCATTCCGACATAACAGAGTCGACGTTCCTCTTCCATTTCTGAAGGATCTCCACTGTCAATCGATCTTATATGGGGGAGTAGTCCCTCATTCATGCCAACCATGAAAACAACAGGAAATTCCAACCCTTTTGCTTGATGTAAAGTTATAAGTGTAACTAGTTCAGATTCCTGATCATAACCATCAACCTGATTCACTAAACTAATGTGCTCCAGGAAAGACGTAATAGCATCAGTCAGATTGAGATCTATAAAATCTGCAGCTCGGTTCAAATAAGCTTGAATATTTTCCTCTCGTTCCTCACGGCGTTCAGTAAAGCTGCGTATGTATTTAGAATAACCTGTTTTTTCCTTCACTAATTCAATAAACTCAACAAGGTTCTGCACTTGAGTTTCTGACCTAAGCTCATTTATTAAAGATTCGAAATTGGTAATTGCCTTGATTGCACGGGAGGAAAGTTTTGAAGCCTGTGATTCAGGAATGTTATTGTCCGATGTCAGGGACTGTATTGCAGTGTAAAGTGAAGTGCCCTCATCTTGGGCTGACTTTGTGACTATCGCCATTGTTTGTTTTCCAACTCCTCGGGTTGGTTTGTTGATGACTCTGTTTAGGCTTATGTCATCGTGTGGATTTACGATAAGTCGCAGGTAAGCAGTAAGGTCTTTAATTTCTTGTCGTCGGTAGAATTCTACCCCTCCAATTATTTGGTATCCGATTCCAGAATAAATCAATTCTTTTTCAAGAGCTTCGGACTGAGCGTTTACTCGATACATAACTGCAATGTCACCAGGTTTACAACGAAATCCTTCTGAAAGGGTGAAACCATGTGTCAGGTTTGCTATTTCCTTTGTAACGAATTGAGCTTCCTCAATTTCAGTGTGGCCTTCGAAAGCAATTATCGGTGATCCAGTTTTGTTATTGGTCCACAACTCTTTTTCCACTCGCTCACTGTTTGCTGATATAACGTTTTTTGCTGCTTCAACTATTGTTTTACTGGAGCGATAGTTTTCCTCTAGTGCAACTGTTACTGCTTCTGGATAGTCCTGTTTGAAGCTCAGGATGTTTCTTATGTCGGCATTACGCCATGAGTAAATAGATTGGTCTGGATCACCCACTACGCAGATATTTCTGGAAACATCAGATAGTTGTTTGGCAATCTCGTATTGTGCGATATTAGTATCCTGAAATTCATCGATCATAAAATAAAGATATCGATTCATATAGATATCTTGTATTTGCGGAAATTGCTTTAGTAGTTGATAGGTTTTCATAAGTAAATCATCGAAATCCAAAGCGCTGCTACGAAACATAGATTGTTCATATCGCTCGTATACTCTCAAAACTATCTCATCAAAATATTCGGATGTCTTGTTTAGTCGAAAACCTTCAGGGTCTAAAAGCTGACTTTTTGCGTTTGATATTTTAGCTTGAATTGCTTTGGGACTGTACTTCTTAGGATCTACTTCAATTTCAGCCATAATACGCTTGATCATGTCTACTTGTTCTGAATCGTCGTAAATAGCGAAATTTCTGTCCAATCCCATGTTTATCCCGTCACGTCTCAAAATCATTGCGCAGAAAGAGTGGAAAGTTCCTGATGTCAGTGCTGAGGCGGAGTAACCAAGGATTGCCCCCAGTCTTTCTTTTATTTCTCTGGCCGCTTTGTTAGTGAATGTAACCGCAGCTATTTTGTGTGGAGGGATCCCACATGTGTTTATGAGATGTGCGATTCTGTGAGTAATCACACGAGTTTTCCCGCTACCAGGGCCGGCAACTATAAGCAAAGGCCCTTCTACGGTTTCGACAGCCTTGCGCTGGTTGGGATTGAGTTCCTCTAGAAGATTATTGATCACTTTAGTCACTTTTCGGATTATATCACTGTGCAGCGTTGGTGCATCAGAACCTGGAATCTCGATAGCTGTAAAGTAATTCACTTTGCCTCAGTCACCACGGTAGGAGGTCTTGTAAACCGTATGTTTTTGAACGCGACTAGACGGGATTATAAATATGATAATGAGCTATCCGAATCAGATTGACACTTCTCAGAAGCGCATGTTACGATTTTCGTTGGTGAAATAGAAGCGTTGAAGGGGAGTAGTACCGAGGCAACTGGGCATAGAGAACCGGGAATGGTGGAAACCTGGTGCTGTAGGATCCGAGGGAACTCGCCCCTGAGCATTCGGCCTGAACGGATGCAGGAGCTCAAAGTAGGCTCCCATGTTATGCAGGTAGCACACTGCAATGGATTAGCAACCAAATAGGGTCGGGCGGTTAGGCGCCGTTACAGCCTTAGAGTGCTTCGATTGTTGGTCGAGGAACTAGGGTGGTACCGCGGGAGATATATAACGAATCCCGTCCCTTAATTAATTAAGGGCGGGTTTTTTTTTGGCCTGTAGGGCAAAAGAACCAGCTTCAGGAGGCTTAAGAAAGATGATGTTGACAGGTGGACAAATAGTTTGCGAGAGTCTTATTCAAGAGGGCGTTGATGTAATATTTGGGCTTCCAGGTGGGGCTATTTTGCCTCTCTACCAAACATTACCTGAATATCCACAGCTACGGCATATATTGGTAAGGCATGAGCAGGGTGCCGCGCATGCAGCAGATGGTTACGCAAGAGTAACCGGTAGGCCTGGGGTAGCATGGGCCACATCTGGCCCAGGTGCTACCAATTTGGTTACAGGCATAGCAACTGCCCAGATGGACTCTGTTCCCATGGTAATCATAACCGGTCAGGTTTCAAGAGCTGCTATTGGCACAGATGCGTTTCAGGAAACTGATATCACTGGTATTACTTTACCTATAACCAAGCACAATTATCTAGTGATGACTGCTTCTGAAGTAGCACCAGCTATTAAGGAGGCTTTTCACATCGCTAGCACTGGGCGTCCAGGACCTGTGCTGGTCGATATTCCCAAAGATGTTTTTCAAGAACTAGCTGAATTTGAGTATCCAGATAGTGTTAACTTACCAGGATACAAACCTACTTTAGATGGACATCCATCTCAGATTAAGAAGGCATCCAAGTTAATTGGGGAATCTGAAAGACCTGTTATATTAGCTGGTCACGGGGTGATATTTTCCGAAGCTTACGATGAGCTGAGGACCCTTGCTGAGAAGGCTCAAATACCTGTGATTACCACACTGTTGGGTATTAGTTCCTTCCCAGAGGATCATGTTTTGTCGACTGGGATGCCGGGTATGCATGGTATGGCTTATGCCAGCTTGGCTATTGAGGAAGCTGATTTACTAATAGCACTGGGGATGAGATTTGATGACCGAATCACTGGTAAAACCAGCTCATTTGCACTCAACTCAAAAAAGATTCACGTTGACATAGATCCGTCGGAAATAGGAAAGAATATAAAAGTGGATGTGCCAATTGTTGGTGATTTAAAGCGAGTTCTAAAAAAACTTAATGAAGAAGTAGATACTAGTTCACATTTGGAGTGGATAAAGAGAATCGATCAACTAAAAACCGATCATCCGTCTATGAATATTCGAGATACCGATAAGCTCTTGCCGCAATTTATAATTAGAGAATTGTCTAGAGCAACGAACGGCAAGGCCGTCGTGGTTACTGGGGTAGGTCAACATCAGATGTGGGCAGCTCAACACTATATTTATACGGAACCCCGTAGTTTTGTGACATCTGGAGGATCTGGCGCAATGGGATATGAAGTTGCTGGCGCAATGGGTGCGCAAGTAGGCAAGCCCGATAAAGTTGTTTGGACGATTGCCGGAGACGGAGGTTTCCAAATGACTATGTGTGAACTGGCCACCATGGTTGAAAATAAGATCCCTGTTAAAGTTGCATTGATGAACAATAGCTACTTGGGCATGGTCAGGCAGTGGCAGGAATTTTTCTATGACAAAAGTTACGTTGCCACTAGTTATACTGCAAATCCTGATTTTGTGAAACTAGCTGATGCATTTGGGATGCTAGGATTGAGGGTTACGGACAAGACTCAGGTTAGATCAGCTATAGAAGAGGCTATGAGTTACGATGGCCCCGCGTTAATTGATTTTGTAGTAGAAGAAGAAGAAAACGTTTATCCCATGATACCTGCAGGCCAGACCATCGGTGAATTGATCGAGGAGCCAATTCCAGAGGAGTCAAGGTTATGATGGTGGCAGAAAATAAGCATACGATAACAGCGTTAGTGCAAGATAAGCCTGGTGTGCTTAATCGCGTATCCAGTATGTTGAGGAGAAGAGGTTTTAATATAGCCAGTCTTGCTGTGGGGCATAGTGAAGTCTCTGGACTGTCGAGGATGACTTTTGTTGTGGATGGAGACCACTCGGTTGTTGAACAGGTGGCTAAACATTTACATAAGCTTGTGGATGTAATAAAGGTCTCGGATTTTTCCCAAGAAAATATAGTGTCCCGAGAATTGGCCTTACTTAGAGTCAATTCAGATGTTAATACTCGTAGTGAAATCATGCAGATTGTTGATATTTTCCGAGCAAAAATAATTGACGTTGCTGCTGATTCAGTAGTGATAGAGGTTACTGGTGATGAAAAAAAAGTAGACTCTCTCACAAATTTGCTGAAAGGCTTTGGGGTTACTGAAGTAATGAGGACAGGAACCATTGCCATGAGTCGTGGAATCAATAAGAGTGGATAAAAGTGCTGGTTCCAAACTGTACGTTTAGCTACTAAATAATGCTCAAATCTAGAAAACCATAATGGAGATGAACCAATGGCAGAGATGTACTATAACGACGATGCGGACTTGTCTCTTATCACAGACAAATCTATAGGAATAATTGGGTATGGGAGTCAAGGACACGCCCACGCATTGAATTTAAAAGACAGTGGGCTTGATGTGAGTGTGGGACTTTATGAGGGTAGTCAAAGTTGGTCAAAGGCTGAATCAGAGGGGTTAAAAGTAGGTTTGGTGGCGGATGTAGCTAAGGCATCTGATGTGATTATGATGTTGATCCCGGACCATACTGCTTCAGAAATTTATAACGAATCGGTACTACCGCACCTAAATTCTGGCAAAACTTTAATGTTTGCTCATGGTTTCAACATACACTACAAAGCTATCATTCCCCCAGACAGTGTTGACGTGTCCATGGTTGCGCCCAAGGCACCAGGGCATAGAATGCGTGAGGTGTTCACTAGAGGTTCAGGTGTTCCTGGTCTTCTGGCTATACATCAGGATGTGACTGGAAATGCGAGAGGCATTGGATTGGCTTATGCTAAAGGTGTTGGATGTACTCGTGCTGGTGTATTAGACACAACATTCAAGGAGGAAACCGAGACAGATTTATTTGGGGAACAGGCAGTTTTGTGCGGCGGTGTTACGGCACTTATTAAAGCTGCCTTTGAGACATTGGTGGAGGCTGGATATCAGCCTGAGTCTGCTTATTTCGAATGCATGCATGAGCTTAAGCTTATAGTTGACCTGCTTTACGAGGGTGGCATGGAGTATATGCGTTATTCCGTTAGTGATACAGCTGAGTATGGAGATTATTCCAGGGGGCCCGTAGTTGTTGATGAAAGTGTGAAAGCTAATATGAAAAAAGTCCTTGAAGGCGTACAGGACGGTACATTTGCAAGAGAGTGGATTGCTGAGAATGACGAAGGAAGGCCACGCTTTAACCGGTTGAGAAAAGAGAATGCCGAGCATTCTATAGAATCTGTCGGTAAGGAACTTAGAGGCATGATGTCATTTCTGCAGGATAAAGATTGAACCACAATTACTCTGCTTGAGCGAAAGTTACTTGGTGTCCTTGAAGATAGAGCGCTGTTGTTAAGGAGAGCTGATATGCCAGAAGAAAAAGTAGTGATTTTTGATACCACGCTGCGAGATGGTGAGCAGTCTGCTGGCATTGGTCTAACAACTCATGAAAAACTTGAGATAGCCAAACAACTTGAGCGCCTAAATGTTGACGTTATAGAAGCGGGTTTTGCTGCCAGTTCTCCCGGGGATCTTGATGCAGTAAAAAAAATATCTGCTGAAATCAGAACGCCTGCTATCGCTTCATTAGCTAGGTGTGTGCCAGGTGACATTGATAGTGCTTGGGATGCGATAAAAGATGCCAGGCATCCACGAATTCATGTATTTATACCAAGTTCTGATGTTCAGGTTATGCATCAGCTCCGTAAAAATCCCGAGGAAGTTCTTGATATGGCAGTAGCCTCAGTGGAAAGGGCTAAATCCTATTGTGACGATGTTGAATTCTCTCCGATGGATGCAACCCGGACTGATATGGGATATTTGTACAATTTAGTAAGTGCTACTATCGCAGCAGGTGCTACAACCATCAACATTCCGGACACTGTTGGCTATACCATGCCATGGGAATTTGCCGATAGAATTAATAAGATTAAAAAACACGTTCCGGAGATAAATGATGTTGTTTTAAGTGTCCATTGTCACAATGATCTGGGTCTCTCTGTTGCAAATAGTTTGGCGGCAGTTGAAGCGGGCGCGAGGCAAGTTGAAGGATGCATCAATGGGCTCGGAGAAAGGGCAGGAAACGCCTCGCTGGAAGAGGTTGTTATGGGGCTTGCAACAAGAAAAGATCTATTGAAGGTGTCTACTGGTGTAGATACTCGTCAGATTTATAGGACGAGTCGGATGGTTAGCGATATAACAGGATTCCCTGTCCAGGCCAATAAAGCAATAGTTGGGGCTAACGCTTTTAGGCACGCTTCTGGCATACATCAAGATGGAGTTCTTAAAGAGCGTACTACATATGAGATAATTGATCCTAACTCTGTTGGTTGGCCTAGTAGTGCATTGGTTTTGGGAAAACTAAGTGGTAGGGCCGGTCTACGTTCCCGACTGGTGGATTTGGGCTACGAATTAACAAACGATGAGTTGGACGCTGCGTTCGAAGCATTCAAAGGTCTCGCAGATCGAAAAAGAGAAGTTAATGATGCTGATCTGGAAGCATTAATGTCGAACCAGAGGCGTACTACTGAAGTACCATCTATATACGAACTTGAGCACGTTCAAGTCACTTGTGGTAATAGAGAGATCCCCACAGCAGCTGTCACATTGATTTCACCTGAAGGTACCAAGATAACAGACGCAGCTACCGGAACCGGCCCAGTCGATGCTGTTTACGAGGCGATAAATCGCATGATTGGGGTTACGAATGCTTTGACAGAATTTAGAATAGACTCTGTCACTGAAGGAATCGATGCCATAGGCGATGTCACGATACGCATTGAGAAAGACGGAAGTAGTTATGTTGGAAGAGGATCTGATACAGACATTATAGTGGCAAGTGCGAATGCGTATATAAATGCTCTTAATAGATTTTTGGCTATCAAAAATAGTTCATAATAATTACACGGCTCTCAGGTTGGTCACGTTGGTAACACCAGCAATAAAAACGACCTAGCCCTTCTCTTTACTACGCATTAGCCATTTTTGTTTACAATTCAGGGATACGAGATGGTATTATTGCGTATCGTTGCCCGTTTCGAAGTACATATCTGAAGTGTACACTGCAGATACTAAATTAGTGGGGAAGAATTATATGAGACCAAAAACTACTCTTGAAAAGATATGGGATTCGCATATTGTCCGAGAGGAAGAAGGCAAACCTACAGTTCTATACGTAGATTTACACTTGGTTCACGAAGTGACTTCCCCTCAAGCGTTTGAAGGTCTGAGGATGGCAGGGCGCACTGTAAGAAGGCCTGACCTGACAATCGCCACTGCTGATCATAATACTCCTACGTGGGATCGATCTTTACCGATAACTGACCCGATATCTAAGCAGCAACTCGATGCATTGTCTGAGAACTGTCAAGAATTTGATGTGACGCTTTATGATATGCACAGTGAAAACCAAGGTATAGTGCACATTATTGGGCCAGAGCAAGGTTATACTCAACCAGGCAAAATCATAGTTTGTGGAGACAGTCATACCTCTACTCATGGCGCTTTCGGGGCTTTTGCTATTGGGATTGGAACAACTCAAGTGGAACTAGTTTTGGCAACGCAGTGTATTGTTCAGACTCCGTTCAAAAACATGGAAATCAGAGTTGATGGATCTTTGCCCTATGGAGTAACAGCTAAAGATCTGGTTTTGGCAATCATTGGCAAAATTGGAGTTGGAGGCGCTGCCGGCCATGCAGTTGAATACACTGGTCAAGCCATTCGGTCATTATCTATGGACGGACGTATGACTGTGTGTAATATGTCTATTGAAGCTGGCGCACGTGCTGGCATAATAGCACCTGACAACATCACTTTTGACTATATGAGAGGTCGACAGAATGTTCCCAAAGGCGATGATTTTGAAAGAGCGGTTGAACGCTGGAGTGATCTCGGAACAGATGACGGAGCACATTTTGATTCCCTAGTAGAGTTGGATGCCAGTACTCTTGAGCCCTATGTAACATGGGGGACAAATCCTAGTATGGTGGTTCCCATCACTGGGAAAGTGCCTGATCCATCAGATTTCGAAAATGATGCCGATAAAGAAGCAGCCACTAGGGCACTGAAGTATATGGATCTTGAACCAGATACCAATATAGAAAACATATCAATAGATAAAGTTTTCATTGGATCCTGTACCAACGCTAGAATAGAAGATCTTAGGGCAGCGGCTGAAATTGTCAAAGGGCGGAAAGTCAATAAGGATGTTCATGCTTTGGTTGTGCCTGGGTCATTTGCTGTAAAAAAACAAGCCGAGGCAGAAGGTGTTGCAGGGATATTAATTGACTCTGGATTTGATTGGCGTGAAGCAGGATGTTCGATGTGCCTTGGGATGAACCCAGATATTTTGCAGCCTGGTGAGCGATGTGCATCTACATCCAACCGGAACTTTGAAGGCAGGCAGGGTAAAGGTGGTAGAACCCACCTTGTAAGTCCTCAAATGGCAGCAGCAGCAGCAATAGAAGGACATTTTGTTGATGTTAGAGACTGGTAAAAATGAAGGCTGCTAATGTTAGATGTGTAGAAAATTAATTGAAATTAAGGTTTTATCCATTTTAGGTATGAGTAGCCAATTGGAGTAAATCAATAATGGAACCATTTGTAAAATTAACAGGTATTGTTGCCCCACTTGATCGTGTGGATGTGGACACCGACTCTATAATACCCGCCCAGTTTTTGAAGAGAGTCGAACGAACTGGATTTGGCCAATATCTGTTCTACACCTGGAGATTTCTTTCTGAAGGTATTCCGAATCCGGAATTTATTCTTAATGAGCCGCGCTATCAAGGAGCCTCCATTTTAGTAACCGGAAGGAATTTTGGCACTGGATCTTCTAGAGAGCACGCTCCATGGTCTTTGTTAGACTATGGATTTAGGGTCATTATAGCGCCCAGTTTTGCTGATATTTTCCAGAAGAATTGCTTTGAAAACGGAATTGTTCCGGTTACTCTTGCACAACAACAAATAGACTTGATTATGCGCAAAGCAAGTACGGAATCAGGGTTCCAATTGGTGGTGGATCTCGAGCATTGTTTGCTCACCGATGTTGAAAATGAAGAGATGAGTGTTCCTTTCATAATCCATCAGGACAAAAACACACACGATTTTAGAAGGCAGAACTTACTGAGGGGTCTTGATGAAATAGATCTTGTCTTGGAAAACGAAGAACACATACTGGAGTTTGAGGAAGTAAGAGGTAGGTATGGTGGAGTACTCCGTGACTTGCGATGATCGACGCCCATACAGAAATATTTGATTATGCTGATGAGCTTATATCTACTCCTAGGGCCCACTTGAGACTAGAGCTGAAAAATGAAAATGGCAGTTTTGTTGTCACTCATAACACTAATATTTTATTGAGATGCAAGCTTAACAAAATAGGAACAATCGCAAGTGGTTTTATCGCGGAGTCTTTAGGTGTTTCTATGCCTGATAGTGGTAGCACAATCTCCGCAAGAGTATCCACCGGTGTGCTTTACCGCACCGTGGGCATTGCCTCGCTAGACTATCAATCAGACGCCTCATATGTTCTTCTGGACAGATTGCTTTCAGAGGCTGAAATGCAGCGAGGTGGTTCTTCTGACGAAACTTGATGACAAAATTTTGTATTTAACGATTGGACTCAATCTTATTTAGTTTCTAGACTTAACGTACATAAGCTTATTAATTGCTAAGAATTTGGAGATACGTCAAAATGCCACAAGTAGAATATGAAGTTAGGGACCGAATAGCGTACATAACGATGAACAGACCTGAAAAACTCAATGCTATGAGTCACGAAATGCTACAAGGTCTGTGGGATGCTTTCAGAAGCTTTCGTGATGATGACCAGGCTTGGTTGGGTATAGTTACTGGAGCAGGTAAAGCATTTTCAGTTGGCCACGATCTCATGGAAATGCGTACCAGTGGGAAAATGGCTGATACCACTGGATCTACGGATGAACTTTACTTGTTTATGGCAACTCAGATAACTAAGCCCATCATTGCCGCTGTTAACGGAATATGCTTAGCACAGGGAGCTGGAGTTGCACTTGGCGCCGACATAAGAGTAGCATCTGAGACCGTGCAATTTGGATGGCCTCAAGCAAAAAGAGGGATTTCGTCAATTAGCGGACCAGTTATTTTGGGGCAACGAATACCTATTGGGAAAGCTTTGGAAATTCTATTAACTGGGGATTTCATTAGCGCAACAGAAGCCCTAGAATTTGGCCTGATTAATCATGTGGTACCGCCATCGGAGTTGATGTCCAAAACTATGGAGATTGCCACTAAGATATTGGATAATGCGCCGCTTGCAGTGAGAGGCATGAAAGCAGCAACCGTTCGAGGAATGGATAAACCGTTGACTGAGAGACTAGAAATAGCAACACAAATATATGATGGTCTTCAAGATACTGCTGATGCCAAAGAAGGGTTGACGGCATTTCTGGAGAAAAGAAACTCTGTATTCCGAGGCAAGTGAAAACTGGGATATAAGGGGTGGATCTTCAATCGAAACCCGTGAGTACTTAATATATGAGGATTAGATTTTTTGTCGTTTATCAGAATTGGAGCTCAACCGGTGATAAATTTAGGATCTTCTAAACAAAATATTGATTCACTAAGGGAAAGACAGAATCGTTATGTTCCAAAGATGATCCAGCTTTGTTTTGATGCCCATCCATATTATGGTCCTCTATTGAGAAAACTTGGCCTTACTCCCAGTGATTTCCGCACGGTCGATGATTTGAGAAAAATCCCTCCATTGCCGAAGGCCAAATATGCGGCTGATCCAGAAGCATTTAGGCTAAATTTGGACAATGTGACAGGGTTGTCTCCTGAAGAAACTACATTGGCTGATATAGTTTACACGGCTGGCTCTACAAGTAAGCCAGCTCCATTCTATGACACAATGCACGACCGATTCGCAAGAGTTCAGTTGATGGGACGTGCTGCTTCCATAGCAGGGGTTGGCCCACACGACACCGTTTTAAATATTTTCCCTCTCTCGTCAGTCCCCCACCAAGGTTTCCTTAGTGGTTCTTGGGGACCAATGGCATCGGGAGCTAAACTACTGACGGGACTTACTGGCAGACCCTATGCAGACATTCCAGTTCACAGAAGGATGGATGAAGCAATTGATATCGTGGAAACTCAAAAAGTTACAATCCTTTGGGGGATAACCACTTATGTGCGTAGATTCATTGTGAGAGCTCAGGAGTTGGGCAAGGATTTTAGTTCTGTGAGAATGGCTATGGTAATGGGTGAACCATGTCCGCCGTTTATGCGAGAAGATATTAGATCAAGATTGATGGAGATGGGTAGTGAATCCCCTACCACGAACAACGGTTATGGGTTAACTGAAACACAAGGACCGGCAATGGAGTGTGTTGAATTGGGAGGGATGCATCAGCCTTCACCAGAGCAATTCTTTTTTGAAGTGATAGACAAGGATTCCAGTGAACCGTTACCCGATGGCGAGCCGGGGATGATGTTGGTAAGTCATCTAAATCGCAGAGGTACAGTCCTGTTGAGATACGTTGGTGGAGACATAGTTACACTGGACCATAAGACATGTCCAAATTGCGGAAGGACAGAACCCAGATTTATTGGAACTCCTCGCAGAGCAGATGGATTTACCAAAATCAAAGGAACTCTAATTAACTTAGGCTCTATACAAGATGATCTTGCGGTTCTACTTAGAAAAGGTGTAGTGGAATATCAAATTCTTTTAACTACTCAAGATAGATCCGATCCGCTTTCACAAGATGCGTTCGTATTACGGATTGCATGTTCTGAGCAAGAAAGGGCAAGGATTTTATTTGAAGCGACTGAGATTTTGAAAAATTCGGCTGAAATAACACCGGAAATAGAATACTTGCCACCTGATGGATTCGAGGAAATCGCTGGCGGGTATAAATTCAAGCGCGTGATTGACGAAAGAGGTAAATGAATTTATGGCTAAGACAACTGATTTGCTTCAAGCTGGTGATAGGCTTGATCCATTGGAATTTGAAGTCACTAAAGAATTTAACGAAAATTACCTTCATGCAATAGAAGATTTCCATCCAAGGTATCAAAGAGGAGCGAGTTCAGCTAGATCTTTGGTTCATGTCGGATTGTTGATCAACTACAGCAACCTCACGCGGAGTCCATCATTCCAGCTTCCTAAAAATGTATCGGCCATACATAGCCACGAGGAGATTGATTTCATTGGCTTGGCCAGAGTTGAAGATGTCATTGCTGTGCACTGGGTTGTCAAAGATAGGTATGAGCGAAGAGGTCGCATTTATCAAGTGATGGAAACGATGATTTATGGGCCCGGTGAAAAGAAAATTATCAGGCGAGTTAGTACAAATACTTTTGTCGGCGGACCATATACGAAAATCACCGAGAGTAGTAGTTAAGGGTATTAAGAATGGATTCTATTAGTATCGGAAAATTATTCGAGGGACCTGTGAAACATGTGACTTCTTACAGAACATGGCTTTTTTCTGGAGGGTGGCCTCGCGTTGAAGACTGGCCTGCGAAGAATGTTCACACTGACATGGAATTCGCGCTCCAGTGTGGTCTTCCTACCAGAGGTGCGTCGGCTGCAATGCTACAGGCGTACATCTCTGAATTGATGATAAACATCTTCGGTGAAGATTGGTTAGTTAGTGGCAGTCTAGACCTGAAATTTATCCAGTTAGTCAAGATCGATGATCAAATAACTACGAAAGCGTCTGTGATTAAAATTAATGCCGAAGGCTTGGTTGAATTGAACGTATGGTGTGAAAATCAATCGGATGAAAAAGTTTGTTTGGGTCTGGGTATGGGAAGGGTGGTTAAGTCCGCTTTGATACAGTAACCACATAATTAATATTAAATACTGAAGCAAACAATTAATTATAGATAAGATTTTCACAGAAACGGACATTTAGGAGAGGTGTAGCATGAGCGGATACGAGCCTTTAGACATTTCATATTTGTGTAATGCTGGTAAGGAGATCCTAAGATCGGATGTGAATGTTGATAAAGGTAGCCAGTCACTCAGGGGAATTCCTTTCCAAATTGGAGATGAATCTAGCAATAATTGTTTTATTGCATTGGATGCTTCATCTGGAAAAATAACTGTGCCAATATCTAAGCAGGGGTTTAGAGTGATTTTTGCTCACTCATTGATGGAAACATCTGTTCACGAAGGGTCCCCGCTTGGAATACTGGTAGCAGACTACGTTTTTAAGCTTATGGATGGAACAGAGCATAAGGTCCAGATACGTGAGAGATTTGAGATTGCATCGGGTCCTATTAAAGGGGCAATACCAGGGGTGCCAGGACGTCCTTTTCGTGCATTTCCCGATCGAAAGCACTTACTGTTTGATCGCTACGATGGAAACTGGGATCTCCTAGGTCGCAGACAAACTGAAGTTATCCCCGAGGAGTCTAAACTTTTCTACTTGTGGTCTTGGCAGAATCCTTCTCCTGAGAAGAATATTCAATCAGTTGACATAATTCCAGCAGGACCATTGTTCATAGTAGGCGGGATTACTGTTGGACAAGTGGATGAGAATCCTTTTTACATACAAAGACGAAGACCCGTAAAGATATCATTAGATAACGACTTAGCCCAAGCTGATTTCGACCTATCTGTTGAGGTTGATCGTGGAATTTCTACGTATCCCCATCCACTTCCTCAAAATTCTCCAGAAGAGTTCCTATCAGATTCATTTAAAGGCTGGGGATCTCCACAAAATGAGAAATCAAGCCCTTCCTATGTGGAATTGGCAGCGACTCCTTCGGCATCGGTTACATTAAATCAAAATGGCAAGGAAATTGCTAATGTTAATTGGGGTGATGTGGAGGACAAAAAAATTGTTAAAAATTCGGGAATACGATGGGAATTGCTTGATAGAGGCAGGAATTGGGTGAATGTGACAGTTCTGGACGATTCTACAGGGCAGCCAGTACCTTGTCGGATACATTTCCGCTCTATTGACGGAATTCCGTACCAGCCTCATGGCCATCATAATCACGTAAATTCAAACTTGGATACATGGCATGTTGATGTTGGAGGGGATTTACGTCTCGGCCAGATTACCTACGCATACATAGATGGTAGGTGCGAAGGGTGGTTACCACGTGGAGAGGTGATAGTTGATATTGCAAGAGGGTTTGAATACGAACCTATAAGAACCAAAGTAAGTATTGCACCGGGCCAACGGGATCTCTCATTCAGGTTGAAGCGATGGATCAACATGAACGATCGACGGTGGTATAGCGGAGATTCACATGTCCATTTTCTATCAACTCAAGGGAGCCACCTAGAGTCATCGGGTGAAGATTTGAATGTTGTGAATTTACTTCAATCTCAGTGGGGCAGCCTTTTCACTAACACAGAGGAGTTTACAGGTCAGCCGAGTATTTCTAGGAAGGGTAACAATATTGTTTATGTATCCCAGGAAAACAGACAGCATTTTCTGGGGCACATGATTTTGTGGGGTTTGAAACAGCCTGTGATGCCCTGGTGTAGTGATGGACCGAGCGAAGCTGAAATAGGCGGAGCCATGGAGACAACGTTAAGTCATTGGGCTGATGAAGCACATGATCAAGGTGGATATGTGATTAGTCCTCATTTTCCAAATCCAAACGGAGAGCCTGCCACATTGATAGCAACCGGGAGATTGGATGGAGTTGAGATGATTCGGAGTACTGAATATAACCACAGGGAATACTATAGATATTTAAATTGCGGGTACAGATTACCTTTGGTAGGAGGTACTGACAAAATGAGCAGTGATGTGCCAGTAGGACTCTATCGTACCTATGTGAACATACCTGCTGAAGAGGATTTTGACTACCAGTCTTGGTGCAAAAATGTTGCGAAAGGCCGTACATTCTTGAGTGGGGGGCCAATTATTGGTCTCAACGTTGAGGGGCAGGATATTGGAGATACAGTGAAACTGTCAACCCCTGGGACCGTTGGTGTAACTGCATGGGCTGAAAGTATACTGCCGATACATCGCTTGGAAATTTTGCTTAATGGTGAAGTTGTTGCCTCAACCGAAAATCTTAGTATGGGACGTAGGCTGGAGATAAACACCAATATAAAAGTAGATGGACATTCATGGATTGCAGCCAGATGTGGAGGTCCTGGCTACTACGATATGACTGAACATTATGATGCTTGGACTAGGGGTAGCTTTGCACATACTTCACCGGTGTATGTGGCTGTGGCTGGAGATTGGTCAATGTTTGATGAGTCAGTTGCAAGAGATATGTTAACCTTGATCGATGGCAGTTTAACCTACATAACTGAATCGGCTCCGCTCGATGTTCGTGGTACCGCAACACACCATCACGGCGAAGCAGATCACCTTCAATATTTACAACGACCATTTTTTCAGGCCAGAGATGCTGTACATAAACGACTCGATGAATTGGGTCTTCCCCATTAATTGTTGAGCCCAAAAACTTATTCTAAAGAGCTTCAACACGCTAATTTCTAGAATTGATTTGCAGTGTGTTTAAATTAACCCTAGTTCACCAGCTCTTCTGATACATTCATCTCGTTTTTCATTAGGCATTGGTAGCATTGGGAGCCTTGGGTCACCGCATTCTACGCCTAGTCGTTCACCGAGTATTAGCTTAGGGGTATGCGGATTGCCAAATTCGACCATGTAGTCCGTGATTTCAGTTCCCTTCTGCTGTGCTTTCTCGGCTCTTGATATGTCACCTGCTCGATATGCATCCCAAATTTCTACCCAGACTTCTGGTGCCATCTGTGGAGATGAATCGACGCAACCCGCTCCACCCATGGTCAGCGTGGGTAACACCATATACGCACTACCAATGAAGCAAGAGAGCCCCATTTCACTGAAAACCCTGACATTTTCAGTTGGTGAGGCGGAGTGTTTTAATCCCGTAAGTTGAGGGACTTGATCCTGAAGTTTTTTCATTAGGTCCGATGAGATATTTACCCCGGTTGATCCGGGTAGATTGTAAACAAATAACGGAAGATCAGAAGCATCGGCTATTGCCTTATAGTGCAACACTATTCCATCGTCTGTTGTTCTGTAAAAGAATGGAGGGACAGCACATATGGCCTCAACTCCAACCTTAGCGGCGTGCTCTGCCATTTTCACAGCTCGCCTTGTGGTTGCTGCACCCACATGCATGATGTTATTTGTCCTACCTTTATTTTGGTCTGCTGCCCATTCAGCTATACGGTTATTTTCCTCGTCGTCGAGCAAAATGCTTTCTCCCGTTCCTCCAGCAACCCAAAAGCCGTGGACTCCTGATTGTATGTTAAATTCCATAACTGCTCTGAATGCGGTTTCGTTAACGCTACCATCAAGCGACATGGGGGTTATTATTGCAGGATAGATACCCTCGAAAACAGACAATGTGGCCTCCTTGATTGGGGACGATATGATTTGACGCATTTTACCATGTAATTTTCACAAAATGGTGCATGTTATAATCGGCGAAGTCCTTCATACTGAGAATGGAGCATTATTCGTGAAAGCATTAGTCTATCATGGCAATCATGATCTAAGAATTCAAAATGTACCCTACCCTCGAATCGGTCCATCAGATGTGATTTTGAAAATTGATTATTGTGGTATCTGTGCCACCGATGTAGAGGAGTATGTATACGGACCCAAATTTATTTTCCATGATGATCCCAATCCTATAACAGGATATAAAACACCGATCGTCACAGGTCATGAAGTAACAGGTACTGTGGAAGAGATCGGTAGCTCAGTTTCGGGTTTTAATATAGGACAGAGAGTTGTTATTGATGGCATATTGACCTGTGAAAAATGTTGGTGGTGTTTACGAGGTTTTCGTAACCAATGTAAATCTATGGCAACTGTTGGATTTGCTATCAACGGTGGGTTAGCCGAATACATGTCGTGGCCAGCATCAAAAATTATTCCTATACCAGATCAAATCAGTAGTGAGGCGGCAGCATTGGTTGAACCGGCTTCGGTAGCCATTCACGCAATAAGGCGCGCGCATATTGATCTATACGGTCCAAACGTTGCCGTTCTTGGTGCCGGCACGGTTGGGATTTTAGCAATTCAGGCTGCGAAAGCCCTTGGAGCAAGAGTAATAGCAATAGACAATCGTGCAATGGGCCTAGACCTTGCTTCAAGATTGGGTGCCGATGACGTTATCAATACTATTGGTATGGATATGGGGAAAACTTTATCGGATTTGACCGATGGGAAAGGCCCTGATGTTATTGTAGATGCAGCTGGTGGTAAAGATACTCCAGAATTGTCCATAGAATCTGTTCGTAGCGGAGGGCGGGTTGTTTTGGTAGCTATATATACAAGCAAACCACAATTTGATTTTAATAACATAGTCGGACGTGAACTGGATGTGGTTGGTAGTATTGGGTATGAGAGACAAGATGTTGAGGAAGTGGTCAATATGATTTCTACAGGAGATTTGAAACCAGAGGAACTAGTTTCAGATGTAATAGGGCTGGACGAGATTTTGGAAAAGGGATTTCCTCGTATGTTGGCTAAAAGTAAAGACGTTTTCCGAATATTGGCATCTCCATCAAAATAAAATAAGTGCCAAATTATTATCTGGATATTTATAGAGTCTATAGTTTATCTAGGCAATCATATTGATTCACTAAAAATATTTTGTTGCCATTTGGAGCAAACAAAATTGACTATAGTTGCAAATAACCAATGAAATTATTGGATGTTGTACGGCCGTTGATTTCAACGCGTGAGCGGGTAAGTGTTTTAGCCGGCTTGACCTCAGCATATATGCTGGTGCAGACGTCTAGTCTACCAGTGGCTTTGTCTTTGCCATCGTTGTCCGAGTCTTTCGATACTGGTGTGGATGATGCAGCATGGATTGTGATCGCTTATTTGGTAATGGTTGGAAGTTTAGTTTTGTTGTCAGCCAGGCTGGGTGACAGATTCGGCCACATCAATATTTTCTTTATCGGCATAGTCATATCGTTTATCACCTCCATACCAATGGCTTTTGCTCAGGAACTCTGGCACATAGTGGCATTGCGGGCAGTAGCTGGAGTAGGAGCTTCCCTAGTTATGGGTAATGCAAATGCAATATTGGCCTCAACTTTTGCACCAGAAGAACGGGGAAGGGCTTTTTCAATACCTATTATTGGAGCGCGATTTGGGACACTTATTGGCCTAGCTGCATTTTCATTATTTTTGCATTTTTTAAACTGGAGATGGGTTTTCGGAACATTTGTGCCGATTGGATTAATCGCTATTTTTCTGTCTTTTCCGATGCTCAAATATCGCGAAAGGGTAATTACAGATAGAGTGAATCAGCCAATTGATTGGATTGGAGGTATTTTGTTGGCAGCTTCTGCCATTACTCTAGTACTTTCCGGTACTCACCTTCATGGAGGAGAAGAATCTTTCGTTTCAAGTGATGGTCTTAAATATCACCTGCCAATGCATGCTCTATTCTTGATACTTATTGCATCGTTTGTATTGGTTGAATTGAAGGTATCTAATCCAGTGATCAGGATGAGTCACTTCCGTGAGAAGTATTTCTCGATGTCTCTTGGCTCAAATATAACTTATCATTTTTCAATGGTTGCCACCATGACTCTGATTCCAATACTAGTTGAGGATGGATTTGGCAAGTCTCCGTTATTTGTCCCCATAGTATTGTTACCGAGCCAATCATTGGGATTATTTGTACCAATGATTGCTGGCTGGATGTATGATAAGTACCATCCAAAATTAATGCGCCCGGTCACCCTGACGATGATTGCAGCTGGGTTTTTGCTCCTAGGCATTTTAGTAGAGCACATTTCGTTCTGGGTCTTACCTCTGTTAATGCTGCCTATTTCAATAGGTACAAATATGTTTAATCCGATCAACAACGCAACTGTCATGAATTCATTATCTCTTGAACATAGAGGAGTCGCGTCAGGAATGCTTGAGACCACAAGGGAGATGGGGCATGCGTTAGGAGCGACAGCTGCTGCTAGCGCATTGGCTTTAGCTATACCAGTGGGTATTGAATTAATATCAGGAGATGTTGCCAAAGATTTCTATATGCAAGGATTTAGAGGCTCAAGCTTAATGGTCGTTATTACTTTAATGTTTGGCGCAACTTTGGCGTATTTCCATAAAGAATACCGTTCTAAGTCTGATTTCAATAGCCAAACTAAAACTTTTCCTGATATGTCGTCGCGTGGCTAGTATGGGAGAGTCTACCAGCAAAATTAACACCAGTGATTTTGACTACGAACTTCCGGATAACCTTATAGCCCAGATTCCTATAGAGCCCAGAGATCAGTCTAAATTGATGGTGGTGTCAAGACAGAATGGGCAGATTTCACATCATAAATTTTTTCAAATCACTGACCATTTGCTTGAAGATGATGTGGTAGTTTTAAATAACACAAGAGTTTTTCCGGCCAGGCTATATGGCAAGCGATCTGACACAGGATCCTCTATCGAGTTACTTCTTTTAGAGCAAATTTCTCCTGGGATTTGGAAAAGCCTTGTGAAACCAGGTAAACGCATGAGAACTGGGGCATCTTTCGAAATTATTGGGCAAAATCACCGACTGCTAGGCGAGGTGATGGATGTGGAATGGGATGGATCCAGAATTGTAAAAATTGAGGGACAAGAATTGCTAAAGGAAATTGGCGTAATCCCGTTGCCGCCCTACATCCATGAGCCTTTAGAAGACCCTGATCGATACCAGACAGTGTATTCTTCTAATTTGGGTAGTGTCGCTGCACCAACTGCCGGGTTACATTTCACTGATGAATTGTTGAGGAATGTTAGTGAAATGGGTGTCGAAATTGTTTATGTAACCTTGCATGTTGGTTGGGGGTCTTTCCGTCCAGTTGATAATGAAGACCCTAGAGGCCATATTCTCCACTCAGAGGCTTGGGAACTTGGTAAAGACGCAGCGGACAAAATTAATTTTGCAAAGAGTAATGGAAGACGAATCGTATCTGTGGGAACAACTGCTGTAAGACTTTTGGAACATGCCGCGATGCAAACCGATGGGATCTTGCAACCGGGCTCAGGGAAGGTAGATCTTTTCATTTTGCCTGGTCACAAATTTAAAATTGTAGATGCTCTAATTACTAATTTTCACTTACCAAGGTCTACATTACTAATGCTGACATCTGCTTTTGCGGACAGGGATCTCATGCTGAAAGCTTATAGAACTGCAGTCTCTTGCAAATACCGATTCTATAGCTTTGGTGACGCTATGTTTGTTACTTAAGCATCGAACATTCGGCTTCTAAATATTTGTCGCTGTTTACAATTTGTGCGTTGGCATGATTGCAAATGATCTAGTAGCATCTATAAGTAGTATTGTACATAGATTTGTTGAATAGGAGAGTCAATTGAAAGAAAAAGAGGGAATAATCTACAGGTCGATGGGCGTATCCCCAATTATAAATGCAGCTGGGCCTATAAGTAGGTACGGTGGAGGCAGATATCGTCCGCAGGTGGTCGAGGCAATGGCGGAAGCTTTCATGGTGCCAGTACAGATTGATGAATTGAATATACAGGCAGGCAAGAAAATCGCACAGATGCTAGGAGTTGAATCTGCTTTTGTATCTAGCGGAGCGGCTGGGGGGCTAGTTCTTCAAGCAGCTGCATGTATAGCAGGAACTGATGAGGCGAAAATGCGGCGCTTACCAGACAGTGATGGAATGAAAAATGAAATAGTAATGCAAATGTGCCAGAGATTTGCTTATGATCAAAGTTATCTGGTCGGCGGAGGCCGTATTGTAGAAGCGGGTGTAAGGGAAAGTTGTAGCATAGAAGAATTGGAATCAGTATTTAGCGAGCGTACCGCCGCAGCCGCTTACCTTTTCGCTGGGCACGCGTGCAAGGAAGCGGTTTCTTTTCAGGCATTTTGTGATGTGGCCCATTCAAAAGGCATTCCGGTTATTGTAGATGCAGCAAATTTCTTGCCTCCTAGGGCCAATATGAGTAGATTTATGAACGAGGGAGCAGATATGGTGGTTTTCAGTGGAGGTAAGGCGGTCAGGGGGCCACAGGGAGCCGGAATTCTTTTAGGTAAAGCTCATCTAATTGAAGCAGCTCGGGTCAATGCGAGTCCTAACAATTTCGTTGCACGGAGCATGAAAGTGTCCAAGGAAGAGATCATGGGTTTGTTAGCCGCAATTGAAACCTTTATCAATGAAGACGAAGGAGTTGAAAATACTAGATATATGCAAATGTGTTCTCAAGCGGTTGACTTACTAATCGAAATTCCGGGCGTCACCGTTTCCATTGAACATGACCAAATTGATTATCTCATACCAACAGTCGCTATTAGATTTAACGAAGATTGGACAGGGGCTACCGAGAAGCAAATTTTATCTACTTTAGCGGGTGGTAATCCACCTGTTTTCGTTCGTACTTTAGCTGGCCGAGGGGAAATTGGCATTGATCCAATGAATCTCAATGATGAAACTTTAGAGTTAGCCGTACAAAAGATTCGTGAAGTGCTGATTGGCACAAATATTGATTTATAGGTACCGCAGGAATTCACTACTTGTACTTTTAACGTATGAAAGTCCTTCAAGACGCGACCCCAAAAGATTAATTGGTAATTAAGGACATTGTAGAGGTATATAAATGTTAGAAAGGTTTAAAGTCCCAACTGAAGAGCAGGCACGTATAGAATATCAATCTCTAAGCCATACAGTGGCTTGTCTATTTGAAAAGGTAGGTGTTCCGCGCAAAGATGCTGAAGAAGGTGCACAAACACTGGTAATGAGCGACCTGAGAGGCGTCGAAACTCACGGTGTCTCAAATATGATGCGAGTTTACATAGAAAATTTTAAGAACGGAACGCTAAATCCCAGACCAGAAATCAAGATTGTAAGCGAATCTCAGGGTACCGCCAACGTGGATGCTGACAATGGGTTAGTTACAATAATTGGTCCGAAAATAATGCGAATGGCTGTTGCCAAAGCGTCCAAAGTGGGTATTGGAATGGTAACAGTGTTCAATTCAGGACACTCAGGCGCTATTGGTCATCACGCGATGATAGCCACCGAGTCAGATATGATTGGGGTATGTTACACAGCAGCGGGGTCTTTGGCTGTTCCTCCATTTGGAGCGGAAATTCGACTCGGGACTAATCCGATAGCTATTGCAGCCCCTACACTCAACCAACCCACATTATTATTTGATGCTGCAACAACTGCAGTCGCTGGAAATAAACTGACTTTAGCAAGGAGATTGGGATCACCGATAGCTCCAGGATGGATAGCGGAATTGGATGGAACCGTAACTACTGAGGAAACAGCACCAAGAGAGAGAGGTGAGTACTTCCAAACCCATCTAGGAGGTTCCAGAGAGCAGGGATCTCACAAAGGTTTTGGATTTGCTCTAATGGCGGAGGTGTTGTCAACAATGTTAGCTGGAGATTTGCCTGACATGGTTACTGGCAAATTACCTTATGGCAACAGACATAGCTTTGTTGCATATGATATAGCCTCTTTTACTGACGTGACAGTTTTTAAATCTAATATGGATAAGATGTTAGGTAAACTTAAGGATACAAAGCCCGCGCCTGGCCATACCAGAGTTATATACCCTGGTATTTCGGAATACGAAGAGGAAATGGACAGACGTGAAAATGGCATACCTTTGCATAAAGAGGTAGTTCAATGGTTTGAAGACATATGTGCAGAACTTTCTGTACCAAATTTAGAGCAATTGTGAATTAAACCCTGAAAGAGAGACTTCGGAACCATGCCCGACCGGATGTATACGATATTTAACTATCCAGAATCTGCATGCTTTTGATACAAGTACCTGTGAGTTAATTAAGATAAGCTATTCATAAACTCCCAGAGCTCAATTTGATAGCGGTATTTCTGTACACCAACCCAAATATTTATCATTGCCACCATTTATAGCGCCAAGATAGGTGGTTTTTAGAGCATTGGTAACTGCCCCCACATCCCCGTTACCAATAGGACGATTGTCGAGTTCTCCAACGGGGGTGATATGGGCAGCAGTACCTGTCAGAAACACTTCATCAGCCAGATATAGCTCACTGCGGCGGATGCTACGCTCGACCACTTCTAATCCCATCTCATCTCTGGCTATTTTCATGGCAGAATCTCTGGTTATCCCTGTCAAATTGTTTTCTGCTACTAGTGGAGTGTGCAGAGTGTTGTTTGACACTAGAAATAGATTCTCACCAGAACCCTCTGATACGTTACCATCTTGATTTAGCATGATGGCTTCATCATACCCAGCTAAAACAGCTTCAGTTTTGGCCAAAATACTGTTCACATAATGTCCGGAAATCTTAACCCTAGGTGGTATTATGGTGTCATCTATCCGTCTCCATGAAGATGTTCTACAACGTATGGCACCCTCAGTCTCTATGTATGCACCGAATGGTACAGTTATCAAAGCAAAGTCACTAGCTAAATCTTGTAATTTCAGGTTTGCTACCAGTTCTTCACTTTTGTAAGCAATCGGCCTGATATACAAGTCTTGCTGGTATTCACAAGCCTGCAACAGTTCAATAGTAATATCACACAAATCATCTACAGAGTACGGTATATCCAATAACATGATTTTACAGCCTTGTAGAAGTCTTTCATAATGTTCTCTCATACGAAACACGTAAAGCTTGTTTTGGTCGCTGTTCCAGTTTCCGCGAATACCTTCAAACACTGCTGTACCGTAGTGAAGGGCATGAGTTGTGATGCTTACTTTAGCATCACCAATAGGGACTATTTCGCCCCGGAAAAAAGCAAGATCATTCGGCATGTTTTAGAACTCCAGCTTCCAATAATAGGGCTCATTATAATCTTCACAGCAACATAATGACAATGGACCAGTTTTATTAGATGGGTATGTCTTGTTGCTGCGGGATATACTTTACACGACACTTTGTTGTCCCATACACTTTAAGGCATTAGGGGTTATAACCAACCTAGAAAATGGGAGGTGCGAATTGGCAAAGGGTGGTAACAGGCCTAAACGTGAATCCAAGAAACCGAAAAAAAAATCAAAGGCAGGTATTCTGAATACATCTATGGACTCCCCACCTCCGGAGGTCCAAGTTGTTAAGAAAATTCGGAAACCTAAATTTGACGAACCAGAGTAGTATTTTTAATAAGTGAGTTTTGGGTTGCTGGTAAGAGTTAGCTAACCTGCTTTCACTATCCCGTACTTAGAACCCTGGTCTAACAAACTCTGGATTACTTCTTCCGAAGCATTCCTTGGATATGCGGTACTGGACCATTTTGAAGCTAGAACATTCTCCACCGCCTTGGCAGTGGTTTTTCGGTTGCCGGATGCCAGTATGATTCGGAAGATTGCTTCCTTCAGCGGGGTGTCTGGTAGTAAATAATCTGGAGTATCTTTGCAATGGTCCGTAATCATCTGGATGTATGACTTTGGATTGGATTCCAAGGTAAGATCGAGTTCATGAGTTTGTTTACAACTAAAACAGCATCTTCGGGCTATTAACATTGAAACAGATAGTTGGTCAATGGTTTTGCCGCGAATATCGATTGAATAATACTGCTTAGGTGTCTCAACAGCGGTCGAATCGGTTGCTTTATCCGCTTTAGAATTTTTTTGTTTTTTCAAATTATATCCTCCAACCTGTCTAGTATTTGTACGTCGACTATCTCTCCAGCTAATTTCACAGGTATGTTTTCAGGACATATAGCTAGCCCATTCGCCTGAGACATAGAGGTCAGTAAGTTAGAACTTTGATCTCCTGTAAGTTTAGCGTGATATTCACCATCTCTGATAGATACGATTGCCCTTGCATAGACTCTACGACCGTCCGCGTTATGGATGGGTTCATCTAGGATGGCCTTGATAGTCTGTATTCCATAGTCATTTTTTCCTTGCATTTTGCGAATAGCCGGACGAACGAATTGCTCGAACGCGACTAAAGCGCTCACAGGGTTTCCAGGCAATCCTACATGGGGAATCTGCCTATCTTTATACCCATTCAGAACACCGAAAGCCAAAGGTTTTGCGGGTCTCATGTTGACTGACCAGAAGTCAATTTTTCCATGGTTTGACAAGATGTCTTTTACCACGTCGTAATCTCCGACTGATACGCCAGCCGAGGTTATAAGTATATCAAATCCAAGGGATTGTTTTAACTTTTCTTCAATTGATGCGCTGTTGTCTTTGGCTATTCCTATCATCTCAGGGATGCCGCCATATTTTTGAGTTGCCGCTGCAATACTATAACTGTTACTGTCGTATATCATCCCAGGAGTTTGTTCAGCACCAGGTTCTAAAAGCTCATTACCTGTAGCCAGTATCCCTACTTTTGGTTTTCTGAACATACTTGCTGTAGGCAGGCCCATAGAGGCAAATAGACCTATCTCAGCAGGTCGTATAAGAGTTCCCTTCTTGAGAACTAATTCCCCTTTAGAAATATCTTGCCCTGATGCACGAATGTTTTGAAATTGATCCGGGCTTTCGAATATTTTAATTTGATTGATTTTATCGCTATTACCAGATATTTGTATTTCATCAGTGTTTTCAAAAGCTACCACGGCATCAGCACCCGGAGGGATGGGTGCTCCTGTCATGATTCTTATCGCTGTTTGAGGCACTACTGATTTTGATGGAATCTCGCCAGCTGCTATTGAGCCGATAACCCGTAGCTCAATAGGGTTTTCTAAAGACCCGTGACCTAGGTCGGTTGTGCGCACTGCATACCCATCCATAGATGAGTTTGGCAATGGTGGGATATCCATGGTGGCGAAGATGTCTTCACCTAGAATTTGGTCAAGAGTGTCTAGTATTGGGGTCTGAACGGGTTCAAGCACAGATACTACTTTTAGTATTCGTGCTAGGGCGTCTTCAACACTTAACATATATTTGTGGTTGTGTGATGGTTGTTTAGTGTTTGTCATTTTGACTTAGAATTCACGAATAAACTTTAGCTGTGGTCATAGAGGTTGTTTATATGCCCAGTTCATTAAGTCCGTAGATTGATGATTGTCATCGTAGTCAGTAATTAAAATTTGTGCTTACATAATTTGGCGTTAATTAGGATTGCTCCTTAGCTGTATACCAAATTCCCTGTTGAGCTGCCTTAGTAGATCATCTTGTGCGTTGTTGATTTGTTCAGTAGTCAAAGTTCCTCTCTCTGATTGGAACGCGATCCTGTACGCTATAGATTTTTTATCGGAATCTATATCGTTGCCCGAATACATGTCAAAAGGAACGGTTCGGACCACCAATTTGTGGCGGTTTAAGATGGTTTCTACTTTTGAAGATGGTAATTCAACAGGTAAAATTAGAGCCAAGTCTCGTATTGATTCAGGGAATCGAGTCGGAGTTTTGTAAGTCTGTTGTAGCTGTTTTGATGCTGCAAGCAACAGTTCAACATCCAACTCAAACAAAATGACAGTCGAGTTTTCAATATTAAAACGTTCCAATACACTGTGTTGAACTTGACCGATAATACCCAGATTTACTCCCTGAATAGACACCTGTGCGGTACGTCCTGATTGGAGTATTTCATCCGTACCCATCTCAAAGCTTGGGTTTAGTCCCAATCCTTTGAGTAGATATTCTACTGTGCCTTTACCGTCATAAAAATCCATCTCAATTGCTGGCATTAACCATGATACTGGGTGTCGGGGACCTGATAAGATTCCAACAAGCATTTCTACTTCGTTCGGTAAATCATTATTTTTATCGGCTTTTTTTCTGATGAACACACGTCCAATCTCAAATATTCTGATACTGTCAGTTGGTCCGAAGTGGAGATTCTTAGACAGTATGGACAGAGATTTATTTCTGAGACTAGTCCGCAAATGGGAGTAATCGCTACTCATTTGGTTGGCGATTTTTATTGGCTCGGGCAGGTATGATTGACTCTGGATTTTTCCTAGTTCCGCCATATTGGTTAGTGAATAAGAGATTGTTTCCTGCATACCTGATGCAACTAGCAAATCGCGTAATTTTTCTTTGATATCTAGTAACGGGTTGGGAGGTTGGTGTGGAATGGATGTGGATAGCGAAGTTGTAGGTATTTTATCGTATCCAATTATTCTAGCTAGTTCCTCGACCAGATCTTCCTCAATATTAATATCTGCCCGCCAGTAAGGCGGAATTACATCGAAGTCCTTTGTTTTACCAGTCGATTTTTTAACAGAACACCCCAGTGACTCCAGGGTTTTTATTACTAAGGATTTTTCGAGGTCTATTCCCAACAACCTACGAATACCTCTACCGGTTAATTTAACAATTTGTTTCGAAGTAACGTTTTTCCTATTATCAATCAACCCCTTGGCGACTTGGCCACCCGCTAATTCAGTTATGAGTTTAGTTGCCCGTCGTAATGCTATAGGTGCCAGTGTATCCCTGATACCTCTTTCAAATCTATAAGATGCATCTGTATTTATCCTCAAAGCTGCGGAGGTTTGTCGAATACTGACGGGATCAAAAGATGCTGCTTCTATAAGTACTGAGGTTGTTGACTCGTCTACGGCTGTTTCCATACCACCTATGATTCCTGCAAGTGCTATTGGTTTAGAATCGTTTGATATGGTAAGGGTAGGTGGTCCCAATATTTCATTCTTATCTTCAAGGGTTACTAGGTTTTCTTCTTTATCCGCGTGCCTGACCACGATTTGATTACTATCCACTTTGGTGAAATCAAAAGAGTGAAGAGGTTGTCCGTACTCAAGCATTACATAGTTTGTAATGTCCACAATATTATTTATCGGTCGTGTATCTGCCTTTATAAGTGCATCTTGAAGCCATTGCGGAGATGGACCGACGTTAATATTTTTAATAAGAGAAGCAGTATATCGGGGGCATAGATTTGTTGCTTTAATATCTACTTCTACCTGGGTTTCAATTGCTGGTCCGGTTTCTTCGTAAGCGGAGTCAGGCTCAGTAACGGTCTCATTTGTTAAAGCAGCTATTTCATGCGCGATGCCGAGTATAGATAAGCAGTCTGGTCGATTTGGTGTGACATCGATTTCTAAGATTGTGTCACCCATATAGTCATCGAGTGGAATACCTATTGGAGCTAAACTGTCAAGGACGAGAATGCCGTCCGAATGATCTTCAAGCCCCAACTCTTCCCCTGAACAAACCATTCCAGCAGAATGGACTCCCCTGATATTTGCGGGCCTCAGAGCCTCCATTTTCCCTGATTTAGAGTTTAATAGGACAGCTCCTTCACGTGCGAATGCTATTTTTTGGTCAGGCTCCACATTTGGCGCACCACATACGACAGTTATATTTTCCGAGTCCCCTATATCAACAGTCGTAAGATTGAGTCGGTCGGCGTTGGGATGCTTTTCTATTTGATCGATTTTTCCAATAATAATCTTCTCTCTGTCCCAATTACCGATCACTGTTAACCCGCTGACTTCGACCCCAGCCAAGGTTAACTTTTCAGATATTTCAGTAGGAGTAATGTTTATTGGGACATAACTTTTCAACCAGGAGATAGGTACTTTCATAACTTCCTTTGGAGCAGTTGATTACTTGCAGTGATAACAATCATATGATCTACAGATATTTTAAACTAAACAATCTAGAATTGCCTTAAAAACCGCAGGTCATTGGAATAGAAGAGTCGGACATCATTAATTCCATTTTTTAACATAGCTATTCTCTCCACTCCCATGCCGAAGGCGAATCCGGTGTAACGATTTGGATCGTATCCAACACTTTCCAATACATTTGGATGAACCATACCAGCACCCATAATTTCTATCCATCCAGTGTCACTACAAATTCTGCAACCTGCCCCATTACAGCTGAAACAGTCAATCGACATATCTACGCCAGGTTCTACAAATGGGAAATAGTCACATCGAAACCTGACTTTTCTTTCTTCACCAAATATACGTTGCGCGAATTCATAAAGAGTACCTTTAAGGTCGGTGAATGAAATGCCATCGTCTACTGCAAGTCCCTCTATTTGGGTTAATTGCCATTCATGCGTCGCATCAGTTGCTTCATAGCGGTAGCATTTACCAGGTACCACCATTCTGATAGGTGGATTATTGTCCTCCATAATCCTTGCTTGCATTGGAGAGGTATGAGTTCTTAGTAGAATTGGATGTTCTTCAGAGTCTTTCTCCTGATCAATCCAGAATGTATTCCACATATCCCGTGCAGGGTGGTGTTTGGGAATGTTAAGCATCTCAAAATTGTATTTGTCCCACTCTACTTCAGGACCTTCTAAAGTCTGAAATCCCATTGAGGAGAATATTTTACATATTTCTCTTGTTGTTTGTGTGGTGGGATGGAGCCGTCCAGGTTCAATCTGGTATCCCGGCAGGGTTACGTCTATAGAATCCTCAGATTCCAGTTCTTCTGATATTTGAGCATTCTTCAAAATTTGCTCTTGTGTTGCAAAACATGTTTCAAGTTCAGACTTTGCAGAATTAGCGGATGCCCCAATTTGTTTCCGTGAATCCGGCGATACAGCGCCCAGACTTCTCAAAACCTGAGTGAGTTCACTCTTACGACCAAGGTAAGTGGTTTTCCATTTGATCAGATCGGATTGAGAACTGGTCAAATGTAATTCATCCAGTGCTCTTGATTTGATATTTTCTACCAGTTCATTATTTGGTGATTCTTGCATCCGTTTTTTCTCCAGTAGAACGATAATTATAAATTTGAGTCATTGATAGGGTCAAGAAAGAAATCTCCACTAATCCATTTTTCTCGATGATCGGCTTTCGACGTATTTCAGGAAAGGTACGCGAGTAAAACGGTCAATTAGGTAACTTTGGGTCCCCAGAATAGATTTATGATAATTTTATTGAGAAAACACAAGTTTTTCTACAATTTCTAATCTATTGTTTAGGCCAGTTGAACTTATATTTATACTAAACACTGGTACGAAAGTCGGGTTAATGCTTCCAGGTACTTCTTAAAACTGAGTATAGGGACAGGCTTTATCCATTATCTGCTGTATGGTGGGCTAACTGATCGGTCAGGATTCAAATCACTGTGCAAAAATACCTCATTAACTGAGTATTTGATAGTATTTGCTTAGAAAATGTTCTTGGTGACGGACACGACATAATTGAAAAAACTCAAATTGAAGTTTTTGTAGTGGGCAATTAAATCTTCATAAATGCTTAGTTTTGCATTTGACAATATGGAGGCAAGAAATGCTGCCGGAATTTATAAAAGAATCTGATTTTTGGGGTTCGATATTTGCGATAGCTGTTTTCGGACTATTGTTACTGGCAGCTGTGGTTGTCCAGGTAATTTTCCAGCTGATAATTAAATACAGGGTAAAAGAGGCCGTGGAATCATTAGATACGCGGTTGCTTAAAGCGATTAGAGGTCCAATCGTACTTTTCATAGTGTTTTCTGCATTTTACGCAGGCATGTCTGTGGTGTCTTCACTTTACAGTTCTAGATTCGATGGATTGAATGATTTGCACAAATGGTTCACCAGGGCTTGGGTAGTTATCGTAATTGGCCAATTGAGTTATTTAGTGTCACGTATTAGCCAAGTTCTCATGGGATGGTATATAAAGGCAATTGCTGCAAGGACAGGTGTAGGGGTAGAGACGCGACTTCTTCCTCCAGTACAGCGGATTCTTCCGATAGTCATCTATTCAGTTGCTTTCATGGTAGCTTTGGAAAGCCTAAATATATCAATCAGTCCATTACTTGCTGGATTTGGGATAGGAGGGTTGGCCGTTGCCCTAGCCGTGCAACCCACACTAGGCAATTTTTTCGCTGGCACTTATCTTGTCACAGAAGGGGAACTGAAAACAGGAGA
>CAZMZE010000037.1:0-21799 GCA_964570875.1 uncultured Dehalococcoidia bacterium
GGATCTGTTTATGATTGAGATTTAAATATATAACTATTGACAGATAGCCTGTTTAAATTGTATCTTTCTCTAATAGATACCATAAAAGGGGGGATACCAATATGGATGCCTATTGCCTGAAATGCAGGACAAAGACTCAAATAAGTAACCCGAAGCAAGTTACGTTGAAGAATGGACGCCCTGCAACACAAGGGACATGTCCAAAGTGCGGAACTAAAGTTTTCCGCATAGGTAAGAGCTAGTCCATCCGTAAAACATAAAAGCCGCCCCATCTCAAATAAGGGGTGGCTTGTTGCGGATAGAAATTAATTCTGATTCCCTACGATTGTACTGATTAGCGTTATTTCCTCGCTGGTTGGTGCAATTTTTCTTGTCGATTTAGAAATAGAGAGAACTGGAGACTCATATACATTGGATGGTTATGCAATAATTCAGACTGGTGGTAAACAGTACAGAGTTCAAGAAGGTGATGTTATTCGTGTTGAGTCTATCTCGGCCGATGAAAATGACGAAATCCGGTTGGACGATGTACGAATGGTTTGCCGTGCAGGGGATGTGACATTAGGTAGCCCAACTGTGTCGGGCGCTAAAGTAACTGCCCAGGTCATTGGAAGTGGTCTTGGGGAAAAGGTGGTGGTATTTAAGTACAAATCCAAAACGCGCTACCGGCGTAGAAAAGGCCACCGGCAGTCTTATACAGATTTGAAAGTCACTGATATCTCTTTTAGAAAAAGCCGTAAGAAGAAAACAACAGATTCTTAAGAGTTCTTAAGAGAAGGTAGATTAGACATGGCTCACAAAAAAGGTGGCGGAAGTACCAGTAACGGTCGAGACAGTAAGTCCAAAAGGCTTGGCGTGAAAAAATTTGCTACAGAGAGTGTCATTGCTGGCAATATACTCGTTAGGCAAAGAGGAACCAAGATTCAACCGGGAGACAATGTAGGAGTCGGAAAAGACCACACATTGTTTGCTCTGATAGACGGTTCTGTGCAATTCCAGATAGGCAAGGGAGGACGGAAGAAGGCTAGTGTTCTTCCGGATAGGGAATGAAATGAAGACGGGAATACATCCAGAGTACCATCAAGCTACGGTGACATGCTCGTGTGGAGCGACGTATGTGACTGGTTCTACAAAGTCTGAGTTGTCAGTGGAAATTTGTAGCCAGTGTCATCCTTTCTTCACAGGAGAACAACGCATAGTTGATACTGAAGGCAGAGTTGAGAGGCTCAGGCGTAGATTCAATCTTGAAAATTAACTGATTCTGTGGTGTGTCTACAGGAAAACAAGGGTGAGGACAAAGGTTCTCACCCTTGTTTTTTGGAGATGTTTTTATTTTTATAAGGTCAAAAGTTATGAATAAAGAAACTCATTCTTATGGAGGACAAGCCGTCATCGAAGGTGTGATGATCAGGGGGAGACATTATATGTCTGTGGCGGTACGTAGACCAGATGGAGGAATCTCTTTGATGAAAGATCAAATAGGTTCTTTTTTTACGGGGAAAGCTAGAAAATTAATACTTGTCAGGGGGGTAATTGCTCTTGGCGAAACGTTGATATTAGGTATGAAAGCCTTGACTTATTCCGCTAATGTAGCAGCTGAATCAGAAGGGGAAGAAATAAGTAAAAGTTCTATGATAGGGATGATCGCGATCTCGTTGATCATTACTATAGGTTTGTTTTTCATTCTCCCGATATTTGCCAGTAAGCCATTTGAAGGATTGTTTGGATCAGACATATTCAGCAACCTAATTGAAGCCATAATAAGACTTGGGATGTTTTTAGGGTACATATTCCTGATTGGGCGAATGGATGATATCCAAAGAGTGTTTATGTATCACGGCGCTGAGCACATGATAGTGCATGTACGAGAAAACGGACAGGAATTAACTATCGAAAATGCCAGGAAATTTCCTACGGCGCATCCTCGATGTGGTACTGCATTTTTATTAGTGGTGATGGTGGTTGCGGTAGTTGTTTTGGTTCTAATGCCGCGCGATCCGTTTTGGTGGTTATTGTTATCACGTGTAGTGTTTGTACCATTGATAGCTGCACTTAGCTATGAAGTTATTAGATGGAGTGGTAAAAACAGTGGTAAATCATGGGTTAGAATTGTGACTGGCCCAAGCCTAGCACTGCAGTCTCTGACCACGAGTTCTCCTGATGATGACCAAATTGAGGTCGCTATAGCTGCCATGGAACTTGCTATCGAGGCGGACTCAGGCTAAAGGTTGTTGAAGAGTTATCATTTCCTGCGATCAAGTAGTTCGGTCCATATATCGCTTGGCTTGACCCCTTGAGATGCCAGGAGTACTAAAATGTGGTAGATTAAGTCTGAGGCTTCATTAATTATCTCGTCTTTTTCACCCCTAACTCCAGCTATGGCAAGTTCTCCGGACTCTTCGATAACCTTTTGACATATTCGATCGACTCCGTCTTTAAGTAGCTGATTTGTATAACTTGTTTTATTAGGAGAGTGTTTTCTGTCTTGGATAGTTGCAAATAATTCTTCAATGATGCCAGGGTGAGCTTTTTTGTTAACGAAATTGAGCCTGTCAGTTACTTGTGTAAAGAAGCATGTTGGTTTACCAGTATGGCAACTGGGCCCATGGGGATCGACTTTCACGAGTATAGTATCAGCGTCACAATCCATCATCATGGATCTGACTTTTAGATAATTGCCAGAAACTTCTCCTTTACGCCAAAGTTGTGAGCGGCTCCTACTGTAAAACCATACCTCACCAGTTTCCATTGTCAGTTCGATTGAAGAAGGATTCATATAGCCGAGCATGATGACTTCATCAGTCTCGGCATTTTGTACTATTGTTGGCGTCAGGCCTTGTTGATCTAATTGTATTTTAGACATCTATTGCTTGCACTTTGCCTTAGAAATTCTGTAGAAAAATTATAATGGTCATCTACAGAATTTTAACATGGATTACCCTACAAATTATAAATCGGTCAACGGCCTTACAGCAACGCCTTTCCCACTCAGAAAAGCCTTAACGCCTGATATGCTGTGAGTGGAATAATGGAATATGCTCGCTGCAAGTACGGCATCAGCCTTACCTTCAGTAATCGCTGATAACATGTGTTTAGGATGACCCGCTCCACCGCTAGCCACTACAGGGATATTGACTGATTCAGAAATTTGTTTTAACAAATTGATGTCGTATCCGTCTCTAGTTCCATCACGATCTATACTATTAACAACTACCTCCCCTGCACCCAGTTCCGCTGCCTTTATGGCCCATTCAACGGCGTCTAGACCAGTTCGATCCCCACCGTCCCGTCCTGTTTTTACTTTAACTTCCCACCTGTTAGTTTTTCCAGGTACGCTTATGGCGTCGAGTCCTAAAACTATACATTGACTGCCGAATCGGTCGGCACTTTGACTGACTAGTTGAGGATTCTCAACCGCGGCCGTATTAATGGAAACCTTGTCAGCCCCAGATTCCAGCATTTGTTTCATGTCTTCTATAGTTCGTAATCCACCTCCAACTGTCAAAGGAATGAAGATTTGATCAGCCACTCGGGAAACAACATCTTGCATGATCCCTCTTCCGTCTGCCGAGGCCGTTATGTCGTAGAAGACTAGTTCGTCTGCTCCAGAGGTATTATATCTGTTAGCCATTTCTACTGGATCGCCTGCATCTCGATGATCCAAAAATTTCACACCCTTAACCACTCTGCCGGCTTTTACGTCTAAGCAAGGAATTATTCTTTTTGTCAACATTACCCTATCCTGAGTGATGAACAACAAGAATTTCGAATCTCAAAATCTCGGTGCTCTAGTTGGACAATCAATTTAAGCATCCTTCTTAATTTCGTTGATCGCTTTTTGAAAATCAATACGTCCTGTATAGATTGATGTACCCAAAATTGTACCTTCTACACCAAGTTTCGATAATTGGACTAGATGTTGGATAGTAGAGATGCCTCCAGCAACCAGTAAGCTTTTTGCCTTGCTCGATAACATTGTTTTTATAGCGTTGAAATTAGGTCCTGTTAATGTACCATCTCTATCTATATCTGTGTGCATGAATCGAACCGCTCCGAGCTTGGATAACCTTGATACTAGTTGAGTTGTTGTTAAATTACTTGTGTTGGTCCAGCCATCAGAGGCCAAGTATCCATTTCTCGCATCAACGCTGATAACCACGTATTCAGGCGTAATGACCGAGCATATTTGCTCTACCAACTCTGGTTGTTTCACTGCAACAGTTCCGATCATAACCCTATCGGCCCCTAGACTGACTAAATTTTCTGCAATTTCCAGAGATCTTATGCCCCCTCCGATTTGCACAGGCACTGAGCTAGAGGAAATTATTTTGGATATGATTCCTATATTGACTAGTTTTCCTTCGCGTGCTCCATCTAAGTCCACAACATGGAGCCTGCTCGCGCCTAAATCTACCCATTTTGCCGCAATTTCTACAGGATCTTCAGAAAAAATGGTTTCGCGATCATAGTCTCCTTGGTAAAGCTGCACGCAACGGCTGCCTTTAATGTCGACTGCTGGGATGATCTCCATTTAGGGCCTAGCTTCCCGAACTAATTGGATAAATTGACTATATATTCTCAGGCCTAATGCTCCGCTTTTTTCTGGGTGAAACTGAACAGCCAGCACGTTGTTTTTTGCTGCTGCGCTACAAAATTCTATGCCATATTCGGTCGTCCCGATAACAAATTCTTTGTCATAAAGGTTTGCATAATAACTGTGGACGAAGTAGAAGTAAGATCCGTTGGGAATGCCATCGAATAAAGGATGGCTACCGTGGAATGTAACCTTGTTCCAGCCCATATGTGGGACTTTCAGGTTATCTGGTAACCGGTGGACGTATCCACCCAATATACCTAGCCCTGGTTCGTCTCCCTCATCAGACCCATCGAGTAACAATTGCAGTCCTAGGCAGATACCTAAAAATGGTTTGCCACTCTTGATGAAGTTTTTAATAGGTTCTACAAGATTCCTATTATTAAGTTCTATCATGGATGAGTCGCATGCGCCTTGACCAGGGAATACAAGAGCATCGGCTTCAAAGATGTCATTTGTGGAAGAAGATATTTTAGCATTGCCACCCCTGGCTATTATTGCTTTTTGTACACTACTTACATTACCCGCCTTATAGTCTACAATTACGATATTGGGCTCTGGCATTGGCTAAATCTTGTCCGTGGTGAATGTTTCAAATGGCATAGATTTGTCTTCATACCTAGCTAGCACGAATAAAAGGTCGGAAACACGGTTGACATACCGCATGATTTCTTGATTGTCTAAACATTCCAACTCATTTATTGACACTATTTTGCGCTCAGCTCTCCGGAGTGCGGTTCGTGCTAAATCCAATGCTGCTGATCCAGCTGAGGCACCTGGGATAATGAAAGATGGCGGCAGGTTTGTCTGCTCAGATACTGAATCAATATCTTTTTCCACACGAATAACCATGTCTGAAGTTACGGTAGGGTATTTGGATTTGAATTTTTCAATATCACCCGGTATGGTCGCCAACTCTGCTCCAACAAGAAACATTTCATTTTGTAAACGATATAAAATTTCTTTTACAAGGGGTTCTTTTGTTAGTGACCGAGCAAGACCCATTGCGGAAATAGCCTCGTCAGTGGAACCATACGCTTCACATCGGATTCCTGATTTTGAGGTATTTTCGCCGAACAGCAAGTGGGTTTGGCCGCTGTCACCTTTCCTAGTGTAAATCTTCATAGATACTCCATATATGGATTATATCAGGTGATATAGAGTGGTTACATTTCTGGTCAATAATAGGCTAGCTATGTTAGTGAACTGTTTTTATCCAATCGGTAAAAACAGACGGCAGAAACTGTATTTGAAACTCCCTATCTTCAATGTGCATTTTATATACTGCCAACATTTTATTTGTTATCAATAACATTTAAGAGCTCAACTCGGATTTGTCTCTGATCTTTAGCAGCAATTGATCAAAATGCACATAATTGATGCTATGAGTATCAACCATTATTATATGGTATAGGTAAATCTACTGCTATGGTAAGCAGCATTTTCTGATATCATTATTGTAATTCTGAGGAGACTAGCGAGGGATATAGTGGCTGATTATTATGAACTTTTGGGCGTTTCTCGGAATTCGGATACTCAACAAATACGAAAAGCCTATCGGACCAAGGCTAGAAAATATCACCCAGATCTAAACAAAGGTGACCGTGACGCAGAAGATTATTTCAAGAAGATTAATGAAGCTTATGAAGTACTTTCAGATGATAAGAAAAGGCGACAATATGATACCTACGGATCAAAATGGAACCAGGCAAATCCAGATCAAAGATATACCGATTGGTTTCAGGATTTAGGATTTAATTTTGGTGGAAGTAAAAGCACCTCAAGATCTCGGAGACCGCCTGTGTCTAGGCTGAAATCACCTGTTACTATTACATTAGAAGAAGCTTTTAAAGGCTCAAATCACAATCTCACTATATCCTCTTCTGTGGGAGAACGTCGTATTGAAGTTACAGTACCGCCAGGAGTAGACAATGGATCAGTCGTAAAGGTCACCCCTGACAGACATACTGAAATTCGGCTTACCGTCAAAGTCCTCCCCAATGAACGGTTCAGGCGCGATGGCTTAGATTTGTATACGGAAGTGGATGTTCCGTTTGAAGATTTGATATTTGGAGGAGAAATACAGGTTTATACCTTTAGTGGCCAACTGCATTTGAAAATCCCTGAAAGAAGTCAGAACGGACAAAAGATAAGACTTTCTGGTCAAGGCATGCCTATGATTAAAAAGAATAGAAGTAGGGGCAATTTGTATGTGATTCTGAGGCCGGTTCTTCCGACTGATTTGTCCAAAGAAGAACTGCAATTGTTGAAACGTTTTCGTGAGACAAGATATGTTAGCGATGTGTAGGCCGGGTTTATTTAACGCACATTGCCGTATCCATTAAAAACCGGACCTCATTCAGTAACAACCAGGGTGTTGTGGTTTCGATATGATATTTTGTTGTAAAGGTGAGTTTTTGTGGTACTGGTTCCTCAACAGGCATTATTTTAAGCTCACTGTTATATACTGTTCGACAGTCAGAATTCAAATCTAGGATTATCGGGGAGGCAAGATGTTTGAAAATGCCCTTGGGTATACGCTGATTAAAGCTGACAGAGTGATAGACGGTGAAGGCGGTTATCCCATCAAGAAAGGTGCTGTATTAATACGGGATGGTGACGTCATTGCTTTAGGAAATCAAGATAGTATTGTTCCTGATGGTAAAGAACCATTATTGACATTCGAATACCCTGGTATGACTTTAATGCCTGGCTTGGTAGACGCACATACGCACCATAATGGCTTCGGGGATGGGAGGCCAGGCGATGATTTGGCGGATGTTCCAGATGAAATTTTGACATTGCAATCTGCACGGAACGCTCGACTAAGCCTTTTTAGCGGTGTGACAACAATCCGTGAGAATGGCCCTAAGAATGCAACCACACTCAGGTTGCGAGATGCCTTAACAATGGGAACGACAGTCGGGCCTAAAATGGTTCTTTGTGGCCAGGCAGTTGCGATCATTGGCGGTCATATGAGCTATTTTGGAATTGAATCTACAGGATTGAGAGATGCGAGGGCCTACACTCGCCAACTTATCAAAGAAGGAGCCGACTATATTAAAATTACAGCGACTGGAGGTAGCACTAAAACGTCATTCAGATTACGACCTTCTTTCAACATTGATGAACTGTCAGCGATAGTAGATGAGGCACACAAATTCGGTAAATTGACTGCTGCACATTGCACGTCCACTCAAGGCATATCAAATTCGTTGGATGCAGGGGTTGACATGATCATACACTGTGTTTTCAAAGAGCCAGATGATAGCAACAAATTCAGAAAAGATTTGGTAGACAGGATTGGAGAACAAGAGGTTTTTGTTAATCCCACTCTTCACGTATCACGTGCTGGGATATGGTCATTGGAAAACAAAAAACTCAAGGATGGATTGAATCGAGAAGACCAAACCGAATTGGATAATAGGCGACGTGAATTTGAACATCGCCTTGATGATTGCAGGCGCATGATTGACATGGGGGTTAAGGTAGTAACAGGCTCAGACTCATCGTGGGGAGATTACCCGCTGGGTAATACACATCTTGAAACTGAATGCTTGGTTATGGCTGGATATTCTCCGATGCAAGCACTTTTATCAGTAACCAGAGAATCGGCATCATCGATAGGTGTTGGTAATTTAACTGGGACACTAAAGCCTGGGAAAAGGGCCGACATGATAATAGTGGACGGCAATCCTGATGAAAATATTCCTGCTTTATCAAATGTGGTCGAGGTATTTTTAGACGGGAACAAAGTCGATAGGGGTAATCAAAAATCGTTGTCTGAAAACAGGCAATTGGATCCAAACCTATGATAGATCTGATAGTTTAGCTTAACAGTTGCAACAATGACAACCAATAGTAGATTGAAAATTATAACCGCTGCTCAGATCATAGATGGTTCGGGATCATCACCGATCAAGAACGGAGTAATTGTTGTAAAAGATGATGCGATTGAATCCGTTACGAGGGACCGTTCTTTAGTTAATTCCAGCGATATTCCCGTTATAGAATATCGTTATGACAATGCAACTATACTGCCTGGTTTAGTTGATGGCCATGTGCATTTAATAGGATTCGGGGATGGACGTTCTGGCGATAATTTGAACACTCTACCTGATGAAGTGCTAGCGATTCAAGCTGCTTCCAATGCTAGGAAACATTTATTTTCGGGAGTGACCACCGTGAGAGACTGTGGCGCTAAGAATCGTACTTCTTTTATGGTCCGTCAGGCTGCAGAAATGAGTATGATCCCATCTCCCAGATTGATTTTGTCAGGTAGGCCGGTAAGTATAATTGGTGGACATCTTAGCTACTTCGGAGTTCAAGTAACAGGGGAAACTGAGTGTAGGGCTATTGTCCGGCAGTTGATCAAGGAAGGCGCAGATTTTATAAAGATTACTGCTACTGGGGGTACTACAGCGACATCTTTCCCGACGAGACTTGCTTTTAGCTCAGATGAACTTAGGGCAATATGTGAAGAAGCTCACAAATTTGGGAAGTTGGTTGGAGCTCATTGTGTTTCTTCTGCTGGAATAGTGGATGCATTAGATGCAGGAGTAGATACTATATTTCATGCGCGATTCAATGAACCAAATGGGATGATGTGCTTTCAGAAAAACATAGCCGATCGAATCGCTTCTCAAGAGGTATACGTTAATCCAACTCTCCATGTGAAACGAGCGCGGATATGGGCATTTGAGAAGAAAGCGGTTAGTGTTGGGTTAAGCAAACAAGAACAGATTATCTTTGATGGACATCGTAAAGAATATGATGACAATTTGTTGTGTTTTAGAGGTTTGCTGGATGCAGGAGTTAAAATGGTTACAGGATCTGATTCAGCGTGGGGAAATTACCGAATGGGTGAGTTCACTAGTGAATTGGAAGCTACTGTGGAAGCAGGACTTGATCCTACACAGACAATTGTTTCAGCTACATCTTCCTCAGCTAGGTCCTGTGGCTTGGAGAACGAGATAGGTACTCTGAGTGCTGGTAGAAAGGCTGATATGATAGTAGTTAAGGGAGACCCTACAAAGGAAATAAAGTCGATTGATCAGATCTTAGATGTGTTTCAAAGCGGGAATTGCCTCGATCGTTCCGTAGGTGTGTAAAACTTGGAGGGTATAGCTAGATACGCATATTGAGGACTCTTAGGCCATTAGGGACCAATTTGTTAGTGGCGTTATTAATTAATTTGCGATTCCACAAAAAGCTTCATAATCGATGAGCTTATTAATTGTGGGATTGTCTCCGCATAACGGGCAACTAGGGTCACGTCGGATTTTTACCGTACGAAATTCCATGTCAAGAGCATCTATTATTAAAAGCCTGCTGGATAGGGATCTTCCTATTCCCATAATTAATTTAACAGTTTCTGTGGCCTGAATAGTACCAACCATACCTGGTAAAACTCCCAATACACCAGCTTCAGCACATGAAGGAACCTCGCCAGGTGGAGGCGGGGTCGGGAAAAGGCATCTATAGCAGCCCTGCCCTGGTAGAAATACGGTTGACTGACCATCAAACATTAATATACTGCCGTCCACCAATGGTTTTGAATTCAGGTACGTAGCATCATTTACTAAATACCTAGCCGGGAAATTATCAGCCCCGTTAATAACCACGTCGTATTCGCTGATAATATCCATAGCGTTCTCAGAGGTTATTGGTTCTTCATGAGCGACAATATCTACTTCTGGGTTGTATGCGAGGAGGGTTTCTTTAGCTGACTCAACTTTGGGCCTACCCACATCTTCGTTATAGTGCAGGATTTGTCTTTGGAGATTTGTTACATCTACCGTGTCGAAGTCTACAATCCCTAATCTACCGATTCCGGCCAGAGTCAGATATATAGATATAGGGGAGCCCAAGCCTCCTGCACCTACAATTAAAACCTTTGCATTCAATAACTTTCGCTGACCAATGCTACCCACTTGAGGCATAATGATATGCCTACTGTATCGGTTTACTTGGTATGGAGTAAGCGGTTTAGGGTCTTCATTACTGTCGGAAAAATTTTGGCTACTCAATGTAGTGTAAACTTTCTGAAATTTTGCGTAGAGGAATTGATGCTTTACAGTGCCTTATGGAGGTTAAACTCCCTGACTAAATTGATGGTCCGTTAAGTAGATTCTATTTATCCAAATAGCACAATGTTCATTTCATTAGATTGAAACGCCCATCTTGGAAACTACTGTAAAATTATATCAGTTAAGCAGGTTGCCTTCAATCAAAATTGGAAAACCGATATGGGTTTTTGCTCAGATCGTTTTGAGATTGGGCTCTGTCAAAAACGGGAGATTGTTTTGTTAAAATTATCTGATTCAGCTTACAAGAGCTTGTTGCCGGGATTGCTCCTACTTGTATCAGATCAATAAAAGCAGGAACCACTCTGTACATATCTGGTACAACTGCTTTGGGTTCAAGTGCGGTCGAGGACATTGACCAGTTGGATGTGATATTGGAGAGAATCACTAGAATAGTTGAATCAGAGGGGAGAGGACTCAAGGAATATGGTCTCTATGACTACGTATGTTACGGACATGTCCAAATTCTGGCCCAAATAATTAAAAAAAATATGAGGAAATTACTTCCCTGATGGTTTCCTTACCAACTCCTACGTGGAAGTTCGAGCATTAACAGAACCTGAACTTACTGTAAAAGTTTCGATTGTTGATGTTCTGTAACCGAACATCCCTGTATAGAAACGCCTCTTTGAGATTCCTGTTTGAGGGAGGAGCCAACTGCTCCTCTTTAGAAATTTCAGCCAATACCATGGAATCCTATTTCCACAGTATCCCCATTCACCAAAACTGGGGTGATCCGTTCGCCGGAAGTTAGCTCGACGAGGCTATTCCATTCTTCAGGATTCAACGCAAGATTGATTTCTTTATAGGTTTCGCCTCTGTTATCCAATTCATCCTTTAATGCATCAGAGTAATTGCAATCAGGATGCGTGTACAGGGTGATCATTATGGCTGAATTGTAATCAATTTATTTCAAATACGCTAGTTACTCAGTAAATGTTTTAGTGTAGGGATAGCCTGATCCAACTCTACTAATTCAACTTCGTGGGTTGCCCTGTGTGATAATTCAACAGAGTTATTTTTAAGATTTCTTGGACTAACAACTAATCGTATCGGCAAACCTAGTAAATCTGCATCTTTAAACTTCACGCCTGGCGATTCATCTCTGTCGTCATAAAGTACTTCAATACCATTTGCAGTTAATTCCGTGTAAAGCTTTTCAGCAGTTATTTGAACGGCTTCTTGTTCCAAGTTTATTCCTATTAGTGACATGTGATATGGAGCTATGGATTGAGGCAGTACCATACCGTCGTCATCGTGATAATGTTCAATTGATGCTGCCAATAGCCTGCCCACTCCTATTCCATAGCAACCCATAATTATGGGCAAATTTTGGCCCTCAGGGTTCGGGTAAAAAGCTCCCAGGGCTTCGCTGTAACGTGTTCCTAGTTTAAAGACATGTCCAACTTCGATACCGCGGCTCGTGCTTAATGGCGATTTACATGCGTTGCAATGATGTCCAGCTTGGGCCAGTGCTATGTCACCTACAATTTGAGCATTGAAATCTCGTCCGTGGTTTACGTTTAAAATATGATGATCTATTTTATTGGCTCCTGCAACAAAATTTGAGCCATCAATGATTGACACATCCGCTACTATTTTGAAATCTGTGATGCCTACAGGTGAAACTGAGCCAGCAACCAATCCAGCTTCAGATACCTCGTCAGGAGTTGCGAATCGGATGTTTGTTGCGTCAAGCAAATTTGCTAATTTTATATCGTTTACTTCTAGATCACCTCGAATAGCGGCAATAATCAATTCTTCATCAGCCATGTACAACACGACTTTCATTGTTTTTTGGACAGGTATATCCAGGTAGGAAGCCAACTCGTGAATTGTTGTCACTCCTGGAGTTGAGACATCTTCTATGGGGGTTTGATTTTCCATGACTGTATGGGCTCTGTCAAAAATGGCTTTTTCACTGTTTGCAGCATATCCACAGTAGTCACATAGAATGATATTGTCTTCTCCTGATTCTGATAGCAGGACAAACTCTTGTGAGTCTTTACCTCCTATTGCTCCACTGTCCGCTTCAACTATAATAGCTGGAAGTCCAATTCTTTCATAAATATTCTTGTACGCGATTACCATTTTTTTGTAACTTTTGTCGAGGCTGCTCTCATCAATGTCGAAGCTATAGGCGTCCTTCATATCGAATTCGCGTGTTCTCAATAATCCGCCGCGAGGCCTCTGTTCATCTCTGAATTTTGTTTGAATTTGATAGATTATGAGTGGAAGGTCTTTGTAACTTTTGACATTGGATTTTACGATAGTGGTCAGCATTTCCTCATGAGTCGGTGCTAATGCTAACCATCTTCCTCTTCTGTCTTTTAATCGGAACATACCGGATCCGTATTCTTCGTCTCTTCCAGAGTCTTGCCACAAATTTCTGGGTTGTAGTACTGACAGACGTACTTCTTGACCGCCAGCTCTGTCCATCTCTTCACGGATAATATTTTCAATCTTTCTCAGAGAACGCCATGCAAGAGGCAAATAGTTGTATGCTCCAGCCACCGATTGGTGGATCATTCCTGCTTTCAGCATCAGGCTGTGGCCTTCAAGCTCAGTCCCTGCAGGGACATTTCGTGTTGTTTTACCAAATAACTTCGATAATCGCATTCAGTTCACAATCCAGTCTTTACGTTTCTATGATTTACAGTGGTTTCTAAATGTCTCTGATTACCCAATTGGGTTAGAGGGCCTAAAGGATAGGCTGATAAACCAATCAAGACGTAATTTTCATTTCATCATCGATGATCTTGACTTCTTCCATAAGTGACTTAAGCATTTCAGACTCTTCAACAATGCGAGATTTTTTACCTTTCCTGAATATGATCGCTCGCCCGGCACCAGCTGCTATTCCGACGTCAGCATCTTTTGCTTCTCCTGGTCCATTCACTTCGCATCCCATAACAGCAACTTTGATGGGTGATTTTATCTCTTTGAGCATGTTGTCCACTTTATTGGCCAAAGTAACTACATCTACGTCGGCACGACCACAACTAGGACAAGCCACCAAAACACTACCTTCTTTTCTGATTTCTAGGGATTTTAATATTTCGAAGCCGGTGTACACTTCTTCTCTGGGATCGTCACTTAAAGAAACTCGTATAGTGTCTCCGATGCCTTCATAAAGTAACATTCCTAAACCTATCGCGCTTCGGATACTGCCAGACTTTTGAGTCCCTGCCTCGGTAATACCCAGATGCATCGGGTAGGGAACTAAAGAAGCCATTCGACGGTAAGATTCTACAGTAGTTTCTACATCAAAAGCTTTTAATGAAATTTTGATTAGATCAAAATCCAAATCTTCTAGAATTCCGATCTCCCACAGCCCAGTCTCTACCATGTGATCTACTACAGAGTATTCGCTTTGGTCTCCACTGAGGCCTTTTACTAGCTGGTTTACTCCATCTTTGTGTCTAGACAACCCCTTGGACACTCCAATTGCTCCTACTGGAGGCAGGCTACCAAAATTCACGCCTATTCGGATAGGGATGTCTCGAACCTTTGCTTCTTTAACAATTAACTCGACTTTTTCGCGGTCTCGTATATTACCTGGATTGAGTCTCAGGCAGTCAATACCTCCTTTTAAAACTTCTAGTGCTAGTTGGTAGTGAAAATGAATATCTGCTACTAAAGGGATATTTGTTTTCTTACGGATTATTGAGATGGCCTTAGCTGCTTCCATGTCTGGGATCGCTAACCTAACAATTTCACAGCCTACTTCTTCAAGGGCATGTATTTGATTAACCGTAGCAGGGATATCACTAGTGTTTGTTTTTGTCATTGATTGAACACTAATTGGTGCGTCACCACCTACAGTAACATCGCCAATATTCAACGCTTTGGTAATCCTGCGTTTAATCATTTGAAATTCCTGAATAACTATAGTTGTAGATCAATATGTTTCAATGTACGTTAGATAAGATATCTATTTCGTATCTACCGTACATTAGAACCCTCCGCCGTTCAATAGGCGAGCAATGTCTCTATAACTAACTAGGGCGAGGAACATGATCAATACTGCAAAACCTATAACGATCGCAGTTGATTGATGTTGCAAAGGGATGCTCTGTCCATTCCTGAATTTTTCAATAAGAATAAATAATAATCTTCCCCCATCTAGGGGAGGTATCGGCAGCAGATTTGAAATTCCGAGGAATATACTGATGAAAGCCATCCAATGAAACAAATTTGACGGGCCTGATTCTGCGATTTCTCCTGTAGCATGTGCTATACCAACAGGGCCTAGACCAGGAGCAGGTCCTGAGCCAGAAACCCATTCTTTAATAGCAGTCCCTGTCATCGACAAAACTGTTTTATACCATTCGATGGAATTGGGTATTGCTTGCCAAATAGTATCAGAGGTTTCTACAAATCTAGGATTAATTAAACTTATCATTACTCCCAATGCACCCTGAGTCATTGTAGAACCTACTTCAAGTTTCACATTATATTTCCTTGCATCTCTCAATGAGATTTCCTTGATGGGATCCTCCACTTCTGTTACGACAAGAAGTTTAGGAGGTGAAGATCTAGGGATAACAGTTACTGTCTCAGTAAAGCTATATTCTGGTGACGATGAAATGCCCTGTACGATCGATCCTCTCTGAACGATTAGCTCTATTGAAGTTCCCGCTTTACGCTTAATACGCTCTACAAGATCGGAAGGATTCCGCATTAGGGATCCGTCTATCTTCAAAATGTGATCTCCGGCTTTCAACCCAGATTTTTCAGCCGGAGAGCCTGGTGCTACACCAGTTATAAGTATTGTTCCTCCTTCGAGGGTGGAGTGAGGGGTCATGAATAAACCAGTGAGAATGAATACAGGAAGTAGGAAATTTACAAATGATCCGGATACTATAACTATGACCCTCTTGTAAAATGTTAGGGCAGCTAGGCTTCTGGGATTTGAAGGATCGTCCTCCCCAAGTATTTTCACAAATCCTCCCAGTGGCAGTAAGTTAATGGAGTATATAGTCTCACCTATGCGGATTCCTGCTAACCGAGGAGGGAATCCAATTCCGAATTCTTCGACTTTCGCACCAAACCATTTGGCTGTGATGAAATGTGCTGCTTCATGCGCTAGGATTAAAATTCCCAGTATAGGAAAAACTAAAAGCCAAGATGGGATATCAATCATTGTTTTAATCCGCTGGCCATAGTAATGGCTTCCATTTTAGCCCAGTCAGCAGTAGATATAATGTCTTCTAGTGATGGATTAGGAATGTTTCGATGTTTGGCCATGATAGATTCTATCAATGGACCGATGTCCAAAAATCCAATTTGTTTAGAAAGGAACATTTCTACGGCTCCGTCGTCTGCGCCACATAGCGCAGCTGGCCAAGTATCACCCTGACTACCTATTTGAATAGCCATATTGAATAATGGATATTGCTTAGTATCGAGTGGTTTGAAAGTGAGTTGGTGAGTAGAGATAGGATCGAATCTGGATATGTTTTTGTTATAAACCCTCTTAGGATGGAAAAGTGCGTACTGGATTGGCAAGGTCATATCAGGAGGGCTTATTTGAGCCTTAACAGATCCATCTTCAAATTCGACCATAGAATGAATCATACTCTCCGGGTGGATTACGACTTCAATGGATTGCCACTGAACATTAAATAAATGATGAGATTCTATAACTTCAAACGCTTTGTTCATTAAATTAGCCGAATCGACAGTTATTTTAGGTCCCATATTCCAAGTAGGGTGCTTAAGAGCCTCCTCAGGAGTGACGCTTTCTAAGTCTATAGGGTTTTTGTCACGGAAAGCTCCACCAGAAGCAGTGATTATAAGCCTTGATATTTTCGAATCTTCTCCTTGCAAGCATTGCCAGATTGCACTTGGTTCACTATCGATAGGCAATATCGCAACATCGAAGGCTTTAGCATGGCGCATTAGCAATTTTCCAGCCATGATAATCGTTTCCTTATTTGCCAAGGCAATGTCTTTGCCTGATTTAATACCGGCAAAAACAGCTTTCATGCAAGCATAAGTTGAAGTCGCGGCTACAATCAAGTGTGCTTCAGGGTCGGTAGCCATTTTTTCCATATCACAGCGTAGTGGATTTTCTGTATTTGAAGATTGGCCAGCACTGTCGTAGTTATAAGAAACTAACTTTGGATTGAATTCGTGAATCTGAGATTGAAATAACGGACTGTTGTTATTAGATGCAATCCCAAGGACTCGGAAATGATCTGGGAATGCCCTAACTATCTCCAAAGTCTGAGTTCCTATTGAACCAGTTGATCCCAAAATGACTAGATTTTTAGTTTTTGTGTTCATAGAGCAAAATAGTACACTACCACTAGACTAGGAACAATCGAATCTATCCTGTCTAAAACACCTCCATGGCCTGGTATTATCCACCCAGAATCTTTTACTTGAGCAAGTCTTTTCAGTCTCGATATAAAAAGATCTCCTGCTTGACCGGCGAAAGCGATGATCAAGCCCAGAGTATATGGTTCCCACGTATCATGAGGGATATTCAATAAATTAAATGCAGCAACACAACCCATCAATGAAAACACTAGGCCCGCCAAAGCACCTTCCCAAGTTTTGTTTGGACTGATTGAAGGTATTAGAAGACGTGATCCAAAAAGCTTGCCGAAAATTAATGCAGCGGTGTCATTAATGAAAGTTACTGCGAAAACCAAGTACAACCAGTTTGCTCCGTGGTCGAGATTTCGTAAGGCTATTGAATGTGCTATCAACCCCCCACAGTAAACAAGAATTCCTACCGTAATTAAAATGTTTAAAAAGTTTGTACAATAGCGATGCTTTATTATCAATAATGGAACGGTAACAATTGATATGATGGCGATCAACTCTAATATGAGCCAGCTCGCCAAATGTGAATGAGGAAGATTGTGGACTAAGCATATTAGTAGGAGAGTTCCTATTATTGCCACAAGGATCGAAGGCTTGTCCCCTGACAACTTTTTAAGATTTCCAAATTCTGAAGTTGCCACTACAGCAGTGATGCCCATGAGTACGGTAAAAAAAACTCCCCCGGCCCAAATACTGGCTACCAAACCAGGGAACAATAACGCGGATGAGAATAGCCGAAGACACATGGATTTAGTTAAATAATAGGACAAATCGGAATTTCTTTAAAACAGCGCTAATAGAAGAGTAGCTGTTTTCATATCTCAGGAGAAATCCGTTCGGTTGTCTATGGAGATTCAAGTTCTGGTATGTTACCGAATTTTCTACTTCTTTTGGCATACTCTTTGAGAGCTTTCTGTACTTCGATTTCGTTGAAATCTGGCCAGAGAACGTTGGTTGTATAGTATTCAGAGTAGGCCGATTGCCAAAGCAAAAAATTGCTAATTCTCATTTCCCCGGCGGTACGTATTATTAGATCTGGGTCTGGCATATTATCTGTATAGAGATAACGTTTGAAGAGTTCGTTACTTAGTTGTCCGGGGGTGATTTTGTCAGATATTATACCCTTAACCGCATCCAATATTTCGGTTCTTCCCCCATAATCGAAAGCTCCACTCAATGTGATTCCTTGATTATCTCGCGTTATCTCCACAGACTTGGTAATTGCTGATTGCAGTTCATGAGATAACCTGTCCAGTCTACCTAAGTGTTTGATCCTGACCCCTTCTTTGTGGAGATTGACAGTCTCTTTTACGATTATTTCGGTCAGGATCTCCAAAAGAAATTGCACTTCTGCTTGGGGACGATTCCAATTTTCAGTTGAGAATGCGTAAAGGGTTAGGTACGAAACTCCGGCATCAGAGAAAGCCCTGATGATTCTCCTTAAATTCTCCGTTCCAGCCTTATGTCCATCAGTACGCAATTTCCCTTGTTTTGAGGCCCATCGACCATTTCCATCCATTATGATGGCGACATGGTCAGGAGTGCTTTCTGGATTAATCATCGAATATTCAACACCTACTTTGTTATTGTATGACTAAGCAATTTCAGAGTTGATTAAACTTCCATGACCTCTTTTTCCTTGTCCTTGGCTAATGTCTCGAGCTGTTGAATGTTCGAGTCTGTAATCTTCTGAATGTCCTGTTGAGCAACTCTGCTGTCATCTGATGATAGTTGTTTAGAATTTTCTAATTTCTTAATTTGATCAACACCTTCGCGTCTGATATTTCTTACTGCTATGCGAGAATCTTCAAGTCTTCTCCCAACCAACTTCACTAGATCTTTTCTACGTTCTTCAGTCAAAATCGGGATACTTATCCGGATTACGGTGCCGTCATTGTTTGGCACAAGGCCAAGATCAGATTGTAAAATACTTTTTTCAATTTCACCAAGTGCTTGCTTGTCCCAGGGTTGGATCATCAATAATCGTGCATCAGGAACCGTAATTGAAGCCATCTGGTTTAAAGGAGTTGAAGCCCCATAGTAATCTGCAGTCAAATTCTCTATCAAATCAGGAGAGGCTCTGCTGGTACGAATGGTTTTCAAGTCTTCCCGGAAGACTTGAACTGATTTTTGCATTTTACTGTTGGAGTCAGAAAGAATAGTTTTCTCATCACTCATGGTTTATATCCTCTCTTACAATTTTATCCGTTAGATACTACTGACCCAATTTGCTCACCTTCAATTATTTTCCGGATATTGCCTTTTTGGAACATGTCAAACACTACGATTGGCAGGTGATTTTCCATACACATTGACAATGCAGTGCTATCCATAACATTGAGTCTTCGTTCGATCGCTTGAAAATGTGTAATATTGTCAATTTTGGAAGCATCTGGATTAATATTAGGGTCTGAGGTGTATATTCCGTCAACTCCATGTTTTGCCATAAGGATTATATCAGCGTCAATCTCCGCTGCACGAAGAGCGGCTGTAGTGTCGGTAGTCATGAATGGATTTCCAGTACCAGCTGCGAAAATTACAACTCGCCCCTTTTCTAGGTGTCTAATGGCTCTTCGCCTAATGTATTGCTCGGCCACCGCAGAAACGTTAATTGCGCTCTGAGTACGAGTTTGAACTAAATGATTCCTTTCTAAGGCATCTTGGAGGGCTAACGCATTTATTATTGTAGCCAGCATGCCCGCGTGATCAGCAGTTGCTCTATCCATTCCGGTAGCCTCTGCTTGAGCACCTCTCCAGATGTTTCCTCCACCTACTACCACCCCTAATTCTAGGTTAGTGGAATGAACCGATGCTATTTCTGATGCTATATACTCAACAAAATCAGGGTCCAATCCGTATCCAAGGCTGCCCTTGAATGATTCACCACTTAATTTTAGAAGGACTCGACGGTATCGGGTTCCATTCGGTGACAGGGTATTTATTCTCCTAAGGAAAACCTGGTGAATTTACCTATTTTCACATTCTCTCCCAGTTTGCCGATAGTTTGTTCAACGAGGTCTTTAATACTAATTGCGGGATCTTTGATAAAAGGTTGCTGTAAAAGACATAAGCCTTGGGGATCTCCTGATTCATCATCAGGTACATCATCAACATCTATATAAAGCGGACCCATAGCCGCAACCTGCATCGCTATATCATGTGCTAGGTTTTTGAAATCATCTGTACGAGCAACAAAGTCTGTTTCGCAGTTCAATTCAACCAAGGCTCCTATGCGTCCACCGCTATGAATGTAGGCTTCAATAAGTCCTTCGTTTGTAACTCTTGATGCTTTTTTGGCAGCGCTGGCGATGCCTTTACTTATGAGGTATTGTTCAGCCTCACCCATATTTCCTTTGGTTTCCTGAAGCGCTCGTTTACAATCCATGATCCCTGCGCCCGTTTGATCTCGGAGTTCCTTTATTGACTCGACGGATACTTCCATAAATGTGGTTACCTTAAGTTGTTTCTGGAGTCTTTCCAGTCTCGTTTATTGGATCGATTTCTTCTTTTTCTGCTAAAGCGCTAGTGTTTTCAGCAACAGGATTGTCAGGCTCAGGGGAATCTTCTGTTTCAGAATCGATTGATTCATCAGATTCAAGAGCGATTCTCCGATTATTACCTTCAATAATAGAACTAGCCATACGACTCGCAACAAGTCTTATAGATCTTATCGCATCGTCATTTCCGGGAATAGGATAATCTATCATGTCGGGGTTACTATCGGAGTCAACCAGTCCCACAATTGGGATTCCCACTCTCGCAGCCTCCGCTACTGCTATAGACTCTTTTAGTACGTCTACTATGAAAATGGCGCCAGGCATTTGAGACATATCCTTAATGCCACTGAGGTATCTATTTAGCCGTGTAATAGTATATTCAAGCTTCAGTGCCTCTTTTTTCGTGAGGGATTCAAAATCTCCATTCTCTTTCCGTTTTTCTAATTCTGTTAAGTGTTTTATACGGCCCTGAATGGTCTGGAAGTTTGTTAGAGTACCTCCAAGCCAACGGGTGGTGATGTAGAATGAACCAGATCTAACAGCTTCAGTTGTCACTGTTTCAACGGCTTGCTTTTTTGTTCCAACCATTAATATTTTTTTGCCGGAAGCAGCGACTTCACAAATGAATTCACTGGCCTGCTCTAGTTTGCCCAAAGTTTTCTGCAGATCAATTATATGAATGCCGTTTCTGTGGGCGAATATGTATTTGCCCATTTTGGGATTCCAGTTTCTTTTCCTGTGACCAAAATGTACCCCAGCCTCTAGAAGTGATTTCATTGAAGTGGTGGTCGTATCTTCAATTGGTTTACGTTCAGTTGGAACTGTTTCTTGCATACACATTTCCGTAGTGAAATTTGAGTAACATCCATATTGGACAATACCCATGGGACCGAGGAATTATATCATATGGACAATTTGTTCATCAAACGCTTATAAAACATAGGAAATATACAAGAAAATTAATCGTTTGGATATCTCTGTGATATAATTTTCCACCGAATCTAATGGGGATATAGCTCAACTGGGAGAGCGCGGCGTTCGCAATGCCGAGGTTGGGGGTTCGAGTCCCCCTATCTCCACCATTGGCAAGAGCCTTATTTTAACGTCGGTTTTCGGACCCTTCCGGCTATTTGTGTGCCCATTATTAGTTCTAAAGGTCTCAGAACGGCTTCACTCTCTCCAAGATAGAATCCAATAATGTTGTCTTTAAGGAAAAAATGAGGGAAGCCATAGTAATGCAATTCTGTTTTGATTGCTTCACCCTCTGGAGATATAGACACAGTATT
>CAZMZE010000038.1:0-7012 GCA_964570875.1 uncultured Dehalococcoidia bacterium
ATTAGGCCTGAAACCACTTCTTATATCCTGTGCGTACCCTCCTGAACAGCAGACCGATAGAGGTGCAGCAAATCTGGCTAATCTGAGCAAACTCGGGTTTGATGTGATAACAGTCCGTCCTGCCCCACAGATATATAAAAATCTGGTGCGTTGGGGTTTCACGGAGTTTGGTAACTGGTGTAAATCTACCGAAATGGCCTTGTATGCTAGCGTACCTAGGTTAGCAGTGGCTTACAATATCCCTTTGTACTTTTTAGGAGAAAATCCTGCCCTCAGTTGGGGGAGTGCGGGTGGTTCTTTGGATGGAGATGCGAACAGAATAAAGTATAACCATACTTTGCAAGGTGGAGATATCAAACCGCTTTTGGCTGATGATGTGACTGAGTCTGATGTATTTTGGTACCACTACCCTTCTGATGCGGATATGGCTCGCGCGGAATTGCGAATAGTGTATCTGGGTTACTACATTCGCGACTTCAACGATTTTGCCAATGGCAGGATAGCTATAGACCATGGACTTCAAGTTAGAGAAGGACTGGATGCTGATCCTGAGCAAATTGGACAGATAACCAATTTCGATGCTCTTGATGATGATTTTGTACATATGAATCAGATGCTTAAATGGCTGAAATTTGGTTTTGGTAAAGTTACTGAACAAGCCAGCGGAGCTATCAGGAATAATGTTATGACTCGAGGAGAGGCAATCGAGCTTGTCAAGTTGTATGACGGCAAGTGTTCGGATCGATTCATTAGTCAATTTTGTCGATACGTTGATATTACCGAAGAACAATTTTGGAATGTGGCAGAGTCATATAGAAATTTGGATATTTGGGAAAAGACGGGCGATGCTGAAACTGAATGGAGGCTTAAATACCCAGTTGAATGATATTAATCTGAAGAAGGAGAAATCTATAGTAATTATCAATTACGGTATGGGAAACCTCAGGTCAGTGGGCAATGCCATCAAAATGCTTGGTTACACTCCCCTGATATCAGATAAAAAAGATGTCATTGCATCTTCTGATGCATACGTGTTACCTGGAGTTGGTGCTTTTGGTGAGGCGGTCAGAAATTTAAATAGCCTAGGACTCATAGATGTATTGAACGAACAGGTGATTTTTAATGGGAAGCCATTTCTGGGTATTTGCTTAGGTCTTCAGTTGTTGGCTAAAGATTCTGATGAGATGGGGTTCCACACTGGTTTGGGGTGGATAGATGGACACGTGACACGCATATCGAACGCCGTGAAAGTTCCCCATGTTGGCTGGAACGACGTTAGAATAAAAAATCCTATGCCCCTGTTCCAAAATATTAATAGAGGAACTCATTACTACTTTGATCATACATACAGGTTAGAATGCGCCCCAGAATTCGTCTCAGCAACTTGTGATTATGGGGAAGATTTGGTAGCTGGAGTGCAAAAGGACAATATTTTTGCCACACAATTTCACCCTGAAAAAAGTCAAGTAAGAGGATTGCAACTGCTCAGGAATTACCTCAATTATGTTGAAATTTCGATGGGAATACATTGAGTTTAAAAAATCGCTTGATAGCTTGCTTGATAGTCAAAAACGGATTTGTTGTACAAAGCATTGGATTTTCCAGATATTTGCCGGTGGGCAGCATTGAAGTGGCCGTAGAATTTTTGAACGAATGGGGAGTGGATGAAATAGTTTTACTTGATATAGATGCTGCGCGAAATCATACTGGTCCAAATCCCGAATTGGTTTCAAAAGCTTCATCTAATGGACTGGTTCCGATTACTTTTGGAGGAGGCATACGTTCTGTCGACGACATGCGTTTAGTGTTGCGGTCCGGCGCAGATAAGATAGCTATCAACAGCGCTGTTATTGACCAACCTAGCATAGTGTCACAAGGGGCTCTTGTTTTTGGCAATCAATGTATGGTGGTTTCTATAGATGTGAAAATGGACTCCAATAAAAATTATCGATTGTATTCAGCTAGCACAAACTCTGTAACAGACCTAGATCCTTTTGAGTACGCAAGGCGCATGGAAGGATTGGGAGCTGGAGAGATTTTCTTGAATTCTGTTGATAAAGATGGTACTAAGACCGGCTATGACTTGGACTTGATTACAATGATGACTAAAGTAGTAAATATACCTCTGATAGTCTGTGGCGGAGTTGGTCATCCTAAACATTTTGTCGAGGGTTTTAAATCTGGGAAAGTTTCGGGTGTGGCTGCAGCCAACTTCTTTCATTTCACGGAGCATAGCGTAGTTACTGCCAAATCGTATCTTATAAGAAACGAGAACGATATTAGGCTAGATACATATTCCAGATATCAAGATACGGAATTTGATCACCAAGGCAGAGTGGATAAGAAGACCGACGATAAATTGGCGGAATTGATTTTCGAACATGTGCCCAAAGAGATTATTTGAAATATTGTACTAGATGTATATATCCTGAAAACCACCCTTTGAACATAACTTTCGACTCAAGTGGAGTCTGTAGTGGGTGTCGAATACATGAAGAAAAGGATTCCCTTGACTGGAATTATAGGGCTGAGCTTCTTGAGGATATACTTTGTCGATTTAGGAACACTGCTGGTGTTGGATATGATTGCATAGTACCAGTGAGTGGGGCCAGAGATTCCTATTTTATCGTGCATACAATTAAAAATGTGTATGGATTGCGTCCACTATTAGTAGCTTATAACAAGCACTATAACACCAATCGGGGGATACGAAATCTTGCTTATTTAAGGACCAAATTTGATTGCGACCTGATTGACATGACCCTTGGTGAAGACCTAGTTAAACAAGTAACTAGGCAGACAATCAGGACACTAGGGAGTATTTACTGGCATTGTATCGCTGGACAGACGGTTTTTCCTGTACAAATAGCAACAAAATTGAAAATACCTTTGATCATATGGGGAGCACATCAGGGATGTGACCAAGTAGGAATGTTTTCTCATTTGGACGAAGTTGAAATGACTAGAAAATATAGAAAAGACCATGACTTAATGGGGATGGAAGCCGAAGACCTGCAGGATAAATCTGAAGGCCTTTCTGAATCGGATCTTGTGCCATTTATGTATCCTCATGATAAAGAGATAGAGAAGGTGGGGGTTAGGGGCATATATTTGAGCAACTACATAAGATGGGATTCTAAGGCACAACATGAGAATATGATTGAGTCTTATGGATATGAGTCAGGGCCACAGTTGAGGACTTTTGATACCTATAACGATGTTGATTGTGTGCACTACTCTGGGCTTCATGACCTCGTGAAATTTATGAAATTTGGATACGGGAAAATAACTGATCACGTGTCCAGAGAGATACGATTGAAGAGGCTTACAAGAGAAGAGGGAATAGATTTGGTGGGAAAATATCAAAATGTGTACCCAAAAGACATATCTGAATTTCTTAGTTGGATAAAGTTGGAGGAAGGAGATTTCTGGTCGCAAATCGATCGCCATCGGGATAGTAGAATATGGACTACAGACGACGAATCAAATTGGATACTGAAAGACTCGATACTAAATCATACCTTGGATTCTGGAATTGATGCTGTGAGATTAGATAAAACAGATCGATGTGAGTTTGCCCTGACTCCTTCTAAGGATCCCAGTGCTTCGGATGATCAATATGTCTTGATGGCCAGAGGTTGGGTGGATGATTCTGACTAGTCTTAATTTTGAAATCCAATACTGCTTTATGGAGGTTAAATATGGATAAGAGTATTGAGTCAGCATGGATGTCTTGGTCAGAATTTGGAAGGGCTATAGAAAATAAACAAGTAATTTTCTTTGGAGTGTCAGATGATTGGACTGAAAAAACCATAAGACGATCGGCCCCTAATTTGGTATATATTGTGGACAACAGTCGATCTTGGATAGGTTCGCAATGGAACGGGGTTGATATCAAATCCCCAGAGATTCTTAAACAAAATCAACGGTCTGAATTTGTAGTGATCACTTCAAGTTCCTATGAATCTATAATCCCTCAGCTTCTTGAGTATGGACTAGTTCCCGGAATAGATTTCTGCATTACTCCAGCTCTCAATGACCTCAAAGTGATAACGGATATCCACTCTCATGATGCGCGGTTACTCATCAGTTCACCAGACCATAAATTGTACGCCGGGTTTTCTGAATCCATTGGACTTGATCGAGGAAAGGCTGGACTGGGGGGGATTTATTTATATGATGTCAAAGATGAGCACTGCGAGAAGGTGATTGACGGCACATTTCACCAGATAGTAGACACTGGTACATGCTACTACGTAGCTGAAGAAAACAGAGGGGTCTGCAAAATATCCAAGCAGTTTGAATTAATAGATAGTTTCGGGCAACAGCCTGGTATGAAACCCCATGGTATAGCTTATTGGCCGGAGCGCAATATTGTATTTTTGGGTAATACATCTTTCGATAAGGTGTCAGCCTTCGATGAAAACACTCATGAACTACTGTTTGAAATATCCTTGAGCGCGAAATGGGAAAAGGATGGTCGCCCACACCATTGGCTAAATGACTTATGTGTATGGGATGGATATTTGTACATATCGATGTTTTCTCATTCAGGAGCTGATGGTCATGGTGTATACGATGGAGGCATCTTACAAGTTGACTTGGAGGATCATAATAATAGGTATGTATTGGTTAATGATGCGTGGATGCCTCATACGGTTAGATTTATTGACTCGCAAATTTGTTATCTAGATAGCATGAATTGGTATCTATACAGATCCACAAAAAACATTATCGGGGAATTTCCTCCGTTTGCGAGAGGTTTGGCATACGATGGGACCTATTATTATGTAGGTCAAAGTGAGGTTAGGAATTTCGCACCGCTTAAGGGTATTAAGAAGCTCATTGGCATGACCGCTGGGTTCTACATGTTTGATGATGAAACAAAGGCTGCAAAGTTTTTTAATGTACCTGGAGTTCGACAGATACATGATCTTTGTATTGTTAAGGAGTAGATATTGAAGGATTCTAAAACGGAAAATCGGGCGGTTTTTCTTTTGAAGGCGCCCTATTTTCAAATAGCCGACACGATGCGGACTAAGCATGGGTGGGTAACATATGGGTATTCTGTACAAGAGTTGAACGATCATCTCACCAGAGGAATGAGTGAAAGTTTAGATTTGTTTGAGATCATGGAATCAACAAAAAATTCACCAATACCTTACGATATTTTGGATCAATGTTCTGTGATTGAAGACGAATATAATTGTAACCTGGCTGATTTGATTGCAATAGACAGGCATATGGGATTAGGCTGGGTAACTGGCGGATTATATCCCAAAAGCAGGCTGTCCACGCTCCAGTACGAAAAACACCTGCAACTAATCGTTTCAGTGTTACGGGCTCAGGATGAATTTTTGCGTAGAGTACAACCGGAATTTGTAAGCGCAGGCGTCCCAGGATCCTTTCAGATAGCTACTATGTTTTTGGCGTGTGAAAAAAACAACATTCCTGTGTACTCCGTAACGGAAGGTCGGTACGGGGTTTATTATTATTGGCAAACAGATAGGACAGCCCTAGTGCCAGGATTGCCAGAGTTATACCAAAAGATGAAGGATGATCCGGAATTGAAACTTATCGACAATCGATCAGTATATTTACCACCAACTGCGAGTTCAATTAAGAGCCGGAAGGAAAAAGGCTCACTGAAAGTCTTGGTGAAAAAATTGGCAAAAATATTATACCGATTGATCAGATCTAGAGGTAGAACAATAAGTTCAGGTCAGCTATATCTCTCTGGAAGGATTGCATATATGCTCCAGAATTACAGGAATTTCAAAAAAGAAATGATGAGGCCCTATAGACAATTGAGTGAGATAGGTCACTACATCTATTTCCCTCTTCATTTTGAGCCTGAGGCATCATTAAATGGACGTGAACCTTATTTCTCCAATCAGATGTATGCAATAGAAATGTTGTCCAAGAGTGTGCCTGCTGGAGTGACTGTTTTGGTCAAAGAGCATTGGGCAGGGGTGGCCAACAGGCCTTCTTATTGGACGGATAAAGTCGCCGGATTCCCGCGTGTGGAAATAGCCGATCCATTCGCGGATTCGATTGAAATTATAAGCAAGTGCCTTGCAACGGCTACTATAACAGGCACAGCCGGGTTTGAAGCAGCTGCTATGGGAAAGCCGGTAATTAGCTTAGGAAGTAACTATCGATTTAATTTTGTCGACCATGTGTGGTTTCACAATGATATCCCTGGATTACGTAAACGACTTAAATGGATATTTGAAAATAGAGGACACTTAGATTTTTCCGAAGACGGACATATATTAAAACAAGCTTTTGAACGATCATGTTTTAAGGTCAATGGACAGATTCTAAATACCAAAAAGCCTTCACAAGAAGCTGTGGAGGCAGCGTGTGAAGATTTACTTGCAAGATTAAAGATTGGTGACGATGTTATTTCCAACTCCAAAGTGATTGTTACATAAGCTATCTATGTGGTTTTTAAACACTTGCTATAAATCAAAAGAAATAGAGGATCAATCGTGAGCATCGACGGCAAATCTATACTAATTACTGGTGGAACTGGATCATTTGGTAAAGCATTTACAAATATTGTTTTACGAGAGCATAATCCCAAAAAATTGATCATATTTAGCCGTGACGAACTTAAACAGCATGAGATGAAAATGGCAGGGTTCGATAATTCAGTTTTGCGTTATTTCATTGGAGACGTTAGAGATGCGGACCGATTACGAAGAGCTATGCATGGCGTGGACATTGTAGTTAATGCTGCGGCAATGAAACAGGTTACTGCGTCCGAATATAATCCTATAGAAGCTGTAAAAACAAATGTGTTTGGTGCCCAGAATGTTATAGATGCCGCGATAGATAGTGGCGTGGAAAAAGTTATGTCCATTAGCACCGACAAAGCTGTGAATCCGATAAACTTGTATGGTGCAACAAAGTTATGTGCAGAAAAGTTGTTTGTTCAAGGGAATGGTTATTCAGGACTTGACGGTACTAAATTCAGTTGTACTCGCTATGGGAACGTTCTCGGCAG
>CAZMZE010000039.1:0-14417 GCA_964570875.1 uncultured Dehalococcoidia bacterium
ATAGGATTCTTTGAACGGTATGTTGGTTTGGTCCCCATAAACACTAGAAGTAGATGACAAAACAAATTTGCGAGTGTCGAACTCTCTGCAAAGTTCTAGCAGGTTCAAAGTGCCTGTAACATTTGAATCATAGTATATTGACGGGTTATCAACGCTTGCACGAACTCCAGCCATAGCACCAAGGTTAAAAACAACAGATAGCTTGTCGCCATTAGTCAATTGGTTGGAGAATATCGGGCTGATTGCATTTTGGTCAGATATGTCTAATTGATTGAACGTGAAACCGTTCAGTTGCTTCAGTTTGTTTAGACGCCAGTTTTTCAATCTAACGCTATACGCGTCGTTTAGATTGTCGACTCCAAATACTTTGTGCCCTTCTTCTAGTAATAGACGGGACACGTTGGAACCAATGAATCCTGCACAACCTGTTACAAGGACACTCAAAATGTTAAGCCAGCCATTATAGAGTTGGCCGAACTGCTAGAGACTAATTTGAAGTCAAAAGCCAGCCTATGTCAGATTGTATCATATGTGTTGATTGAGAAAAGGGCGACGTGTTAAATCAGATATCATACGTTGACCATGATCTGTCATAGGATGTAGTATGCTGTCAAGCTTCCAATAGTCAGACAGTTGTCCTTGTGAATAGCTTGTAGGATGTAAGAATCGAGATTCTTTCCTTAAATTATGGTTGTTTATCCAGTTATACTCGCGGGCGGATTGGGAACTCGTTTGTGGCCTGTGTCAACAAGGGATTATCCCAAGCCATTTATTAGCTTGAACGGCAATTCTAGTCTTTTTCAAGAAACCGTGTTGAGACTTGGAGAGTTCTCAGATAATGGTTTGATTGTGGTGTGCAATGAAGAAAACTCTGGCTTGGTTGTTCATCATCTTCTAGAGTTGGGCGTAACTCAAAAAACGATCGTTTTAGAACCCGAAGGACGCAATACTGCACCAGCTTTGACTTTAGCTGCTATGGAAGTGGATGATTGTGTGGGTAGAGATGATGAAAAAATATTATTCGTGTTGCCCGCTGACCATACGCTAAGAGACGTAGGGATTTTCCAAAAAGCTGTTCGACTTGGAGCAGATATCGCTCAAAGTGGATCCTGTGTTACTTTCGGCATAGTGGCGGATTCGCCCAAAATAGAATTTGGTTATTTGAAGCGAGGTAAGGCATCAGAGCATGGATGCACAAAACAAAAGTTTTACGAATTGTCGGAATTCATAGAGAAGCCTCTACTAGTCAACGCTATGGACATGCTCGAAGAAGGCGAGTATTACTGGAATAGCGGGATGTTTATGTTCAAGTCTTCTGTTTGGCTTGAGCAGATACAAAATTATAGACCTGATATATTCAAGGCCTGTCTTGATTCCTATAATGGTCGTCGCATAAACGGCGATTTTGTTATTCCAGCAAGAAACGAGTTCGTCAAATGTCCATCTCAGTCAATTGATTATGCAGTCATGGAACCTGTGGTGGAGATGCATGAAAACTCACAATCGCCACAGTGTTACATGATCCCGTTGGATGTGGAGTGGTCCGATGTCGGAACATGGGAATCACTATGGGAGAATATGCCACAAGACTCTGAACACAATGTAGTAATAGGTGATGTCAAGGTTGAATCGACAAGTAACTCTATCATTATGGGGAGAGATATGCCTATGAAGGTTAGTGGATTACAGGATATGGTTGTTTTTGATACAGGAAATGGTCTTTTGGTGAACAGGAAAGACACCGATGATTATTTGAAACAGTTGGCTGTCCTTCCCCACGTTTTAAACTGGTGGAAACCTGGAAATGGTGGCGGTGAATAAATGCAAAGCAATCCGTAAATAATAATATATGTCATTAATCTAGCGAGTAGGCTAGACTTTATGGGTTTTCATAGGAGTACCGGTTATTGGATTCTGACCATAAATTAATTTCTGATCTGAAGTCGATAGTGGGAGACAATCATGTTCTCCACCATGACACTGATCTAATTGTATATGAATATGATGGCTCCATAGACAAATCTCTACCCAGAGCAGTGGTCTTACCAGCAACAACGAATGAGGTTTCAGATATTGTAAAGACTGCGCGTCGTTATGGTGTGCCGGTAGTAGCTAGAGGTGCAGGGACGGGTTTGAGCGGAGGGGCTATTTCTCGCGGAAGCCTTGTATTAGCGTTAACTCGCATGACTGCTATATTGGATATAAACCCTGAAAATAAGGTTGCAATAGTTGAACCAGGGGTAGTGAATATAGATCTTTCACATGCCGTTGAACAACATGGTCTATACTACGCTCCGGATCCGTCTTCACAGAAGGTTTGTACCATTGGTGGCAATGTTGCGGAGAATTCAGGTGGACCTCATTGTCTGGCCTATGGAGTGACAACCAATCATGTGTTGGGTGTCGAAGTTGTGACAGCGGATGGAGCGATACAATGGCTGGGAGGTTCTACCAGGGAGGTACTGGGGATGGACCTAAGGGGTGTTGTGATTGGGTCAGAAGGGACTCTAGCAATAGTAACCAAGATTGCTGTTAGACTTTTACCAAAACCGGAAGCAGTTAAAACTTTACTGGCAGTTTTCAAGGAGCTTGATGATGCCAGTGCTGCAGTTTCAGGAATTATAGGTTCTGGAATAGTGCCCGCAGCAATCGAAATGATGGATGACCTTTGTATAGAAGCTGCCGAGGCTGCAGTGCATGCCGGTTACCCGGAAGGAGCAGGAGCAGTACTCCTAGTGGAAGTGGATGGTCTACGAGAGTCTGTAGAAGAGGAGGTTGATGAAGTGGATCGAGTATGCAGGCAATTTAATCCTATGGAAATTGTAACGGCTACTGATCCAAAGCAACGTGAACGTTTATGGGCAGGACGCAAAGGAGTACTGGGAGCGCTAGGAAGATTGGCACCTAATTACTACCTGGTGGATGGCACTATACCCAGAACTAAACTAGTTCCAGTACTTGCAGAAATAAGGGAAATGTCCAAGGAATATAATCTACCCATAGCCAATTTACTACACGCAGGAGATGGCAACCTGCATCCTTCTGTTTTATTTGATGAGCGTGACTCTGATCAAAAACAGAAAGCTTTGGAAATCGGTGGCAAAATCCTGAAACTTTGTGTCGAAGCAGGTGGAGTATTGTCTGGTGAACATGGGATAGGGCTAGAGAAGCAGGAATATTTCTCTTTAATGTTTGACGACAATGACATGGAGGCCATGGCTAAGCTTAAGTTAGCTTTTAGTACAAAAGACAGCTTTAATCCAGGGAAAATATTCCCCTCTGGTGCGTCATGTGTCGATGTGTATAGGTGAACATTTGGCGATGATACATTTAGGCATTAACTCTGGCAGGTTTTCAGGAACTCATCATGTTGAATGATAACAGTGATGCAAAACAACGTATTTTGGAATCTATAGAGGCTCAGCGTGTTACTAATGACGTGGCGAAATATTGTGTGGATGGAGTAGAACCACAGATTGGGATATCTCCAATTTCGGTTGATGAGATTGTTACTGTTGTAAAAACAGCAAGTGAAGAGTCCTTGGGCATAGTGCCTTTTGGCGGAGGAACAAGAATCTGTCTAGGCAATCCTCTGTCCGGCAGCTATGGAATCGCCTTAAATATGAGAAGTATGAATCGTATTGTGACTCACAATGCAGGAGATTTGACTGCCACTGTTGAGTCTGGGATAACTCTGAAAGAATTGAGCGATGTACTATATGACCATGGGCAATTTTTGGCTCTGGATGCCCCATTATTATCAAAGGCCACAATAGGTGGAACTTTGGCGGCTGGAGCAATTGGACCATTGAAATGGCAATTTGGTAGTCCGAGGGATTCGGTTGTGGGGATGCAAGTTGTTCAATCTCCTGGAAAGCTAGTAAAGAGCGGTGGTAGAGTAGTGAAAAATGTCAGCGGATATGACATGGCTCGACTTCACATTGGTGGACTCGGTTCACTAGGTGTTATTACAGAAGTGTCTTTCAAGTTAAGCCCATTGCCTCAAGTGCAAAAAAACTTGGTTATAACCTTTAAACAATTAGAACACTCTATATCAAGTGCACTTGATATAGCCAATACCGAGATTATGCCGCTCTCGATGATGTCTTTTGATAAAACCGTAAACCATACGGCAGGTCTTGGTCTTAGTACTTCAGAAGGATATTTGGCGATCAGGCTAGGTGGTCGTCCTCGTACGCTGAATCGACAATTACAAGAGTGTATCAAGATTTGCGAAAATTATGAGGCGGTTGAATTTTTGGAATTAGACGAGCAAGCGACTTATGCATTTTGGAGATTGCTGGTGGATTACAAGTGGGAGAGTGGGGTCGAAAACCCGATTGCCCGCATCTCTGTAGCCCCTGACCAAATTTACCCGATGATAAAAAATATGCTGGTTCAAGATAAACCAGATTTCCTATCGTTTTTGACTGAGCCTGGTTACGGTAGCATGATTGTTCACTGGTCTGATGAAGGTTATGATGATTTTGAAGAAGCTGTGATTATAAGTATGGAAAAATCCAGAGATATGGCAGTTAACCTAGGTGGACATTTCATTATCGAGCGGGCGCCAGCGAATATAAAAAGTAATCTGGACCCATGGGGAAACGTGGGTGGTTCTATAGAGATTATGCGTAGAATGAAGCAGGAATACGATCCTGCCAATATTTTTAACGTCGGAAGATTTGTGGGCGGTATTTAGTGGCACAATCTAAACATCCATTTTTAGATAACAGTAATCAAGGACCGGAAGAGTCCGATTTATATACTTGCGTTCACTGTGGATTTTGTCTTCAGGCATGTCCTACATACTTAGAAACAGGACTTGAAACGGAATCACCTCGTGGTCGGATAGCGTTAATGAAAGCAGTGCATGAAGAGCGGATCCCTATTACACCAAATGTAATACGTCATTGGGATATGTGTATACAATGTCGTGCTTGTGAAATTGCGTGCCCGTCAGGTGTGCCTTACGGACGGTTGATAGAAGCCACAATGGTTCAAGTACAGCCCTACAGAAACCAGAAAATTGTAAACCGATTCATTTACAATCTATCGCTTAAAAAAATTTTGATAAATCAGGGCATGCTAACCGTGCTATTCAGCTTTTTAAAGTTCTACCAGAAATCTGGAATTCAAAAAATTGTCAGATGGTTGAGAATTCTGAAAATGCTACCTGGAAGTGTTTCAGAACTGGAAGCATCCTTACCACAAATCCCGAATAAATTTTTCAATGCTAGTGATGGAGTTCAAAAGGCACAATTAAACACTAGGGCAAAAGTTTCACTGTTGACTGGATGTGTGATGCCTCTGGTACACGGACCTCAAATGGAAGGCGTAGTCCGTGTTTTAAATAAAAATGGGTGCGATGTAGTGACTCCGATTGCTCAGTCATGCTGTGGAGCCATTAGCTCTCACGTGGGCGATCTAGAGACAGCTCGTAATCTAGCGAGGACAAACATAGAGGCTTTTATGTCTCAAGATGTTGATGCAATTGTGGTTGCGTCTGCCGGGTGTGGAATAAGGATGAAGGAATATGGGCACTTGTTAAAAGATGATCCAGATTACTCAAGCCGAGCTATTGATATGAGCAAAAAAGTGAAGGATATTCATGAATTTCTGGTGGATTTGCCGATAGTAGTTCCTACTGGGAATCTTAAATCGGTGGTCACCTATCAGGATTCATGCCATCTGGCCAACACTCAGTCTATAACTAGCCAACCTCGGCAATTACTAGATTCGATACCAGGCGTGAATTTTGTTGAATTGCCGAATTCATCAATATGTTGTGGAGGAGGCGGAACATATACGATTACAGAAAGAGATATGTCTCTTAGGGTCCTTGAATCAAAAATGGAAGCAGTTGCATTGACTGGAGCAGATACAATAGCTACAGCGAATCCAGGGTGTCTAATACAACTCGAATACGGTTCTAAGAAGGCAGGATTCCCAATAAAAGTTAAATATGTGACTGACCTCTTAGATGAGGCATATTCATCTGAATGATTCGAATAACCACATTTCAGTCAACTTCAGACACGATATTCCAGTTGCTCTATTGATTGTTAACATGTCTCTATAAAACTGTTTTAATTACTAAGTTGAAATCGACCACAGGAGCTTGAAAGATGGAACTAGGCTTGCAAGGAAAAGTGGCATTCATTACCGGTGGGAGTCAGGGCATAGGTGAAGCAACGGCGTATTCTATGGCGTCTGAAGGGGCTCGAGTAGCAATTTGTGCCCGTGACTTGGGGAGGTTGCAAAATGTTGCAAGTGACATTAAAGGTTCCACAGGAGCAGACATCTTAGTTGTTCAGGCTGATGTGACATCTCTCGACAACATAAATAATGCATTTGATCAAGTAATTTCTAAATTAGGTCAGATCGATATACTGGTGAATAATGCGGGGAAATCTCAAGCCATGTATTTTGAAGATGCAGATGATGTGGTATGGCAGGATGATCTTGATTTGAAATTATTTGCAGCTATACGATGTGCGAGGCTAGCAGTTCCGTATATGAAAAAGCAGGGAGGTGGAAGAATTATCAATGTTACTAACTTGGGAGGGAAAGCCCCGGGTAAACATTCAGTACCTACATCTGTTAGTAGAGCAGCTGGGATTGCGCTGACCAAGGCTTTGTCAAGAGACTATGCATCAGACAACATTTTGGTAAATGCTGTTTGTATAGGTTCAATAAAAAGTGGTCAACACGAAAAAAAATGGCAACAGGAACGAATTTCCAACCCTGATTTGACCTTGGAAAAATGGTATGAACATGCAGGTTCGGATATACCTTTAGGACGTGTTGGCGAGACTTCTGAAGCAGCAGATGTAATAACATTTCTCGCGTCTAATAGAGCAAGCTACATAACGGGTGTGGCTGTGAACATTGATGGAGGGATGTCGCCGGTTGTCTAGATTGTGCGAATTAAACCTGTCCCACTTGACCTCTTTGCCTGAGTACATGATCTGCCAGCACTAATGCCATCATTGCTTCTACTATTGGCACCGCGCGTGGGAGCACGCACGGATCGTGCCTTCCCCGACCTTTGAGAGTTGTTGGATTTCCATCCACATCAACTGTTTCTTGTTCTTTCATTATGGTGGCTGGTGGTTTAAATGCAGCTCGTAAAACAATGCTTTCTCCGTTACTAATGCCACCTTGTATTCCACCCGATAAATTGGTTTTGGTGCGAATCAGATTGCCTTTACTATAGAATGGATCATTGTGTTGGGAACCGGTTAAGTTGGTGCCTTCAAATCCAGATCCTATTTCAAAACCTTTACATGCAGGGATTGAGAGCATAGCTTTTGCCAAATCAGCATCCAGCTTATCAAAGACAGGTTCCCCTAGTCCTGTGGGTACTCCTTTCGCAATTGCTTCTACTACTCCTCCTAGGGAATCACCGTTTTTGCGAGCTTGCTTGATTCTGTCAATCATAGCGTCTGCCAATTCAGGATCTGGGCAACGTACTATATTATTTTCAATATTGTTTGCCACAACAGAGTTAGGGTCTATCGAAGTTGATAAGTCATGTATTTGTTTGACGTATCCAATTATCTCAAGACCGAATTCTCTATTCAGTAGTTTTTTTGCAATAGCACCTGCAGCGACTCGCCCTATAGTTTCTCTTGCACTTGCTCGGCCTCCTCCTTTCCAATTGCGAATACCATATTTAGCTTGGTATGTATAATCAGCATGAGATGGTCTGTATATTGTTTTCATATGCTCGTAATCTTTTCCACGAGCATCTTGGTTCCACACCCCTATGGAAATTGGAGTGCCGAGTGTGACGCCTTCAAATACACCAGATAAAATTTCTGCCCTATCCCCTTCTTTTCGCTGAGTTGATATTTCGCTTTGTCCAGGACGTCTACGATTTAAGTCAACTTGAATATCATTTATTTCTAACGGTATACCGGGAGGACATCCGTCAATAGTCACTCCTACTGCATCACCGTGCGATTCTCCCCAAGTTGTTATCCTGAACATGTGGCCGAAAACATTGCCCATTTAATGACCTCTGGATATTATTGAGTTATTATAGTGTTTCGCATAACCATAACATTATCTCATACCTGATTTGGCTATCGTATATAATCCAGATCAAAATATTGGCGGGTCCGGGCTGAACACCTGCGAGTACCTTTCCTTTCGGAATGAGTGCTGCTCGTAGTCCGGGCCCACTTTTTGCATATAATTGCGTAGGTTTGAATAGATTTCCTAGTAGGTTTTTTCATTGGTAGGCGGGCCGTATATGTCTGCTATACTGATATCTGACCAATAATCTGGAGTTTGGTTTTTAGTCTAGCGTGTTGGAGGATTGAAGTGTCGGAAAATACTGGAAACGTTCGATTAACAAGTCTTGCCAGTTGTGCTGGTTGAGCTTCAAAATTTAGTCCAAAAGACCTGGAGCAGGTTCTGCGCCAGATCCCAAAGATAAGCCATCCTGATCTGCTTGTTGGACTTGACAGTCGGGATGATGCGGCTGTGTACCGAATTAATGATGATTTAGCTTTAATTTCGACAGTTGATTTCTTCCCTCCGATTGTTGATGATCCATATGCGTTTGGGCAGATATCCGTATCGAATGCTTTGAGTGACATATATGCTATGGGAGGGATGCCTGTCACTGCATTGAACATTGTCGGATTTCCTAGTGAATTGTCGGGGGATATTCTAGCTACCATACTTAAAGGTGCATCTGATAAAGCGCAAGAAGCTGGTTTGCTAATAGTTGGAGGCCATACGGTTAATGATAATGAACCTAAGTATGGTTTGGCTGTCACTGGAGTTGTTAAACCAGGTGATCAAATCACGAATGCCGGCGCAAAGATCGGTGATCGATTGGTTTTGACAAAACCGATCGGTACTGGGCTCATAACAACAGCTGGTAAAAATGATCTCGTAGACGAAGAGAAGCTCAGCAGTGCTATTGATGTAATGAGTGAATTGAATTTGGCGGCTTCAATTGCTATGTCTAAAATAGGTGTGAATGCGTGCTCTGATGTAACAGGATTTGGATTATTGGGACATCTTCGCACGATGCTTGAGTCGAGTGGGGTTGGAGCGAGATTGCAATGCAATGATGTGCCTCTCATGGATGGAGTGTGGGAATTGGCGCAAAATGGAGCAGTATCTGGTGGTACATACAGAAATATTGAATACATGGAATCAACGGTGCTTTGGCCACAAAACATTGATGGGAATTGGCCGATCATACTCAATGATGCCCAGACATCTGGTGGTCTATTGATATCTGTCTCTCAAGACAAGGTAGAAAGGTTAATAACAGAACTTGTTAGTGCTGAAGCTATCGCCTTCTCAGTTATTGGTGAAATTGTCGAACGAGATTCATCCACAGAAAACCTCATCGCAATTGAAATGTAATTTCATTATGGTTCAAACATTGTCATCAATGTTTCCTTCAACATCTTTTCAAGATCAAATTTGGAATGAGAACTGCGAGAATGTTTTAGGTAATATCGGACGGATTATTTTCAAATGAAGGTTCAAATTAAAATTGCTGGGTTGATTGAACAATCCATTAAGAAAGCACAAAAAACTCAGAAATTGCCACCCGTGGATGTCAGCCCACCAGAAGTTGATCGACCTGGAAGAATTGATCATGGCGATTTCGCGTGTGCGCTACCTTTGCGTCTGGCAAAGATAATGAAAATGAGTCCCATAAAAATAGCAGAAATCATTATTGATGAAATGCAGTCAGATTCTATGTTTGAAAGGGTATGGGTGGAGCCACCAGGATTCATCAATTTTTCATTGACAGATGCTTGGCTTACAAATCAAGTTGACCAAATAAGGCTTGAGGAACAGCTGTATGGCAATTCATCAGTCGGTGATGGTAAAAAGGTTCAAGTTGAATTTGTAAGTGTCAATCCCACTGGTCCTATCCATGTCGGGCATGCACGAGGTGCGGTTTTTGGGAGCGCCTTGGCAAATGTACTTGAAGCATCTGGGTATCAAATTTGCCGTGAGTACTATGTTAATGATAGTGGGAATCAAATTGAGAATTTTAGCAGGAGTATATTAGCAAGATATTTGCAATCATTCGGTAAAGATTTCGCTTTCCCAGAAGATGGTTACAAGGGTAACTATATGATGGATATAGCAGAGGAACTGAAAGAACAAGAATCTGACAGGTTTTTGAACATTGATGAGGATGCTGCGGCATCTGAACTCGGCGTATTAGCAATGAAAAAAGTTCTCGATCAAATTAAGTTGGATATGCAGGATTTACGCGTAACATACGACGAATGGTTCCATGAAAGCAGTCTTTATGATAGTGGTCAATACCAACAAGCTATGGATCTTCTTAAGACTGGTGGATATCTTGACGAAAGGGACGGAGCCCTTTGGTTTAGCAGTGCTGGATTAAATGAAGACGATGAGCAAGGAAAGGTATTTGTGAGGTCAAATGGTAGTCCAACATATTTCGCTGCCGATGTAGCATACCACTACAATAAATTCAAAATAAGGGATTTTTACAAAGTAATCAACATTTGGGGAGCCGATCATCAAGGCCAGGTGCCATTTATGAAATCCATGGCCGGGGCCCTCGGCGTGGAAACAGACAGATTAACTTTGCTCCTTTACCAACTGGTCACGCTTAAGCGAGGAGGGGAAGTAATACGGGTATCAAAAAGATCTGGAGATATTGTGACGCTGAGGGAATTGGTTGACGACGTGGGTGTGGATGCCTGTAGATTTTTCTTTCTTTCGAGATCTCCAGATAGCCAGATGGAGTTCGATATTGATTTAGCTACTAAACAATCAGCAGAGAATCCTGTCTACTATGTCCAGTATGCATATGCTCGTATAGTAGGCATTATGAAAACAGCCAAAACTCACTCACTCGATTATATTTCAGCGGATACTTCCATGCTTGTTCACGCATCTGAATTGACACTGATTCGTAAGATGCTTTTGTTCCCTGAGTTGATTGAACATATGGCCGAGTCTCTTGAGCCCCATCATCTCCCTCACTACGCAGTAGAACTAGCAACAGAATTTCAAAGATTTTACGAGCAATGCAGGGTTGTTTCCAATGTCCCCGCAGAACGGGCAATGTCACAGGCTCGGCTAAAATTAGTGGATTCGGTCAGAATTGTTTTATTACGATGTCTTAATCTGATGAGCATGAGTGCTCCAGAAGAAATGTGAACCTATTTTTCAACACACAAAACTCATGACTACCCAGTATTTGGGTGCTGCACATTTAAATTATGACGGATATAGAATGGATGTTTTGGCTGAGATGTGTTTGGTTTTAGCTAATCAGTACCGAGATTACCTTGGCGGATGTATCTTTTGGTTTTTTGGATATATGCGTCGCAGTAGCTTTTGATTTGCTTTATGTGACGATCTTCTACTTCACCACGGATGCGCCCGGGTATCCCTACAACCTTTGACCTTGCAGGAATATTAAAATTGTCCAGAACCATAGACCCAGATGCTACTAGGCTATCGTCCCCTATATCCACTCCGTCATTGATGGTTGCACCATTGCCTATAAGGACTCTGTCACCGACGTTACGGGCATGACATAATACCCTATGCCCGATTACAACGTTGTCCCCTATCACCACATCTGCATCTCCATGTAGAACTGAATTGTCTTGGACACATGTGTTCTTACCAATTGTGATTTTGCCACTATCAGCTCTGATCACAGTTCCTGGCCATACGCTGGATCCTTCACCAATTTCAACATCACCTACTACGTAAGCGAATTCACTAATAAATGCGGTTTCATGTATTTTAGGTGTTAGTCCGTCTAGGCTACGTAACAAAATTTCTCCTTGTATGATGATTGATCAGTTATTAAATTTAAGGTCTACTTTATTCCAAGTTATATTATATTTGAACATATTGAAACATTTGAATAGCTAAGGATATGATTTCAATACAATAACTTTGCTATGTTATGCTTAATCGATGTTGTGTTATGGAGTAGTATGAAATTTTCTTGTATGGAAACCACTAAATTCCTGAAAGGCTTATTACCCATATTACTGCTAGTGTTGATGGCCTGTTCAAGTAATCAACAGATTGATAATTTTGAAAAAAATTCTCTAGCATTGGAGGATAGCATTGAATCTACAGTTTCACCTGAATCAACTGTAGTCAGCGAATTGATTGAACCTACAAAGGTTCCAGAACCCACTGATGCTACGGAACAGTCTGGAGCGCTTTTTAGTTATATGGCTGGGGTGAATCTTTCAAGAGCTGGTATGCATGAGGAGGCGATACCTCAGTTTGCTTTAGTAATTCGACGATTACCAGAATTTGCAGAAGCTTATTATGGTAGAGGTGTTGCGTATTTTGAGGAGGATTTGTTTTCACCTGCGTTAGATGATCTGTCGCAGGCAATATTACTTAAGCCAGCACTCGCAGATGCTTATGCGGCTCGTGCTGACGTTTATGTATCCAAACAAGAATATGATATGGCTATCATAGATCTCCAAAAAGCTATTTCTTTATATGACAGGAATCGATTTCCGGAGAAAATAGTTGATGCTGAGAGACGACTGAGCAAGCTTAAACGCAGCGATTAACCAAGATCAAGCTATTGGTGCGATAGGAATACAACCAGACGCCTAAATTGCGGATGCCCGAAGCGGTGGAAGTAACATTGATCTGATATACATACGATTCTAGTAAGAGGCTACGGCGTATTTGTCCTGAATATTCTGCAGGGCGACGTCAAATGAGTCAGTAAACTGTTGAATTCCATCAACCAGCAATTGATCAGTGACTTGATCCATGTCAATACCGGCGCTTTTCAATGAATTCAAAATTTCACTTGCCTCTTTAGAATTGTTTCCTAACTGGTTTGACGGATTCCCTTGGCTTATAAAATCCTTTAATGTCTTATCTGGCATTGTATTGATTGTATTATCTCCAACAAGGGCTTCAACATAGTATAAATCTGGGTACATTGGATTTTTGGTGCTGGTACTCGCCCAAAGGGGTCGTTGAACTTGAGCTCCTAATCCTCGTAAGTCATCAAAATTCCCAGTTCCGAAATCTTCAAGAAAATCTCTATAAGCTATTGATGCATTGGCTATTGCCGCTTTACCTAGCAGTTTAGAATGAGAACCCTTGTTCAACAGAGCGTCTACTGCAGTGTCCACTCGACTTACAAAGAATGAAGCAACGGAGGAAACTTTAGAAATATCGTCTCCAGAGGCGTTTCTTAGTCTAAGTCCTTCTATGTAACCTGCTCTGACATCTCTATATTTTTCTAAATTGAATATAAGCGTATTGTTAACGTTGATGCCTTCAGAAATTAATGCTGTCATTGCAGGTATACCTGCTTCGGTGGCCGGAACCTTTATCATTACATTTGGTCGGTCTAATGCCTCGTAAAGTCGGCGTGCTTCCTGCAATGTACCATCAGTATCGTGTGCGAGATGAGGACTGACTTCTAGAGATGCATATCCGTCTAATCCATTTGTTGAGTCATATACAGGTTTTAGCAAATCAGCAGTCTGTTGAATATCTTTTATTGTCAGACTGTCATATATTTCCTGACTATTGAGACCACTGTTAACTAGTATTGAGGAATCTTGGTCGTAGTCGGTGCTTTGCACTATTGCTTTTTCAAATATTGTGGGATTTGACGTGAGTCCCTTAACGCCTGAGTCGATCAATTGCTCTATAGCACCTGACTGGAGCAGGCCTCTGCTCACATTGTCGTACCACACAGACTGTCCTAATTGGGTCAATCTCTCAATTGGTTTTGCCATGATATACTCTCTTATTGCCTACATAGTTAAAATGCAACTACACCATTTCTAGCATAGTATCGGAAAGCTTACAACAGCCGACAACAATTGAGCTTGCTCTTTGTTGTCGTTAATTTTTGCCATATCGAAATTAAGTTGGACCAAAGCTGATCTAATCGTATCTTAAGGCCGACGAAACTACGCTCGAGATTGAACCATTTCATAAAACTCAATGGAAGACTCTTCTGCAACTTCACGTAGTTGGGATGCCAATTCACTCATATCTGGTATTACGTTTTGTTCTCGATATGGGGAATCTATGATTTCTTGTATCCAGTCCATATATACGGTATTTGCTGGTCCTGGTACTGTATATCCACTCCAATAGACTCTCGTTTCAGATCGTTGTCCAGCTTTTTGGTAACCAACTCCAATCTTTTCTAGTATTTCAGCGGCTTGTTTGGTGGTACCTGGTTTAACTTTATAAGCTCTACGAATTAAATACAAAATGCCCTCCCTTAATTTAAGAAAATTCCTGTCTTAGGATTTCTGATGCCAGAACTTCGTTTCTCATTTTATCGTATATTTCATCCAGTGGTATTTCAAAATAAGTACCTGGTGAAAATCCACAATCAGGATGTAGCACTATTCTCTCTGGGGACACAA
>CAZMZE010000040.1:0-117977 GCA_964570875.1 uncultured Dehalococcoidia bacterium
TCCAACGCACCGTCCTTTATAAAGAAGTGACCAGTAACACCTGGTTTGATGGATGTTATCGCGTTGCCACTAGTATCGGACCACTCGATATTATCTTCGGCCAAAGTGACCGCGGCTGCATCAGCAGCGCTGCCCCCAAAAAATGCCGACTGTGATCCTAGCAGTGCAACCATCGCACCCAAAACTACTAGAACGGACAGTTTCCTCAGTGAATGCTTCACAAGCCTAACCCCCTAAAACAATTTTTCTTTTTGGAACACATTTGTAAATCTTCTCAACTCATATATCTTAATATTTAATTCCTCGAAGTAGGACCGCAAACGCGACCTCGAACACATCTTCGAATCTAATCAGACTCATTTTCTATTACAAACCAACTGTTGTCAATGGCTCACAGGACTATATTGAAACAAATTTCAGATAACACTGGAAACGTTGATTTGGATAAGCGCAACTATATCGAAACGCCACTGCCTTGTCAATAAGTTGCAAGGTGTTTTCTTCAATATCTTGGTACTTCCAACTACCACCGGTCATCCTTTGTCACATTTAATCATGCGAAACCTATAAGGCATGAAGTAGTGCGAATCAAATCTCTTTACCCAGTGTTGATAAAAATTCTTCATTGTTTTTTGTCTTAGCAAGCCTCTCGAGTACTTTTTCAGTTGCTTCCGAAGACTTCATTGAGTCTGATGATACCATGCCAACCATGCGACGCAACAACCAAACTTTCTTCAAAATAGATTCTTCAAGCAATAGTTCTTCACGCCTAGTCCCGCTTCTATCAATATCTATTGCAGGGAAGAATCTCCTCTCGGAAAGCTTACGATCAAGATGGACTTCCATATTACCAGTCCCTTTGAACTCCTCATATATGAGTTCGTCCATCCTGCTACCTGTATCTACTAGGCATGCAGCTAGAATGGTCAAGCTACCACCTTCTTCCGTGTTGCGAGCTGCCCCGAAAAATTTTTTAGGCGGATATAGGGCTACTGGATCCATGCCGCCTGAAAGGGTCCTACCACTGGTTGGAACTGCTAAATTGTAGGCCCTGGTCAAGCGAGTAATACTATCTAAGAGCACCACTACATGCTTACCGGCCTCTACCATCCTTTTAGCACGTTCAAGTACTAGTTCAGCGACCCTGCAATGATCTTCTACGGGCTCATCGAATGTGGAACTATAGACTTCTCCCCCTACAGATCGCTTCATATCCGTTACTTCCTCGGGTCGCTCACCAATTAATGCCACCATGATCAATATATCAGGTGCATTGGCCGCGATACCGTTAGCAATATCTTTCAGAAGCGTGGTCTTTCCTGCCTTGGGAGGTGACACTATAAGTCCGCGCTGCCCTCTACCTACTGGTGACAAAAGATCAATCAGCCTTGCAGATAAATTATTTTTGGTCGTCTCCAAAATTATCTGCTCAGTTGGAAATACTGGGGTTAAACTCTCGAATTTAGGACGCTTCCGAGACTTGTCAGGTTCGATTTCGTTTACTGTCTCGACGCGGACCAGACCAAAATATCTCTCCCCTTCTTTGGGAGCCCTAACACGCCCAGTGACCTCATCTCCTGACCTCAGGCCGAACCTTCTTATCTGAGATTGAGAAACATATACATCTCCGCCACCAGACGAGTTGCCTTCCTGCCTTAAGAATCCATAACCATCATTTACTATCGCCAAGATACCGCTCGCGTTCAGGTTGCCATCACGATCCTCAAGAGATTGGAATACTTTCTTTAATAATTCCTGTCTTCTTGGGGTAGAACCATTCTCTATCAATCCATTCTCTACAGCTATTTCGAGAAGTTCTTCATTATTTTTTGATTGTATCTCAGCTAAGTTCATAACCATCTCCGACAAAATTCAATTACATTCACTCCTGATTCAATATTCCCATAGCTCTAATCGAAAAACGCTATTCCCTCCAACAGCATACTCCGTCACGTTAGGAATCTTGCTTGATAACTCAGCATGCACTTTGTAGACAATACCATGAAGATTAAGAGCCAGTTGCATTTTTGGGAGTCTATCCTGCAGGTTGAGCCCATCCAAGGACCACTTCGTCGATTAAAACCTGCAAATAAGTGTTGACTCGACAATAGTATCCGACCAAACACCGCGAAGTCCATACCTTTATTAATCCTTTTGAGGCAGAAGTTAAGCTACCTCAAGCGGCATCATATGCTGGCCTCCCTCTCTAACAATACGAGTAGCCATCGCTATAAATTCCCTGAAAAGAGGATGAGGACGATCGGGCCTAGACAAAAATTCTGGGTGAAACTGTACACCCACCATGAAAGGATGGTCACGTAATTCCATTATTTCCACCAATTGATTATCAGGGGAAACACCAGAGGCGCACAGGCCAACCGATTGCATTGAATCCCTATATTTGTTATTAAACTCAAATCTATGCCTATGCCTTTCATCAACTCGGTCTTCAGCATAGATTTTACGTGCTAGGCTGTCTTCAACTAACGTACAAGGATATATCCCCAGCCGCATTGTCCCGCCCATCGTCTCAATAGAACGCTGGTCTTCCATAAGATCTATTACGGGATCAGGAGTTGATGCGTCAAACTCAGTGGAGTTAGCCATGTTTTTCCCTAGCAAGGTTCGAGCAATTTCTATCACCATCACCTGCAATCCAAGACACAGGCCTAGGTACGGGATTGATTGCTCCCTTGCGTAGCGTACCGAAGCTACCATACCTTCTACACCACGAGGACCAAAACCTCCGGGCACGACTATCCCTTCCACTGAACTCAGGGATTTTTCCGGGCCATTCTCTTCGACATCCTCCGCTGGTATCCATTCGAATTCAATGTCTCTTTCATAAAACAGGCCTGCGTGAACTAAGGCTTCTTTTACTGAAATATATGAATCTTGCAGATCCACATACTTTCCAACTACACCAATTTTAACCTTATCCTTAGGACTTTTTACTACGTCCACCATATTAGACCAATCTTTGAGGTCCAGTGACTCCGCTGGCAAATCTAATGACTTAACAATAATGTCGCTTAGGCCCTGCTGTTCAAGAATTAAAGGCACCTCGTACACTGTATCAGCCGTCGGAAGCGTAATAACTCCGTCAGAACTCACATCACAATGTATCGTGATCTTGCGTCTTATTTCCTCAGAGACTTCATAATCGCTACGGCACAAAATCGCATCTGGTTGAATGCCTATACTTCTAAGTTCTCTCACGCTGTGTTGAGTAGGCTTAGTTTTCAACTCACCAGTCGCCTTTATATAAGGTAAGTAAGTTAGATGGACATAAAATACATTATCACGTCCTACAGCGTTCCTCATTTGCCTAATAGCTTCTAAAAATGGCTGGCCTTCAATATCCCCTACAGTTCCTCCTACCTCCACAACTATCACTTGGGCCCGGCTCTCATCGGCCAGTGTCAAAATACGATTTTTGATGGCATCAGTAACATGGGGAACAGACTGTATAGTGCCTCCCAAAAATTCTCCCCTTCTTTCTCTGCCTATGACCTCACTATATATCTGCCCGGCTGTCACATTAGATGAACTCGTTAGATCAATATCAATAAATCGCTCATAGTGACCGAGGTCTAAATCTGTTTCGCTTCCATCACCGGTTACGAACACTTCTCCATGTTGGTAGGGGGACATTGTTCCAGGATCTACGTTCAAATATGGATCCAATTTCAAAACTGATACAGATATGCCTCTGCTCTCTAAAATACGACCTATTGAAGCAACTGTTATACCCTTCCCGACTGAGCTAATAACTCCTCCGGTTACAAAGACGTACGCTGTCATCTGGCCTCTCATTGACGGTACTAGAAATAAAGGTGATCGATCTCTAGCAACAGATCCGTTTCACTCTGGTCAATACAGTGGTGCCTTATCTCCCAATATTAGGTAGAAACAGAAACCATTAGGCACCATCTCAATTTCTGGAGTATAGGTTCGATGTAACGGCATGTCAATACTAAAATCATGCTATGAGCAGCATTAAGATCCGAAGCTAATAATAAGCATACAAAATCGCTCTTACTCGAAACACCGCATGAAGCTACATGGAGTAAATATTCGAAAATCTGTATGCCGATTATCTCAACACAATGAAATATATTGAACTATTTTTGTAAAAGTATAAAATATATTGAACTATTTCCCCTTCCATCCAGTCCATCTTGCAAGTAGACTGCTGGAACAAAACTATTCATAGGTACGGCTACAGTGCAAATAACAATTGACAACCTATCAATCGCGCAGGCAGACATCAAGCAACTGTCATCACAATGGGAACAATGCGTTAAACATATTGACTACATTCCTTCAGGGACCGCTTTGTTAGTCCTTACATCATTGGTTAAATCCTATTTAACCGGGCGAGGCTATGCTACATCTAATTCGCATGCTAACTTAACAACGTATGACCTCGCAGCTAGATTGACAACAACAGTTTTACTGGAAGCCACAAAGAAATCTAAGACCCTGTCTAGATTCCACTACGGAATACAAAGCTACCTGTCGGAAAACCATCTTAACTACTTGAAATAACCTACTTCCTGCGAACTAAGCTACTCCTCGATCCCCCTGGACAATTCATTTTCTGTACATTTTGCCCGTTCCAGCTATTGACATTTTTATACTTTTCTTAAACAATGTTCGAAATTATTTAATGCATCTGTGTTTTGGTGGGGTTCGAGCTGATTGGGATGCAACGTTTTATCAAGGAGTGTTGACAATGGTTACAGTAGCTCAGAATGAAGTCGCGATCCGTAGCGCTCAAATACCTCAACAAGCACATGAGGCGGAATCTTTAACCACGCCGGCAGTTCGTCGGTCAACTTGCCCTAGATGTAGTGCAAGGTTATTCGTTGGTTATTATGAACCTGAGTGCATCCAATGTGGTTGGGTAGACTACAGTTACGAACAAGAAGTAACGCCAACCGATAGTATTTTGAGCTCTGCAACAAAATTCATCTTGAGATACGTAGGGGACTCCCAGTCACTGTCTGAAACACTTACTCACATCAAGGTTGTAAGACTCAGAAACCGGGCGGTGTATGGAGTCATTTGCCCTTTTTGTAACAGCAATATGGAACAAACCTCTCTATCTGGAAAGCTTAGGGAACTTCGTGAACAACGGTATGAATGTGAAACGGGGCACAGAGTAGCCCTATGTCATACCAAAAAGGGTGAACTCGGTTGGAAGTAAAATTTATCGACCTCATAGCCAGTGAGGCTATCGCCGTTAATGCAACTTTAAGAACCAATTCTGCCATTAGTTAAATCAAACAGATGAAGGATGTTCATTAAATGACAAACAGCATCGACTTAGAAGGTATTCAAATAACTCGGACCGAGCTGCAAAGCCTGTCTTCCCAATGGTCGCTATTGATATCTGGCATAGATTATCCATCTCAAAAGATAGCCTCCCAGTTGCTCGAATCGGTTGCATTGGTGTACTTAAGGGGACGTGGCTGTAAAATGGGTAACAAGCAAAGTAGAGACCTTCATAAAAGCAAACTTTACGCTTTGATAGATGCTATATACTCCTTCTCTTCCTATTCCGAAAAAGCTGGAGCAGGCATAAAATCGTGCGTTGACTTAAACACGACATGGTCAAAACTTGAATCAGGGCGAACGTCTTAGAACCATGAAAAACATGACTTTTAACATTCTAGATAACGGTGTTGGATCTGTGCTGGAAGCAACTTCTTCCATTAAAACAGTCCCGCAAAATGATTCCACCAAGACGACCGTAAACTTCGATAAGTATTCACAAAATACCCTGAATGGTAAATACATCCAGTTTGGGATTCAAATAGATGGCGGTTCAAAAGGAACAAGCCCTAGTTTACATTTTACTGCTGACTTGATAGACACGGCAATTCGGGCCGATCAGCAATCTCTCAAAACACACACTCCTCATGATAAGAAGCCCAATACAACACGGTTGGAAAAACAAAGATGCCGAGTTGAAGATTTAACGATCAAACTAAATACCAGGCAACTCCACGGACTGGCATCCCAACTGTGTAAATATGCTTACAAGGGATCAAACAAATAAGTGCGAGCTAATTTCACAATAAAGCGGTCCACTCTCAAAGGCTCTTCTGGAATATCAACAATTTGTTGATATTAGACAACCTGTATTAAACTTTGGAATGGGCTGGCTTTGCCGTCTTCGTGCCATCAGGCAGTTCATCAATCTTAAAGTCTCCGAACAATAATGGAGCTTCTGTCTCTAAAATTCCCAAAATTTTTAATGCCAATGCTCTTATTTCCCAATCGGCCGTCTCCGCACCACGCATTTCAATAAAATGACGCCATGCTCTAACATTACCAGTCACAAAAATTTTGGTCTCCGCAGCATTCGGAAGAACTGATCTTGCTGCTTGACGGATTGCTTTACGCCTATCCCTTACGGATTCAAACATCTTCTCAGGCAATTCCTCTTCAAGAGCCTTAACTAATGTGTCATAACTTTGAGAGGCGAATTCCACAGCTTTTTCAAAAATCCCTACAGCGTCGCTGCCAGTTCCACCAGACCTTGCTACTGCTAGCGGAGGTACAAATGTGCCATTTGATTCGTCAATATATCTCTGTGATCTTTGGCTGTAGGCGAATCCTGCACGATGCCTGACCAATTCGTGAGTAAGACTCCTCGAAACTCCCGTAATTACAAAACCATAGTTCACATGCTCTAAAACACTACCATCTTTCGAAATCAACAAATTATTTATAAAATCTTTGATATCTTTCCTACCTCTCCCAAAGCTCATATAGCATAAGCGTGCTGCAATCTCTACAACAGCAGAAGATTCATCGCTACCAGACCGTATGCTCTCCGGTATTGGCGGTACTCCTTCATGGTCAAGAAATTCAGCTACTTGACTCCAATCAACCGCTGGCCGGCTAACCAAATACACCGCAGGCTCAGAAAATGTCGCCATCCTAGATTTCCTTTCATTAAGCTATTGACTGTCTCTATAAATTATAGCCAAAGACCATGCCTACCTGAGTTTAGCAGTGGTCCCAAGCAGCGGTCAATTAAATAATTATACCTAGATTATAAATCTAATCCTTTCATATCAAGTTGTGTCAAAACACTTACCAAGCTAGCGATATGTATTGCAAGAAAAGTTTCCGATTGCTCTTCCTTGACCTCGTAATTACCGAATTTTATAATTCAGTATCCGCAAAAGCGCTGCTTAGGAGTATTTATATTATGACTATAGAAACACCAACTATATTACCCACCACAGTTGTCGGAAGCCACGCCACACCGAGTTGGCTATGGACCGCTATGGCAGAAATTGAAAAAGGAAATTATGGGCCTACAGATATTAAAGAAACTTATGACGATGCTGTTAACATGGCAATAATGGACCAAGAGCGGGCGGGTGTTGACATCATCAGTGACGGGGAAATGCGTAGATTCTACTTTGTCCAAAGTTTTTATAAACGTATGTCAGGCATTGTTGAGGATCCTCCACTGAGGAAAGTCGGTCCGTATGGATACGATAGCCCTCAGAGATATCACACAGTCGGCAAGGTCAGTGTTCCAGATGGCTTGGGTATAATCGAGGAATTCGAATACGCTAAAAACCACACTGAAAAACAAATAAAAGCAACTTGTCCTGGGCCTTTAACGCTCACCATGCATATCCGCCCTCGCGCAGGATACAATGACCGGCTGGATTTAGCTGCTGAATTTGCTACTGTTATCAATAAAGAGCTCAAGGGACTGGTTGAATCTGGAGCTGATTTTATTCAAATAGACGAACCATCGTTTGCAGTTATACCTGGAACCCTTAAAGACTGGGTCCAGTTGTACAGTGAATGTGTCAAAGGTGTTGAGGCAAAAATTGCATTGCACATATGCTTCGGCAACCTGGGCAGCCGGCCCCGCGGGAAGAGGACATACAAATGGATGTTCCCAGAAATCCTTGATACTGGGGCAGACCAATACGTATTGGAATTTGCCAACCGTGAGATGTTTGAAAGTGATCTCTGGAGTGAATTTAATACAGGCGCAGAGCTCGGTGCTGGAGTCATTGACGTTAAATCATTTTACGTGGAATCACCCGAGGACGTGGCATCACGTTTGCGCATGTTACTAAATCACGTACCTGCGGACCGACTCTACGTAAGCCCGGACTGTGGGTTCTTTCAACTGCCACGGTGGATCACTTATTTAAAACTGAAGGCAATGGTTGAAGGGACAATGATCGTCAGAAAAGAACTCGCTTGACGTTTATGGCTATTTCATGAAAGTTTGTTTTTTAAATATAACAATCTGTGATACTACTGTGAACAAGGCAAAGCATGAACTTTTGAGGTCCGGTTTTTGGAAGAAGTTATTGTAATAATCCGTTTTTGCGTGATCAGGTAACTCCAAAATCAATTATGAAACCACTGACAAATATAACAATAATTGACCTTACGATTAACACCCCTGGGCCGTATTGCACCATGATACTAAGTGATCTAGGCGCAAGAGTAATTAAGATAGAACCACCGGGAGGTGATCCGCTGCGAAATGAACCCAATATGTTCGAAACATTAAATCGTGGCAAAGAAAGTATAGAAATCGACCTCAAAACTGAATTGGGTCGCTCCACGATTAAAGAGCTTGTCAGAAATTCGGACGTGGTACTAGAAGGTTCAAGACCCGGAGTGGCTAAACGACTCAGTGTAGATTACAAATCACTCTCATCTGAAAATCCAGCATTAATCTACTGTTCTATATCAGGTTTCGGGCAAAATGGTCCATGGAAAAATCGACCCGCTCATGACATAAATTTTTTGGCACTGAGTGGGTATTTAGGGCTACAAGAACAATTAGAAGGCAGGCCATGGCCGCCAGTAGCGCTTATATCAGATCTCGCTTCAGGCCTCTATGCATCCACCTTAATAGCTTCCTACTTAACCCTTAATAAACCTTCCCGTAAAGGAACGTATATAGACTTATCTATGGCAGAATCTGTGCTATCTTTCATTATGCCCGAAATAGCTAAAGTCCATAGCGAAGCCACCTCGACTTTCCCAAACGTTTCAGGAATACCCCATTACGGTGTTTTTCAATGTTCTGATCATCGATGGATCAGCCTAGGTATCGTATCCGAAGATCATTTTTGGATTCGATTTTGTGAATCAGTTGGGCTAGTGGAGATATCAACTCTTAAGCACCATGAACGAATTGCGAAAGCCTCAGAAATACGTGTCCTACTTGAGCAAACATTTATGAGTCGGCCTGCGCACGAATGGGACGAGTTACTCACCAGCGCAGATGTGCCTTGTGCTCCAGTAGTATCGATCGAAGAGGCATTAAGTTCCCAGCAATTTGCAATACGGAATGCTACCTTCGATTTAAATGGTATTAAGCATGTTGCTCTACCGGCTAATCTCAGTTCGGCAAACCTATCAACAAAGCGGCCGGCCCCAAAACTTAATGAACACAAGGAAAATATTTTGAAGGAACTATCATCTATCCAAATCAACAAGGATATTTCCTAATATAAAAATCCACCGGTCAGAGAGGAAACATGTCGCAAGAATATCAAATTGGTAACTACCAAAGTACCTATAACAATTTCCAACTTGCTGTTCCTGAGAGATTTAACTGGGCTTATGAAGTTTTCGATCTCTGGGCACAAAACAAATCCAAAATAGCTCTCAAATGGGTTGGGCCAACTGGTAAATCGAGGGATGTTACTTTTGATGAACTTCGTATCCGATCGAGCAAAGTAGCTAACTTATTATCAGGTATAGGAGCATCCCCAGGAGATAATATCTTCATAATGCTCCCTCACCTGGTCGAGTGGTGGGAAATTGTACTGGGATGTATTCGAGGCAGATTTGTTTCAGTACCCGGCCCTACACTGCTTACTCCTAATGATATTGAGTATCGAATCAATAGCGCCAGGATAAAAATAGCCATCATAGACCACGAAAACGCAGAAAAACTTTTGTCCGTAAAGCATAAATGCCCAGAACTTGAACAAGTAGTTGTAGTGGGGGGGAACATTTCTGGAACAACAAACTATGAAGATTTAATCCAATTAGCGTCTTCATCTCTTAAAAACCCACACAACCTATCTACTGAGCCTTTAATGGGATATTTCACTTCTGGCACAACCGGATATCCGAAAATGGTTATTAACACACATTCATCATACCCTATCGGTCACATCATAACGGGCAAATTTTGGCTCGATAACAGGCCTAGTGATTTACACTACACCATAGCTGACACAGGATGGGCACAAGCCGCATGGACTCTCTTTTTTGCGCCATGGAACATGGGAGCCGCTATCATGGCATGGGATCAAAGAGGCGCTTTTGATCCCGAATCCACAATGAAACTATTGGAAGACTATCCAATTTCCACCTTTTTTGCTCCTCCAACTGCCTATCGTATGCTTACTCAACTAAATCTCAGTAATTACCAATTAAAAACCCTCAGGCATTGTGTTGGAGCAGGAGAAGCGGTAAATCCCGATTTAATCGAAATTTGGAAACAGGGTACTGGTCACCACATCTGGGAAGGATATGGTCAAACTGAAACAGTGTTGTGCGCTGCAACCTTCCCTGGGATGAATTCCAAACCAGGCTCTATGGGTGTGGCGGCTCCAGGATACACCTTGGGAATAGTTGATGATGACGGTAATGAATTACCCAGAGGAGAGGAAGGCGAAGTCGCAATACTAACCAATCCTGATCGCCCGGTCGGCCTATTTTCTGGATATTGGGAAAATCCAGAAGCCAATGCCAAATCCTTCAGGGGAAATTGGTATTTCACCGGAGATCGAGCCTCGATGGACGACGATGGATACCTATGGTTTGTCGGAAGGGGAGATGATGTGATAATAAGTGCCTCATACAGGATCGGGCCATTTGAAGTTGAATCTGCAGTAGCAGAACATCCATCAGTCGCTGAAACTGCTGTCATCGGGGCACCACACCCCGTTAGGGGAAATATCGTCAAGGCCTATGTGGTATTGGCAGAAGGATACAAGCCATCAGATAGCTTAACAACTGACATCCAAAACCACGTAAAGAAGGTTACTGCACCATATAAATATCCTCGAGTAATCGAATATATTGCAGAACTGCCCAAAACTATTAGTGGAAAGATCAGACGCAACGAACTTCGCGACCGAGAAACCAAGAAAACCAATTAGAGTACAAAAGGAAGAGCCGCAGTTATTAAGTATTTAAGATGACGTCAAACAAGACCAAGCTTTCATGACTAATCAAAAAACCACTCACTATCTATACACATCCGAGTGGTTCATAGAGGCCAATCATTTATGACCAATACAGTTAGTCTTTCAGACATGGAATCAATGGCTCAAGCTCGTATGAATCACAATATTTGGGACTATGTATCAGGAGGCGCCGACGATGAAATAACATTGGAAAGAAACTTTTCAGCATTCCAAGAGATGTCAATAAATATTGGTTTGTTTCCAACAGTCAATCAAATTAATTTATCTACCACCGTGTTGGGGCAACAGGTTGGTTTGCCTATAATGGCAGCTCCAACAGGAGCTCAATACCTGGCACATCCAAAAGCTGAAATAGCTGTTGCACAAGGAGCAGGAACATTTGGAGCTATTACAACAGTGGCTACGGGATCATCTAAAACGGTGGAAGAAATAGCCGCAGTAGCAAAAGGTCCACTATGGCTTCAAATTTATCACCTTCACGACGATATTACTGAATTCATGATCACAAAGGCAGCCGCTGCAGGATTTTCGGCAGTTTGCTTAACTGTAGACGGAGTTGGGTCCGGTCCCAAAGAGAAAGACAGAAGAAACAATTTTGCACCTCATGAGGAAAGAACGTTTGCCGATCTATTGGAAAGACCGGATTTGCTAGAAAAAGCAGATTACCAAGCAGCGAAATCACAAATGCCCACTTGGGAAAAACTAAAATGGTTCAAATCACTGTCCTCACTGCCTCTCATTGTGAAAGGAATCATGACACCCACGGACGCTATAATGTGCGTTGAAAATAACGTAGATGGAATAATAGTATCAAACCATGGTGGAAGGGTAATTGATACCTGCCTTGCTTCCATCGAAGCACTGCCCGCCATATCAGAATCTGTTGGAGACCAAATTGAAATATACTTCGACTCTGGAATAAGACGCGGCACTGATGTTTTTAAGGCACTTGCACTGGGAGCAAGATCAGTTTTAGTAGGGAGACCAGTAATGTGGGGCTTGGCTATAAATGGCTCCAAAGGTATCAAAACAATGTTCGGCATTTTGAAACGAGAACTTGAGACAGTGATGACGTTATCAGGAGTAAGTTCAGTTCAAGAAATAGATCATTCTATGGTCAATATTAATTGGCGGTAAGGTGCAATCATGAGTTATAAAGACAGCGATATTCTCAAAAGATTAGGGAATGGAGATCCTATCGAATCTGTGATTCGTTCCATGAACATGGACAAGACTCAGTTCCATCGATGGTGGAAAACCCAGACGAGTGGTAGAAATCCTAAAACAAGCGGCCAGATTAAGGGTCCAGTTAGCGATGATGTAAATATTTTTAGAGACGCTAACGGAATCCCACACATACTGGCATCAAATGACCATGACCTGTTTTGGGGTTATGGCTACACAATGGCCCAAGATAGACTTTGGCAACTCGACTATTATCGCAGAAGAGGCATGGGTAAACTATCAGAAATTCTTGGTACGGACGCTTTAGAATATGACCGTTTGGTAAGAACAATAGGTCTAAATCATATAGCACTGGCCCAATCAAAGGCATTGCCTGCATCAACGATGACTCTACTCGAATCATTTTCATCAGGCATTAACACCGTGATAGAAAACGACAGTATCCTGCCTCCGATCGAGTTCGAATTGCTAGATTACCGGCCTGAACCTTGGAGCCCGTTAGATTCCATAGCTATTTTGACCGAATTCAGGTGGTATTTGACTGGTCGCATGCCAGTAATTTACCTTCCCGAAATCGCTAAGCGTTATCTTTCAAACCAAGATCTGTATATAGCATTCTTGACCGCAGAGGCAGGTAATGAACTTATTGTTCCCGAAGCACATTACCCAAAAACGCAAATACCGACCGAGCCAGTGGGTGAAGTTGTAAATTCACCCGATGAAGGCATAGGGAGCAACAATTGGGTAGGAAATGGCAAGCTTTCAATCTCGGGGGCCCCTATATTGGCAAGCGACCCACATATTGCATTCGGCAGTGTTTCTTGCTGGTATCAAGCACATTTATCCGGAGGGTCTTTCGATTGTGCTGGAACAGGTTATGTAGGTGTCCCAGGATTCTGGTTCGGACGAAATCAATCCATGGCTTGGGGACTCACTAACAACATATGTTCCCAAAGAGATCTCTATCAAGAATCTGTCAACCCTGATGACCCTGATGACTTACTCTACGGGTATGAGTGGAAAAAAATCACGAAACGAGTTGAAAATATTGAAGTCAAGGGATCCAAACCTGTTGCCCACATGGTAACTTCATCACACAACGGCCCAATTGTAAATGAATTCCTCCCGGAATCAGCAAGTTCAGAAGGACCAGTTTCTATTAAATGGCTTGGTTCCACATTGAGTGACGAAACAACTTGCCTGATCAACATGAACAGGGCACCGGATTGTGAGAATTTTAGAGAGTCAATTCGTGATTGGACCGTACCCACTTTGAGTTTCAGTTTCGCGGATAAAGACGGAAACATAGCTTATCAGTCATCTGGAAGAATACCGGTTAGGAAAAACTGGGATCGTGGATTTCGCCCAGGGTGGGAACCTGAACACCAGTGGAACGGACTTATACCGTACGACCACATGCCCCAGATGACTAATCCAACGGAAGGATGGATCCGTAGCGCAAACAATCGAACAGCCAGTGAAAATTACCCGTATCCTCTCTCTGGACAATGGAGTTCCGGCTACAGAGCGAAGCGAATCAGGCACATGCTCGAAGAAAATGATGCTATAGATAGAGATTTGTTTTCGAAAATGCAATCGGACGTTTTTTCAGAAAGAGCGGCAGAATCCGTTCCAGTGCTTATTGATTTACTTGAAAAAAGTCATGATGTGAAAATCCAAGAGGTCCTCAAACTCCTTAAAACATGGGATTTCAATTTGGAACCTGACAGTGGCGGCGCTGCTATTTTCGAAATATTCTTTATCCATTGGAGCTACCAAGTAGCTCTACAACAATTCCCCGAAGACGTCAGTAAGCTCCTGTCAGGTGCAATGGCCGGACTCTCCGTGCAATTGTTGAGAAATAACATATCTGGATGGTTCAGTCCTGAATCCGATCGAAACGCCGCAATATTAAAATCCATGGATAAAGCCATTGACGAATTAGAACGTCGAATAGGAAAAGACTCGTCTAGCTGGTCCTGGGGGACGTTGCACAAAGTGAATCTCCCTCATCTACTAGATGGAGTAGGGGATTTAGGCTCTCTATTCAATAGAGGAGGAGACCCTGTTGGTGGGTCTGGGATAACCGTGAGTAATACCGGATTTGACCCTAATTATCTGGCAAGTATGGGGGCAAACTTCAGGCTTATTGTAGACCTAGGAGAATACCCTCCTGCACTTTGGACAGTTGACGCCGCAGGACAATCTGGGCACCTTTCCAGCAAAAATTACTGTGACCAACTGCAAACATGGCTAAAAGGGAAATACAACAAGATTTATATGAACCAAAATGACATATCCAAACATTCTATCGATAAATTAGTCATAACTCGATAGGCAAAACTGAAACCTAATAGACACAAAACTGTTTGATTTGCCTAAAACTAATTCATTATCGATAATACATAGAAGCTTCACATAGATTTAGCTGAGCTATCTTTCACAATCCCACAATAGAGGATATGTGGTTTCATAGCTCATTGAATATATTAAAATCGTAAAATTATATTAGGAGGGAAGGCCCCATGGCCTATACATCAATAAAAAGTTGGTTGCAGCAGGAACTTGAAACAATTGAAACTAGCGGGCTTTTCAAAAATGAAAAACTGATAGTATCAAGCCAGGGCGCGCAAGTAGATACTCCGGATGGAGAAGTCATCAATTTTTGTGCCAATAACTACCTTGGGCTAGCAGACCACCCAGAAATTCTAGCCACTATTCAAGACCGTATGAAAACACATGGTTTCGGCATGGCATCAGTGCGCTTTATATGCGGGACCCAAGATATCCACAAAGAACTTGAAGACCGAATAACAAATTTCATGGGTACTGAAGACACGATTCTATATACATCTTGCTTTGACGCAAACACTGGTTTATTTGAAACTTTGTTAGGGCCAGACGATGCTTTAATAAGTGACTCATTAAACCACGCCAGCATAATTGATGGTGTGAGACTGTGTAGGGCTAAAAGAAAAATCTACCAACATTCTGACATGTCGGAACTCGAAGAACGGCTAAAAGAGACACAGGATTCTAGGTTCCGATTGATAGCAACTGACGGCGTTTTCAGCATGCAGGGGGACCTTGCACTACTTGATCAAATATGTGATCTAGCAGATAAGTATGATGCTCTGGTAATGGTTGATGATTCTCACGCCACGGCTTTTGTAGGTCCCAATGGCAAAGGCACAGCCGAAGAGATGGGAGTAATGGATAGGGTAGATATAGTTACGAGTACTCTAGGCAAAGCTCTGGGAGGAGCCTCCGGGGGATTTACAACCGGCAAAAAAGAAATCGTTAGTATTTTACGCCAACGGTCCAGGCCGTATCTATTTTCCAATACACTAGCTCCTCCAATAGTAGCGGGAGCAATAAAGGCATTGGAGATAGCAGAATCTCAACCTGAGTTGCGACAAAAACTGTGGGAAAATACCTCATACTTTCGAACTCGCATGACTGAGCTGGGGTTCGATATTATACCTGGTATTCATCCTATCGTACCTATCATGGTAAGAGATGAACTTAAAAATGTAGCTATAGCAAAATCTATGAATGACCTTGGGATTTTTGTGGTTAGCTTTAGCTTCCCCGTGGTTCCTAGGGGAGAGGCCAGAATTCGAGTTCAAATTTCAGCTGCCCATAGCAAGGATCACTTAGACAGAGCAATATCAGCATTTGAATCATCAGGGAAAGAGCACGGGATAATATAGTTAATATTAAATGAAAAGGTGTGTTTATGACCAATAAAATCGCCATCGTCACAGGGGCCGGACAGGGGATGGGACGTTCAGTAGCCATGAAGCTAGCGAGTGAAGGGAATAAAATCATTGTCAACGACGTGAATTCTGAACAGGCCGACTCCACTGTTTCCAAAATAAATGCACTTGGAGGGATAGCCTACCCTAATAACGCTGACGTAACTTCTCATGATGAAGTAACCAATATGGCTGATCAGTGCTTAACCCTATACGGAAATATTCACATATTGGTCAATAATGCCGGTGTACTCAGGCCAACAAAGGTTATCGATATTGAGGAGCAAGAATGGGACTGGGTAATAGGTGTCAATCTAAAAGGTACCTACCTATGTTCAAGGGCAGTACTCCCTGCTATGCAAGATGCCGGATGGGGTAGGATAGTGAATTTCTCTTCCACTGCCGGTAAAAGCACCAGTACTGTCGGCGGCGCCCATTACACAGCAGCTAAAGCTGGAATTTTAGGATTCACGCGACACTTATCTAGAGAGGCGGCCCCTTTTGGAATCACAGTTAATTCAGTTTGTCCGGGTCTTATAGATACAGAAATGGTCCGTAGCACAATCAGCGAAGACAGAGCAAAATTTTATACTGATTCCTTCCCTATTTCACGTATGGGAGACCCTACCGAAGTGGCAGAATTGGTCGCGTTCTTGGCATCCGATAAAGCAGCCTATATCACAGGCGCATCATTGGACATAAATGGCGGAGATTTAACCATCTAAATACTCTAAACTCAAACCAGCTAGGATTTCCTGGCTATAGTGAGCCTTTTATTACGATATCAGCGTAGTGTTGTGGTTCGAATATTTTTAGGTACCATTCTTCTGCTAATATCCAGGGATCTATCCAATTTGAATCCGGATAGTTTCGGCTAGCTATTCTCATAACTCGTTGGGATTTGGGAGTGTCTACATATATTTTGAATTGGTAAAATGCCCTAAGTGCCGGGAGCAGGGCAAAGACTCCTTCAACTATCAGGACATCATTAGCAGGTATTTCAATCTTGTCTGATAGTTCATCTGAATCCCAATCGTATTTACGGTACACCGAACACAAGCTTTTGCCGGCAGGTATAAGTAAGTGATCCTTTAACCTTCTCCAGTCGAAAAAACTTTCAATTAATTCATAGGATCCCAGTTTGATTACTTGATCAAAGTGAATTGGCCTGTAAAAATCATCTATATTTACACAGCTGGCATTTGGCATTTGAGCGACAAGTTGTTTTGCTAAAGTTGATTTGCCAGCACCTGCTAACCCATCTATAGCGACAATCAGAGGGTAACTCATGTCGTTAGCAAGGCAGATGATTTGTTCAATTTGATGGCTTCTAAACATTCAGTCACAAATCCTAATCTATATTTAATTATGTTGCCGTCAAATGGCACGCAAGGGAGGTCAAATTCACTACCATGTTTCTATCGCCAACCATGATAATAAAATAGGCTATGCAAACTCTAAAAGTCGTGTTTTTATAAGCCGTGATGCTATTTTGACAGGTTCACCATAACCATTTTCATGAAATCCAAAATCTTCTAAAAACGCCTGTTTCTCTTCATCCTCATACGACACGATTGATTGAATTTTATAACCGGATTGTAGTCCCCAATTAGTCGCTGCATGCATTAAATCAATCCAAATTCCTTTGTCTGAATTCAATGAGAAAGAATCAACTATGCAAACGCCTCCATCTAGCAATTTTGCGCTTGACAATCCCACCAACAGACCGCCAGATTCTCGGGCGCCGAACCACATACCTTTGCCGTCAGCACACAATTCCTGATAACGTCTATAGAGGCCCAAACAAGAATTTTGCACAGCGTATCTAGTTGAAACCAAATTCACATTTAAATCCAATACAAGCCAATCATGAGGGAAAACTATCAATGGGATCATCGGTACTCTCATTCCTGGGTTTGCTTCATGCACACCATATTCTCCAAGGTTGGATAGCAATCCCACCAGAAAAGCTTCTGGGGAAATTCTATTCAAAGTGTTAACCATCACATTAGCACTTGCTAATTTGCGCCAGCCCAAGCGATGATAAATCCTTGCTGCCTCAGGATTCGCTGTACCTAAAAATATCCCCTGTCCCTCCCTCTCAAAAAAATCATCTACCGCTACTTGGCAAAGTTTGGTGGCAATACCCGAACGTCTCAATGTCGGATCAGTAGCAACCTGCCCTAACCCCGCCAATCTTGGGTCGTGCGATGTAGTAGTTAATCCACAGGTTCCAGCGATGTTGCCGCGCATCGATTGTGAATAAATCACGTGATAGTTAATGCCGTCTTCGGAGCCAGTGAAAGCGTCTTGGCCTATATCTAAAGGTCCCCCAAATATAGCATGCCAAAATTTAGTAAAATTCTGGGCCTGGTTCTCACTGATTGGAGATTCGTTTCTGGTAATTATTGTCATTGGAGAAAAATAAGTTTACACACCTAATATGTAGGCCTAAAATATTAATCTATACCCAACCAAATTGCCGAGCAAGAAACTCTTTGTAATTCAGAAAAACGATGTTTCTTTCTTTTTCATTTAAATTAAAGCATTATGACTGAGCTATATCTACATTCATGTTTACTCAGCGTACACCTCTGGATTGACACATTCCAAAAGTTTCTTCCCTTGTAATCCGTTGATCAAATTTTGTGCTGCAATTCTAGACATTTCCTGCCTTGCTTCAATGCTTGCGCTAGCAATATGAGGGGCAATGATACAGTTATCCAATGTCAATAGGGGATCATCATCCGGAATTGGCTCTGGCTCAGTAACATCTAGGCCAGCGGCGGCAATTTCTCCATTTTTCAAAGCACGGTAAAGAGCATTCGGATCAATAACGGGACCACGAGCCGCATTTACTAACACAGCTGTAGATTTCATGGCTGAAAATTCTTCATCACTTATTAAGTGATACGTTTCCGGAGTGAGATTGACATGTACACTAAGAAAATCAGATTGCTTCAAGATAGTGTCCCTGTCTACGTAGGTCAGGGAATATTGTTCTTCGAGGTCCTTGCGGCGAATTATGTCATGATACAAGATATTCATTTGAAACCCAGATGCTCTTTTAGCAACTTCCAGGCCTATCCTGCCGAGACCAATCAAGCCCAAGGTACTTCCGTAAATTTCTTTGCCCAAGAAATGTAACGGATGCCATGTCTTCCATTTACCTGCCTTAACAAAGTTCGTCCCATCTATAAGTCGCCTGCCTGCAGCCAGCATCAAAGTAAAAGTAAAATCCGCTGTTGCATGAGTCAAAACTCCTGGAGTGTAGCCTACTGGTATACCGCGTTTGGTTGCAGCTTGCACGTCGATGTTTTCATATCCTACTGCTATTTGACTAATAACTTTTAGGCTAGGCCCGGCTATTTCCATTAATTCGGAGTCTATCTTGTCTGTTAAAAGGCACAGCAACCCATCCACACCAGAAACCTTTGATAACAATACATCTCGGGAGGCGGGTGTTTCTTCTGGCCACAATTCGGTATCAGCTACATCCCTAACCATTTGTATTGCTTCTGGAAAGATTTGTCTAGATATGAATACTTTCGGTTTGCTCACGTCTCTCCTTTATTACTACCTAACATAGTTCAATATAGCCTATTCTTTCAACCAACAATTAATCTTTGCTAATAATGAATCATACTTGAATTCACCAGTCAATTCTCAGTTTTGTCCACCGGACCCCAAAAACCCCTGTCTCTTTAGTCCAATGGGTCGCTAGAAATGTACCGTCATCTAGTTTTATTGCAGTCGGGAAGCCAAATTCAAGTTTTTTCAATTCCTCCACTCCAGTATACTCACCCTCTGGTTTATCACGGGATGTTTTCGAATCCCACATAGGCTTATCAAGATGGGTAATCCATCCCTCTTTTGTAAAAGTCACTAGAGCCATCATAACTGCTTGGGCTCCATATCTTTTGTTGTACAAAATGAGCATTTTGTTACCATCTATCGGAACAGGAGTCATTGTTTGGCCGAAAAATTCAGTCTCAACCGGAGCAGACCAGCTTGTGCCATCATCCGTCGAAACAACAAAGCTGTTAGGCATGTCTTTAACATCTCCAAAAGTTACTGTCCAAGCAGTAGCCAGTAATGTCCCTGGGCTAATTTCAGCTAATTTTTGTTCAAAATAACCTCGTTTATATTCCGGGTCTTTGAAAATGACTACTTGGCTACACCAGGTTCTGCCTCCATCATCAGAGACTGCTGCCAAAACTTTTTCTCCCAACCTACCTTCTGGTAAAGTAGCAGCCGGGGCCAGCATTCTCCCTGATGATAGAGGAAGAATTCCGTGGGACACTTCAATTGAACCCTCTCTTTGGAAAGGTACCACCTGTGGTTCAGACCAGTGCTTTCCTTGATCATTAGAGCTGCAGAAAACAGCCTCATTTTCCGTATGCCCAAATCTGTCTTTATCAGTCGGGTATGATCGTGAACCATATGCGTAGAGCACATTTCGGTCTGATGAAATACTTAGTTTTAAAGCATTGGTACTGGGCGGACTTAAAGTTGCCGGTAAAATGGTTCCCTCTACATCCCATGAATAGCCTCCGTCACAAGATCTTGCCCAATCTGTACCTCCAGTAACAAAATGCCCTCCTCCAACATTGAACGAGCACAATATATCCCCATTACTCAATTGAACTGCTTGGGGAAAAGCTGAGTCTCTCTGGTCAATAAATCCAGTCCCCAAAATTTCAATGTTTGGCATATTATCCCCACCTGTCTTTGTTATAATCACGCCAATGATAATTTCCATCACGTCCAAAGTACAGACTTTGAACATAACCTCCCAGAGAATAAAGCCGATCTATATTTGTACTGGTAATTGACCGTCAATTCCTTCTATTGAAATCAACTCGTATTATTTAGAACATCCGGTGAGCAAATTGAGGTGCAATGTGACTATACTCCCATCTATGTTCCCTACCTTTGTAGTGGGTAGCTTACCTAGGCCCAAATGGGTCCAGGAACTGATTGAAGACCGCAAATCCAGAATTATAGATGAACATACTTCAAGCCAAATTTTGGACGATACCATACCCTCAGTACTTAGAATGCAGGAACGGGCTGGTTTAGATTTTGTATCGGACGGAGAATGGAGAAGAGAAAGCTATGTCAAAGTGTTTTCTGACGCAGTTAACGGGTTCAAAAATGACCTGATATATGATGGGACTGCGATCTCAAAAATAGGTTATCCAGCTGTTGTATCAAAAATGAAGGTGCAACGAAGTATCGCAACCAACGAAGCAGAATTTCTAATCAACAACACCAATCACAACACATTAGTAGCTCTCCCATCACCCTACACTATCGCACGCAGAATGTGGAGTCCGGACCATTCAGGAAAAACATATTCGACCCGCGAAGACTTCATGGATGCCTGCATACCAATTATAAGAGACGAAATCAGGCAATTGATTAACATAGGAGTGACAACTATCCAACTTGATGACCCATGGCTAGCACTATTAGTCGATCCTTTATACAGAGAACGAGAGAAAATCACTAACGTAGACCATGAAATCCGACAGTCCATCAAAGGCATTAATGAATCTCTAATTGACTTTCCCAAAGGCATAATGAGTGTGCATCTGTGTCATGCACATTTCAACAGGAAACATGGCACTACCGGATCCTACGATTTAATTATTGAGGCCCTCCACCAGATGAATGTGAATCGATTTGCTATCGAATTCGCCACCCCTGACGCAGGCGGCATAGACGTTTTGCGGAAATTCCCTAAAGATAAATTGCTCGGTTTGGGAGTCATCGACCACACAGACCCTATCGTAGAGACTCCATCTGTAGTTATAGAACGGACAATGGCAGCGATGGAATTTATACAACCCAACCAAATAACCCTGAACCCAGACTGTGGATTTGCACCATCCAGCGCAAACCCCATGGATTTGGATGAGGCTTATTTAAAATTGACAGCGATGTGCGAGGCAGCCAATAAATTACGTGAAGATTATGCATGAACTTGATTAAAACTGATACAAATCAGCCCATCAAAGAAAAATTTTCGTTGGATTAAGTATAGGAATGTTATATCATCCTGCTTATTCTCAGGAGCTGAAGTCCAATATGGAGCGGCCTACTACTAAGTTCAACTGGTTTTTACCAATTGATGGTGATGGATCCCACATTGGTACACTTGAAGCTGAACGTCCTCCTACTTTTCAGTACCTTAAATCTGTGGTCGAATCTGCAGAACAAGGCGGTTTCCATTCTCTCCTTGTACCTACTCGATTCGTCAACGGTCTGTTTGAGGAAAATGCCCCTTTAATGGAAACATGGACAACCGTATCAGCACTGGCATCAGTTACAAAGAAAGCAAGATTTCTAGTCGCAATAAGACCAGGGTTCATATCACCTGGGTTGTTCGCTAAAATGGCCGCCACCCTTGACCAAATCAGTGGCGGCAGAATTGATATAAATATTGTGCCTGGTGGAATCAAAGGTGATTTCGAAAGACTGGGTGAAGACAGTGATCATTCCCACAGGTACTCAAGGGCAGAAGAATTCATAAAAGCATGTCGCCTGCTTTGGTCAGAATCTGGCCCGATACATTTCAATGGGTCTTATATAAACTTGAAAGGAGCAGTTTGCTCACCAGGCCCAGTAAAAAACGGACCGAAAATATATTTAGGAGGCGCATCCGAACGAGCTCTCGGAGTTGCGAGTAGACAGGCAGACATTTATCTCGCATGGATCGATTCGCATGAAGTACTTGCCCACAGGCTCGAGAGAGCGAAAGGTAAATTCGTTTACGAAAATCGCAAGCCTTTATTTGGATTGCGCACTCACATAGTGGTTAGAAACACCGAAGACAAAGCATGGCGTGCAGCAGAAGATTTAATTAAGCACGCTGATCTAAAAGTAAAGACCCAAAGATCTGAAATCAACCCGGCGTCAATACCAATGATCAAAGAAAAGGGAGATTCCAACAACTTTAGAATTGGCCGACATCTTTGGAACGGGATTTCGCAAGTACGAGTCAATTGCGGAACGGCCATTGTAGGTACTCCAATACAGGTGGCCGAGGAACTTTTTAATTACTGGAAACTAGGATTTGACGAATTCATCTTATCGGGGTTCCCTCATGTGGAAGAATGTAATAGAGTGGCTGAAGACCTTATACCTTTGACACGCGAGTTGATTGAGACCGAGCCTCGATGAAATATACACCATATAATTCCCCGTAGACAGCATTGCTGATATTTCAATTTCAGCAAACGTTCATGGATGAAAATAACTGACGGAGCGCATCATGCCCAACGCTGAAATAATTTCAATTGGTTCCGAGCTATTGCTCGGACAGATAGTAGACACAAACTCAGCATGGATGGCCCAAAGACTGAGTGAGCAAGGCATCAATCTTTTCTATAAAACTATCGTTGGGGACAATCCAACAAGGATGAATGAAGTATTGGATCAAGCATTGGATCGTGCTGACGTAGTGATCACGGGTGGTGGTCTCGGCCCTACTCAAGACGATCTCACTAGAGAAGCTATAGCCGATGTAACGGGAAGAAAATTAGTCACGTCAAATGACCTCTTGAGCCAATTGGAAAACAGATTCCAAAAAAGAGGGATGGTTATGACAAAAAATAACCAACGGCAAGCCAGAATACCAACTGGAGCCATTCCTGTACACAATCCCAACGGCACTGCCCCAGCATTCATAGTCGAAGATTCTCGCGGAACAATTTTCGCACTCCCGGGTGTTCCATTCGAATTAAAATGGCTATTCGACAATGAGGTATTACCATACTTAAAAAACATATTTAATCTTGACCAAACAATATTTTACAAAGTACTGAAAGTCTCAGAGCTCGGTGAAAGCCGAGTCGATGATCTTATAGGTCATCTAATTGCTGAATCTTCCAACCCAACTGTCGGAGTTTTGGCCCACCCAGGGCAAGTTGATATCAGAATTGCAGCAAAGGCTTCTAGCACTAAAGAGGCTATGGATATGATAACCCCTATCGAATCGGAAATTAATGATCTTCTAGGTAGACATGTATTCGCATCCGATGAAGAGACGATTGAGATGATTGTTGGAAACCTGCTCATGAAAAATTCTCTTTCTGTTTCGGTTTTCGAAAATGTTACTGGGGGAACGCTTGCTAATAGACTCTTAAAAGCCTCATCTTCTCAATTCGATACGGGACTGATTGGCAATAGAGACAAAGTCACCAAAGCACTGATTACCAATCACAAGCAACTTGATAATGACTCCATCGGGAATATCCCTCTGGAACAACTAACGCGTGAACTAGCTAAATCTATTCAGGAATATGGAAAAAGCGACATTGGATTGGCACTTTATGCCGTGCTAGAGAAAGATGAAAGCAATACCGTTCAAAATTTGGGTAAGGGACAAACCTACATAGCCGTCACTGACGGTTCACACTACAAACAAAAAACCTATCCCTTTGCCGGTCGAGGCGCGCCTGACCAGAACAGAATGAGCTTCAATGCGATGGATCTGCTCAGGGTAGCTTTATTGGAAGGTTTCCAGTCTTCATAGTCGCTCTATGTCATAAAAGCGACAAATATTTCGCGGGCAAACCAGGCTCGAAAAATCAACCTCGATTGTGCAACCACAAAAGTTAACTACAATCGGCAGCAGCCAAGAAATTGTTATCAAAAATGTACAGGGCTTTGAGGCTACTTGCCTCAAAGCCCTGTTTTAAAGAGGCGTTCCAAGGAACACCTACTCGGACCGCCTCCTATTACTACTATCCAACGGGCAGCCTCCTTTCTAGAGACCCTCAGTCAAGCTATCAGCCCACCACAATATGTCTCTGCCACGATTATAATAAAATTTATGAATATTTGTAATCCTGGTCGTGCTTGAACATATTGAGCATCTAGAATATTACTTAAGGAATTGAGAATGATAGAAAGTATCGCTGGCATAACAATTTGGTCTGAAAACTCTAAAAGCCTTTCTGAATTCTACAAAAACGTCTTAGAACTACCAATTCATTCCGTAAGGCCTGATTTTGTGTCTTTTAAATTTGGCCCTATCCGATTGAACATAGGGTCCCACTCTAAAGTAAGATCCAGAGCTCCGGATCCTTTCAGGATAATGCTTAATTTAAGTGTCAATGACATTAAAAATACTTATGAAATATTGTTGACCAAAAAGGTGAAGTTCATACGTCCACCTGAAAAAGAACACTGGGGAGGTTGGGTAGCCACTTTTTTCGACACCGATGGGAATATTTTACAGCTACTACAGCAACCAAAATAGACATGAATACAAATTCCAATATCCTGACCATCACAGATTTCGTTTTATAGCGAGTCCTGATGTTTCATAGTCACTTAAAAACCCTTGACATGATTTCCGGGAATATGATAATTTTCAGTGGTTATTGAATGAATGAAACATCGCGCTCGTAAACAGGAGCCGATGGGGTAGGCAATAGAGATTTGGATCCGTCTTTCATAGGCGTAAACGAGTGGAACGAAATAGGCAGTGTCCTCACGTATTTGGGGCTTGCAGTGTTGTTCATTGTGATATTCGCTTCTAACATGCTCTTGGGACTTAGCTTCATCCCATCACATATAATTACTGGAGAAATACCTCCCTCAGCGCACAAGCTAAGGCCTGTTTTCTATTTGGTTGGTATCGTGGCTTTCGTAGTGGCCGTATTCTGCCTTATTCAGGCTTTCAATGGAGTAAGTGTCCTAGACCGTATCTGGAACGACTACTGGATATAAATATATGAACAGCAACGTAAAATCACCTAACAACTACATGGATTGCACGAATTGATACCTGGAGACTTCCGCATACCTGATAGACCCAGTAATAAGCGTATGGTGCTCCTAGGATTCACTGGCATCATAGGCTTAGTTGTGATTGCGGGTGCTATATTAGCTGCAACTTACGTTTTATCAGCTTGGTTAGGGCGGCCTGTGATATTTGCTTATGACGAAGGGCCAACGCAGCCTATAGCCTTTCCGCACACTGTTCATGCCGGATCCGATATACTCCTAGACCCACAGGGGAATCCTAGGCTCGATTCGAATGGTCAGCCAATTACAGGCCTCGGTCTAGATTGCACATTCTGCCACAGGAACGTTGCGCGAGAAGCGGCCGCATCTATTCCAGCGGTAGACTTTTGCATGTCCTGCCACAAAACTGTTGGGGATGATAACCAAGAGATTTCGAAATTACGAAACATTCATTCCCAAGGCCAGCCTATCAACTGGATACGTGTACACAGGGTGCCCGACCACGTGCACTTCGTACACGAAGCTCACATTAGATATTTTTCTGAGAAGGAAGGTAAAGCACCTTCCGAAGTATGCTCTACCTGCCATGGTGACGTGAAATCAATGTCGGTGGTCACTCAGGTTGAGGACTTGAAAATGAAAGACTGTGTAGATTGCCACCGTGATAACGGTGCACCCACGGATTGTACGACATGCCACTACTAAAATTCAAAAATATTACAGAGATGGGAAATCAATAATAATGCCGCTAACACGACGGCAATTTCTAACGTTGACTGGTGGTTCTGCTGCTGCTGCTGTTATATTCCAAGCGTGTGGTGTTCCAGAAGAAGAACTTTTCGTCCAATCACCACTGGAAATGCCCGAAGACATGGTTACAGGTTTGCAAAACTGGTACGCGACCACATGCAACCAATGTCCCAGTGGAGAAGGCATAGTAGTAAAAGTGGTTGAGGGACGGGCGAAAAAAATAGAAGGTAACATCGACCACCCAATCAACCAAGGAGCCCACAGTGCAAGGTGCGAGGCTGGACTGCAAGCACTATACCACCCGGATCGAATCAAGGGGCCTATGGTTCGGTCAGGCCCACGAGGGTCGGGGAATTTTGAAGAGATTAGTTGGACCGATGCTATAAGTAGGTTGAACTTACAACTCGGTGAATTAAAGCAACAGGGCAATCAATCACAAGTAGTTGTAGTTACAGATCCGTTACGGGGCCATATAGGTTCCCTGGTCAACCGATTTGTAGACGGCTTAGGCGCTAGGTACATGCCATACGAACCAGTTGACCAAACTGGAGTGCAGGAAGCCATGAATCAGGTTTGGGGCCAAAGTCTTATGCCTGATCTCGACATACAAAATTCAGCATACGTTTTGTCATTTGGATCAGACTGGTTAAACACATGGGGATCACCTGTTCGCTACTCGAAAGGCTATGGTGAATTCAGGCAAGGTCACCATCATAGAGGAACGTTAATTCACGCTGACTCTCGATTCTCCATGACTGCTGCTAACGCTGACCAATGGATTCATGTCGAGCCTGGAATGGAAGGCTTGCTAGCTCTCAGTATTGCCCAAGTCATCGCCACGGAGGATTTGGGAGACCGGAAAGCAATTTCAGCATTGACGAGTGGCCCTGGTTTTGACCTAGATAAATTCGCTCCAGCAATAGTTGCAAGTAAAATTTCAAAATCTGTTGACCCTGTGCAAATGCAGGAACTGATCAACCAAACAGCTATTGACTTCGCCACCCAGCATAACGGGCCTAGTATTGCATTCGGAGGCGGGGCTGTAGCGGGGCAAACAAACGGCCTAGCCAACTTGATTGCCATATATTCTCTTAATTACATAGTCGGTAGTGTCGGGAAATCTGGAGGGATTGTTTTTAACCCAACATCTCCCCTTGAAGGCATCACTGCAAATCCAAGAAAGAAATCATTTGCTGACTGGAAAAAGCTTACTCAGGACATGTCTGATGGTAAGGTCAAAGCCATGCTAGTTCGCGGAACTGATCCATTCTACGGAATGCCAGACATTACCAATTTTAGGGAGGCATCGTTTAAAGTACCATACATTTTTAGTTTTTCAGGAGTCATGGATGACACTACTGCCATGGCTGATTTAATTATGCCTGAACACAATCCACTTGAGTCATGGGGTACCGACATCCCTTCTCCAGGACCCGGATACCAAGTAGTTGGTTTTCAGCAACCGGTAGTTCGTCCATTCTTTGAGAGTCGAGGCGAACACCTCGGTACAAAAGACTTTGGTGATGTAATAATCAACATCAGCCGAGAACTAGGAATTGATATTGGTACAGACGCAGATTCCTTCAAGGATTTGATACAGGAAAGTTGTAAAGAACTCTATGAACTAAAAAGAGGGTCGGTTTCAGCTTCAGACTTCAATTCTTTTTGGCACGGAGTTCTTCAGCGAGGTGGGTGGTGGGACACAAATGCAACTTACCGTGCAAGTTCTTCACAAAGTCCTTCTCCGTTAATGGTCCCTAAAGACCCTGTGTTCGACGGTGATAAAACAAATTATCCTATGCACCTAGTGCCATTTCAATCTACTTCTTTAACTGATGGCAGAGGAGCAGCTCTCCCATGGCTTCAAGCAACACCTGACCCTATATCTACGGCTACGTGGAGTACATGGGCAGAAATTAATGATTCTGTGGCCAAAGAAAATGATATAAAAGAAGGGGATGTGATCAAGATTAGTTCCACGCACGGCTCAATAGAAGCCATCTCCTATCCTAACCCTGCGACACCTTTCGATGTGATATCTGTACCGATAGGACAAGGTCACAGAGAGAGCGGTCGTTATGCGAAAGATCGAGGTTCCAACGTTCTATCAATATTGGGTAGCGATACCGATGAATCTGGAAATTTGGCTTGGGGGGCTGTACGTGTAAGTATCGAGAAAACTGGAAACTGGATTCGATTACCTAAATTCGAAAATCATGTGCCCAGTCACCCTGAAGACGATCATCAAGAAATAATAAAAATAGCCCCAGATTCTTCGAAACACTAAAGAATCTGAGGCATAAAGTGTCGGGCAGCCGATACTTAGCTAGTAGGAGCAGTATTTAATGGGCGACAAAAGTTGGGGAATGGTAATAGACATAGACAAATGTACTGGATGTCAGGCTTGTGTTGTAGCCTGTCAGGCTGAAAACAACATTCCTATCAATGAAGAAGAGCACTTCAACCAGCGTCGTGCCATTGAATGGATAAGAGTTGAGAGATACTGGGAAGGCGAATTCCCAAACGTCAAGGCCCGATTCATACCTGTATTATGTCAACACTGTGATGAAGCACCTTGCGAACCGGTGTGTCCCGTATACGCAACTTATCATAATGATCAGGGGTTAAACGTCCAGGTTTACAATCGTTGCGTCGGTACTCGATTCTGTGCTAACAACTGCCCCTATCATGTTAGGTTTTTCAATTTCTGGGAGCCTTCTTGGCCAGATTCATTAAAAAACCAATTGAACTCAGATGTAACAGTCCGAAGCAGGGGTATCATGGAAAAATGCACATTCTGTGTGCAACGTATTCGGCGTAATGAGCGTGAATCTGAACGAGATAACAAGACTCCTGAAATACGAGACATAAATCCAGCGTGTGTGAACTCATGTCCAACAGCGGCTCTGACATTCGGAGATTTGAATGATCCAGAAAGTAATGTCTCCAAATTGAAAGAATCCGAAGAAGGGGATGATGGCCGTGCATATCGCCTATTGGAATCTTACGGTACAAAACCGAGTGTTATTTACTTAAAGAAAGTTGAAAAAGGAACAGAAACTGTCAGCCATGGATAGCCCACAAGTCAATAACGGGGAACAAGCGAACCTGGAAACCCCTGCAGGGGTAGTCCACGATCTGTTGGATAGACACGAAAAGACTTCAACTCTTTTCTGGAGATGCACAGCAGCTCTAGCAGTTCTTTCAATAATTGGGATGATCGGATTTATCCTGCGTATTTTAGATGGAGTAAGCGACAAATCGATCTGGGGCTACTACGTAGCCACTTTTGCATTCATTCTTACAACCGCTCAAGCAGCTCCAATGGTAGCAATCGCGCCCCGTATAGCAAAAGCTCACTGGAGAAGATCTATCTCTCGAGCTGCAGAGCTATGGTCAGCTACCGGAATATTGAGTTTGATACTGTTCATACCGATGATATGGATCCTTCCAGGTCTCGATGATGGTCGTCTCAGTTTGTGGTTTTTCGATCCCAATGATCCAAGCTTCTCGAAGGTGCCGATACATTCTCCTCAAATTTGGGCAACTCTTGCGCTAGTGGCCTTAATCATCACGGGTATATTTCTCTTGTGGGTGTCAGCGCTACCCGACCTGGCTGCTATGAGGGACAATTTAACCGGATGGAGACAAAGGCTTGCAACTAAAATGGCTTTTGGATGGAGAGGCACCTCCCAACAATGGAATATGCTTTACCACAGACAGGGCATCCTGAGCGCGTTCTATTTCATGATGTTGATTTTTGTGCATTTTTTAATTAGCGTAGACTTTTTGATGACTCTCGTGCCCGGATGGATAGATGCATTGTATCCGGCTACCCATGCCGCCAATGCCTTACAGGCCGGAGCCGCAACAATGCTTTTGACCATGTTCTTCCTCAGAAAATTCGGTGGATATCGGTCATACATAGGGCACGATCAATTCTGGGGACTGGGCAAATTAATGTTCGCTCTCTCATTGCTATGGTTCTGGTTCTGGTTTTCAAGTTTTATCGTGTTCTGGTATGGGAAAAAACCGAACGAACAGGCAGTTCTTGAACTATTGATGGTTGGCCCTTATATGCCCATATTCATAGGCACCTTCGTAACCGTTTTTGTGATTCCGCTGCTAACTATGATATGGAATCCCTTACGTCGGAGTATTTGGGGACCAACAATCATTGCTGTTTCAGTACTGGTCGGAACATTCCTAGACAGAGTAAGATTATATGTATCAGCATATTCGGTTCCCGGTATCGGTGAACCATTGATAGACAAGAAGCATGGCATGAAGCTTGAATCAGTCAAGGAAATGGAAGCCGTATTGCCCCAGATACCTGATATTTTCATTATTATAGGATCTATTTCAGCTGTGATCCTTATATACTTACTAGCGTCAAGAATAATACCTGTGATCAACATCTGGGAGCAAAGAGAAATTCTGCTGTACAAAGTACACAAGAAATTCTTTAGAACAGAAGTTATGATTCTTGGTAAGAAAGATTAGGAATCGAAGTATATTAAAACTGTAATCTGCACAACAATTAGATAGCCAAGGTGGAATAACCAGAAATGCAAGAGCATATACAGCTCTCACAAAAACAAATAAATGAGGATCTGCTCGACGGTGTACTCAGGACACCTAAGTGGTGGCCACCACTCACCACGTTCTTATTGATAGTATTTCTGGCCGGAGTCGCTGCTTTTTCATATATGTTGAATAAAGGGGTAGGGGTAACTGGCCTGAACAGACCAGTTATGTGGGGATTCTTTATGACCAATTTCGTGTTCTGGATTGGTATCAGCCACGCGGGGATCATGATTTCGGCTATTCTTAGACTTACGCAGGCTGAATGGCGCAGGCCTATAACTAGAGCCGCTGAAGTTTTAACTGTATTCTCGCTGACCTCTGCTTTAATGGCTGCACCACTAGTACACGTTGGTAGGCCATGGAGAGCCGCTCTATGGGTGTTCCCATATGACTTTGCAAGAGGAGTATGGCCAAATATTCGTTCCCCTTTTATATGGGATCCTAGTGCAGTTATGACGTATCTAACAGCGAGTGCGTTATTCGTGTTCGTATGCTTATTACCCGACCTAGCTATCATAAGAGACAGGACCACTGGTTTTACTCACAAGTTATACAGTTTTCTGTGCCTTGGTTGGAGAGGAACACCGCGCCAATGGAAGCTTCAGATTGTGGCTGGTATTCTACTCTCAGCTCTAGTACTCCCCGTATTCGTTTCAGTCCATAGCATCGTATCTTGGGACTTCGCTGTAAACATTAGCGTTGAAGCATGGCACTCAACAATTTTTGCTCCATATTTTATAATTGGTGCTATACATTCTGGTGTATCCGCAGTCGCCATGGTAATGGCAATAATGGTCTGGCTCTGGAAATTAGATAAATACATCCGCCCTGATCACTTTGATGCAATAGGCAGACTGTTAATCATTGTCGCCACAACATGGTTTTTCTTCTTTTTCTTAGAATGGGTCTTTGCACTGTACACACTAGAAAAGCCTGAAGTAGCAGTGCGCGACCTGCAAGTTTTTCAGGAACCATATGCCTGGATGTTTTTGGCATTCCTGCTAACAGGCTACTTCATACCAGTTCCAATATGGATGTTCAAAAGTGCCCGGAGAAAAGTATGGGTAATGTTCTGGACTACAATTCTGGTAAATGTTGGTATGTGGCTCGAGCGTTTCCTGATAATTATCCCTGGGTTGACTCGTAAAACTCCATTCACATTTGCCTGGGGATCCTATCAACCTAGTCTAGTTGAAATATTGATGGTGACAGCAACATTTGCATGGGTGGGACTGGGAATGTTGGTGTTCTCGCGTTTGTTCCCTCTGATACCTCTTTTTGATATAAAGGAAGGTATGGTAATGAGGGACGAAGTTAAAATTGGTAGAGTAACAGTTCCCGCAAGTATAAGAGAGTAAAGGTTTCGTCATGCTTAACATGCTTAAACAGAAGAGCATAATTGGTGTTTACACAGATGAGAATACTGCTGCTGATGCGCTCGACGCACTAAATTCAGCAGGGTATGAGACTAATGAATATGAGATTTTGACTGGCACTCCTTACCCGGAGGGCACTTTCGGTGAACACGAACCAAAACATACGCTCTACCGATGGCCACTTATCGGAGCAGCATGTGGGTTCATAGTTGGTTTGATGCTCACTGCAGGAACCCAGATAGCGTACCCACTTGTCACTGGAGGAAAACCGGTCCTAGGTATCCCTCCAATGGCAATAATCATGTACGAAGGTACCATGCTAGGCGCAATTCTTTTCACGATAATCGGTATCCTATTTGAATCTCGTCTGCCCAGACTATTCATGGGAGCATACGATACTCGAATAACAGAAGGCTATATTGGTATTACGGTAACAACTTCACCTGAGCGTATAGAGAAAGCCGAAGAGGTTCTGCATAATTCCGGCGCACAAGACATTAGCAAAGGATGGGAAGAAAACAATGTTTGATGGATTCCTGTCAGAAACTGGGTTAAATGTTCACGCAATATAGAAATAACTTGATAAATTTCTACGGCCTCAAGACCATGATTGGGATTTTGGCGTCCCGTATTAAGGGATTAGCTCAGTTGGGAAATTTGTTACCAGCACTTATAGTCATACCCAGTCTAACATTGGTAGCATGTTACGATAGCACAACTGGAGAAACAGAAATAGGACCGAGTATTACATTTGACTTACCGGTTTTTTCTCAAACTGGTTCTCACGCAGTTCAAGTTTTCACTGAAATGCACTACCAACCTTCTTACCGCTCGCAAGAAATTCCTAGAATTCATCCTCCTAGTGATTCTATACCAACAACCGGTAAAGAAATGACTCGCTCTAGTATTGAGGAATATCAAGTTTTAGCCATTCCTTCTGACGCAATCAATACCTATGACCTCTCCACCGTCGAGAGTATCTACCAAACAAATTGTCAGGTTTGTCATGGTGCAAAACTTGACGGCAATGGCGCGATTGTGGAGTTCATGGACCGAGGACCAATGCCAGTGGATCTTAAATCCGACTCCGCGCGACAAGCCTCTGATGGAGAACTATTTGGATTTATTAGTGGCGGTGGCAGGCAAGGTCTTTCTGCACTACTCCGAAATAAACCTTCCACATCTCCAATGCCTCGGTTTGGAAGCCTCTTAAGTGAACAAGAGAGATGGTGGCTAGTACAGTACGTCCGTAATACTCGCTAAAGCTGTCTTGTTCGTATCAGAATATACACAATTCTGTTGGAACGCTCTTCAATTCAGGTATTTTCGCCAGGTAATAGCGAACAGCTCAAACCACTTCGAGTGCACATACCTTTGAAGCTACCAAATGACTGAAGACTATGCTCTGCCTGCCTAACTTTAGCATAATGACGCCCGTGGCAGGAGAGACGTCCTGAACCGTTACTTTACTACCTGGAATAAAATTGTTTTCCACAAAATAGTCCAATAGATCCTGGTCATCCTCTGGCACCTGTGTTATCAGCAGTTTTTGCCCAGCTTCCACGTGATCAAGAGTTATCTGATTTTGCTCTGGTACATAACCACTGCCGGGTATTGGATGACCGAAAGGACAGGTGGTAGGATTACCAAGTTTTTTGAATATCAGTTCCTCTAATTTAGGGGAAATCGCATGTTCAAGTTGATGTGCTTCAATATGAGCACTAGCTAGATCTAGTCCTAACATATCCACTACTAATCGCTCGGCAAGTCTGTGGCGCCTCACTATACTTTCAGCTAAGCCATGCCCTGATTCTGTTAAAATCAATTCTTTATTCGAACCCTGCTCTATTAGTTTTTCACGGGTCATTCGCCTAACCATCCCAGCTATAGATGGTAAGGAGGTTCCAATTCCTTCAGCTTGAGGAAGTGTCTTTAGATGGTCCGAGAGGACGGTTGGAGTGACAGCGATATCTTCTGATTCCTTTAGTCTGTATATTGACAGAAGATAGTTCTCAGTTGCACTCGATAGGCGCTGTGGGTCGTTAGCTCGTGTGTCAGACATAAACGTTAACCACAATAGTATTTCAAAGACAACCCTTACCGTTTAGTATACTGCTTGGCTTTACGAGCCCTCTTCAATCCGTATTTCTTTCGCTCTTTCTCTCTTGAATCACGTGTTAGCAAACCCGCCTTTTTTAACGGTATCCTCAAATTCGGGTCCGCCTCTACAAGCGCTCTTGATATACCGTGCTTCAATGCATCAGCCTGGCTGACAATTCCACCACCTGACGTTTTCGCAACTACTCTGAATTGGTTTTTACTATTTGTTACTTCAAATGGTAAACCAATTGACTCTCGCCAAGAAGCCCAAGGGAATGCCTCCTCTACCGGCTTGCCGTTAACAACAATGGGACCGCTATCACTATACAATCTCACTCTTGCGACTGATGTCTTACGCTTACCCGTTCCGTAGTAATACTTCTGTTGCTCGTTCAAATATATCTCCTGTCATTTTTGCCCAACTACTACTTCGTTGCCGATGCTATCTGAGCCTGGTGAGGATGATCATTCCCGACATACAACTTTAGTCTTGAGAGCATTTTCCTTCCCAATTTACTTTTGGGTAACATCCCTTTTACTGCATGCTGTATAACCCTTGTGGGAGCGATTTGCAGCACTTCTTCCAAGGATTGCTCAGTCAAACCTCCTGGATAACCACTATGCCTATAATACATTTTTTTATTCAGTTTATCTCCAGTGACTTTAACTTTTTCTGCATTCACCACTACCACAAAATCCCCTGTGTTCAAATAAGGCACATAGGAAACCTTATGTTTTCCTTGAAGTAGTATAGCTATTTCTGAGCAAACTCTGCCCAGTGTCTTGCCTGAAGCATCTACTACATGCCAATTGGATTGTATATCTTCTAGCCTAGTTCGATGCAAATTCGGATTAATTCCCATCTACTTTTCACCTTCATTAACATTTTCGTTGTAATTCACCGCTATTAAGCACAATCCTTCGGCAGGCAGGCATCGAGAGTGACCTCCCAAAGAGCCTCTGAGCATTTCCCTGAATTGTTTATCCAATAAGGCACCTTTTCCTACATCTACCAAAGCTCCAACCATACGCCTAACTTGGTGAGGCAAGAAAGAACTTCCTTCAAACTCAAATACCATTTGATCACCATCAAAGTCTATACTTGCCTCATATATTTCTCTGTAAGTAGACTTCCCATTTTCAATCTTCCCAGCAAATCTGGAAAAATCGTGGACACCTTTCAATAGTTCTATACAAGACTCCATCGCTCTGAAATCCAACTCCATTGCGCCTGTCAACACAAAGGATGTACGTCTTCTCAATGGAGATCTAGTTAAACTACTTACTATAGTGTACCTATATTTCCGACTTATTGCACATCTTCTAGGGTCGAATTCCTCGTCTACCACCCTCGCCTTCTTCACCGCTATATCGCTAGGCAGATAGAAATTCAATGCGTTCACAATTCTATCTGTTGAGTGATTTGTAACGGTTTCAAAGCTAACTACTTGTCCCAATGCGTGGACACCTGCATCAGTCCGTCCCGCCCCGCTCACTCTGAGTGACTCCCCCGTGAAGTTGTTGATTGCTTTTTCTATTTCCTCCTGAATTGTTGGAAAGTCAGACTGGTATTGAAATCCTTTATAATTGGTACCGTCATACTCAACCACCAGTGCTAATTTCATATCGCATCGAGGTATCTATAAAAATACCGATTATGAAGGCATCAATTCTACTACTGCCATTTCAGCTGCATCACCTGACCTTACACCAATTTTCACCATGCGAGTATAGCCACCATCCCTACTTGCATAACGAACCGCAAGATCCTCAAATACTTTACGGAGAACCGTTTCGTCGGTAAGGATTGCAGAGGCCTGCCTCCTATTGTGAAGAGTTCCTTTCTTCCCGTGAGTTATAATCTTATCAACCATCCTCTTGACTTCGCGTGCTTTTGCATCAGTTGTCTTTATTGATTCATGACGTATTAGATCAGTTGTCATATTTCTAAGCATCAACATTCTGTGAGCTGTATTACGAGATAATTTCCGCCCGGCAACTTTGTGTCTCATGGTATTCCCTTATCCTTTATCCTCACTAACGACATCCGACTCGGCGGGCTCGTTATCATTATTAGGATCCAATTCTTGAGGCAGAATTTCCATTTCTCGGAGTTTATCGAATAGCTCTCTGTATGATTTCTCTCCAAAATTTCGAATTTTCAACAAATCTTCTCGATCTAATTCCAATACTTCTCCCACCTTATCAAGGCCAGCTCTCTTCAGACAATTAAGAGTCCTTGAAGACAGCTCTAAATCTTCTACAACTGTATTGTAGTGCTCCACGGGCATTTTCAAAGCTAGGGAAGGGCTTTCATTTTCACCATCAACAACTTTTTGGATGTTGGAAAATAAGAAAAATTGATTGACCAAAATAGTTCCAGCTTTTGTTATGGCTTCTATCGGGCTTATAGTTCCATCCGTCCACACCTGTATATCTATCAGCTCGTAGTCAGTTAACTTCCCTATCCTAGTTGTCTCAACTTCGTAGTTAACTTTCCTGATGGGCGTGTAGACTGCATCAACGGGCAACGTACCTATTGGAAGTCCTTTTTGACTTCCAGCTTCAACATACCCTAAACCTTGTTCAACATTCAATTCTACTGATAATTTTGAATCATCCGAGTCCAAAGTTGCCAAATGTAGGTCAGAATTGACGATTTCGAAATCCGCACTAGACATTATATCTCCAGCGCATACTTCACCGCTCCCAGCAACTTCTAATCTAAGTTTCCCTGGTCTGTTTGCCCTGGATTTGAGTCTTACCGCCTTAAAATTCATGAGCAACTCTACAACTTCTTCTTTGATATTAGGTAAAGTTGAATATTCATGCAGCGCGCCATCTATTTTTACCGATGTAATCGCTGTTCCTTCAAGAGAATTATACAAAACTCTCCTTATGGGGTTAGCTAGGGTAACTCCATAACCTGCTAGCAACGGTCCTATCACAAATCTACCGTAATTGTGATCCAATTCCCGTACTTCAATCTGAGGATTTGCATCTGGTGCTTCCTCTTCCTCTTCTATCGAGGTATCTTCAACCTCGAGGTCCTGAAATTCTAAGACCATCAGACTAAACTCCTGTTCTTTGCAATGAAATAATAGAAATTATTTTGAGTAAAACTCTACGATTAACCTAAGATCTAAGCCTGAATCGACTTCAGACGCATCTGGAGCCCCGATGACTTCACCTGTCAGATCTTTTTGATCTAGCTTTAACCAAGCAGGCACCGGGCGTTTTGGAATATCTTGAGTTAATTCTGTGATGAACTGAGGAATCGAACCATTAGCTCGTCTCCATTTAACAACATCACCTGCTTTTACTTGATATGACGGGATATCTACTTTTCCGCCATTCACTGAAAAATGTCCGTGATTGACTAGCTGTCTGCTCTGCTGGCGAGAATCAGCAAAACACAACCTATATACTACATTGTCAAGACGTCTCTCCAAGAGACCTAATAATTCGTCACCAGTAACTCCAGGTTTTTCTCGAGCACTTTCAAAGTATTTCCTGAATTGACGCTCAAGGACGCCGTACGTGAATCGTGCTTTCTGTTTCTCCTGTAGTTGAACAGCCCAATCTGAAGGCCGTCTCCTCCTACCAGACTGAGATCCTGGTGGGGTTTTCCGACGTTCAACACCACATTTGGGTCCGTAACATCTTTCGCCTTTCAAGAATAGTTTCTCGCCTATTCTTCGGCATTTCCGGCAAACTGCTTCTGTATATCTTGCCATTTAACTTCGTGCCAAACCTTTCATCAAACTAAAGCTAGACTCATTTGATTAACTAATTTTTCTCTTTCTTGATCACCACGGCGCATTCTGAGATCGCAATACAACAAAGTTAAGGCGATCCCTCCCAAAGGAGTAACTATGATCGAAGCCGTAAACCACGCCAATTTTGTTAATATTCCATCAATAACCATTCCCGACCACGAATTAGCAATTGCAAAAGGTAAAACCAATAACAGAGCGAAACCCATCGAACTGGCCAATATAATCACTCCCATCCCCAACGACCTAAACAAACTTTGTTTGAATAGAATCCAACCATTTGTTAAAGCTTCCCAAGGGTTTGTGCCTTCAATAGTGATTGAACATATAACCATCCCCATGTTAACAAACACTACTATTGATAGTAGTAACGGGACTAGCATCAGCAGAATTGATCCTAATCGAAAAGCAAGGTATAGCATACCAATATCAAAAAAAACTGTTGCTATAAGCAATGCAGGCACTATACTAAGCGATTTAATGTGACTCCTCACTCTGAAATAACATTGTATTACTCTTACTTTTTCATCACCCAAATACTGTACAACCGCCAAGGACAATACAGCGTAGAGCAAAGCAAAGGCTATCAAACTGGTAACCGCAAACGTTACAAAGCTAAACACTGATGCCTCTGATAAAACCCCTAACAATCCCAGGGGGATCTGTATTACCGCACAAAGCGACACAAAACCAAGGAAGCTCTTGCAATAAATCGCAACAGCCCTATTCATAATCTCACCAACAGCTAAAGGTTTTATATCGCTATTCATTAACCTCACCGTTAATTACACACGCCGTCTTTTGGGAGGCCTACAACCATTGTGGGGTATTGGGGTTACATCACGAATACTTGTAACCAAAATCCCATTAGCTTGCAAGGACCTTATTGCAGCTTCTCTACCAGCTCCGGGACCTTTAACCAATACATCTACTTGCCTAAGTCCGTTTTCCATACCTTTTTTGGCTGCATCTTCTGCGGCACGTTGAGCAGCAAATGCTGTAGACTTCCTAGAGCCTGTATAACCAGCAGTCCCTCCACTACCCCATCCAATCACATTACCTTGAGGATCCGTAAGAGTAATGATGGTATTGTTGAAAGTAGATTGTATGTAAGCCCTACCAGTTGGTATTGACTTTCTTTCTCTTCGTCTAGTCCTTGGTCTACGAGCCATATTTCATCTCCGTTAGGTTCTAGTTACAGTATGTTTTCGTCCAGCCACTGCCCTGCGTTTACCACGTTTTGTCCTTGCATTAGTCTTGGTTCGTTGCCCACGAACTGGCAACCCTCGCCTGTGCCGACCGCCTCTAAATGAGCCTATATCAATTAGTCGCCGGACATTCAAATTTACTTCTCGCCTAAGATCTCCCTCAACATTCCTACCTTTATCCACCAAATCTCGTATTCTAGACAGTTGATCTTCTGTCAAGTCCTTAACACGAGGATCACCTAATACTCCAGCGGTATTGAGTATCTCCCTAGCTTGATAAGCGCCAATTCCGTATATGGATCTTAAGGCTACATGAACCCTTTTACCATCTGGAATATTTACACCTGATACTAATGCCATCCTAGCTCCTTAAACTCAATTATCCTTGACGCTGCTTATGCTTTTGCACATCGCAAATCACCATAACTCGGCCTTTACGCCGAATAACTTTACATTTAGCACACCTGACTTTCACCGATGCCGAAACTTTCACCTGATCCCTCCATTAATTTAACAACCACTACCCCGATTTCACAGCTTATTAATTTTTAATGTCAAGCTAGGTTGTCCATGTACAATGCCCATCCAATCATTTATCTGAACCTATATGTGATTCTACCTCTAGACAAATCATACGGGGACAACTCTACAAGAACTCTATCCCCGGGGAGTACCCTTATAAAATTCATCCTTAACTTGCCGGATATATACGCATGGACACTATGGCCGTTCGCAAGCTTCACAGTGAATGACGCATTGGGTAAAGAGTCTATGATCTCGCCTTCAACTTCAATGGCTTCTTTCTTTGCCACAGTATTAAACAGACCCTCCTCTCAATGAAGTTAAAACTTCTGGTCCATTCTTGGTTATCGCTATAGTTTCTTCAAAATGCGCAGACAAACTACCATCTGCAGTACTCACAGTCCATCCGTCTTCTAGTTCAATAGTATCCCAACCCCCAATATTAAGCATCGGCTCGATGGCAATAGTCATTGATTGCTTAAGCATAGGGCCTCTACCTGCAATGCCATAGTTAGGAACCTGAGGTTCCTCATGTAATTGCCTCCCTATTCCATGACCAACATACTGACGAACCACCGAATATCCTCTATCCTCCGCATAATTCTGAACCGACGATGAAATATCTCCAATTCGGCATCCATCTTTGGCATTAGATATCCCTGCCAATAACGCCTCATTGGTTGCTTCAATTAGGAGACTCGCTTTTTCACTGATTTCTCCAACACCCATCGTAAATGCACTATCACCATGAAATCCGTCTACCACTGCTCCTACATCCACACTGACTATATCTCCATTTCTCAAAACTCTCTTACTTGGTATTCCATGAACTATCTCCTCATTAACTGATACACAGACGGTCGCTGGAAAAGGAATAGATCCTCCTCCTGTATATCCCTTAAATGATGGATTCGCTCCTAATTCCAAAATTCTTTTTTCAGCAAGCCTGTCCAGATCAATAGTCATAATCCCTGGACCAATAAGCTCTTTTAGTTCTGATTTAACTTGGGCAACAACACTGCCTGCTTTACGCATTGAATCAAGCTCTTTATCAGACTTTACTGTTATAGCTCCTTGGCTAACTATTTTTCATTTTCCTTTCGAACCAACAATTACGTTTTCGTTTCCAATTTATCAACAGCCTTCAAAAGGCAGCACTATCTAGTTTACATAAACTTTGCCAACCCAACAACCTCATTTACCATCACTTAGTGCCAATATGAGTAGGCGTTCCACTTCATCAGGCGTTCCATTGGCTTTTATTTCGGTCAATTTCTCTGAATGCTTATAGTAATCAAGCAATGGTTCAGTTTCTTTTAAATACACGCTCAGTCGTTTATCCACAACATCGTGTCGATCATCTTCTCTCTGGTACAACATCCCTTCACAAAAATCACATTCCCCAGGCTTTTTCGATGGAGCAGAATCCATATGGAATGGAGCTTGACAGCTCTTGCATATTTGTCTTCCAGAAAGTCGTTTTACCAATTCGTCTCTTTCAACAACCATGCAAATCACTAAATCAATGCCTCCACTATCTCCAATTTCAGCATCCAAAGCGGTCGCTTGAGCAATAGTCCTAGGAAATCCATCTAAAATAAACCCATTGCAATTTTCCGCTAACCCTATTGATTCTATAACCATTCCAATCGTTACATGATCAGGTACGTATTCTCCTTTGTCCATGTAATGACTGGCCAGTATTCCCAGTTCTGTGGACTGGTTCCTGTGGGTTCTAAACAAGTCACCTGTTGAGATCTTGTTGATTCCAAGTTTCTTCGACAAGCGTTCGCCTTGCGTACCTTTCCCTACTCCCGGTGGTCCCATCAAAATAATCTTCATCTCAAATCAGTAGCGAAAGGATTCATTTATTGGCAACATTTTGAGATAGCACAAGTACAAAACGCCCAACTCACGGTTAATCAACGAATGAAGCCTTCATAATTACGCATAAGTAATTGGGCCTCTAATTGCCTCATCGTATCCAATGCCACTCCCACCATAATCAATAAACTGAAACTGCTAAGTGTAAGCGTCCGCACATCCGTGGCTATGGTCACAAGGAACGGTATCACTGCAACACACCCCAAAAACAAAGCACCACCCCATGTAATTCTTATGACAACTCTTGTTAAATATTCTTGAGTTGGCCGGCCCGGCCTGATACCAGGTATAAAACCGCCATTTCTCTGAAGATTTTCTGAAAGATTTTGCTGTTGAAACACAACTAGTGTATAGAAGAATGTGAATATAACAACCAGCAAAAACATCACTATCCAATATGGTCCATTGCTAGGATCCAATCCATTGGATAGAGCCCGTGCAAATCTAGAGAATATGTCATCACTCAATGGGTTTCTGAAATAGCTAGCTAGAGTAGCTGGCAATATCACCATTGAGTTAGCGAATATTAATGGAATCATCCCGGCTGAATTCACTCTTAACGGAATAAACGTGGACCCCGTTTGCCTTTGCATTTGACCACCGCGGAAGGTACTACGACCATACTGAACTGGCACACGCCTCTGAGCTTCAGTGAATAGCACAATCAGGTATATCAGTGCAAATGATAGAATCCCAAACAATAACAATCCTGCCCCAGCATTTTCTAGGAAACTCTGGCCTATCACAGTTGGGAGAGTGGCTACTATACCACCAAAAATAATCAGAGAGACACCATTACCTAAACCTTTTTCGGTGATCAATTCACCAAGCCATACTAAGAAAACCGTCCCAGCAACCATTGACACTACCATTGCGAGAGTTGGTAAATTAATCCCAAAAGCCACATCTGGCAAAACGCCTGACTGCAACAGTAAAGTCAATTGCCCCCAAGCTTGAAGCAAAGCAATTGGGACCATTAACCAATGAGTTATTTGGTTAATTTTTTGTCTTCCATATTCCCCTTCTTGAGACATGGCTTTCAAACTCGGTATAACTGGCGTGAGTATTTGCAACACGATGGATGCAGTGATATAAGGATAAACACCCAGAGCAGCAATACTCAGATTTGCAAGTGCACCTCCACTAAACAAATCTAAGAATCCTAGCAGTGCTTGTTGTTCAAAAGCCTGAGATAGCGCCTGCGAATCTACCCCTGGAACCGGAACATGAGCAACAAACCGGAAAATTATAAGCATCCCTAGGGTAAACAATATCTTGGATCGTAAGTCAGGTAACCGCATAGCATCAATCATCGATTGAATAAGTTGCGGTCTTTGGACCTCCTGCTTACGGGCAACCTGTGACTGCCGCACTACTCTTTTATCTCCGTTACTGTTCCACCAACAGACTCTATATCAGAAACAGCTTGTTTGGAAAACTTATGAGCTTCAATGTTCAACGGAACTGTTAAAACACCGCCAGCCAGCACTTTAACAGGTTTTTGATCATCATTTACTATATTCATTTCCTTAAGTAGCTGTGGAGTTACAGTACTATTTTCTTTCAATTGCCCCAAGCTTCCCAAGTTCACTAAGCTATAGGCAACTTTCCTAAAGCTTTTGAAGCCTCGCAACTTCGGCAAAGATTTTATGAGAGGTAATCCTCCCCCTTGGAAGCCTAATCTTATCCCCGATCCACTACGGGCTTTTTGACCTTTCAATCCTTTACCTGAATAGGTACCTTGGCCGCTGGAATATCCGCGACCAACTCTCTTTCGTTGTTTCTTTGCTCCCTCTGGGCTATTAAATTCATGCTGTTGCAATTTTTACACTAATCCTTAATTCACTTGCCATTGGGAAGTTCTTTGTAGCTGAGCAAATGCTCAACTTTTTTAATCATTCCTCGTATTGAAGGAGTGTCTTCATGAATCACGGTTTGATTTAACCGTCTTAATCCCAAACTCGCAATCGTCTTACGTTGGGTTTGAGCATACCCTATGCCACTCTTCTTCCAAGTGATCTCTATTTTTGAATTTGAAGCCATACTTGAAATCCTAAATGTTTTTTCTATTTTGTCCTAATATTCCCAGTATCAGAAAAGTCAAACGTATCTCTACTTTTCGCCTTTAACCGATTCCGCCACAGCCTTCCTTCTGGCAAATTCCTCTTCAGGATCACGCAAACCCGCGAGGCCAGAAAAAGTCGCTTTTACTACATTTACTGGATTAGTACTCCTTCTAACCTTGGTAAGAATGTCCTTAACACCTGCAAGCTCTACAACAGCCCTTACTGACCCCCCTGCTATGACACCCGTGCCGGGAGAGGCTGGTTTAAGCATAACCATTGAACCACCAAATTTGGACAGAACCTCATAAGGAATCGTCGTCCCTTTCAGGGGTATCTTTACAATATTTCTACGTGCAGCAGCGCCACCTTTCCGAACAGCGTCAGGAACCGCATCTGCTTTGCCCATTCCAATCCCAACTGAACCTTGTTCATCACCAACCACTACAATGGCACTGAAACTCAGATGCCTGCCACCTTTAACGACTTTAGAGACTCTAGATATGTTAACAACTCTTTCAGAAAGAGAACCTTCTTCTTTATCAACCGATGCTCGTTCATTCCTGTTATACATCGACACTTAAAAAACCAACCCTTCTTCTCGGGCGCCTTCAGCCAATGCCTTCACACGCCCGTGGTATTTGTATCCTCCCCTATCAAAAACCACACTCTTTATCCCCGCATTGGTAGCCCTTTTGCCAACGAGAACTCCTACCAATTTAGCCACATCTTTTTTCGAAGCACTTGAGCTTATATCTTTTTTGATATCAGGCTCCAGTGTTGATCCGGAGATCACGGTGTTTCCATTAGTATCATCTATAACTTGTGCATATATATGGTTTAGGCTCCTGAATACTGACAGCCTTGGCCGAACAGTTGTTCCAGAAATTTTACGCCTAACTCGATTATGGCGAATTATGCGTCGAGCGCCCCTAGTTTTGGATGCTGACATTATGCTTCCGCCTTTCGTGCGCTTTTCCCTGGTTTCAAGTGAACTTCCTCACCTGAATACCTTATCCCTTTTCCTGTGTAAACATTGGGTGGCCTAACCTTCCTGATTTCTGCTGCCACCTGACCGACTTTTTGCTTATCTATCCCTTTCACATTTATCCGGTTGTTACCCTCAACTTCTAATTCGATTCCTTCCGGTGCTCCTACATCTACAGGATGACTGTACATTACATTTAGAGTGATGCCTTTGCCAGACTGCTGTACTCGATAGCCCACACCAACGAGTTCCAAAGACTTGCTGAAGCCATCACTAACACCAGAAACCATATTCATTAATAAACTTCTACTTAAGCCATGTATCTCTCTATCATGTCTTTGATCCGACGAACGTGAAACCTTGACGAATCCTTCTTCTTGTTCGATGGACATTGTATCGCTGAAATTCCGTACAAGCTCACCTTTTGGACCATGAACGGAAACTACAGACCCTTCTATCTGAACCTTGACCTTATCGGGTATTGGTATAGGGTTATTACCTACTCTTGACATATATCACTCCTACCAGACATAGCACAACAACTCTCCTCCAACGCCATTTTCCTTTGCCTGCTGGCCAGTCATCACGCCCTTGGAAGTAGAGATGATTGAAACTCCAAGTCCTCCATAATATCTAGGAATCTCGCCTTTCCCAACATGAATTCTCAAACCTGGTTTACTAACTCTCTTCAAACCAACTATACCCGGGGTATCATCGTTCCGATAATGCAGCTGCACCTGAAGCGCATCAAATCCTGAGTCATTCTTGGTCTGGCTATATCCTTCAATAAAACCTTCCTCCGCAAGAATCCGAAGTATCTCAGTTTTGATTTTCGACGCAGGCATAGTGACAATCTCGTGTCTCGATTGAGCCGCGTTCCTAATCCGGGTTAACATATCTGCTATAGGATCTGTGACAGTCATTTTAATTCCTCTAACTCTTACCAGCTCGCCTTCCGAACTCCAGGCAATATTCCTTCTAATGCCATTTCCCTGAAACAAATTCGACAAAGACCAAAATGCCTTATGTATGCACGAGGCCTACCGCATTTATGACATCTATTAATTTGTCTCACTCCATATTTCTGAGGCTTTTTCCATCTAGCGATTTTGGATGATTTTGCCAATTATCAAACTCCACTAATTAATTGTGCTTTGTTACATTTGCCGTTCATGAAGCTGCTGACTCTTCCTGCATGCGTTCAAAAGGCATACCCAAAAGTTCCAACAGTCTTTCACCTTCTCTGTCAGTTTTTGCCGTGGTCACTACAACTATCTGCAGCCCCCTTAGTTTATCTATGTTGTTGTAGTCTATTTCCGGAAATATTACTTGCTCACGCAATCCTAGAGAAAAATTTCCTCTTCCATCAAATGATTTCCGGGAAACCCCTCGGAAATCTCTAACTCTAGGCAAAGAAGCATTCATTAATCTGTCCAGAAACTCATACATTCTGAAGCCCCTCAGGGTCACAGACACGCCTATCGGCATTCCCTCTCTTATTTTGAAAGCCGCTATTGACTTGCGGGCTAACGTAGTAACTGGTTTCTGACCAGATATCTTTGTCAAATCACCAGTAGCATTTTCAATAGCCTTACTATTATCTAACGCCTCGCCTAAGCCTATATTCAATACGATTTTCTCAAGCTTAGGTACTTGCATCACACTCGAATAACCAAATTCCTCCACTAATTGCGGAGCCACTTGAGATGCCTGTCTTGTCTTCAACCTAGGCTCTGACGGCACAGCGACCTTCGTCTTAGTCGCAGCTTTAACAGCAGGTGCCTTGGCTGCCTTTTTAGGCACTGCCTTGGCCTTCGATACTCGCTTAGTCGAAGTTGATCCTTTTCGTGCAGGTTTGGTAGCCTTAGCTGTACTTTTAGGTTTTGGTTGCTTTTTATCCTCGTTAGTCACTCTATAACTTCCTCACAACGCTTACATACACGGACCTTAGTTCCATCTGCCATTGAATTTACAGAAATCCTTGCGGGCCGACTACAACTAGTGCATACCAACATTACATTAGACGCCGGTACTGGCATTTCCTTCTGAATAATTCCGCCTTGCCTTGCTCCACTCGAAGACGGCTTAGAATGCTTCGTTGAAACGTTCACTCCCTCTACAACTACTTTTCGGTCTTTGGTCACCACTCTTTGAACGAGTCCTTGCTTGCCTCGATCTCGTCCTTTTATTATCAAAACATTATCATCTTTGCGAACCAGCATCTCACAACACCTCCGGTGCCAGAGAAACAATGCGCATGAAGTTCTTATCTCTCAGTTCACGTGCCACTGGACCAAATATTCTAGTTCCTCTAGGCATTTGCTCTTCGTCCACCAAAACAGCGGCATTGTCATCAAACTTGACATGGGACCCGTCTGGGCGCCGCTTGCCTTTAGCCGTTCTTACAATTACCGCTCTAACTACTTCTCCTTTAGAAACCGCAGAGGATGGCGCAGCTTCTTTTACGGAAGCAACAATCACATCCCCTAACGAAGCGTACTTCCTACCACTACCACCAGGAACCCCAATACAACTTATGGACCTAGCACCTGAATTGTCCGCCACTTTTAATCTTGTATATTGCTGTATCACTTGGTTTCCTCCACTTCTTCTTCTGAAGAAATAGAAGCAGCATCAGGCTGTGATTCTTGGCCTTTTGGCGATTGAAGCACATTTGTTTCTTCAACTATCGAATTTTGTTCTCTCTGGTCTGTATCCTCAGATGCGCCAACCCCAGACTTCATCACATCCGCATCAGGAACCACATCTTCGGGCCTAACATCATCACTTTCCGCCCTTGACACAACATTTTGTACACTCCATCTCTTTGTTTTCGACCTAGGGCGACTTTCCACTATCTGAACCACATCACCTAACGAGCAGATATTCTCGGCATCATGAACCGTCATTCTAGAACGCCTGCTTACCGACTTTTTATACAGTTTATGGGGGCGCTTCCATTCAACAGACACGACAATAGTCTTATCCATTGAATCACTCACCACTTTACCCGTACGAACCTTACGCGTTTCGAAACTCATGACACCACCCGAGCCAATTCTCTTTCCCTAATGATTGTATTTATCCTAGCTATCCTGATTTTGGCAGCTTTTATCTCATTCACATTTGGCAGCTGCATAGTAGCAACCCTGAAACGCAGATTCATCAACGCCCGATGGCTTGCATCTAATTCGTCATTCAATTCTTCGTCTGTCATTGACCTTATGTCATCTATTTCCAATTGATAGCCACCTTCTACGATCAGTTGATTCTATTTATATCGAACCCTTAAGATTTTTCTACTATCTTAGTCCCCATAGGGAGCTTCGAAGCTGCTAGTCTTAGAGCTTCCCGGGCCACATCTCTTGGCACTCCTGACATTTCAAAAAGCATTCGGCCCGGCCTAACCACAGCTACCCAGTGATCTACCGGAGCTTTACCACTCCCCATCCGAGTTTCTGCCGCCCTAGCTGTTACTGAACGGTCAGGAAAAACTCTGATCCAAACCCTGCCTCCACGACGTGCGTGGCGAGTCATAGCAACGCGCGCAGCTTCTATCTGTCGCGATGTGAGCCATGCAGGTTGAACAGCCTTCAGGCCGAACTCACCCAGATTCAAAGAACTACCCGATACGGATATCCCTTTCATCCGCCCCCTGTGATGGAGCCTATATTTAACTCTTTTCGGTTGTAACATTTTCCCCTATGTCATCATTTCCTATATTTTGTGCATTCTCTTCTGCATCATCTAACTTAAGCGTTACTTCAATTGGCGAAATCTCTTCGATTTCAATTTCACCAGGAGCTACCTCATCAAATATGTCTCCCTTATATATCCACACTTTGACACCAATCCTACCAAAATCAGTGCTCGCTTCTGTGATTCCATAGTCAATGTCTGCTCGCAAGGTGTGTAATGGGACTCTACCTTCTCTAGCCTTCTCAGTTCTGGCTATTTCAGAACCTCCAAGCCGTCCCGAACAAACTATCTTTATCCCAAGTGCACCTGCCTGAATGGTTCTTCCTAAAGCCTGCCTCATAGCACGCCTGAAAGCTATTCGGCGTTCCAATTGTTCTGCTACATTCCTGGCAACCAGAAATGCATCTAATTCTGGCTGTCTAATTTCCTGCACATTCAAACGAGCCTTACTTTTAGTGATTTTTTCGAGATCTTTCCTCAATTCCTCAACTCTAGTCCCACCCCGACCAATAACTATACCAGGACGAGCGGTATGAATTGTCACTACCACTTCTGCCTTCCCACGCTCTATATCTACCCTTGATATACCCGCATCATCATACCCTTTGTATATCAATTCCCTAACTCGCAGATCATCAAGCACCAAACCCCTGTAGTCGCTCGGCTTCTTAGCAAACCACTTCGTTTGCCAGTCTTTCACTATGCCTAACCTGAATCCAACTGGATGTGTTTTTTGCCCCACTCTATTACTCCTCTTCGTCCAGCACCACAGTCAGATGGGTGCTTCTCCGTAGTATTCGACCCGCCCTACCACGAGCCCGTGCACGAAATCTTTTTGTTTGCGGAGCATCTCCGGCATAAATTTCAATCACCTTTAAATCCGACCGCTGGGCCACCAGTTCGTTCTCGGCATTAGCTGCCGCAGAACTTATAACTTTCTCTAGGCACCTAGCAGTTGGTGATGGCATGAATTTCAATATAGTCAATGCCTCATCAACCCTCTTGCCTCTTACCAGGTCCATTGTTGGCCTAACCTTTTTGGGAGATATTCCCGTATTGGACACAGTCGCTTTTACTGGCAATGATTTCTCCTATCCCTAACTGACAGCAGTCGTACGCTCGGATTTGGTGGAATGCCCTCTAAATGTACGGGTAGGAGCAAACTCACCAAGCCTGTGACCTACCATGTTTTCTGTAATAAACAAAGGCACGTGCCTGCGACCGTCATGAACTGCGATGGTCAAACCCAACATATCAGGCATTATCATCGAAGCTCGCGACCAAGTGGTTATAACAACTTTGGCCTGTGACCTAGCCGCTGCCGCGACTTTTTTTGCCAATTTAGGATGTACGTAAGGTCCCTTCTTTACAGATCGTGACACAGCTTTCTACCTTTCTCCTCTACGTCTAACTATAAAGCGCCCACTGCCTTTTTTCTTATTTCTAGTCCTATATCCAAGTGCAGGTTTTCCCCATGGGGTTTTCGGGCTCGGCATTCCTATTGGAGACTTACCCTCTCCTCCTCCATGAGGATGATCAGCAGGAGACATAACCACTCCTCTTACTGTCGGCCGTCTCCCCCTATGGCGATTCGCCCCTGCTTTACCTAACTTAATATTTTTGTGATCCGAAGCACTCACTTGACCTATCGTCGCCATGCATTCACTGAGAATGTATCGCACTTCTCCAGAGGGCAATCGTAATAGCGTATATTTACCTTCACTTGACAACACTTGAGCTCCGTTCCCTGCACTCCTAACTATCTGGCCACCTTTACCTACTTTCATTTCCACATTATGTACTAGCGTACCAGAAGGAATCGATTTTAAAGGGAGAGCGTTACCACTAGCGATTTCAGCATTTTCTCCAGACTCTACCTTGTCTCCAACATTCATGCCATCAACCGCCAAAATATACCGCCAATCTCCATTTCTGTATTTCACCAAGGCAATCCTAGATGACCTGTTAGGGTCGTATTCAATTGTAGTAACTTCCCCAGGCACCCCGAAATTATCTCTTTTAAAATCTATTTTTCTAAGCTTACGTTTATGACCTCCACCACGATGCCTCACCGTAATCCGACCACTCGAATTACGACCCGCATTCTTTTTCAACGGTTCTACCAGAGACTTTTTAGGGGTCCTTACGGTGATGTCATCAGTAGTTTGAATCACCTTACCCCTTTGCCCAGGAGTTATAGGTTTTTTTGCCTTAAGTCCCATCTTTAAACACCCTCGAATATTGTTATGGTTTGACCTGGCGCCAAAGATACTATGGCTTTCTTCCAAGACTTTCGAGATGTCTCTCTAGGTCCAAAACGTTTACGCTTTCCACGTACTTTGATCACGTTAACCTTTACGACATCAACATCAAACGCTTCCTGAACAGCAACTTTAATCTGAAATTTATTGGCGTTATCTGACACTTCGAAAGCATACTTACCTTGGTCCTGAAGGAGAGTACTTTTCTCAGTGATTATGGGACGTCGTAGTATGCTCAGTGAATTCATATATTTGAACCTTAGCCCTGCAAAGATCGGCTTAGAGTGCCTGCAGCCACCCTAGTTCCCCAATTCATTTCAACAATTTTGACAGCTTCTACAGTCATTATGACGCTTTTATTTCTCATGATGTCCATCGAATTCAGCATCGACGCCGGCAATAAATTCAATCCTTCAATATTTCTTGCTGCACGAACCACGTTGCTATCCGCACCATCAGCCACTAACAACGCGGGCATATCCACATTTAACGACTGAAGGACAGCTACGATCTCTTTGGTTTTCCCATGCGTGATTTTCAACTCTTGAATTATTTTAACTGCACCTGCTCGACACTTATCTGACAACACAGCTCTTGTTGCAGACCTTTTCATTCTTTTTGGTGTAGCATGCCTGTGATCTCTAGGCTCTGGCCCAAACACAACCCCTCCTCCTCTCATCTGAGGAGCACGAATAGTACCTTGACGGGCTCTACCAGTACCTTTTTGAGCAAAAGGCTTTGCGCCTCCTCCTGAAACCCTAGAGCGATTCTTAACAGCGACTGTACCTTGCCTAGCGTTTGCAAGATAGGCAACCATGACTTGATGCACCAGAGATTTATTCATGGGTGCGTCAAACAACTGAGGGCTGACCTCTATATCGTCTACTATGGTTCCGGTGCTATTTAAAACTGGAAGTTTCACCTAGATTTACCTATATACCCTTTTTGCTAATCAATACCAGAGAATTCCCCGCCCCAGGAACAGATCCTTTAACGAGCAGTAAATTCCTCTCTTTATCGGCCAAAACAACCTCTAAATTCTGAGCAGTAACCTTGGAATTACCCATGTGGCCAGCCATCTTGAGTCCCTTGATCACTCGGCCAGGCGAACTTCCCGCCCCGATCGAACCCGGAGCACGATGCCTATCTGATTGACCATGCGTCTTAGGTCCTCCTTTGAAACCCCACCTCTTAACACCACCAGCAAACCCCCTACCCTTGGAGAAACCCGTAGCGTCTACCTTGTCTCCTGAGTCAAACATGCCCACATCGAACTCTTGGCCTACCTCAACTGAAGACACATCAGTAACAGCTACCTCTTTCAAATATCTGAATAAGGAGCCTGACTTTTCCAAATGCCCCCTAGTTGGCTTATTGGCATTTGAAACACTTTCGAAGCCTATTTGAACTCCATCATAACCATCTGAATCTGCAGTTTTCACTTGAGTAACAGTGCACGGCCCAACCTGAATTGCAGTAACACAGTCAGACTTGCCATCTTCAGCAAAAACAGCAGTAGTGCCTATCTTTTTTCCTAGTATACTTTTGATTGACATTGCAATGGTTCCCTACAATTTTATTGATATATCAACGCCAGCGGGCACATCCAACCGAGTCAGGTCATCTATGGTTTTTGCAGTAGGCTCCAATATGTCAACTAGACGATTGTGAGTCCTCAGTTCAAAATGCTCACGGGAATCCTTGTCTACGTGGGGAGACCTGATAACACAAAACCTCTTTATGGTAGTCGGCAGCGGCACAGGACCAGTGACTCTTGCACCAGTCCTTTCAGCTGCTTGAACTATTTGCCCTGCGGATACATCGAGAACTTTATGATCAAAAGCCTTCAGTATAATTCTTATTTTTTGTTGCGAAGCCACCATTCTCTATCTCTTTAATCCATAATTCCTTGTAATTAATCGATACAACTCTAATTTTAATCTCTACGAGTCCAACGTATCCGTTGGCGCTACTTCATATTTATCAAATTCAAGAGTATGCCCGGCCCTTCCTTGAGTCAGCGACCTAAGAGAGTCTGCATACCCAAAACTCTCGCCAAGAGGTATTAATGCCTTAACCGACTGTATGTCACGCTCACCTTCAATATTCCTAATATTCGCCCGACGACGTCCCAAATCTCCTATAACATCACCCAAAAAATCGCCTGGCGTTGCTATTTCCAGGCGCATCACCGGCTCGAGCAACACAGAGCCCGCCCTAGACACCGCGGACTTCACTGCCATCGAGCCTGCTATCTGGAAAGCCACCGACGAAGAATCCACCTCATGGTAGCTCCCATCTGTCAATGTAACTCTAACATCCACGACAGGATACCCTGAAAGCGGCCCTGTATTCAAGGCCTCTCTGACTCCATCTTCAACCGGACGGATGAATTCTTGAGGTATTGCTCCGCCTTTAATCTTAGATTCGAAGTGAACACCTGCCCCACGCTCCAATGGCTGAATATCGAGATACACGTGACCAAATTGTCCATGCCCGCCTGTTTGCCTTACAAATCGCCCCTCCGCACTCGCCATGGTTGATATTGTTTCGCGATACGCTACACGTGGCTTGCCCACATTTCCTTCAACCTTATACTCTCTCCGCATCCGGTCGGTAAGTATATCCAAATGTAACTCACCCATCCCGGAAATGATCGTCTGACCAGTTTCCTCATCATAATTAGTCTTAAATGTCGGATCTTCATCAGCTAATTTAGTTATAGCCTCGGACAGTTTCTCTTGATCTTCTCTAGCTTTGGGCTCAATTGCTACCGAAACAACAGGTTCGGGAAAAGTTATTGATTCCAAAATAATGGGATCTGCCTCAGAACATATAGTATCACCAGTAGCTACACCCCTTAAGCCAAGAGCCGCTGCTATTTCACCAACTCCTACACTGGTCACTTCTTCACGTCTTTGAGCATGCATTTTGACTATTCTTCCAAGCCTTTCCCGTTTGCCCTGAGACGGGTTGAAAATAGACCCTCCGCTTTCGGCAGAACCTGAATACACCCTAAAATAGACAAGGCGCCCAATAAAAGGATCAGAAACTACTTTGAATGCCAGAGCTGAGAAGGAGCTGTCTTGCCGAGGCTCCCGCTCTACTTCTTCTTGGGTATCATAAGCAAGCCCCTTAACTGGAGGCACTTCCACGGGAGATGGCAGGTATGTACACACAGCATCCAAGAGCAATTGAATCCCTTTAGTTTTAAGCGCACTACCACATAAAACAGGCACTATTTCGTATCCAATAGTAGCTTTACGTATAGCTGCCTTTATCTCACCTTCCGTTATATGCTGGTCTTCCACATATTTGATCATTAAATCATCGTCAGTCTCCGCTACCTTTTCAACCATGTATTGACGATGCGATCCGACCTCATCAAGCATATTTTCTGGTACTGGCACTTGATCAATGCTACCTGGCTCTTCATCAGAAAACATGTATGCCTTCTGTTCGACCAAATCAACAACACCATGAAAGTCGTCCTCTTTGCCTATCGGTAGTTGCACTGGTACAGGATTTGCTCCAAGCCTGTGAGTAATACTGTCGACTGTCCGATCAAAATCAGCACCCACTCGATCCAACTTGTTTACGAAGCACAATCTTGGAACCGAATATTTGTCAGCCTGTCGCCAAACAGTCTCTGACTGAGGCTCTACCCCTGCTACTCCATCGAAAACTACCACTCCTGCATCTAAAACCCGTAAACTACGCTCTACTTCTGCAGTGAAATCGACATGACCCGGGGTATCGATAATATTTATGGTGTGGTCATTCCATTGGCAAGTAGTAGCTGCTGCGGTGATGGTTATCCCTCGTTCCTTCTCCTGTTCCATCCAATCCATGGTAGCAGTGCCTTCATGTACTTCGCCAATTTTATGGATCCGACCAGCGAAAAACAGGACTCTCTCACTAACAGTGGTCTTACCAGCATCAATATGCGCTATGAAACCAATGTTCCGCGTATTTGTTACAGACGTATTTTCAGGCATGTTGATATAAAGACCGTTGTGAAATAGGGGTTTTCAGTACTTTTACCAGCGATAGTGAGCAAAAGCCCTATTGGCTTCAGCCATACGGTGCAAATCTTCACGCTTCTTAACCGATGCACCTTGCTGTCGAAAAGCTTCTAGTAATTCCTGAGCCAATCTCTGTGCCATAGGGACACCTGTGCGCGCCCTGGATGACTCAACTAGCCACCTAAGGGCTAAAGCCAGACGACGTTCAGGCCTAACTTCGGTAGGAACTTGATAGGTTGCTCCACCAACTCTCCGGGACCTCACTTCAATTGCGGGCATTGTATTTCTTAAAGCCTGTTCAAATACCTCAACCGCAGGTCGTCTAACTTCCTGCTCTACAGTATCCAGAGCACTATATACTATACGTTCTGCCGTGGTTTTCTTCCCATTGACCATAACCCGATTTATCAGCCTGCTTATCTGATGACTCTTATACTTGGAATCGGGTGTTATATTTCTTCTATCTGCTTTCCGACGTCTTGCCATATGTCTTTCTCAATCCTAGTTCAGATGTTGTTTAAACAGTCTTGGTACCGTATTTACTGCGCCCACGCTTTCGATCCTCAACACCAGCGGTGTCAAGTGTCCCTCTTATAACATGGTACCTGACACCGGGAAGATCTCGAACGCGCCCACCGCGAATCAAAACCACCGAGTGTTCTTGAAGATTGTGTCCCTCTCCGGGTATGTATGCTGAAACCTGCATACCATTCGTAAGTCGCACTCTGGCAACTTTCCTAAGTGCTGAATTCGGTTTCTTGGGAGTTTGAGTTCTGACTTGAATACAAACACCCCTCTTCTGGGGCGAACCAGTACCTCGCCTACCTGTGTCCTTGAGTGAATTGAAAACAAACCTCAAGGCTGGAGACTTATCCTTACGGATTTTGGACTTCCTGCCTTTTCGCACTAGCTGATTTACCGTTGGCAAACTAACAACCTCTAATATTTTCGATTTACTTGAGTCTACATCAATTGGTTCAAATAATTACAACCTACACAACAGCATCAAATTATACATCTGAGACGTTCTGGGTGTCAACGAATTTTGACATCATTTCAATATGTATTGATTTGCATTAGAAATTCGTAGCAACACTTGTTCCAACACAATCATGAATTCATAACCAAAAACATCTATCCAAAACTCTACGCTTATTGATGTGATGCTTTGAGCACTGGAGATGAGAACTTTACATAAATTCTACCCCAATTTATTTTGCCATTACGGCAATGGAAGTACACGCATCCAAATATTGAGTCTTGGGCTGGATCGAACAGAATGAATATTAATACATAGAGCAAGCAGAACTGTCTTTTGCAAAATATCCCCCTGGGCTAGATAAAGTCAATCAGGCCATATAGAAACATTCTAGAGACATTAAACAGCAAGACATCAACAAAAATTTAATTAAAAAACCCTAACAGTATCAACATAAAAGCTTGCATATTTAGCTTAACTAGCCATAAAATATATTTTCAAATATTTGTTTAGGAATAGTTTCCAATGGATGCTCACCATCTCGTAAATATCGACCCAAATACTACGATCGATGAATTTCGATCTGGTGATACTGTTAGGGTGGATATATCCGTAACCGAAGGTGAAAGAAAAAGGACCCAGGCTTTTGAAGGCGTAGTTATTCGGAAGCGCGGCAACGGTCCCGGATCATCATTTACAGTCCGTCGTATTTCCCACGAAGTTGGAGTAGAGCGTACTTTTATGCTCCACTCACCCTCAGTTGAAGCAGTTAAATTGGTTCGTCACGGTAAAGTCAGGCGCTCCCGCCTCTACTATCTCAGGGGACTGTCTGGCAAGGCTGCTAGGATCAAAGAAGCTAGAAGATAGTAGAGTTCAATTCACGACTCGACAGTAATAGCTGTCACTTTTGGAAGTTCCTGTAATGTCAAGGACCTAGTGACCGTCTATTCAGAACATAAGCACACTGCTCGGGGGAAGAGTGACTAGGCACAAAATTGGACATCCTACTTTAACCCCCGCATTTGTCGAGGTGGCAGTTGATGCTCCCACGTCACCGGGTTCCACTTTCAGCTATGCGATACCAAAAAATCTTAAATTATTGCCAGGGCATTTGGTTAGAGTACCCTTTGGTGCACGGAATCTACTAGGTTTGGTGCTGTCGGTGGGAAATCCTCCTCAGATACCTGAAACTCGATATGTAGAATCATATGTTTATCCAGACCCGATAGTTACTGAAAGACAAGTTGAACTAATCAAATGGACCAGCAATTATTACAGATGTCCATTGTTTGACGCAGTTGCTCTTACGCTTCCCCCGGGTATTAGGGTTCGACCCAAGATAACGATATCTATAAATCCAAACCATCGCCTGGTAGATCAAAGTTTATCCCCTCTGCAAGAGAAAATCCTGTCTTACGTATCTAATCACGGCACTACCAATCTACAGAAACTTGTACGCAATTTCGGGAACGGCGCGCGTCAATCAACGATTAAGTTAATTGACAAAGAAATCCTGTTAGAAAGATCTCAGTCCACTCATCCCAGAGTAAAACCGAAACTTATTAATTACCTGGCTCTCCCAGACATAATATTGTCCTCCGAATATCCTCCAGAACAATACGTGTCTGCCAAAGCTCCTAGACAATTGAGTTTATTAACTGAACTTTTTTCTGCCAAAGCACCCATCCTTAAAAGTAACGCCACGACAACTTTTGGACAAAGTGCTGTAAATTCACTGTTAAACAAGGGATTGGTTGAAATCAAACCGATTAAATCAGACCGAGACCCACTCGAAAATATTAAGATCCCTCATCCAAAAGATGTCAATCTTACTCCTGAACAAAACAATATATCTAATATCATCGGAGACTCCATAAAAAATCCAGCATCTAAACAAAAATCATTCCTCCTACACGGCGTCACAGGTAGTGGTAAAACCGAAATATATCTAAATGCGACAGCTGTTTGTTCCTTGTCAGGGAAAAAAACGATCGTTATGGCTCCGGAAATTGCAATTACCCACCAGATTGTAGAAAGGTTCGCTGCCAAATTCCCTGGTCAAGTAGCGGTGTTACACAGCGCCCTATCACCAGGACAAAGATTTGATCAATGGTGGAAAGTTCAGCAAGGCATCTACAACGTCGTTGTAGGTTCACGGAGCGCTATATACTCACCGCTCTCAGACATCGGATTGATAATCATTGATGAAGAACACGAATGGACCTACAAACAACAAGACACGGCTCCTCGTTACCATGCAAGAGAAGTAGCTCTGAAGTTGGCTGAATTAACAAATGCGACAGTACTTATGGGTAGTGCCTCTCCAGACATAACTACCTATCACAGAGCTCTCACAAAACAACATAGGTTATTGGTACTCCCCAATCGCGTGTCAGATAGGCAATATGAAACTCGCGTTTCCAATCAGAACAATTCCCGGCCAAATCCCGTAGAGGTTCCTCTTGCAAAAGTAAATGTGGTGGATATGAGACAAGAACTCAAAGATGGCAACAGCCACATATTTAGCAGGCTTCTACACACAGAAATAAAAACTCGTATCGAGTCTGGGGAACAAATGATTTTATTTATAAATCGTAGAGGTTCTTCTTCATTTGTTCAATGCGGCAAATGTGGCGATGTCATGAAATGCAAAAGATGCGAAATCTCACTTACGTATCACAATGAAACTATGGTTTATATTTGCCACTATTGCGGATATAAAAAAGTAGCCCAAAGCAGATGCCAAAGCTGTTCAAGCCACAAATTAAGATATAGAGGTATTGGGACTGAAAGCATAGTAGATTCATTTAACAATGAATACCCCAATGTTTCAATTTTGAGATGGGATCGGGATGCGGAACAAAACCCCCGCAATTATCATGCCCTATTGGAACGTTTTCGCTCAGGTCAAGATCAGGTACTTGTCGGCACTCAAATGATTGCCAAAGGCTTACATTTTCCATCAGTAACTCTCGTAGGAGTAGTATCTGCCGACGTTGGACTTCAAATACCCGACTACCGGGCCGGAGAGCGTACGTTTCAGATACTTTGCCAAATAGCAGGAAGAGCAGGAAGAGGAATCAATCCTGGAAAGGTAATATTTCAAACTTACCAACCTGAGAACTATGCCATTTATTCAGCATCCAGGCAAGATTTTCAAGGTTTTTACAACGAAGAAATTAATTTCCGTCAGGATCACTACAACCCACCATTTAGCAAACTTATCCGACTACTGTGCACAGGAAGAAATAGGCCTAGGTGTGAGAAAACCGCTTTTGACCTTGGTAATGAGATTCGTAACTACATGATCAATTCAGGGATCACTAACGTGGAGGCCCTTGGACCTACCCCAGCATATCCGTTCCGTATTCGCGGCCAATACAGATGGCATATAATACTCCGCGGATTCAATCCGCGGTCAGTAGTAGACAATGTAAACATTCCCAACGGATGCACGGTTGACATAGATCCAATAAATCTTACTTGAGGGAAGATATCTTGACACTTTAGCCGACCAATTCTAGACTAGGCCAAATATAATACACGGGGTGTCTGTAAATGAGCATAAATGTTATTGGCCCTTCAACCGGCTCTTCATATTCTTTCGGAGTGATTTCATCATCAAGCCGATTACTATTTACTTCTGGTATTGTATCGATGAGTGCAGATGGAGAGGTGATAGCACCCGATGACATGGAGGCTCAGTCCAGATATGTTTTTGACCAGATTGGAAAGCTGCTCGCAGAACAAAACGCCACGTTAAACGATGTAGTGAAAATCACAACATTTGTAACTGACATGAGTAAATATGCAGAGTTTGCCAAAGTACGATCAGAAGTTTTTGACAATCCATTTCCTGCTAGTTCTACTGTAGGAGTTAGTAAATTAGTAAAACCAGGATTACTTGTGGAAATTGAGGCAATTGCAACTGTGTAATTGGGTCACAACATTCGGTGATTGAAATTTAAACATTATGGGAAATTCCAATTGAATTCAGACTTTCGGGCCACATCTAGGGACGCTACTGATTATCTCCCTGGCGGTACCTACTCAACCATTGGCCAAAATACTGATTCCAGCCCAGAATTTCTGTTTTCTCATGCCAATGGAGCGTATGTTCACACAACTGATGGACGCCAGTTACTAGACGTCATGATGGGTCACGGCTCGCTGATTCTTGGCCACGCACATCCGGAGATTACACAAGCAGTAACGAACCAAGTTAAACTGGGTAATACTTTTACCTATGTGACCCAGCCAGCCATAGACTTGGCCAAGATGATTGTAGAAAACATCCCAAGTGCGGAAAAAGTACGCTTCATGAACTCTGGTTCAGAAGCCATAATGATAATGACCCGCCTAGTGAGGGCACATACAGGTAAAGAAAAAATACTCAAATTTGAAGGTGCCTACCATGGATTTGCAGATAATCTTTTGTTCAGTACAAACTATGGATCTGCTGAAAACTGGTTGGATTATCCAATGCCCACACCAGACAGTGTGGGTATTCCAGCAGATCACTCCAAGACAGTTCTAGTGGCTCCATGGAATGACATCGACCGAACGCGACAAATTATTGAATCAAATTCTGCTGAATTGGCTTCAATAGTAGTTGAACCATTGATGAGAGGGCTCAGTTCCAAACCCGGTTTTCTAGAGGCTCTACGAGACATATCGAGCGATCATCAGATCCCACTCGTATTTGATGAAGTTTGTACTGGCTTTAGATTGGCTCTTGGAGGTGCACAAGAATACTATGGAGTCACACCAGATTTATCTATATTTGGCAAGGGTTTGGGATCTGGATACCCTATCGGTGCAGTAGCTGGAAACGAAGAGATAATGAGTCACCTTGATCCTTCTTCAGATGATGAAAACAGAATATTCTCGTTGGGCAGCTTCCACGGTAACGCTATATCAACTGCTGCTGGAGTAGCAACAATGAAGGAATTGAAGAGGGCTGGAATTTACCAAGATTTAAACAGCTACGGTGACAATATGAGGGATGCTTTAGAAGAAATGTTCCTCCGTTACGACATCCCTGTTCAAATGTCAGGTGCTGGAAATATTGTCGAATGGTTTTTCACCTCTGAGGCCATAACCGATTTCAAGAGCTCTCTTAAGTCAAATTGGAAGCTAAAAAATAAACTTTCTGATGAGATGCGCAAACGCAATATATTTTGCGGCGCCGGTAGGTTTAGTTCATCTACGGTTCATGGAAAAACCGAGTACAACTTTACCATTGACGCCATGGAGGAAAGCCTCCGATCAATCCGTGACACAGGGAATTTAGTTCCCTGATTGATCACATTCTCTGATAGTAATAATAGTTGGAGACAAAACCCCCAATTTGTTGAATTCCAAAAGTCTTCTATACATAACAGGTGCCGATTTCATCGCAAGGTCCGCCTATCAAATGGGCAAAACACCTCTTCTCCCAATATTCGCAGCTTACCTGGGTGCTGAAGCAGCATTTTTGGGATTCATCGTATCGGTGTCTACACTGACCGGGATGGTACTAAAACCATTAGTAGGAATCCTTTCAGATCGTTGGGGAAGAAGAAGTTGGTTGATCATTGGTACCGTCTTCTTCGTGATAATGCCGTTCTTATACCGATTCGTATCCACGCCTGAGCAACTATTCTGTCTCAGAATAATTCATGGCTTCGCTACTGCTATTTATGGCCCGGTAACACTCGCTTACGTGGCTGAAATCTCAACTACAAGAAGAGCAGAGCGACTGGGTTGGTTTGGATTTGCTCGTAACGGAGGTTATATTGTTGGTCCCGCAGTATCTGGTTGGATGCTGTTGGTAACAACTCCAGTGTCGGTATTCACCGTAATAGGAATAATTAGTATCTTCGCATTTCTTCCGATAATTTTGCTTCCTGAAGAGGACAAATCCAACCGCCAAAAAACTACTCCCCTTGTACGGCAAATTATAACCTCGATTATGTCAGGAAGCCGCACTCCGGTAGTATGGGTGGCAGGGGCGTTAGAAGGAACAATGTTCATCTCGCTATATTCCGTTCGAGCATTCTTGCCACTTCTAGCACTCAATGCCGGTTTCAACGTAGGGATAGCTGGCACATTTTTTGCAGTCCAAGAAACTATCCATATGATAGCCAATCCGATCGGAGGGAAATTAGCAGACAAGATAGGATATCGATCAATAATTCCACTAGGAATATTTATAATGGCGCTAAGCTTGCCTTTGATAACTATTGGAAACAGTATAGTGATTTTGTTTATGGCCAGTGCAATAATCGGCGCAGCTCAGGCTTGCGTCTTCCCATCTACATTGACGCTTGTTTCCAATTCCATGGGGAAAGATTCGATCGGGACAGGATTAGGATTACTCGGCACATTGAGGAATGCTGGTAAGGTAGCAGGGCCGACTCTTAGTGGAGCTATGATTCATTGGGTGGGCTACAACTTAACCTTTCATCTCATTGCGTTAATACTGATTCTTGTGGCTATATTCATAATAAAACCTCCCGAGTTCTTAAGATTTCGATTGAAAAACAACGCATTGTCATAAGCCAATTTCAATATCTTGATGGAGCGATTTTGACCAAGCAAAACTCCGATGCTACTATTGGATGTCTAAGATAGCTTTTATTACTACGGAGTTTAAAATGTCCGGTCATTCAAAATGGTCGACTATAAAGCATGGCAAGGCTGTGTCTGATGCGCGAAGAGGCAAACTATTTACTCGCCTAACCAGAGAGATAATTGCTGCCGTTAGTCAAGGCGGCAATGATCCGGATATGAATTTCAGACTTCGTATGGCTATGCAAAGAGCCAAAGATAATAATATGCCAAGTGGCAATGTGGAAAGGGCAATCAAAAGAGCTTCTGGAGATGGTGATGACGCGGTACAACTTACTGAAACGACGTACGAAGGGTACGGCCCTGGAGGAACTGCAATACTCCTGCAAGTACTAACCGACAACAAAAACCGAACTGTATCAGAGGTACGGTCTACTTTTTCCAAAGCTGGCGGGAACATGTCTGAAGCAGGTTCAGTAGCATGGCAGTTCCAACAACGAGGAGTCATAAATGTTGAAACTACTCAAGATCAAGCTGATGATATAACCTTGGCAGCAATCGACGCAGGAGCTGAGGATTTCGAATCTTTCGACACTGTGTTGAGTATCTATTCACCACCAGAATCTCTTGAAAGTCTCCGAACTACACTGGCTCAGTATGGCGCTCAATTGAGAAGTTCTGAACTCTCTATGGTGGCTACCAACACGGTATCTCTTGACGAGAAATCTGCTATGAGTACACTCAGGCTCTTGGATCAACTCGAAGAACTTGATGACGTCCAGAAAGTATTTTCTAACGCGGATTTTCCGGATGAAGTGTTAGACCGTTATTCGGCCGAATAATGGTATCTCGGTATTGATTTTTAATTAACGAAATACCAAGGGCTAAATATTGAGAGTTATAGGGATTGACCCCGGCACTTACAACATGGGAGTAGGCATAGTGGATTCAGAAGGCTCGGGCCTTAACATGGTCCATGTCACAGTATTCAGTCCTAAAAAAAGTGATCCGATGCCGACTCGGCTACTTTACCTGTTTCAAGAACTTGGCAATTTGATCTCCAATTTTTCACCAGATTCAGTGGCTATAGAACAGCCTTTTGTATCCAAAAATGTACGCTCGGCCTTGGCTATCGGCCAAGCACAATCAGTAGCTATGATCGCTACAGCAAAAGCAGGATTAGAAATAACAGGATATTCGCCAAGCCAGGTAAAACAAGCAGTCACCGATTATGGTGCTAGTTCTAAGGAACAGGTACAGGAAATGGTGCGAGCCCTTCTTGAACTCGACTACGCTCCCTCGCCAACCGATGCAACCGACGCATTGGCAGTAGCTATTTGTCACATAAATTCAGTAGAAAGTCTCTATCTAACATTAAACCCTTAAAATTAAGGATTTTTTTTGGTCTCATCTATTATTTCATCAATCACAGGTCAACTTGATGCAACCGGTACGGACTGGGCAGACTTGAATATTGGCAATATTACACTCCGTATTAATGTTCCTGCTTCCACATTGGAAAAACTAGGGAATTTGGGTAAACAAACCAAGATACACACCTCTCTGCAGGTCCGTGAAGATAGTCTGGATTTATTTGGATTTGCAACGATCGAAGAATGTTCAACTTTCGAATTGCTCATCACTATAAACGGGGTTGGCCCAAGGTTAGCATTGGCTATTCTTTCGACGTTAAACCCTTCGACAATTTCTGCAGCAGTTGAGGCAGGAGACACTTCTGTATTATCTAGCGTTTCAGGCGTAGGTAAGAAAACAGCAGAAAGGATAATACTAGAACTGAAGGGTAAAATAGTAAGTGATATAACTGCTGATTCACCAACATACGGAGATGAAGAAGTATTGGAAGCTCTCACCGCGCTAGGATATAAAACACAGGAAGCCAGACAAGCAATTGAGGATGCTGATGAAATGACCGATCTATCTATCGAAGAAAAAGTCAGAAGAGTACTAGAAAAAATGGCCAGTTCATAACTAATGCCCTCACTCTACGATCAATGGGCAGAAATCTACGATTCCGTATACTCGTATGTTCAATCGGACATTCCGTTCTATTCAAACCATGCTTCTGAATTGGGTGGACCCGTTATGGAACTAGGATGTGGTACAGGCAGGATAAGTTTGGCTTTGGCACAGAGAGGGATAGATGTTGTTGGGGTAGACTCTTCACCTGAAATGCTACGTATTGCCCAAAACAAAATTCCCGACCTCCCTGCCAACTGTGGCTCAGTGTCATTCATAGAGGCAGACATGAGAAACATGACGCTTACGGATAGGGATGTTCCTCAATCATACAATCTCATAATCCTGCCTTTCAGAACATTTTTATCACTCCTTTCTTTGGCTGACCAAATACAAACATTAAACAATATAATTCGACACATTGCTCCGGGCGGCAAGTTAATTTTCGATATATTTGTTCCGGATATCAATATGCTCACCTCAGAAGGTGATCTTCCCTATCATTTTAGAGACGTGACCGACCCAGAAACTGGACTCAAATGGGTATTGTGGCATCAAAGCCGATATGATAATTACAACCAGATAATTGATGCCCGAGTCATCGCTGAGCAACTTGACGTTAATGGATTCGTATCGAAAAAATTCTACAGAGATTTCCAGTTGAGATATATTCACATTTGGGAAATGCACCATTTGTTGGAATTGTGCGGATACGAAATCATTGACATCTACGGTGATTTCGAGTTCACACCGTTTGATGAAAACAGTACAGAAATGGTATTCGTAGTTAAACCCAAAAGCTATGTCACAAATCATGATAGTTCTTGATTTTTGTTGCTTGAATCACCAAACCCAAACATTGCCCCATCTAATTCACTATGCTAATCTCTGATACATTTATGGATAATGATAGAATTGATCAGATTTTAAGTGGATCATTCGACTTTCACGTCTATTCTTCTCCTGACCCTTTTATAGCGAGAAGAATGGATGGGCTGGACGTTGCTCGCTTAGCATATGAATCTGAAATGTCTGGATTTGTGCTCAATTCAGATTATTATTCAACAGCGCCGCTTGCTTCAACCTTGCAACGAATGTACCCGGGCCTTTTGGTAACTGGCTCCGTCACTTTAAACGAAGCTGTTGGCGGAATTAACCCCGAGGCAGTACGAATCGCAGCCAAATTAGGTGCCAGAGTTGTATCCATGCCAACGGTTTCAGCTGATTTTTGGATGAAGCAAAATAATCTAGGAAATGGAATCAGTTTGCTTAGGGAACCTGGCCATCTTAACCCATCATTACTGAAAATATTGGACATCATAGTTTCAGAAGACATGATTCTAACTACGGGGAACATTTCTCCAAAAGAATGCATCAATCTCTTGAATAGAGCTCAGGAAGTTGGGGTCAAGAAAATGATCGTAAATGATGTATCTCACATATCTAATGCTGATGATCTGAAAGAAATAGCAGCGACTGGGGCGGTGATCGAGCATTCATTATTGTCCTGCATGCCAACTGAGAGGAAATTGAGCCCGAAACAATTAACAGACTCTATCTACACAGCTGGAGTCGGAAATTCAATTCTCTCTACCCACCTTGGTCAAATTGAAAATCCACCTCCATCTGAAGGGATGAGAATGGCCATCGCTATGCTTCTAAACGAAGGAATGTCCCCAAACGACATATCTAAATTAGTCAAGGAAACTCCAATAACTTTGGTACAAGATCGTAAACCAGGCTAGGTAGAAATTACACTTAATCTAAGCAAAGGCTTCATACTATTAACAAATTCCCACCTTGGATAAATACTTTACTGAATATAGTATGACTTAAACCAAATTACTACCCTATCAACAAAGTGTGAAAATGCAGTGTGCTCAAGTAACAGGTCTCGGAAAAATCAAGACAATAGATGTTCCCATTCCTTCTATTGAATCGGGCGAACTCCTTGTAAAAACAAAAATTGCATCCATTTGTGGTAGTGACTTGCACATAGTTAATATGGGATGGAATGTAACAGAATATCCATTACCTCACGGCTATCCAGGCCACGAAGGCATTGGACAGGTGGTAGACCATAACGGGGTAAATGGATTTGAGAATGGAGACCTCGTTCTGACAGTACCCAACATTTGGAACTCGAAAACTTTTGCAGAATATCAGGTTTTGAATTCCCAGTATTTATTACGCCTGCCAAAACACACTCCCGAATCACATCTGCTAATGGCACAGCAACTTGGAACAGTTATATTTGGATGCAGGCGTCTTCCTCCACTCCTTGGGAAAACAGTAGCGGTCATCGGACAAGGTTCTGTGGGATTATTTCACGATTTTATGTTAAAAAGACTAGGCGCTCATCGTATTATTGCCATAGAACCATTAATTGATAGACTTGATGCTGGCAAAAACTTGGGTGTCGACGATTCAATTAATCTGACAGGCAACGATGCCACCCAGTGTTTAATGGACCTCACTTCGGGAGAAGGCGCTGACGTGGTAATCGAAGCTGTAGGTAGCGTTGAAACACTCAATCAAGCCATCCATATGGCGAAGCCATTTGGTAGAATTGCGCTATTCGGACTTCCCTCAACAATGGATATGGTTCCGTTCGATTGGGATTCATTTTTCCGAAAAAAACTGGTGGCTCATTCTATTTTCGGAGCCCAAGACGAATACGGTCTACCTGCTTTTCAATTGGCTGTAGACTTTATTACTAGAGGAGAAATCGATATGGAGCCTTTCGTAAATACAAGGATTCCTATTCAAGATATACAATATGCTTTCAATCTAGCTAAATCTCCCACAGATGGGGTACTAAAAGTTTCTTTAACATTTTAAAGACAATCATAGGCAGAATCGCTTGAAACAACCCTTTGAACTGACAATTGCGGAAGCATCACTATTAATACATAACAAAGAACTATCCGCTGTTGAGTTGATGGAATCATGTTTACGCAGATCAAATTCAATTGATGATAAGCTTCGAATTTGGGCTAATATTGATCCTGAAACTATCTTAAAAGAAGCCTCAAATAAGTCGTCAACAGTCCCTTGTCCAGGATCAAGTTGCTTAAACGGCATACCGATAGGAGTTAAAGATATATTTAACGTGTCAGGCATGCCTAACACAGCCGGCTCGGAATTATATTCAAATTTCGTACCCAAGTATGACTCTGCTCCAGTTGAATTTCTAAAACAAGCCGGAGCAATCATCATGGGCAAGACCATCACCACAGAATTTGCTATGGGTGATCCTCCTATTACAAAAAACCCATGGAATTTTTTTCATACCCCGGGAGGATCGAGTAGTGGATCTGCAGTAGGCGTAGCTGCGAAAGTTTTTCCCGCAGCTCTGGGTTCTCAAACAGCTGGCTCAGTGATTAGGCCTGCGTCTTTCAATGGAATAGTGGGTTTTAAACCTAGCTTTGGTTTAATCAGTAGATTTGGGGTATTGCCAGTATCTTCGTCTCTAGATACTGTTGGATTGTTCGCTCGTTGCGTGGAAGATATAAGTATCGTTTCAAATGCTCTGGCAGGGTACGACCACAGGGATTTCTCTTCTGGAAAAGTTCCGAAAGAAGACTATTTAGCTCAATGTAAAAATATCAAATCCCCACCTCGGATTGGTTTGGTAAGTTGGTTTTTTTTGGAGACCTGTGATATTCAAGCAAAAAATGCCACCTTGAAAGCATCCAGAATTCTCGAAGAACATGGAGCATTAGTCGAAGAAATTGAAATCGACTTTGATAGCCAAACACTATTATCAGCTCATCAAACTATAATGTCAGTTGAAGCCGCAGTAGTACACAAACAAGATTTCAATCAGCATGGAGATCTTTATTCTCCATTTATCAAGGATGTTATCGAAAGAGGCTTGCTAACTACGTCTATTTCTTATATCCAAGCCCAACGAATCAGACGAATATTCAGACAAAAGTTAGAACAAGCAATATCCAAATTTGACATATTACTAACCACAGCTACGGATGCTGGAGCTCCCAAAGATCTGGAAACTACAGGAAACCCATCTTATCAAGTACCCTGGACCATGGCTGGCCTTCCAGTGATTAGTCTTCCTTGCGGCCTAGACCGAAACGGTTTGCCACTTGGGATACAGATTGTTGGACATTTATACGATGAAGCCAATCTACTATCATACGCAAAATGGTGCGAAAGCATTTTGGCCACTCAACTTCCTGAATCAAACATGGAAATCTGATATGACTGAAGATTCCCTACTCAAACAACTTCAATTGCATCTCGAGTTTGCAAATTTAATCAATTAATCACCGTCAGCCTCTACATATTTTGACGGACATTTAACGATGACATTGCTGCTTATAAACACTTTATCATCGCCAAATGTACCTTCCAATATTATCTCTGAATGCTCATTGAAAAATAGATCTGGAAGAATCCCCACGTGAATAGCATCAATTGTTTCAGTTCCATCTGTCAACATGAATTTTGCTTCAATAGAATCTCTTTCTCTAACAAAAGAATCTTCTACCAATTTACCACTGACTCTCAGCATACTGTCATTAGTATGCTGAGAGTCCTTGAGTTCACCTACAGTGTAGTAATAAACTGTAGCACTTTGAAAAGCCATCACGGTTAAGTAACCGAATGCTCCTAAAAGTACCATTAGTACTATAACCATCTTCCCTTTAGAACGTAAGAATGCTGACTCTTCTACTTCTATCGGTTTTGGATATTCTTTATCTTCTTGTACCATCGGTTGCTCGTATATTTAATTTCTAAAGGCAACGAATACAATCACAACTATCGAACGCATTAACTACATCAGGAATTGAGCGGAAATATTGTTGCTCCCAAGATGCTAGAGTCATTATAACTAAACCAACACCAGCACTCCACAAACCCAGATAACTCCAATGGAATTAAATCTGTGAATTGGTCATCCAGAGAGAAATCATTCCCCTGGCCCAGACCTTGTCTGGATTTCACCCAGAATTATTTGTAATTCTCTTATTTCCTTCCTCAATTCCTTCTGTCTTTTAGACATCATCAAAACATACGCGAAAAAAGATGCCCAACTTATAAAAAACACAGCAAACAACCAAGGGAGTTCTGATTCCCCTTTCAATTGATCACTCTGTTGAGCCACAGTTAATAAAGATTCTTTATCATATTGACGGGAAGCGGCTTGAGCAGTGTATGAAACTGAAGTTAGCAGCATTGTAATTCCGGCAAGAAAAAGAATGGATTTCCCAATCCAGAAATATTTTGGCTTAGCCGATAGCATGATGCAATTCATCAATTGATTCCTCCGCACGGCGAAATGAATATCGTTCAACAAGTAAGTAAAGATAAAGGGACGTGAAAGATATAACCGACAATAGCAATACAAGATATATCTTACCGGAGCCTATAGCATCATTATCCTCTGCAAGTGGTCCGGCATTCAGTTCCGGATGGGCAGTCCTCCACCAAACGGTTGCCATGTATATAATTGGGGCATCTATCGCACCGAATAGAGCCACCACCGCACTGAACCGTGCCCCCTGTGAGCCTTTGGGTGCGTATGATCTGATCATGAGATAGCTGACATATATGAACCACAGAACTAGCGTAGTGGTAAGCTTTGCGTCCCATGTCCACCACCACCCCAGATCTCCTTTCGCCCATATAACGCCAGTTACCAAAATCAAGCTTGCAAAAATCACTCCCAATTCTGCCGAAACATATGCCAGTGAATCCCATTTGCTGTTTCCTGTAAGCAGGTAAACAAACGCGCATACTGCGACTATCACTATAGAGAGCATGCCCAGCCAAGCAAGTGGTACATGAGCATAAAAGATTCTTTGCGATACACCAAGATTGACTTCTGTCGGCACCCAGATGAAAACGGCGTATATGGTGAAAGCCATCAACACCGCGCTAATTATCAACAGTACTCGATACCAGACCCCGGAATCTGAATTATCTCCTTCGCGCAATGAATATTCCATACTTACAATTTATCATAACGAAAGCAATCTAGACCATAGTCTATCGATATCCAAAATGAGACCTGCTTTTATACAGTCTACTCAGCAATAAAACCCATATTCCAGTCCCTTTTTCTCGCAATGACCCTTCGAATGTAATCTTTCCGTTGATACTCACTTGATAATTTAATGCCTGATGACTATCAGATCAGGTTGTGACTGCTCCTTTTGCTGAAGAAGAAGCTAATTTAGCGTATTTACCCATAACACCAGATCTATACTTGATCGGCGGTGCTTGCCAGCCAGCCAGCCTTGTTTTTAACTCATCATCCGATATACACAGAGTTAATTCCCTTTTGCTGGCGTCCATCAAGATCCTATCTCCATCCTTTACAAGAGCAATTGGTCCACCTACTTGAGCCTCTGGAGCTATGTGACCAATCATTGGGCCATGGGTAGCTCCTGAGAATCTCCCGTCCGTCAAAAGTAATACACTTTCTCCAAGGCCTTGCCCCATAATTGCTCCAGTGACAGCAAGCATTTCTTGCATCCCCGGCCCTCCTTTAGGTCCTTCATAACGAATAACCAAAACGTCACCATCTGCAATCAAGCCGTTGGTCACAGCTTCAAAAGCAGCACGCTCTCCATCATACACCTTAGCCGTACCTTCATGCCTGAGATGCTTAGTACCGGAAACTTTCATCACAGAACCATCAGGGGCTAAATTACCTTTGAGAATTGCGAGGCCTCCTGATGCACTCCTTGGAGACGATATAGGCCTGATCACATCTCCATCAGCGGTGGTATGGAAATCACTCAAATTCTGGCCAATTGTCTTGCCAGTTATCGTCATACAATCTTCATGCAAAAGTCCTTTTCTCATTAATTCATTCATTACCGTCGGAACCCCTCCAACCTTGTCCATATCTGACATAACAAATCTTCCTGCCGGTTTCAAATCAGTCAGATATGGAGTCACTCGGCTTAATCGGTCAAAATCATCGATATCAAGCGGGACTTGGGCTTCGTGAGCTATAGCTAATAAATGCAAAACCGCGTTGGTCGACCCTCCCATAGCAAGAACAACAGTTATCGCATTTTCCAATGATTCCCGAGTAATTATGTCTCTGGGTTTCAGATCTTTTTCAAGTAGGTTCTGCAAAACCAAGCCTGCTTCATAAGCCAAGACTTCAGTTCGATTATCCACTGCAGGAATAGATGCAGTTCCAGGAATAGACATTCCCATTGCTTCTATTGCTGATGCCATAGTGTTGGCAGTGAACATACCAGAACATGCACCTTCTCCCGGACATGCAACTTTCTCCATCTCTATCAATTCATCCAAAGTCAGTTTCCCTTGGGAATGTGCTCCCACCGCCTCAAACATATCCTGAACATTAATATCCTTGCCTCGGTAATTACCTGGCAGTATTGCGCCCCCATAAACAAATAATGCAGGTATGTTTAACCGAGCCATCGACATAAGCGCTCCTGGCATGTTTTTGTCACATGCAGCAACGACAACCAGCCCGTCCATACTCTCTCCAAAACAAACCGTCTCTATCGAGTCAGCTATTACCTCTCTGCTCACCAATGAGGCCTTCATCCCTTCTGTACCCATAGATATCCCATCACTGATCGTGATCGTTCCAAACATGAACGGAACACTCCCTGCTCCATATAAACCATCCTTAACTTTTTCAGCGATTCTCCCAAGATGCACATTGCATGGTGTGACGTCGCTAGCAAGATTCGCAACAGCGGCAAATGGTTTATCCATATCTGAATCGGTCAGCCCAACTGCCCTGAGCATAGCTCTGGCTGCTGCTCGAGACGGGCCTTGGCTAACAACATGACTTTTGCGTTTTAGTAAAGGCTTGGCTTTAGTGGTCATATTTTTCTCCCTAAAACAAATTTGCGTTAGTAACGAATTATATCAGTCCTGAACAAAATACAGGGCCAACATCAAATGACGTTCTCACGATGTACCGCGCCCATTTGGAGAATATTGATTGCTCATTATTTGGGCGATAAGAAAAGCTGCTCCACCCAAAATAACTACGCTTAGATATGTTATTGAGCGATCTAGTAACGTGATCGCTAACGATTCTGGTCGTCCCAAGCTAATCATAAGAAGTGCGGTTACTCCGGACTCAACAGCCCCTATACCCCCAGGGGTCGGAACTGTACTAAGAATCGAACTCCCAAGAGCAACAATTATTATTAATGGTAACGAAACAGACAATCCTAGTGATTCAATTACAAAATACAACCTAGCTATTTCAAGTAACCAACCCAATGTTCCTAAAAAAACTAACACTCTTAAATTTTTGAAACTTCCTAATGTACTATTTTGGAAATCCTGATAGGCCCGTCTAAATCTGACTGGTAAAACGCTAGCTAACTTAATTCCATAGAATCTCATGAAAAGCAAAATCAATACTAACAACGATAACATCGCAACCGTTATGCCCAAGAGATAGAATGCTAATATCGACCTCTGATCAGCCGCGAAAATCCCCGTCACCACAAGCAGGATTGCAACAATAGTAGCCAAATCTAGCGCTCTCTCAGCCAAAATAGTGCCCAATATATGTGAAAATCTTGACCTAGAATCACGGGCGAATTTGTATGCTCGATAGGCATCTCCAATACGAAACCACCCGATGGCATTAACGAACCATCCGGCCAAAATCAACTTCGAGCAATTGACAACGGATGGCAATTCTTCTCTGTCACGCAAGCCTATATTGACGTTACTTGCTATTACTCTCCATCTCAATCCTCTAACCAGAAAACTTAAGTAATAGGAGACAAAGCCAAAGCAATAGAACCATGGGTCCATTGATGCTAAACTTGCCCAAGTTTGACTCCAATCGTAGTTGAATCTAGAGGCCACTAAAATTAACAGCAAAATTGGGATGAAAACTGATGTTAATGATTTTACAGAATATAGCCGCCTCATGGAAAATCCAGTTTGAGTGGTCTGATTCATGCTACAAAGGTCTCTTTGCAGGCAATCCAGCACGTCTGGGATAACGATCACTCGTACCGTGAATTTTTTCTATCACCAAGAGGTTGGATGGCCTATGCCCAAATTCATAGATATTGGTTGAGATGACATTCTGGACCTTGCCTCCCAACTCTGATATGGCGTTCATTCCATCATCCAATTCTCGTTGTATGTCGGGCCCCTTTGGAATTATTACCAATCCGCCAATCCTACAAAACGGTAATGTCAGTTCTGCTAAAGTGGCTATATTTGCTACAGCTCTGGCAACAGCAAAATCAAATTTTTCTCGATGATCATCTCTGTGCGCCATTATTTCAGCACGTGCCGTAACAACAGATACATTGTCCAAATCCAGCTTTACCACTAATTCTTCCAAAAACCGAGTTTTCTTCCCTACAGACTCGATTAGGGTAGGCCTCAAATCAGGGAACGCTATCTTCATAGGCAGGCCCGGGAATCCTGCTCCACTACCAATATCGACAAAACTTCCCGAGTGGAGCATGTCATGGCTAAGAGCCAAGCTAACTTGTAGTGAATCTAAAAAATGCCTGATTTCAGTTAATTCAAGAGCATTTTTTGAGGTAAGATTAACCGACAAATTCCTTTCTCTAAGAAAGCTATAATATCTTTCAAAAAGTTGTATTTGATAGCTATCGAGCTCAATCCCTATAGAATTGGCCCCTCTGACAACTAAATCCACTGATACGGCTCCCGTTAAATTCAATTTGATTGCGGACGATTATATCATTGAAAAAAGCCAGTCCAAGTCAATTATTGTGATGGTCACATTCAACCAATTCAGTGATCCAATTGACATCAAAATGCGTGGTGGTATACATTAACGTTAAAATGAATATGATCCGGGGGGAGCTTGGTACGCTAGGCTGAGAGGTTTCGAACCGTCGAAACGACCCCGATACCTGATCTGGGTAATGCCAGCGAAGGAACGTGAGAGAATCCATCTTGCCGCCTAGATCAGGCGGTTTTTTTTTTCAAAATTGTATTTTCAGGGAGCAGAAATAGATGCGTTACAAAGTTTCCCAGATAACCATATTAGTATTAGCCATAGCCTCATTTGTGGGCTGTGGTACTGAAGACAAGAATCGAGAATTGGTAATCATGACTCACGATAGTTTTGATATCAGCCAAGAAATAATTACGGAATTCGAACTTGCCAATGATGCAACCATAGTTATTCAGAAATCAGGAGATGCGGGATCTGCTTTGGTTCGAGCAATTTTGGAGAAAGGTAATCCTTCAGCGGATTTACTCTATGGCATAGATAACACTTATTTAGGGAGAGCCCTCGAAGAAGATATTTTTGTTCCATACGAATCTCGTGGCCTGAAAAATATTTCGGAAAATCTCATACTTGACCCAACCCACCATGTCACACCTATAAACTACGGATACGTAAATCTTAACTATGACAAAAAGTTTTTAAACGAAAATGATATGACTCCACCAACTGCTATGGAAGACCTCGTAGGTCCTAACTGGAAGAGTAGATTAGTTGTACTAAATCCCAGCTCTTCATCACCTGGGCTCGCATTTTTGATATCGACTATTGCATATTTTGGAGAACACGGTGAATACAACTATCTAGACTTTTGGGGAGATCTCAAAAATAACGATGTTCTGGTAAAAGACGGTTGGAGTGATGCCTACTATACAGATTTTTCCCAATATGGTGGCTCCCGACCTTTAGTAGTCAGTTATGCAACTAGCCCTGCAGCAGAGGTGTTTTTCTCCGAAGTAGAAATTGCAGAACCTCCTACTGGCAATATCCTTATCGACAGGGCGACTTTCATGCAAATTGAAGGTATTGGAATACTTAAAAATGCTGACAGTACATCTCTGGCAAAAAAATTCATTGACTTTGCGTTAGATATAAATTTTCAGGAAGATTTGCCAGGGAAAATGTTTGTGTATCCAGTTAACACGGATGCAAAAACTCCTGATTTTTTTAGATTTGCAGAAGTACCCACTGCTCCGTCCGATATATCTGCACTTGAAATAAGTGAAAAGCGAGAAGAATGGATTGACGCATGGACAAACGTCATGTTGAGATAATCTGACTATTTAATATCGAATGATCAAATCTGCGGGTTTGTGAGATACAGATGAGAAATCATAATATCCTGGGCCGAATCCTTGTTACGGGGAGTTTATTATACCTCGTATTGTTCCTCATCTATCCCATCGGGTCTGTTTTAGGCCGTAGCATAGACCCAAATCATTTCCTCGGGCCTCTCAATTCACTTGTGACCGAACCATACTATATTGGCCGCATCTGGTTCACAACATGGCAAGCAGCAGTATCTACTGTGTTAACTTTGGTCTTTGGGCTACCTTTAGCCTATGTTTTTGCTAAGCATGATTTCTGGGGCAAGACATTACTGAAGTCTGTTTCAATCATTCCATTCGTTATGCCAACTATCGTTGTTGCAATGGGTTTCATAGCTCTATTAGGCCCACAAGGAGTGCTTAACCAAGTATTCAACTCCTTATTCGATTTAGACCAACCATTGATCCAGGTCAACAACACATTAATAATTATTTTTTTAGCTCACATTTTTTACAACTACTCAATTGTAGTTCGCATTGTTTCAACAGTATGGTCCAATTTAGATACCCGCTACGAAGAAATGACGTCGGTTCTGGGCGCAGGAAGAGTAATGACCTTTATCCATGTAACTCTACCCCTGCTGATGCCGGCTATAGGATCCGCTGCAATTTTAGTTTTTACATTTTCCTTCACTTCATTTGGAGTAGTGTTAATTTTAGGAGGCCAGCAATTCGCTACCATAGAAGTTACTGTGTACGAACTTGCAACCAAATTGTTCAGGTTTGAGCTGGCTGGTACTTTAGCTATGGTACAGATTATTTTCACATATATTTTCATGTTCATTTACGCCAAAATCCAATCGAAAACCAGCGTTCAAATGAATTCAATACCAAAACCCACCTCCGCAAAGAAAGCCTCCGGTGTTAAAGAGATAATTATCCACGCATCTGTCTTCTTATCCTTAATAATATTGCTGTCTCCACTTCTTGCTTTAATTGAACGTGCATTCTCCGTGGGAGATAGTTATTCTCTGCTACACTTTGAGAATCTTTTCTCAAACAGGCAAGATTCCTATTTCTACCATCCTCCCACCCAAGTCATATGGAATTCAATTCGATTCGCAAGTGCAGCAATGTCAATTTCACTTTTAATAGGAACTACTGTTGCATATTTCATTGCCTCTCGAAATGACAAAGGCAGCTTGTCTGACTCTATATTCATGATGCCCTTAGGAATATCCTCAGTAGTGATGGGATTTGGATTTCTGATGGCTTTCAACAAGCCATATTTTGACCTTAGAAATTCCTCTCTGATAATAATCCTTGCACATTCTCTAGTAGCGTATCCATTTGTAATACGCAGCGTTTTACCAGTATTGAGAAGCATCCCTCAAAACATGAAAGAATCAGCAAGGATACTCGGAGCCTCGGATACACAAACATTCCTGCATATTGACATACCTATCATCATGAAAGCTCTCTTGGTGGGAGCAGTTTTTTCATTTGCAGTTTCAATGGGAGAATTTGGGGCATCAGTGTTGGTCACAAGGCCGGAGTTCTCAACGATACCCATCGCAATATACAGATTCCTTTCTCTGCCCGGCACTAGTAACATAGGACAGGCCTTAGCAATGAGTTGCATCTTGATGGCAGTGGTTGCTACTGTCCTGATGGTAATAGAACGATTCAGGTATAAAGAAAGTGGTATATTCTAATGCCTATCTTAGAACTATGTTCTATCACAAAGTCGTTCAACTCAACTAACGTCTTATCCAACGTTTCCCTAAGTGTTCAGAAATCTGAAATAGTTTGCATCCTTGGTCCAAGCGGGTGTGGCAAAACTACTTTATTGAGATTAATAGCAGGTCTCGAGAACCCAGACAAAGGATCTGTAACATTTCAAGGCCAAGTAATCAACAAAGTACCACCAAAAGACCGAGGATTCGGCCTGATGTTTCAGGATCTTGCATTATTCCCACACATGACAGTATTTGGCAACATTTCTTTTGGGTTAAGAATGCAAAACATTGATAAAAATTCGATTGACAAAAAAGTAGACCGTCTACTTGATCTTCTAAATTTATCTGGATACCGTAACCGGAGAATCACTGAACTATCTGGTGGGGAAAAACAGCGAGTTGCATTAGCCAGATCATTGGCACCAGAACCAGAATTATTGATGCTTGATGAACCTTTGGTATCACTTGACAGAGATCTAAGAGAGTCGATCCAAAATGAACTTCGAACAACTCTGAAAAATATTGGTATGACCTCGATATACGTAACCCATGACAGGGATGAAGCATATGCGCTAGCAGACTCAATTATCGTAATGAACGAAGGCAATATAGTGCAAGCTGGTTCGCCCGAAGAACTATTTAACTACCCTGCAACTGAAGTAGTTGCTAAATCTTTGGGCATAGTTAACGTTTTCAAAGGCTCTGCCGTGTGTAAAGCCGAGTACATAGAAATAAAATGTCAGTTTGGCATTTTATCATTGTTGAAAGGGAATCTTGTGGCGAGTGAAACAGAGGTATCTACGCTCTTAGTATTAGACGAATATAAGCTTTCTGTCCAGCATATAGTTAAAAACACCGTTCCTGCCGCAAATACATTTGTAGGCACAGTAGAAAGTAATCGGTTTCACTCCGGTGAAACAGTGTTGTCAGTAAAGATTGAAGAAACATTGATCACACATAAATTCAAATCGCACTCACGAACACATGATTTTGAAACCGGAGAAAAAATTTCTATCACGATTCCTGCCGACGCAGTTAGAGTAATAAACTGATTTCCAAATATTTACTGCATCTTCTATATTTGATGAATTATTCATTTACGTTACCACTGTCATGCACAGAAATACATGTCTCATAAATAAATATAAGTGAGTTTCAAATTATGGCTATATACCTGACAGAAGAAGACGTGAAAAATCTTTTAACAATGGAGATTGCTTTGGACTCTACCGAAGCTATGTTCGTAGAAAAAGGAGAAGGGTATGCGACCAATAAACCTCGTTACAGGGTTCCATTCCCAGGAGGATCACTTCAAGTGATGTCTGCTTCTCTGCCTCGCTTGGGAGTTACCGGAATTAAAACTTACACATCCGTTAAAATGGGGACTCGTTTCCATTTGTATCTGTACAGCTCTGAGTCTGGTGAATTACTGTCCATAATTGAGGCAAACACTCTTGGACAGATTAGGACTGGTGCTGCAACTGGCATAGCCACTAAATACTTATCTAGAAAAGACTCCGTTTCAGTGGGAGTTATTGGATGCGGATACCAAGCCAAATCACAACTAGCTGCTGTATGCCAGGTGAGAAATATAAAAAATATCCTCGCTTTTAGTCGCAACGAAACAAGACGTTCGGCTTTCTCAAATCAAATGAAATCAACTCTAGGCGTAGACGTTCAGCCAGTTGAAAGTGCAAAACATGCCGCAAAAGATGCCGATATCATTATAACTATCACAAGTTCCAAAAACCCTGTACTTGAAGGGGAATGGGTTAAAGCAGGTTCCCACATCAACGCAGCAGGAGGGAATCATTGGATGCGAAGAGAACTCGACCAAACTGCTGTCAGAAAAGCCGAGATCAAAGTAGTCGATGATTTAGAACAGGCGAAAATTGAGTGCGGGGATTTAATTTCCCTCTACGAACGCGGCGCAATTCACTGGGAACAAGTTGTAGATTTGTCGCATATTGTGTCGGGTAAGCTACAGGGGAGACAATCCTCCGAACAAATAACCCTGTTTGAGTCTCAAGGGATTGCTCTTGAGGACATAGCAGTGGGTGCGCACATACATCAACTAGCAGTAGAACGATCTATTGGCCAAGCATTGCCTTCATAATCTTCGAACAACCTATGGAAGAGCCTGACGCATAATTACTAAGGGTATCTAAAGACATTTTCATTTTATCAGGACAATATGTTCCTGCATTTCAGTGGTCACTTGTGGACCTTGCTCAGATATAAACACATCTATTTCTGATCTGATTCCAAATTCAGGCAAATATATCCCTGGCTCAATAGTAACAGCTAAATTCGACACTATTTCCCTTGTATCAAAAGTCTCCCAACTATCCAAGTTAACAGCATTTCCATGCACATGGCGACCTAAACTATGCCCAAGTCTGTGGCCAAAATTATCGCCAAAGCCTGATCTCGTTATAAATTCTCTTGCAACTCTGTCAACTTCCCAACCTCTTACAACTTTCTTCTGTTCAAATGAGCCTGTAATATACGAAAGTGCCTTGTCTCTAGCTCCAGTTACCAAAGAAAATATTTCCTGCTGTTTATCACTAGGATTTTCTCCCACAAAAGCAGTCCAAGTAATATCAGCATACATGGAATCAATGTTCTTCAAGCGGCCCCACAAATCAATTAACAACCAGTCTCCATATTTAATAACTTTGGAATTAATTCTAGACGGTTCGTAATGCGGATAGGAGGAATTCTCGTTCAAAGCAACTACCGGGCCATCTTCATATTCGAGATTATAGTTATCGTAACGCACTCGTATGAACTCAGCTAGATCGTATTCTGTAAGACGTGACATTATGTTCATGGAAACATAATCAAATGCTTCATGAACTATCTGGTCTAGGCATTTAGCTGCAGTGATGTGAGTTGCAATTTGATCATTTGTCCAACGCTGAGTCGAATATTGCACTAGATCTGCTGACGACAGGATGTCTAACCCCAAGCTACGGACTAACTCTATAGTACCGGCGTCAACTATTGAAATGCGAGGCAAATTGTTATCAGGGGAGTATTCCATTGAAATTCTATTTGCTACTGAAAGTATGTGTTGCAGTTGCTCTTTCATTTCAATTTGGCTACTGAACCAACTACATTCAATCTGGAACGTATCAAATCTACCTTGGTCAACAATACTTGCAAGGATGATAGGTTCATTTTGAACGGGTATCCAGATCCAATATGGTCGAGTGATATTCGAAATATCTCCCCATATGTCTTCTATTATCGAGTTCCTATGTCTGTACTCATACATCAGCCAGCCATCGATATGATTCTGAGCCATATAATGTCTAGCTTGTAACAAAAATTTTTGAATTTCCATACTGAATCCTCTTTGTAAGAATCCTATCAAGCCATCTGCAGATATCAGTTTCACCCCTACAGTTTAGGTTCATCCTGATATACTATCAGGCCAATCAAAGCTAATTAGCAGATATTGCGAACCTTCTGACAAGACTGTAGAATCTGACACTCGTAACGAACCCAACTAGGATTAAATCCAGCATGCACATCCCAGATGAGATATTATCAGCAGTAGATTCGTCTATAACCGATTTAATCAGTTTACACCAAGCCCTAGTACGTATTAAGTCTGTTAACACTGGTATTATGCCCACTGGGAACGAGACTGCAGTGTGTGAATTTGTGCAACAGTGGCTGTCTGACGAAGGAATTGATTCCGAAATACTAGCTAGAGACCCTAACCGTGGCAATCTTATCGCAAATATAGATGGCACGTCAGGTCAAGCTGGATTAATGTTTATGTCACACACAGATGTGGTGCCAGTGGAAGATGAAAACAAGTGGAGCATGCCTCCGTTCGGAGCTACTATCTCAGACGGCAGGATCTATGGCCGAGGATCAAATGACTGCAAAGGACTGTTAGCAGCCCAATTGATGGCTATGAGTATTTTGAAACGTACCGGTGTACATCTGAGAGATGGTTTGATATTGGCATCTGGTGCCGATGAGGAGCACGGAGGCCGATATGGTTTTGAATGGCTAGCAGAAAACTACCCAGAGAAAATTGCAGCACCGTTGGCAATTAACGAAGGTGGAGGCGAACCTATATCTTCTGGATCACTCACATATTTGTTAGGAACCGGAGAAAAAGGACGCCTGCAAATAGAAATCAATGTGAAAGGTACAAGTGCCCACGCTTCGGTACCGTGGCAGGGAAACAATGCTATGTACAGAGTCGGCCAAGTGCTCCAAAGGATCGAGGCATATAAGCCTGAACTAGACACCTCTTCCGAGCTATTCAAGCACTTGTCTACTTTCGCAGTCGAACATAAACCTTCTCCTGATAACATCACTGAAATTATTTCTGATATGGAATCCGTAAATCCAAGGTTTGCCTCAGTTCTACGTGCATTATCTCGGATGACCGTGACTCCTACCATGGTCTCTGGAGGAATAAAATCCAATAGCGTACCTGAATCAGTTTCAATCACCTGCGATGTGCGGACATTACCACATCAAGATGAACAATATGTAAGAACTGAATTAAATGAAGCACTTGATGGAATACCAGGCGTTGATTTCGAAATTGACTATATGGCAGTGCCGAACTCATCACCATTTCAGACAAATTTCGCTGACAGAATACGATCAGTCACTCAACTAGTGTTGGGGAGACAAATAGAATGGGTTCCAATGACAAGTACTGGTTTCACCGATTCTAGGTTCACTAGAACTTTAGACACTACAACTTATGGGTTTGCTGGATCCCATCCAGATGATGATCCATTGCTTAGTAATATTCATGGTACTGACGAATCAATAGGCATTAACAGCTTATTAAGCGGTACTAAGATCATGCTGGGATTATCGTATGATCTTCTAGCCGCACAATAAATTCAGGAACTTCTTGCTATTCCCTCCAGTAATTCACTCGCACGAAAAATCCCGTATGCAGAATTTTATTAGCCAAGAAATACGATCATAATCTCATACAATACTCTTCAATTTGATGCTGATTCTAATATCAATATCCAAGTATTCAGAGTTTAATGTGTATGAAAATAGAGAAATACAGCATAGAACTATTTCAACTAATTTGAGATAAATACTTCAACCAAAAAATTGCATGCATTATGTAAACTGCTGTTAAGGAGTACTCGGATGTTAGTTGGATATGTTAGCGATGATCGCTATGTTGCACTCGACAACGTCCTTTTGGAATTTGAGAAGGATGGTGAATCACACGAAACCACTTCCAGAGCAACTGGGGCAATATACTTAGAAATTGAACCGGGACGTTATAAAATCACGCTCCGGAAAGATGGCTATACGCCAAAAAGTGTCGATATGGACATACCATCCAACGAACCGTATCACTTCAGATTGTTGAGCGATCGTCTTCTAGGATACGTCTGGCCGAAATGGGTACAGGCTGGTGAGAGATCAGAGTTCAGAGTCCATTCATCAAAAGCATACCGACTGGACTTGTACAGGTATGGATGGGAGAAAGAACACATCCGTACGCTGGGATGGTTCGATGAACATGGCCCGTCTGCGACAATGCAAATAACACCAGACGGCGATTATACTCAAACTGGAGTCGAATGGAACAAAAGAGGATATTCTGGTAATCCTCATCATACACAATTCGTTACGGGACCAAATCGATCTGGACTTTATTATCTGCACGCAAAAACTGAAGAAAACGAGTTTTTCTCCTTTCCTTGGATTGTTGCCCCTTCCTCACCTGTAGCAAAAATAGCGGTACTTGCATCCAATATAAACTGGAATGCGTACAATAGTTTCGGAGGCCGCAGCAATTATATTCATCCAGATAAGTTGCCTGAAAAGCCAACTGTCAACTCTCGCCTAGACCTCGATCGATATACCAAGTCGGTTTCCAGCGGATACCGTCACAGCAGTTATGCCCCTGTTTCTTTCGATAGACCTGAACCAATAAACCATATACCTGAATCAGTAATTATCACTGACCCGATCGAAGGACGTTCAGCCTGTCATGTATGCCCTGCTGAATGGAGGCTGTTTGGATGGATGGAGAAGGAACAATTCTCTTACGATCTGTATGCAGAAACGCAATTACATTCAGGAGTGTTAGATCTATCAGATTACAAAATACTTATCATAAGTACGCATCCAGAATACTGGTCTCAAGAGATGTACTTCAAGACTAAGCAATGGGTATTTGAGCAAGGTGGTAAATTGATGTATCTGGGGGGTAACGGACTTAACTGCGAAGTATCAATATCTGACAACCTAGCTGTTACACACCATAACGGTATGTGGGGCGGGGCAGCGGGTGAGTTAGCTGAAATAGATAAGGAGAGTCGATTCGACATTTACCATGAATCAGAAGCAAATTTACTTGGGGTCCGATGTACTGATTCAGGAATCATGACAGGAGCTCCTTACAAAGCGGTCGACACCTCCCACTGGATTTTTGAAGGAACTGGATTAAAAAACGGAGATATTTTTGGTGAACAAAATCTGCATGTCAGGTGTTCAGGCGGTGCATCTGGCCACGAAACAGATAAAATTTCGCCAAGTTCTCCCAAAAACATAAAGCTTCTGGCTAAGGGATTGAATCCAGAAGATGGTGGAGCTGAAATAGTTCACTACGAAACTAGTAGTGGAGGCTCCGTGTTTTCAGTGGGGTCAATCAATTATCCAAGCTCTTTACCGGTAGATCCAAACATTCAAAAAATTACTCGAAATGTTTTGGAAAGATTTTTAGCTGGATAGTCATGGCAATCCATTGAACAATTCCCCTCTACTACAAACCCAACTATTCCATCTTGTTAGGAATCAAAATACCATTATCTGTACCTTGTTCTTGGTAACAAGAGATTCCTAATCCTCTTTTTTTGCATGGTGCCAAATTACTGTCCCAAAAACAATGGTCATCAACAATCCCAGGCTAGCAACAGCCGCATATTCAAGCCGAATTCCTCTATACCAATCAAGCAATCTAGAATTAACTGGTAGGTCTGTTAGTTGAATTGAAAACGCCGTTCCTTCAGGAGATTCTTGTGATTCTAAAACCTCGTATTCGAGAGAACCAATATTAAACCTATCAGTAATTTCAATTTGATCACTGCTGACTCCCATAACTCCTACGGGTACCAGCACTCGCGTTCTTTCAGAACCGTATCTCAATGTTTTGTCAAAACTTATTGAACTACTGTTAAAAGGGAAGTGGTAAGAATACAGCAATTCATGCCTTCCAGGAGGCACTGATCCAAGCAGAGCAAATCCCCGATCAACTTTTATATAATCAGCAGATAGCAATTCCGTTTCCAGCCTGAAGCCTGAAGCCCCTTCAGGCAATCCAAATCTCAGAAGATCCATCACTCCAGGCCCTGGTATATATGTCCGATCACTTGAATTAGACAATGTGACCATCTCCATCACATAGATACTGCTAGTATCCTTATCCATACCTTCAAACAATATGGACATCGAATCTACCGATATAAAACTATCATCAGCAACAGAGTTATAAACTATCATTTCTACAGGTAATGCAGCCCAATCTACTGATTTGAATTCTACGGCGTAAAAGGCGCCTTGATAAACGGTTGTTATTCCATAGACGGCTTCTGGAAGAATATCCACATTCTCAAATATGAATCCTCCTTCAAAATCAGTAAAGGCTTCCAAAGATTCTGTGTTCCCATTCGCTATTTTATGAAGAAATATAGGTATGTCTGCAACTGTGCCGTGATCCATACTTTTATTGACTAGGCGTCCAACTACTGCAGTAGTGAAATCGCTGGCATTGGCTACATTTTCTGTCCAGAGGATATTTGCAATAAAAATAATAGAGACGAGGAAGGCCATTAAGCAATCGATCCTCCAAAATATTATTTGTCTTGGTTGATCTTTTGATTGATAATATTTAGGGAATATATGACTGTGTTGAGGCATTCCTTTACTCAATTTGTTGACCTTCATTCCCTACTAATCGATTTCTTACTGATTGCATTTCGCTCTCCACTGCAACGAGTAGTTCAGACTGTTCATTTTGGCTTACATGTACGCTTCTTAAAATTTGAGCTGCTTTACTCATATAAGTAGTTCTTAAAGAATCATATTCTCCTTTTGTAAGGTTACCTATAGCAAACTCAAGCTCAAGGTTTTTGAGATCAAATATGGCTGATTCCCAATCTGAAATTGGACTAACCAGATGTATTTCTTCATCAGAAAGGTAAGGAAGTTTTTTCTTTAAGACAAAAGGAATTAGAATAGCCACAGCAGGTATAATTGCCAGTAAAAATGCGAAAATAACGAGCAAATCGGTCCCCTTTTTATGCTCGAGTAGCCTGTTTGAGACTACGCATTATAACCGTTGATGCCGCCAGTTGACGTTGAGGCCACATACCGAGGAGAAACCCTGCAATCAACAGTGGTCCCGATGCCCACATCCACCAAACAAGTGGATTTATTAAAATTCTGAATACAGCTTGACCATTATCTTCAAATGCGGACGGAACTATATAGAAATCCTCTACCAGTGTACTTCTGATAGCGCCTCTGGTTGCAGCTATTCTAAACTCAGGATAGAAAGCTCTGTAAGGCCGCATATTCAAACTATATTCACCATCTACATATGTTTCGATTTCAGCTACTTCTTCAACTCGGTCCTTGAACAAAGTCTTATCTACACCTAAATATTTAAATGTGTATCTCCCAATTTCTCCTGTTTCTCCCGGAGTAAGGACCAGATCTCTCTGGACCGCATAAAAGGATGAACCTATGACTCCAACACTTAACATAATTATAGAAAGATGTACTACATATCCACCATATCTAACGCGATTATTGGTTAACAAATTGGCAAACGCAACGACTGGCATTTCACCATTCTTAGTGCGGGAAATAGTTCCACGAATCCACTCTTGGAAAATACTGGCTACAACCATACCGCATATTGAGAAAGCAAATATTGCTATTCCTTGACCAATACCCAAAGAAAGCAATATCGCAAACACGGCTATTGCCACCAACACTGGTATCCTGATCGTCTTAAGCATTTTCCCAATGGTTGTAGTTCGCCAAGGCAGCAGTGGGCCAACTCCCATCAAAGCTACCAGCAAAAGTAGAATCGGGCCGTTGATGAGGTTGAAATATGGAGCACCAACAGTCACAGTCTCACCTTGGGCTGCTTCAGAAAATATAGGGAATATTGTGCCCCATAGCGTTATCAGAGCAACAGCTAGAAATAAAACGTTCTGAATAAATAATACGCCTTCGCGAGAGAGGAATGATTCCAAATGGGATTTGCTCTTTAAAGTATCAGCTTTGAAAAATAAGATTATGATCGAAGCAATCAAACTGAATCCCATAAAGAACAAGAATAGCCAACCCATGCTCGATTGGGCAAATGAATGAACAGAAGGCACTGGTCCTCCCCTGTTTATAAACATTCCCATCTGAGCCATTGCAAATGCACATATAATCAAAACTATATTCCACTTTCGAAACATTCCTCTTCTTTTTTGAACCATTATGGAATGTACGAATGCAGTCATTGCCAACCAAGGCATCAATGCTGAATTCTCTACGGGATCCCACGCCCAATATCCACCCCACCCCAATATAGTGTAGGCCCACCATGACCCCAACAATAATCCCAACGTTAATATCAACCATGAAATCATTCCCCACAAACGCCCATGATCGACCCAATCATCACTCATTCCGCGTCCAGACATTACAGAACCCATTGATATAGCGAAAGGAACAGCAACCATCACCAATCCAGACATTTGAACAGGAGGATGAATAAACATCCCGAAATGAACTAGCAAAGGATTGATGCCCTGTCCGTCTAACGGTACAACATCAAGTTTTTCCATAGGATTTGCAAATCCTACGATTATAAAAAGAAAAAAGGTTAATGTTAGCGCCAGAATACCAGCGGCGAATGTACCGGTGTGGGGTAGTGAACGAAAAGTGACAGCCACAGCTATTGCTGAAACAATCGACAATACCAACGTCAGGAAAAGTAGCGAACCGGCATTACCTGCATACATAGCCACCCATGTATATGAATGTGGCATAGACAGGCTACTGTTTTCAGCGACATACTTAACTGAGAAATCATTAGTAACAAAAGCGTTAACCAACGTAGCAGAAGAAACCAAAAGCAATATAGGAATAGTGTACAGGCTATATCTGCCGCTTGAAGCTAAATTATTAATTCGTAAAAACGCCGCAGATATGCAAGCCAGAGTCGAATAACACCCCACCATTAGAGCTAGTAGTAAAGATAGTCCTCCCAGTTCAATCATAGTTGAAATCTAGCCTCTGTAACATTATTTTTTGTTCTCCAGAGATTCTTCAATCGAATCCATATATTCTGCAAGTTCATCGCTTAGGAAGTCAGGCGCCGTAATAGCGTCTCTTGCAGTGTCTCGGGATTTATTTTTCATTTTAGCTAATACAACTACGGATGTAATTAACAAAACTAACAACCCTAAAGGTGGTAAAACCCATGCCGTCATATTGAAACCATCGCGTGGTGGCTCAAGCAAAACGCTTGGCCCATATCGGGACACAAAAAACTCCTGCACTTCGTCATCACTCAAGCCCTCACTAATTTTTTCCAATACTATATTTCTCATCTGCGTTGCAAGTACATGCTGAGATTGATCAATGGCCTCTCCAGGACAAACTGGACACATTATAGTTTTGTTAAGTTTATGTGCTCGTTTTTCAATATCGGGGATTTCATATGACGAGGTACAGGCACACACAAATACCAGTAATATTATGAGCCAACGTTGATAGCAAGCAAGTGCATACATATGATTGGTTATGTTATTTCCGTGAGCAAAATGATACAACTATTTTGAGCCAACCTGTTTGAAGAACATTTTCAGGTACTATTATACCTACTGTCCAACACATATCTACACAAAACGGATGCATCCATGTTTTGCCCCTGCTATAATTCCAAGGATTCGAAATCTGAAACACCTTGTTTTGTTATCATGGATTTTCGTAGTCCATAATTAGTGAGAGGCTCGAATAATTGATGGAAGTGCCTTGGACCCCAGAATCAGAAAGCCCTCTCAAATCGCTACCCGGCAGGCCAGCATATAACTACTATATTAGTGAACACGCTAACCAACTCCGCATGGTACGGCAATCGGTGAAACTTGTGGAAATACCTCCTATACCCAGAGATTACAAGCTTAGGCAGTTGCGAAACAGCGATGTCAAATCTTACCAAGAGCTTTTCAGTTTAGCTTTTCATATGCCTGGTGCTTTAGCCAAAACATTGGAGAAGGTTTTGCCTGATGGATTCTTCGTAATAGAACATCTTCCTTCATCCACTATAGTTGCTTCATGTGTGGCGGAAAGAGAATCCAAAGTAGGTAAAAATTGCATTTTAGGATGGCTGGTCTGCGATCCATCACACACTGGCAAAAAACTTGGAACAATTGTCGCCGCAACCGTAACAAACAAACTAGCAAAAGAAGGCTGTGAAAACCCTCTGCTAAGCACTGATGATTTCAGGCTAGCAGCTATCAGAATATATTTGGAACTTGGTTGGAGACCTTACTTGTACAAACCAGATATGAAACAACGCTGGGACGATACATATATTCGGCTAGGTCTAGATGTGAATTCGAATAACTATGTGGTTGAATAAATGGTATTGATATTTAATTAAAGAGGTGGATTTTGTCTTCTGTTTTGTACATAACATCTGATCGCACAGGAGCCGGTAAAACTACTCTGTGCACAGCAATAGCTCATAAATTGATTAATCTTGGGAAAACAGTTTCTGTATTCAAGCCTTTGTCAGCCGAGACAAACAACGGGCAAGATGAACGAGGGACCTATAAAGATTTAGTGAATTTGGCAACATCAAAATGGCCGATTGCTGTACCAGAAAAAGGGATTGATGCACATATCATTAAAGAGATCTGTGTTACCGCAGACCAGGTTAAAGGAAGCAACGATATTCTGATAGTAGAAGGATTGCCTACAATCTCGATAGAAGATACTAACCGTATCATTGAAGCCTTGGATGCAACCCTACTCTCTGTAGTTGAGTACAGTTCTGAATTGTCACCTTCAAACTTGGAGGGATGGTCAAAAATAGATAGTGACAGATTTGTAGGAATTGTAATAAATAAGATGACAATTTATGCAAGTACAGATTTGAATCATAATGTACTGATCGATCTCCAAAAAAGAGACGTGCCTGTGCTTGGTGTAATCCCAGAGAACAGGACATTGTTAGGAGTTAGCGTTAAACAACTGGCAGACTATTTGGGAGGGAAACTAATTGATTTCGGAAATGACTCTGGTGATTTGGTCGAAAGTGTAATGGTAGGTGGAATGTGGATGGACGCCGGAGAAGTTCATTTCGGATTACGAAATGATAAAGCCGTTATCGTGAGAGGGGATCGACCAGATATTCAAATGGCTGCTCTAGGTACTTCCACTTCATGCCTAGTTTTGACAGGAGATATTGAACCTATAGAATATATATTGAACGAAGCACGTGAATCTGAAACTCCTATCATTACAGTGGCGACCGACACACTGTCCACTATGGAAAATATTTCAGAGCTTCCTAGAACAGCATTGTTCGATCATTCAAAAAAGCTAAGGGAATTCAGTTTGTTACTAGATAACCACGTCGAACTCGAGTCCATTTACCAAAAACTAGGTGCCATCACGTAAAAATCGCTATCAAAACTGGAGTTGGTGGACATTGTTTGAAATTCTAGTCTTAGGTTCTCCTACCACAGTTGCATCGAATCTGAAAATAGTTGTTTAAGTTCTTGTCGACCCACCGGTCGAGGGGATAACCCCAGAACTCTTTTTTGAGGCAATGCTCCCGTCACAAGGTCGTCAACGTCGTCGTTAGTGAAGCCAATTCCATTCAATCCATTTGGAATATCCAATGCCCGAATAAGAGTAATTATTGAGTCAGCTAACAATTCACCAGCATCTTCTAATGAAGCATCTGTTCGATTAGCTCCCATCAATTCAGCTGCCCTTAGATGCCTTTCAGGATTCGTAGGAGCAGTAAATCTAAAAACTGCTGGGGCATTCAAAATTACAGATATCCCATGGGGACAAAGTGGAACGTTATCAGGGTAGCCTTTTAATTGAAAATCCTTAACCATTCCTGACACTGGGTAAGACATTCCGTGAGGTATATGGCATCCTGCATTCCCAAAACCAACCCCGGCGAAGGTAGCAGCAAGTAGCAATTCGCTTCTTGCTGCATAATCATCAGGATCTTTGGCGGCTGGTATCAAACTCCTAGCAACCATTTTGATTGCATTAGTCGACCATATGTCACTGATTGGATTAGAACCTTGATATGCGGGCCTCAAGAGTGGAGAATCAGGAGCTTCTCGTTCACTGAAAGGTAAAGCTGTATACGATTCCAAACCATGGCTTAAAACGTCGAATCCACTGCTCGCAACCACCATCGCAGGCAAAGTACGGGTATTGTCAGGATCAACAATTCCTACATCAGGCCTAAGAAACCTGTGGGCTATTCCTGTCTTTGTGCCCATTGCAATAAAGTCGAATATTGCCACACCCGTCGTTTCACTTCCCGTTCCAGTAGTAGTCGGAACTGCGACAAGCGGCCTAAGCTTCCCAGGAACCGGAACACCTTTTCCTATTGGTGCATTAACATAAGTCAGAAAATCGGCAGGAAATGTTGTGTAGAGATTAGCTACTTTGGCTGTGTCTATGCTTGATCCGCCTCCTATAGCCACAAACCCATCGAATTCACCATCAGAAGCAAATTCAATCGCCTCTTTGAAAGACACATCAGTAGGTTCAACACTAACAGAGTTAAATAGCACGGCATCTATATCCTCACTTCGTAAGGAATCCATGCCAGTTACAACAGCTTCATTACCATTCATGTTCGGGTCCGTAAGTACCATAACTCGATTAGCACCGAGTCTTTTGCACTCAAACCCTAGTTCATTGGTCACTCCAGCCCCAAATTTGATACTAGAAGTGTCTATTGAAAAAGCTGTTTCTAAATTTCCTGAACCCATCACTATTCACGATACTGATATGACTAAAAACACTTACTCTCAAGATATTTCAATTTTTTGGTGTCAGCTTTCCAAAAACAATTGATTTATCCTTTTTGATTCTCGACATTAAGTGAGACAGTTGATTCTTTTATTATATTTAAATACTCATCCAGTACTAATTTTTCCTTCAAAACAGTTGGCTTATCCATGTCTCTGTACTCAGATCGTAATTCTAGTCTTCCCAAGAAAGCTAAACCCATTTCATTAGCCAAGTCTTCCCCTGCGCCAGAACCAAAAATACCACCAGATAGATTTTCGACAACGCCCAACACATTTACTTGTAATTTACGAATCATGTTTATGGATCTCTTCGCATCAATTTTCGCGAGTTCTTGTGGTGTAGTCACTACTATGAAACCATCTAGGTCTAAGGTTTGCATTACCGTTAGAGGAGCATCAGACGTGCCTGGGGGAAGATCCACGATCAAATAATCCAATTCTCCCCAATTCGTAGACTGGAGAAGTTTATTTATGGCATTATGAACCATCGGGCCTCTCCAGATTATGGCTTCATCTTCATTTTCCTGGAAAAAACCCATGGACATTACTTTAACTCCAAATTTTTCAGATGGCAGTATTTTGTGATCAGGAGCCACCATAGGTCGCTCAGTAACAGTCATCGCCCTCACAACATTTGGGCAATCTATGTCCACGTCCAAAATCCCGACTTTTTCTCCTTCATGTGCCAATGCAACCGCCAAGTTGACTGCCACCGTAGTCTTACCGACTCCACCTTTGCCGCTATATACGCCTATCTTGTATCTGATTTTAGAAAGGGCATCCGATATGCTCCTTTTCTGCTCAAATTGGCGCTTCATAGCCTCTATTTTGGCCTTTGCTTGAGCATTTTGTTGAGGATTAGATTGTTGTTGAGCCATTTAAATTACCTGTCCGTTGTATCTTTCAGTCCAAACCTAGTTGTTTTTTACCATCTTCGGTTATCAAGTCGGGAGTCCATGGCGGATCATAAACAAGTTCAACGTTAACATCTTCAACACCTTCTATCTCTGCCACTCTCCACTCAGCTTGTTGAGCTATGTAGGGCCCCATACCGCATCCCGCAAACGTCAACGTCATTTTAATGTCGACATCACCATCTTCAACTTGTAAATCATACACAAGTCCTAAATCTACAACGTTTACTGGAATCTCAGGATCAAATACTTCCTTTAAAGCTTCAAAAACTTCGTCTTTAGTCAGCGCAGCTGCTTCTGTCATGAACAACCCCTTTTGATATTCAGAATGTTTAAAAACACCATTGATTGTATCTACACACAAAAATTAGGTCAATTTATTCCGTTAACTCCACTGTAGCAAAATCAACATAGTGGCGCGAGTTAACCTTCAATACAAACAAAGATAGTTCAAAGAACTTTTCGCAAATCAACGATCTGATCTCTCAATAGAGCAGCATTCTCGAATTCAAGATTACGTGACGCTAGCTTCATTTGAGATTCCAAATCTTTGATCAACAATATCAACTCCTCTCTAGGCAATTCCCCTTCAGAAATAGTCTTGGAATGACTCTCAACTACTATCTTGAGTCTCTCAGTAATATCTCTAACTGTTTTCTTTATCCCTTGAGGAGTTATTCCATTTTCTGCATTGTATGCTTCTTGTAAAATGCGGCGGGATCGTGTCTCCTCAATAGCATTTTGCATAGACCCTGTAATTTTATCCGCGTACATTATTACCTTACCATCAACGTGTCGGGCTGCTCTTCCTATAGTCTGAATTAGAGAAGTGTGTGACCTAAGAAACCCTTCTTTATCAGCATCAAGAATGGCTACCAAGCTAACTTCAGGTAAATCTAGTCCTTCGCGCAACAAGTTTATTCCCACCACTGCATCATATACACCCAATCTGAGATCTCTCAATATTTCACTTCGTTCTAATGTGTCTATTTCTGAATGTAGATAGTGGGTCTTTATACCCATTTCAAGTAGATAATCTGTCAGTTCTTCCGACATTCGTTTGGTCAAAGTGGTTACGATACATCGTTCTCCCTTTTTGATTCTCTCATTCACTTCATGCAGAAGGTCATCAATTTGATTTGCGGTTGGCTTCACGTCTACTATAGGATCTGTTAAGCCGGTGGGTCTTATAACCTGAGTTACGGTGTTCTCACTTAATGAACCTTCGTAAGGCCCTGGAGTTGCTGAAACGTAAATGGACTGATTAATTCTTTCTTCGAACTCTCCAAAGGATAATGGTCTATTATCAAGCGCAGAAGGCAATCTGAAGCCATGCTCAACCAACACTTCTTTTCTTGACCTATCGCCAAAATACATTCCTTTGATCTGCGGTATTGTCATATGTGACTCGTCTATGAAAATAAGGTAATCCTCAGGAAAGTAGTCAAGTAAAGTTGATGGAGCACTTCCTGGACTCCGTCCACTCAAATGCCTAGAGTAATTCTCTACTCCAGAACAGTATCCAGTTTCTCTCATCATCTCCAAATCATATCTAGTTCGAGATTCTAGTCGTTGTGCTTCAAGTAATTTACCATCGTTATTGAGCCGTTTTAACTGTTCGGTAAGCTCTAGTTCGATCGACTCTATACCAGCAATTAGTTTGTCTTCGGAAGTCACAAAATGCTTTGCTGGATATATCTCAATTTGATCACGTTCTCCAAAAATCTCCCCTGTAACAGAATCTAGTTGCATTATCCTTTCAATTTCATCTCCCCAATATTCAATTCTGACACCAATTTCCTCATACGCAGGAAATACTTCCAAAGTATCTCCTTTAACCCGAAATCTCCCTCTACTTAATTCAATATCGTTTCTCTCGTACTGCATATTGACGAGTTCGCGAACAAGTCTATTTCTACTTTTGCTATCACCTTTACGAACCGATGAAACGAAACCTTGATATTCTTCGGGAGAACCGAGCCCAAAAATGCATGAGACTGAAGCTACAATCAAAACATCTTTCCTGGTTAGCAATGAACGGGTAGCAGAGTGCCTGAGTTTATCTAATTCCTCATTAACATCTGAATCTTTCTCGATATAAGTATCTGTCCTGGGAACATAAGCCTCTGGTTGGTAATAATCATAGTAGCTGACAAAGTATTCCACAGCATTATCAGGGAAAAATTCTTTGAACTCAGTAGCAAGCTGAGCGGCAAGGGTTTTGTTGTGAGCTATTATTAATGTTGGACGTTGAACTTCCTCCACAACACATGCCATTGTGAAGGTCTTTCCACTACCAGTCACCCCTTTCAAAACTTGGTGTCTATTCCCGCTATAGAAACCCTCAGCTATACCTTGAATAGCTTGAGGCTGATCACCTGTGGGCTTGAAATCAGAAATCACCTTGAATTTTTCTTTTCCTGTAATTGTTTTTAACATCAATTAAATATGCTGATCCTCTATTCTGATAGGGAAAATATATGTAATGTTGCTTTGTCTTTCATATAATCCAAGATATGCCTCAACTCTCATGATAAGCTAATATTAGAAATCCAGCGAGGGGATATGACACAGTGGTCAAACTAAGCTCAAAAAGAAATTGTCCACCTCACTTCAATACTCCTCCTGGTCAATTTATTACTGAGAAATTTCCCGTCCTCACATTTGGTAAATCTCCGGAAATTGACCTTAATAATTGGGAATTCACAGCTTATGGTTTGGTAAACAAGCAGATCAAATTTAATTGGTCTGAGTTTACAAATCTAAAATCCACCAAAATCACTGCGCAATTCCATTGTGTAACTCAGTGGAGCCGGCTCGAAAATACATGGGAAGGAATCCCATTCAGTACGATATCAGAAATAATTCAACCAAAACCAAATGCACGATTCGCAATGGTACATTGCTATGGCGGATACTCAACAAATCTTGAGCTGAGCTCGATGCTCGAATCCAATGTTCTGCTCGCCTATAAACATGACAATCAACCATTGACCACTCAACATGGAGGACCAATGAGACTGGTAATACCTAATCGCTACGGCTGGAAAAGCGCCAAATGGGTCAAAGGTATTGAATTGATGGAACAAAATGCCCCAGGATTCTGGGAATCCAGAGGATACCATATGTATGGAGATCCTTGGAAGGAACAGAGATTCCAAGCGGATTGACGATTGTAATTTAGTAACATAACAACTAGCAATTCCACGACTCAGAGATTTTTTTAGCAATGTCCATAGATACTTCCAAATAAACAACTGCCCCACATTGGATACATTCCTTAATTTCTCCATCACTATCACAGACAGAGTACATATCTCCACCACATTTAGTACAAAATTTCAAATACCACACTGGCTATTCCTCTAGGCAGCCATCCCATTAAATCCTGAGTAGGTTGACACGCATAATATCAACAACTATGCTATATGAGCTGCTATTTTATGAACAATCCTCGTTTACTGCAACGTAGGTATTTATAAAAAGTTAGGTTATTGCGGGAAAATTATGAGAGGCGATGAGAAAATTAACTTCCATAACGTCGGAACCCAGGGAGTATACATAATCAGCGTGGCAGCGCGTATACTGGAAATGCATCCGCAGACACTCCGTAAATACGAGCGCATCGGCCTTCTCAGTCCATCAAGAACTGTGGGAATGTTGAGATTATATTCAGAAGAAGACTTGGCTCGGTTACGTCTCATCAAAAATCTCGTGGGGGAACTCGGTCTCAATATGGCTGGAGTACAATTAGCTCTCGGCATATTCAACAGGTTGCTCAAGATCAGGGTTGGCATAGATAAACTAGAAGGGCGTGATTTACGCCTGTTCCTTCAATCAGAGGTTGATGATCTTTTGGGCCAGCTTCAAGGAAATTTCAGGTAGGAGTAATCAATTAAACTTGGAAGAAAACATCAAACAAAACATATCCGAACCAGATGGCGAAATAAATACAGAGTCCGAAGTGGCACCCGATCCTTTAGAACAGTTAGTTGATGCCCTTCGCGAGAACACACAACTTAAAGACGTAGCCGCACGGGCGCAAGCCGATTTGGTTAATTACAGAAGGCGAGCCGCACAGGAACTTGATGAGGCTAAGCTATCCGGAGCATCACGACTACTACTCAAAATGATTTCGGTTCTTGACGATTTTGAAAGAGCTATTGGCATGGTCCCCAAAGATTCTGTAGATAGTGATTGGTTAGATGGGCTAGAACTTGTTGAACGTAAATTTCAAACATTTTTTGAATCTGAGGGAGTGTCTAAAATTCATGCTCACGGACAGATTTTTGAACCGCGAGAGCACGAAGCGCTTATGTACACTGAATCTTCAGAACACAATGACGGTGAAGTACTGGAAGTTATACGGAACGGTTACAAACTAAACGAGAGGGTACTCAGAGCCGCACAAGTTTCGGTCTCAAAGAGACCCACAGAAGAAGATAATACTAAAACACAGGAGTCTTAAATGCCCAAAATATTGGGAATTGATCTAGGAACAACAAATTCATGCATGGCTATAATTGAGGGCGGTGAACCTCGTGTTATAGAAAATTCAGAAGGCGGACGAACCACACCTTCTGTAGTAGCAATCAATCCTCGCTCAGAAGAGCGTTATGTCGGGATGACAGCGAAACGACAAGCAGTAACCAATCCACAGAACACAGTATTTTCCGTAAAACGTTTTATGGGACGTAAATTTAAGGATACCACTGTTGAGAACGACACTAAGTTAGTTCCCTTTTCTGTTGAGAGCCACTCTAATGGCGATGCACACGTTTCAATGAGTGGTAAAGCATACTCGCCCCCAGAAATATCGGCTATGGTTCTTCAAAAAATCAAACTCGACGCTGAAGAAAAGCTAGGGGAACCAGTTAACCAAGCCGTAATAACTGTACCCGCATATTTTAATGACAGTCAGCGCAATGCAACTAAAGATGCGGGCCGTATAGCAGGATTAGAAGTTCTAAGGATTATTAACGAACCAACAGCTGCGTCTCTTGCTTATGGTCTTGACAATAAGAAAGATGAAACGATTGCGGTATTTGATTTAGGTGGAGGAACCTTCGACATCACTGTTTTACAAATTGGGGATGGAGTTTTTGAAGTCAAAGCAACAAACGGAGACACTCATCTGGGTGGAGACGATTTCGACCAACGGATAATCGACTGGATCTGCGAAGAATTTATGAAAGACCAAGGGGTTGAGCTTAAGAATGATCCCATGGCCCTACAGAGATTACGCGAAGCAGCAGAGAGGGCTAAGATAGAATTATCCACATTAGCTCAAACCGAAATCAATCTACCGTTTATTACGGCTGATTCCTCTGGACCAAAGCACTTGATTCTCACTCTATCCAGGTCAAAACTGGAACAAATAGTTGAAGATCTAGTTCAGCGAACCGTTGGCCCTTGTAAGCAGGCTATGTCAGATGCCGGAATTCAGTCTGGTGAAGTCAATGAAGTGATTCTTGTGGGGGGAATGACCCGTATGCCGGCTGTAAAGAAGTCTGTGGTTGATCTGTTTGGCAAAGAACCAGATCAGGGAGTGAACCCAGACGAGGTAGTAGCCATAGGCGCTGCGATCCAAGCTGGAGTCCTGCAGGGAGAAGTTCAGGACGTTTTACTATTAGACGTAACCCCACTGACCTTGGGGATCGAGACTCTTGGTTCTGTATCAACCCCACTCATATCTAGAAATACGACAATACCAACCTCCAAAAGCGAAACCTTTACTACTGCCGCAGACAATCAACCCAGCGTGGAAGTCCACGTGTTACAAGGAGAACGTACTCAAGCGGTAGACAATAAAACAATCGGCAGGTTTAATCTAGATGGTATACTCCCCGCTCCCAGAGGTGTTCCTCAGGTTGAAGTTACTTTTGACATTGACGCTAACGGTATTCTAAACGTTTCCGCTAAAGACAAAGGTACTGGTAAAGAGCAGAGGATCACAATAACAGCAAGTTCTGGACTTAGTAAGGAAGAAACAGACCGCCTCGTTAAAGAAGCGGAAGAACATGCTGAAGAGGACCAGAAAAGGCGGAAGGACATAGAGATTCGTAACTCAGCCGACAACGCAGTATATACGGCAGAAAAATTAATAAAAGACAATGAAGACAATATTCCTGAAGAAACCAAAGGAACAATCGAGGCTGACATTTCAGCTCTTAAAGAAGCTTTGAATGGAGAGGACATCAGCCAAATCGAATCCGCTAACCAACAACTTCAACAGAGCATTCAAAAAGTTGGAGAGACAGTCTATAACCAGGGAACCTCAGATGGTCATGACAATGTTCATGGAGAGACTGGTTTCGAAGGTTCTGAACAGGAAGATACGGTTGAAGGAGAGTTCCGAGAGGCTGACTCACCCAATGAAGCAAAGCCTGAAGAAGAAAAATAACATCCGGTCACAACACATGATATGCGTACAAATGCTCTCTAAGTACATCTGACGCAAAATCATTTGATACCTGACGCCATACCGAGTGTATGTGATTGGCCCCATTCTGGTAGTTATCGAACTCTACCAAGAAATCACCGCCGTGAATCCTATAGTAGTGGGGCAGAGTACCGTCAATCTTCCCCCCCCAAGCAAAGTGAAGCCGATCAAAACCTTGTTCAGTCACCCTACAAATAAAATCATCGTACACTTCTGGCCTGACTTGTCCCACGTACTCCTTGACCAATTGGATCAAAATATCCCTTTGATTTGGCTTCAAACCAGACCATGATATACCTTCCTCTAAAGGCAACGATGCCCTGGTCGAATTGTAGGTGACAATATCATACGGCGCCTCTTCATATATCACAGCCTTGGACCTCTGGTAGCTATCAAACGTACTCCCAAGCTGTAGCGCCAGATCTTCTCTGCGGCTTAGCACGCGCATGCCTTTATTTGGGCCACTAGGCACCCTTGCTGGATTTGAACCAAAAAATAATGGAGTGACTGCAATCACTTCATCTTTCCATAAACTGAAATTTAGAGAGATGTGATGGCCTTCTGCTCGCCAACCCCATGGATCTATTCCAGTTGGGTCACCAAATATAGTGAGGTAGTACAATTCAGGATCCCTAATAAAACTATTGAGTCCTTCGGAAGCCTCCAGACTCGCCAAAACTGTCTCCAATTCAATTATCTTTTTGAATTTATCATATGCTTCTTTATCCAACCCGCTGGCAACCAAATTCATTGCATGCCAACGCTGATTCGAATTCATATCTCTCAGTGGCACCCCATGCCTATTGAGCGGTGGATAGTACCAAAACAACCGTTCACCATCCATATATGAGTAAGATGCTTTTATCTTCATTTCATGAGGCATACTCTCAAGTAAAGCGACTGCCGCAGCCGACATTGCTTCAACATGATTCGGACCTTCTTTATCCATCTTCGTTATATTCCTATTGTCCAATATTCATTCTAATACCGAACTCTCAGCAATTACCGGTTCTATTATCCAATATTACTTAGAAAGAAGTGTGAGTTCATTATCTAATTAGCGAGAGTCAATTTCTGGAAACTCCGCACTCCATCGGCAGGATATCCCATGTTTTTGCAATTAGTCCAAGCAACTTCCCCAATATACATATCTTTATTAGAATCCAGGCATATGCTGTGCGGAGCGGCAAACTGACCAATATCGAAACCGTAGCCAGATGAACCAATTCTCTCCAGTAGTTCACCTTTAGAATTCATTACCGCGATCCTTGGACCTATGTTTGGCGTAGCTTGGTTGACAGGCATACCTGCCCCAAGTTCACCCACATAAACAACCTGCTCATCCGATATGTATATCGCACATGGCCGATGCATATTATTCCATTGCGTTTGAAATTTCCCCATACGATCAAATACTTGTATCCTATGATTTTCACGATCAGCTACATATACAAATCCGTCCTTGTCTGTTGCTATATTGTGGACAAGATTGAATTCACCAGGGTCAGTGCCGGGAGTCCCCCAAGAAAACAGCAGATCACCATTTGGGGAATATTTGTGTACTCTGGCATTAACGTACCCGTCTGAGACATACAAATCCCCATTCATAGGATCTATTGCAACATCCGTGCATCTGTTAAAAGGATCTCCCCCGTACGGCTTTGAGGGCCGTCCTGGTGTTCCGATAGTCAGCAATATCTCTCCTTCGGGCGTACACTTTCTAACTGTATGATCTCCTTCATCTGTACAATACAACATGTCGTCTGGGCCAATAGTAATTCCATGGGCTTTAGTGAAAATATCTTCCCCCCATGAAGATAGGAATTTGCCGTCAGAATCTAATATTATTATCGGGTGTTCTCCCCTATTAAAAATGTAAACTCTGTCTTGTGAATCCACCGCAACTCCAGCTGCATCTGTCCACGAGTATCCGTCAGGTAAATTTTCCCATTCCGGAGTAACTTCATATGTAAAACTACCACTTCCCAATTTTAGATTATCGGCCATCTACCAAACTCCTCTCAAAATTAATCTTTTTTCCTATCGCCCAAGGCACAGACTAACACAGGTTATTCCAATATGCTTTACGGTACTTAACTTGAAAAGCTATTTGAGTTTGTGTATGTTTTCAGCACTTAGTGAGGAGGTTATCATCATATCAACTAATATCGGAAAAGTTGTCGGACTACATCTGTGTGTCACCCACAGGAAGCCTATGCTGTCAGTACCCAACCTCAACATGATTGAAAGCGTAGGGATAGAGGGAGATCTTCACGCCAAGCCAGATGGCAGCAGGGGACGAAGACAGGTCCTAATCATGGACAGGGAAACTCTCAAGGAATTTGATTTGGCGGACGGAGTTATTAAGGAGAATATCACCATAGAAGGATTGAGAATCGATCAGTTGGAAGATGACAAGTCAATCCAAATAGGTAACGCTGAACTGAAAATCAGCGAAGACTGTGCTCCCTGCTCGAGAATGGATGAGATCAAGCCAGGCCTTCAAAATGCCCTACTTGGCCGTAGAGGAAAACTAGCACAAGTTGTTAAAAGTGGAAGAGTCGAATTAGGAGATGAAATTACAATACTATCTTCTTGAATACACTATTCAGATTCAATAAAATGCTTACGTTGTATATAATGCCCTCGTGAAAACCATAGTCACTACTGGACTAAAATCCTATAGCGCAACCATCTTTTCTGGGTTCTGATGCTCCCCACAGAGTTCCAGACTCCGAATCCCGTTGAATGAGTTGTGCTCCTCCAAACATCATCCGCTCTGGTCCACTACCCAGAGATACTTTGTGTCCGAGCTTTCGGAGACCCTCGATAGTCTTACTATTCATATCATCTTCCAAAGCAACTCCCTGTCCAACAATTACGCTAAAGCGCCTGGCATCCAAAGATTGCTGCGGCGCCATACCGTAATCAACTATATTGTTAATAACCTGCAAGTGACCTTGTGCTTGTTGAAACCCTCCCATTACTCCATAGCTAAGTAAAAGTTCACCATCTCTGGTAGCCATTGCCGGGATAATGGTATGGAAAGGCCTCTTTCCAGGAGCTAAAGCATTGGGATGGTCTGTGTCCAAAGAAAATAACGCTGCTCGATTTTGAAGTGCAATTCCAGTACCAGGTACAACTAAGCCAGATCCAAAACCTTGATACAAACTATTGATGAATGAGCACGCATTGCCCTCTCCATCCACTACTGAGATATAAACCGTATCTCCATCATTGTTAACACTCCCAGGGTTAATTTGCGACAAAGACGCTTTATTGGTGATAAGGGATCTACGTTTAGCAGCATAATCCTTGGATATCAATTGGTTCGTAGGCACAAATACAGAGGCTGGATCAGCAATATAAGCAAGCGCATCAGCGAATGCAAGGTGCATAGTTTCAATAAGAAAATGGTACCTTTCGACACTATCATGACTAAGACCGTTGAAATCAAATCCCTCGGCTATATTCAAAGCTATAAGTGCTGCCAAACCTTGTCCATTAGGAGGACATTCCCAGCAAGTAAGGCCTCTGTAATCAGTTGAAATCGGTTCTTCCCATTTTGAATAATGCTGAGCAAGATCTTCTACAGTGATCCATCCTCCTAATTGCTGCACAAATCCTGCAATTTTGTCAGCTACCGGGCCTCGATAGAAAGCATCCCTTCCTCCTTCAGAGATATCCCTAAGAACTTTACCAAGTCCAGGAAGAGTAACGGTTTGTCCGTTTCTCGGAGCTTCACCATTAATACTAAATTCTCTACCAGACTGAAATTGAGAAAGTTTCTCCATTCCATCAGCCCATTGATGAGCTATCAATTCAGAGACTGGAAAGCCTGATTCTGCATAGTGTATGGCAGGCTCAAGTACTTCACTAATGGGCATCGTCCCATACCTATCCAATATGTCAATCCAACCATCCACTGTTCCCGGAATTGATACCGAATAAGGACTGTTCGGGGGTATTTCGGCAAACCCTTTATCCACTAGCTCTTCAATCGACGCGCCCCGAGGTGCTCTGCCACTAGCATTTAGCCCATATACTTTTTTCTCTTTGGCCATCCAAACAAGTGAAAAGGCGTCACCGCCCACACCCGTTGACATTGGCTCAACCACAGCCAAAACTGCGGCTGCTCCGACAGCCGCATCAATGGCATTTCCGCCATTCATAAGCATTTTTAACCCGGCAGATGCCGCGAGAGGTTGGCTAGTTGCAACCATGCCACGCTTGCTTAAAACGGACGAACGCCTCGAATTAAAAAACATACCACGCCCCTAGATAAATAGTCTTACAGATTACGCCGTAGATAACCTATTACTGGCAGCCCCAACTCCATCTCCTTTTGGCACAGGATAACCCAGCCTTCCTAGGACTTGCTCTAATGCTGATAGGAACGATAGTACGTAGTGAGATTTACTGGATTCTCCCATCAAACCTACTCTAATGACCTTCCCCGCAAATTGACCCAGACCTCTACCAACCTCTATTCCATGTTCGTTCAACAAAATCTGCCTAAGTTTCAAATCATCAATTTCTTGTGGAAGCCAAAACGGAGTTATTTGATCCAATTGGTATCCTTCTGGGGCAACAAGTTTCAAACCTAATGCCTCCAAGCCAGTTCTCAGGGCAGAGGCATTTAGGCTATGTCTTTGAAATCTTGCTTCCATACCTTCCTCCAAAATGATTCTCAGACCTTCCCGCAAGGCTAATATCATGCTAACCGGGGCTGTGTGGTGATAAACATGTTCGTATCCCCAATAGTTAGAAATCAAATGTAGATCAAGATACCAAGAAGACGGTTTTTGAGAACGTTTACCAATAATTTCGCGAGCATCCAAACTTAACGCGGCTGGAGACAAACCTGGCGGACAACCAAGACATTTTTGGGTCGCTGAGTAGCAATAATCAACGTTCCAGTCGTCAACTCTTACCTCATTGCCACCAAGAGAAGTGACTGCATCCAACATCATCAAAGCTCCAACTTCTTTAGCCAATTTTGATATATCTTCTATTGGTTGCTTTACTCCAGTGGACGTCTCTGCATGCACAATTGCTACCAGTTTCACCTTCTTGTGCTGTTGTAATTCTTTCTTCAACAATTCTGGCGGGAATGGCTTACCCCATTCAGATTTTATGAGGACAACATTCGCCCCCAACCGTGCCGACATGTCAGCCATACGTTCTGAAAAAAAACCATTGGAGCAAATCACCACAGTGTCGTCTGGCTCAAGTAGGCTTGAGAGACCAGCTTCCATGCCTGCTGAACCAGTGCCAGACAAAGCTAACGTAATATTTTCATCCGTCTGGAAAACCACCTTCAATAATTTAGACACTTCATCTATAACTTCCAGAAAATCAGTATCCAAATAGCCAATCATCCCCGACATCATAGACTGCAATACTCTTGGGTGGACCATACTTGGTCCCGGACCAAGAAGAATTCTAGGTGGAAGAACAGGCACTTTCGATTCAGGTAAATCTTTACTGGTCATCAAATATCCTTCATTAACATCTTTATTTGGTAAAGAATCAAAGCTGATTAACCAAGCTTAGCCCGTGTAAAAATGGTCTGGAACAATCTCGTCGCTAAAGACCCACGCGAGTCAACTAAACAAAGACCTCGCAACATCTCTAAAGTGAACTGTCTCTGACACATTTTTAATAAGCCAGACTCGATCATCAGTTGTTGATTTGAAGCACCCCTTATGATCTATGATTTTTTTTGTCACTAGGTCTAAATATGGAATCCTTGGCGAAATCAGGAGATCCCTGAACACGAGATCGCTTAGAAAATAAATTGCGAGACAGTACGCCAAGACTTATAGCACCTAAGATACCAAAAGGGAGGCCTTTCAAGAAAGAACGTCGAGAAAAACGGGTTTTTTGTTTAATTTTCATATATTCCACCAATATCATTTATCATTTTACGGACTCAGTATAACCTTTGTGTATCCTTCGACTCTTTTATCAAATTTGACATAAGCATCGGCTGCATCTTCAAGGGAGACTGTGTGAGATACCACAAAGCTGGGTTCGGCCCTTCCAACAGTAATTAAATCTCTCAAATGTGCGTTGTATTGTTTCACATTGCACTGCCCAGTTCCTAGTCTCAACCCTTTCTCAAAAAGCCTGCCGAAATTTATTGACAACGCTCCCTTTTTGGAACTGGCATCTACTCCTCCTGGGTCAGAAGGTACGTATAAACCAGGGATGCCTAATGCACCCGTTGGTGCAACAACTTCTATCAATTGGTTCAGCACGATGTTGGGCACTTCGTCTTGTTCCCCGCCAGCAGCCGAAGATCCAGCTTTAGTGGCTTGATACCCAACTGCATCAATACCCTTATCGGTACCCTGGCCTTGCCGATTTGACTTTATTTGTTCAACAGGATCTGCGGTGTCATAGTTTATGGGTATTGCACCGATACCTTCAGCTTTATCTAAACGCTCTTGGACATGGTCTATTGAATAAACTTCTGAAGCTCCACGTAATAAACAACTGTACGCCGCCATCAATCCAACGGGGCCCGCTCCAAATACTGCTACGCTCTCTCCAGGTTTAACTCCTGCTAACTCTGCACCATGGTATCCAGTCGGGAAAATATCGGCAAGCAAAGCATAGTCCGCTTCGTTTTGTTTTCCAGCAGGCAACGGCAAACAATTAAAATCTGCGAAAGGAACCCTCAAATACTCGGCTTGCCCGCCAGTATATGGTCCCATCGCAACATAACCATAAGCTCCACCAGCGAAACCCGGATTGACAGTTATGCAGAATCCAGTAAACCCTCCGAGGCAGTTTTTGCAATATCCGCATGCAACGTTGAACGGCATTACAACCCTGTCTCCAACTTTTCGGTCGGTTACAGCAGAACCAACCTCTTCTATCACTCCCATGTTTTCATGGCCAAAAACTATCCCTGGCTCAGCGGCTGTGCGCCCCTCATACATATGAAGATCAGATCCACAAATACAACTTGATGTGATTTTCACAATCACATCGTTGGGATGTTGAATTTTCGGATCTGGAACGTCATCCACCTCAACTTGAAAAGGTCCCTTGTATACAACAGCTCTCATTTATGCACATCCTTCCCTCTTTATTAAAATTGGTACAAATCCAGGTTGTGACTAATCAAAATATCGATATTTTAGTATGGGCCTGATTATACTTGAGACTGGAACAGTGCTTCAACTAGACGGTAGTTGGACTAGGTGATTATATCTTCAGATACTCATAAAGATTTTTATTCAGCCAACAACCATGAATATGTGATCAAATATTTTCTCGAAATTCAACCCATCATTGGAAACATCCACCGTGACATTACCACCTTCACATAATTCTCCCTACAATATCCTCCTTGCAATCTTATTTTCCAATTCCCGTTGAATTACTCGACGCAATCACCTTGCACCATAAACTGGATCAAAACCTTTACCTGATATCCAAGATTGATCTGCTGATATTCGAGTATTTGACAAAACATCATGTAGCTTTTCTTTGATATGACATCACTCAGCCTTGACTATGAGTCACACTCAATGTGAAACTTGTTTTTACTCAATTACAATTCGGTTAGTGATTTTGATCATCGACCTGCATGCTCATACATACCCCGCCTCTGACGATAGTAATTTGACTTTGCCTGAATTAACTATCCAATCCAAGGCAAAAGGCCTTGACGGTATATGCATTACAGACCACGACAGATTTTTAGACACTAATATTGCTAAAGACATGACTAAGAAATACGGGATTCTTGTAATACCCGGAGCCGAAGTTACTACAGATAACGGTCATGTATTAATCTTTGGATTAACTGGATATGTATTTGGTATGCACAACCCCGCATTTCTTAAAAAACTTGTTGACAATGCGGGAGGCGCCATGATAGCTGCTCACCCCTATAGAAGAGCCTATCTTACTGGAACACCCAGACAATCCAATAGATATAGACGTATGGTGCTTGATGCTAGTACAAATCCTCTCTACTCTACTTCAGATGCCATTGAAACTGGGAATGGTCGAGGAAGCGTTGAGGAAAATATATTCTCTGAAGACGTACGAGCTATTTTAGGGATGAATGGAGTTGGTTCCAGTGACTCACATACATCAAATGACATCGGCAAATATGCTACAGAATTCCATACTCAGATATCTGATTTATATGATCTTGTTAGCGCCTTAAAATCTGGCTTATTCAGCAAAGTTTCTCTTGGAAATACAAATTAGCGCTAGTCAAGTTACTCAATGAACTTCTTTTAACGTCCGTTATAAGAAGTTAGAGCCATCTTAGTGACAGCAATCTCCAAAGCTACTTGATCATCAACGGGTGTAGATTTGAGTTGTACATCTAGCTCAACGAGCTCTTCATGTATCTGTACCAGGCGCTCATGGGTGAAACTAGCTTCCTGCTGAATAGTTTTTGTCAAGGGATACCCTGACAATTTCAATACTTTGCCTAATTGACCTGCAGGTAATCCTTGCATTTTGTGATCTTTTGCTAGCAACAAAAGCCTGATTTGTCTAGCTATCAAAGCGACCAAATTTGATATCGTAGTCCCAGATTCTATCAATTTGCGGGTAGCAGTTATAGCCAATCCTGCACGACCTTCAATTACCGCATCCACAGCTGAAAAAATATTTGTCTCTCGGACTGAAGCCACCACATTTCTAACATCATTGTCTCCAATTTCAACGCCTTCAAACATAATTGATAACTTATTCAGTTCACTGTCAATTATTCGGAGATTCGGCCCTATGCTATCGACCAATATGCCCGTAACTTTCCTATTCATATTTAGTTCATATTTAGATGCACGGTTATAAACCCAATCTATGAGCTCTCTTCCACTAGGTACTTGAAACAAATTCACCGTTGCAATGTCTTTTATTGCCACAAATAATTTGTTGGACAAAGTCAATCGCTTATCTATAAATACAATTTCATTTCCAGAAGGTACGTTGTTTATTTGATCTACAAATCCTTCCCACTCCTCCAATTTACCTTTCCCGACTTTTGGAGATTTTCTGGAACCACGATTAGGTTCGAACATGCCCAACAGCCCATCCAGAACAACCATTCTTTTTGCGGATAAGAATGGCACTGTCTGGACTGCTGATATAACCTCTTGGAAATTGAACCCGGGAGCCGAGAACGTTGTTACATTCACATCTCTGAGTTGCTCATCACAAATTGCAGATTTCATCGAGGATAATACTCGTCCAATCGAAAATTCATCGTTGCCATGTAAGATATGAATCAATACTATTGTCCTTTGAAAATCAGCAGGAAGTATAATAGTTGGAAAGTGAATGCTGAATTGGAGGCAACTTGATCAAAGGTATCCTACTATTGTTAAAATCCCCACGTTTGTTGTTATTGATTCCAAGTCTCCTTTTCAACAAACAGGTACCTCTTAAAATTAAAGCGTTTTTCATCCTAGCGGTCATCTACTTGCTGTCACCGATTGATTTCCTACCAGACATCTTACCAATTCTAGGAAGAATAGACGACTTACTGATTCTTTTGGTATCTATTACAACTTTACTGGGAATGACCCCTGAAAATCTTCTAAGCCGCTCGCAAGGAAAACCGAAGAAAGAAGATGGAAGAGGACGAGTTATTGACGCAGACTACAAATTCACTGACGACTCGAATGAAACAAAAAAAACCCAAGAATAGCTTAGACTGTAAAGCTTGAAACAACGAATCTGACGCTCAAATACAAGCTACTAGGATTTGTTGCCAGGCATCTTCATGCGTTCTGTAAATCAAATCCAATATAAAAATCAGTTTCAAAAACCATTTGAATCTTCGGGATATCTTGGAAATAACACTGAATATGCCTTTAACAAAAGATTCTGAAACTAAATCGTTAAATCTTGGCCTATATGTCCACATACCTTTTTGTGAGACAAAATGCACATATTGTGATTTCAACACATACGAAAAACTTGAACACCTGATGCCCTCTTACATAGAAGCATTATCGAAAGAGATTTCATTTTGGGGCAACCATTTAGAGCATTCTTTTGTGGACACAATTTTTTTAGGAGGCGGCACTCCATCTTACTTACCTGAGGATTCCATAAAAACTCTGGTAGAAACAATCTATCTCAATTATGAGTTGGCCTCACCGACAGAATTCACAATAGAATGCAATCCTTGTGATTTGTCACCGATAATTGTTCAAACCTATCTCTCATTAGGCATAAACAGACTAAGTGTCGGAGTCCAAAGCCTCAGTGATCAACTACTTGAAGTGTTAGGGCGTCGTCACGACAGCAGGACAGCAATTTCAGCCCTGAACATGGCGCGAAGCGAAGGGGTATGTAACATAAGCGCCGATTTGATTTATGGCTTACCCTACCAAACACTTTCTCATTGGACCGAAACTCTCAAGAAAATAATCGACCTTGAGCTTCCTCACATATCTATGTATTGCCTAACACTTGAAAAAGGCACCCCTCTGGAAATTTGGGTTAAATCCGGTAGATTGCCAAACCCTGACACTGACCTGGCGGCTGACATGTATGAACTGGGGATGGACTATATGACTGCGGCCGGATACGAACACTACGAAATATCAAACTGGTCTATTGAAGGATATCAAAGCAACCATAATTTACGTTATTGGAGAAATCAAAATTATTTGGGCGTAGGGCCAGGAGCCCATTCATATTTGAATAAAGAGCGATTCTCCAACCTCAAATCCCCAAGGGATTACATAAAATTAATGCTTAGTTTGTATTCGACGAAAGATTACTTTGATGAAGACGGATCATTGCAAACTACCGATCTACCAATGGTTGAAACCGTAGAAAAGATAGGCAGAGAACTAGAGATAGCTGAAACACTTATGATGGGGCTGAGATTGAGTGAAGGCATCAAAATATCAGACTTTAAAAACCGTTTCGGAATCACACCAGAAGGGATGTACAAGGATACTATCACTGAGCTTCTATCTCATAAGCTTATTGAGCGTAATCAATCGAGTATTAAATTAACTGAACGAGGACGCTTATTAGGGAATGAAGTTTTTAGCCGTTTCTTGGAACCTTTTCTGTAGTGCCATGACATGCAGGTTTTAAACTCATTTAATCAAATTTGAAACACGCATGTCTATGTCGCTACCAATTACCCGTTAACAACAATATGTGATATAATTTCACACCCGCACTAGTCGACCACAGCGTGCTAAAATAGTGTCGAATTCTATACCTAGGATTGTTGAAAATGAAGGTAGTATTTCTAGAAGATGTATCAGGAGTGGCCAATGGAGGCGATATCCGAGAGGTGAAGAACGGATTCGCCAGAAATTACCTGTTCCCAAAAAATTTGGCGGTTCCAGCTACTCATAACTCTGTTCAACAAGTGAAAAAGTTAGCCACTACGGCAGGTGAAGTTAGGCTTAAACTATTGTCTGACATGAAGGCTCTTGGAGAAACTTTAGATGGGACACGGGTTACAATAGCAGCTCGTTCAGGACCAGGCGGCCGTCTTTATGGATCAGTCACTAATGTAATGGTTGCTGAGCAGCTTTCTAAAACCACTAACTTAGAAGTCGACCGACAAATGGTGGTAATGGCTGAGTCTTTTCGCGAAATAGGACTAACTGATGTTGAATTGAAACTTCACAAAGAAGTCACCGCTCAAATTTCTGTCCTTATTCATCCCGAAGGCACCGATCCTGATGAATTTGCTGCCTCTCTTGCAGAAGTCGCCGATAATGAAGCCTCGGACGCTGAGGCTGAGTCATCAGCAGAAGAAATCCAAGAGAACCAAGATTCAGAAGAAAATGAGTCAGGTAGCTAGTTAACAAGATCCGATAAAGTCAACGTATGGACAAATAAGCCTGTCACAGAAAGGGATTACCACCTTTGTACGCGGAGCGCCTTCCCCCTCATGATATAGATGCTGAAGAGTCAGTTATCGGCTCCATATTGATTGACGGTGACTCGCTGAATAAAGTAACTCCTTTCCTCAAGGCATCCGATTTTTACGCCGAGAAAAGTCGATGGTGTTACGAGGCAGCTATCTCCTTAGTGGAGAAAGGCAACCCAGTAGATCAGGTATCAATTTCCCATGAGTTGGCATTACTAGACAGATTGGAAGGAGTAGGTGGAACCGAATACATTGCTCACCTTGTAATTGTGGTTCCCACTTCGGTACATATTGAACACTACGGACAAATTGTCCGTCACACGTCAATAATGCGTCAGTTAATCCAGGTTGGCGGAGACATTGCTGCCATTGGTTACGAAGGAAGCTCTGACCCTGAAATATCACTGAGTAAGGCCGAAGAACTTCTGTTCAGAGTTCGGTCTGGAAGACGCGCTAGCGATTTTGCTCAGTTGAGGGATATTTTAGACACATATATTGAAGAAACCTCTGGTGTACACGACCCTGATTTCAGCCATCTGCAGCCGATACCTACCGGTTTCACAGACTTCGACAAACTTATGGCTGGGGGACTACAACGCTCAGATCTTGTAGTTTTAGCAGCTCGACCTAGCCTGGGCAAAAGCACTCTCGCGTTCAACATGGCTAGGCACGCTGCAGGGCAAGGTGCCCGAGTAGGCATATTTAGCCTAGAAATGAGTTCCGCTCAAATCGCACTTAGGCTGTTATCGAGCGAATCTAATATTGATGGTTACAGACTACGTGTCGGTCTGTTAAGTGAAGCTGAAGAAACACGTCAACAAGATGCTATTGGTGCTCTATCTGATCTACCATTACATATAGATGACACTCCAGTTCAGGGAATTGTTGAGATGCGTGGTAAAGCCAGGCGCTTGCAGACCGAACGTGGATTAGACATGTTAGTAGTTGACTACCTCCAGTTGATTAGTGGAATTGGTCGTACAGACAACAGAGCTTCAGAAATGGGAGAGATTTCACGTTCACTCAAAGGATTGGCTAGAGATTTGGACATACCGGTTCTAGCTTGTTCACAGTTAAGCAGAGCCGTGGAACTACGCCCCACACACAGGCCACTTCTATCAGACTTGCGGGAAAGCGGCAGCATTGAACAGGACGCTGATGTTGTAGCATTTATATATAGAGAAGATGTTTACACCTCTAGAGAGGAATGGGAAAAGAGAAATCCAAGTGATCAGTACCCAGAAAATATAGCAGAACTGATAGTTTCAAAACACCGCAATGGCCCTCTTGGTACCATACCTCTATACTTCCGCAACGAAATTGTAAGATTTGAAAGTGCCACTCCTGTATCAAAGTCCGTGGAGTTTGCATGAAATGGGAACAGACGGATTTGATCGCAAAGTTAAATACACCCCTGTACCCAATCCTGTATTGGGTCCCTTACTCGAGCAGATTGACAATCTGGCTGAGCTTAAATGTACACTTAGGATGATATGGCAACTACATCAGAAGAAAGGAAGCCCCAAATTTGTAACGCTTCGGGAATTGGTTGCCGATGAGTCTCTGGCAAAATCTATAGAAAATGTTTCTGAGGATCACGGCATGGAAGAAACAATAGCTCGATGCGTACAGAGAGGTATATTCATTGAAGTGGCCACTAATAACAACACAGAAACAGCATATCTTCTGAATACTGAACAAAACCGGAAATCAATAACTTCTATGACTGGCACAGCAGTGGAATCTCCCATCCGATTACATCCCAGCCCTTCTTCTCCAAGGAATGATTCCCCTAACATTTTTTCAATCTACGAAGCTAACATAGGAATGCTGACTCCGATGATTGCTGACGACCTACGCGAAGCTGAGAGTCTTTATCCAGCCTCGTGGATAGAGGACGCTTTTCGTGAAGCAGTGGAACAAAATAAAAGAAGCTGGAGATATGTCGAGCGAATTTTGGAAAGATGGTCGCAGGAAGGCAAGGGTAATGGACAGCCTAGAAGATATCTTAAAAAATCTGGGCGATACTAGAAGTACCCCAACCAATAGTACTAACTCATCCAATTCAGATGAGTTAGGCCATGAAAATACCCGTTGTGGAACTTGTATGGGAAGAGGGTGGTTTACTCCAGAGGTAGCAGCGAACCATGAGGATTTTGGGAATATCTTGACTTGTGAGTGCCAGAAGTCACGAATCCTGCAAGAACGCACAACTCGACTATTACGGTACAGTAACATAGGCCCACTCAGCAGATTCACTTTTGAGAATCTTGATCCAGAAGGCAGGTCAAGTCACGATCAGAATAACGAAAGATTTCAAAAAGCATATGGAATAGCCGAAAATTATGCCAATGACATACAAGGATGGTTGACCATAACTGGACCGACTGCCTCCGGTAAAACTCATTTAGCAGCAGCAGTAGCAAATCAATGTATCAGCAGAGGAACACCTGTCTTCTTCGCCCACGTACCTGAGTTGCTGGATCACCTACGAACCGGGTTCGATCCTAGTAGTGAGTTTAACTACACAGAATTGTTTGATCAAGTTAGAAACAGCCCGCTACTCGTACTGGATGAACTTGATATCACCACCAGTACGCCATGGGCTCATGAAAAATTATTACAAATAATCAACTACAGATACAGCGCTGAACTTCCTACAATAGTCACCACATCTTCAGAGTTACAACAAATTGATCCATACATCCGAACAAGACTTGAAAATAGTGGGGTCATAATCAGTTTAGAGAACATTAGCGAACAATCCAAAGATGTTCATCAACTAGGAAGAATAGATACAGAATTGACTAAGAGAATGACATTTAAGAATTTTGATGTCAGGTCGGATGACAGGCACCGAATAAGCCTAGCTGCAGCATATGAATTTGCGATGAATTATGCTGATGACCCTCACGGTTGGCTGACCCTCTTTGGTTCCACCGGTACTGGCAAAACTCACTTAGCAGTAGCAATATCTGTAGAGCGACTGAAAGCCGGGGAATCCGTATTCTTCGCTTTTGTACCAGAACTTCTAGACTATCTAAGATATACTTTCAAACCCGACAGCAGGGTCTCATACGATAACCTGTTTGACGAGGTCAAAAGAGCGAATCTGCTAGTGCTGGACGATCTTGGCACAGAACATAGTAGCCCCTGGGCGGAAGAAAAGTTATATCAGATAATAGTTCATAGACACAACAATCGACTGCCTACAGTAATAACAAGTTCACTGGACTTTACAGATCAAACAGGTCCCATAAGTTCGAGGATTCGTGATCCATACGTAGGCGAATTGATTAGATTAGACGTACCAGACTACCGAATCAAAACATCTCCGGACACTTCTGGCAAAAGTACCAGAAAACGACGTAATTCATAATGAGTAACTCAAATATCTAAGTCACTGTCTCCATAAAAAAACATCCAGAGCTATAGACATGGTGACTTTTCGAAGAATGTTCTTTTTGAAAATAGGAAAAGGTCAATGGTAAAGCCAACAACTGAGGAATCATCGGCGGCAAAATCAAAAGATTTGGTAAAATCTTCTGATTTCATCAGAGATATCGTAAACCTTGATATTGAATCTAATAAGAATAATTCCGAAATCATAACAAGATTCCCTCCAGAACCCAACGGCTATTTGCATATAGGTCATGCTAAATCTGCTCATATTAATTTTGGCATCGCTGCCGATTATGAGGGTAAATGTAATCTGAGGTTTGACGATACAAACCCCGTCAAGGAAGAAAAAGAATATATCGTATCGATCCAAGAAGATTTACGCTGGCTTGGATTCGATTGGGGCACGCAAGCATTATTTTCATCAGACTATTTTGATGAAATCTATTCTTATGCAGTTAAATTGATAAAAAAAGGGAAGGCGTATGTGTGTGACCTAAGCCCTGAACAAATCCGGAAGTATCGCGGGACACTGACCCAATCGGGGAAAAACAGTCCATACAGGGACAGAACCGTTGAGGAAAATATCAATTTATTTTCTAAAATGAAGGAAGGGTATTTTGACGAAGGATCTCGTGTTCTGAGGGCTAAAATAGACATGTCCTCAGGTAACATTAATTTACGAGATCCAGTCATATACAGAATATTAAAAGCCTCCCACCCGAGAACAGGAGATACATGGTGCATTTACCCGACCTACGATTTCGCTCATGGGCAGTCCGATTCTATCGAAAATGTTACTCATTCTATATGCACCATCGAATTCGAAGATCATCGTCCTTTGTATGACTGGTTTCTACAGCAACTTGAAATACATCACCCCCGGCAAATAGAATTTGCCAGATTAAATCTCAGTGATACCGTTATGAGCAAACGAAAGCTCAATAGCTTAGTAGAGCACGAACAGGTTACCGGATGGAACGATCCAAGAATGCCGACAATATCCGGAATGAGGAGAAGAGGATACACTGCAAAAGCGATCAGGGCTCTATGCCAAAGTGTTGGGGTGGCCAAGCGCGAAAACACTGTCGAAATGGAATTGCTCGAACATTTTGTACGGGAAGATCTAAACAAAAAAGCGACCAGAGTAATGGCAGTTTTGGATCCTCTAAAAGTAGTGATAGAAAACTATCCAGAGGATTTTGAAGAAGAATTAGATGCCGTCAATAATCCTGAAGATTCGTCATCAGGATCTAGAAAAATACCATTCTCGCGCGAACTTTACATAGAAAGAGATGACTTCCGGGAAGATCCACCACCAAAATATTTCCGACTATCTCCAGGCAAGGAAGTACGTCTCAGGTATGGGTTTTTCATAAAATGTGAGAAAGTTGTCAAAAATGATGCAGGGGAGGTCACTGAGGTCCGATGCAGTTACGATCCAGCAACCAGAGGTGGTAATTCCCCAGATGGAAGGAAAGTTAAAGGCACTATACATTGGGTTTCAGCAGCACATGCAATTCAAGCTGAGGTTCGCCTTTATGATCGGCTGTTGACTCCTGCAATTGATGACAGTGATCAACATATAACAAAAATAAATCCTGATTCACTAAAGACACTTAAGGAGTGCAAATTAGAGCCGTCCCTTAAAAATGCGTCCGTTGGGAAGTCGTACCAATTTGAAAGAGTTGGATATTTTTGTGTTGATTCTATTGATTCATCTCCCGATGCTATTATATTCAATCGAACTGTCCAGTTACGGGACTCGTTCAAATACCGTCCCCAGAAATCATAGCTTCGATTAAAAACAAGATGCACTTAGGCTATACAAAACAGGCCTGAAATCAACTTGTGTTGCCATCAAACCATGTCCTCGTGGTACAATTGTTATGACTCCAAGACCGAATTGCAAAGTTGACCCGCTTCCGAGTCACTGGAATATGCAGTAAAAGAGAGTGCGAGGCCCTTGCCCGGATGAGGAGATTTTAAATAAGAGGTGCTGCATGAATATATATGTCGGCAATTTACCGTTTGAGACAACCGAGGATAAACTGAATTCAGCTTTCGCTGAATACGGAGAAGTCACATCAGCCAGAATCATAACTGACCGCATGACTGGTCGTGCGAGAGGATTTGGGTTCGTTGAAATGGCCAACAATGACGAAGCCGAAGCTGCTATAAACGCACTTAATGGCAAAGATTTTGATGGCCGGACTTTAACAGTTAACGAGGCTCGACCACGAGAAGATCGCGGTGGCGGTGGCGGAAACCGCTACTAAACACATCCCTTAGTTGAAAAAATATTAACTAAGAGTTCCCACTAACTTTCCTGCAAATACATTAATTCTTCAAGATTTACTGTATTTGTGGGAATTTGATGCTGGTTTAATCTGCAGAATGGAGTGACTGCTCCCCTCGTGCCATAGCTTGCGTTATTGCACGAACCAAGCCCTCTGCTGAATCTGGTGACAATTCTACCGCTACTCGTGCACCCGGGCCCATCTCCTTATTTACAAAGTCGATATTCAGCGCATGGTCCTCTGGTGAATGTAGCGGATGATCGAATGAGACATTCACAGCGTTAACGTTGAACCATCCTTCTGCGCCCTTTCCCATACCTGAAATCTCAGACTTTTCCACTATCATAGTGCACACTATTACTCTCCTATTTTTCTATGTGTTACACGGCCAGCTAAGACAAATATCTTGCGAAAAATTTAAATATCTTAGCCCAGCCATCTATTGCTTGTTCAGGTCTATAAGCAAGCCTGTGCCCATAAAAAAATCCGTGCCCCGCATTGGCATACATATGGAACTCATGATTTTTCCCATATTTCTGAAGTTCTTTTTGATGAATAGCTACTTGTTCCGGAGATGGACTATCATCTTCTTCTCCAAATAAACCAAGTAGCGGACAGGATATGTCCTTTGTATAATCCAATGGAGCCACTGGTTGCTTCTCATTAAGTTCTGACTCAGGCATCACAACACGCCCGCCCCAACAATCCACCGCTGCGTCTATTCCTTTCAATAGGGAGGCTGCTAGTACTGCATGTCTCCCACCTGAACAGGTTCCAAACACCCCGATACTACCAGTTGTATATGGAAGTGACCTTATATATTTGAGAGTGCCTTGTAAGTCACCCATCACTTGATCATCCGCAACTCCACCATCAGCACGTACTTTAGCCGCCACATCTTCCGGAGTTCCGTGCCCACTCCGAAAATATAAATTAGGAGATATCGCTACATATCCACTAGATGCAAATCTCCTAGTAGCTTCCCGATACCAGTCATCCCAACCAGGTAAATGATGAATTAAAATAACCGCGGGGAAAGGGCCTGGCCCTAAAGGACGGGCACAATAGGAATTAATGACGTCTCCACTATTGCCCGTAATATTGACCGTCTCAGCTATCATACCTTCGTACATATTTGTTTCGTACATTCTTTTGGCTCCTCTTAGACGTCGACTGATATTCAACAATTATATGAATCGGTATGGTCTTGCAATTCAATGATTGCGGGTCAGTCGTTCTCTAATAAACTACTGGGTCTGGATGCATCTCTGGTGGGGCAATCATATCCGGAGTCAACTCAACAGCCGGATTCCTGTATATCTGAACTCTAAATCGACCTGTATCAACGATGTATACTAAGCCTTCATCATCTACTTTCACAGAATTAGGTGCAAGAAATCTCTTTTCCACATCAAGATTTACCACATTATCTCTGAATCTCAAAGCATCGGGGTTTGCCAGAAGTTTTTTGTAC